>NZ_JAYMRT010000016.1:0-160677 GCF_038900515.1 Burkholderia sp. JPY481
CTGCAGCAGAGAAACGAGATTATGGAGAACTTCCGCCGGATCGTCAACAGGTTTTTATCACCCGCTTAACCTGCCCACGCCGCTGAAGCCCTCGCCATAAAGGCTTCCCGCTTCCCCGCGCTCCGGTGTCCGGAGCACGAAAGAGCGGAATTCTAGTCGCCGCCATTGCGACTTGCAAGCGATATTTTGACAAGCGTATTAACGGTGCTTGAAAACCGGTTTGCGCTTCTCTACGAACGCGGCCATGCCCTCCTTTTGGTCTTCGGTAGCGAAGAGCGAATGGAACAGGCGGCGCTCGAAATGCACGCCCTCCGCGAGCGTCGTTTCATAGGCTCGATTGACCGACTCCTTGACCATCAGCACCGCTGGCAGCGGGAACTCCGCGATAGTGGCAGCCGCACCAACCGCTTCGTCAAGCAACGATGCCGCCGGGATCACGCGCGAAACCAGTCCGGCGCGCTCCGCTTCGGCGGCATCCATGAAACGGGCGGTCAAACAAAGGTCCATCGCCTTCGCTTTTGACACCGCCCGCGGCAAGCGTTGCGTGCCGCCCGCGCCCGGCATGATCCCGAGCTTGATTTCCGGCTGACCGAACTTCGCCGTGTCGGCGGCGAAAATGATGTCGCACATCATCGCGAGTTCGCAGCCGCCTCCGAGCGCGAAGCCCGCCACCGCGGCAATGATCGGCTTACGAATCGAGCGAACCGTTTCCCAGTTTCGCGTGATGTAGTCACCCTTGTAGACATCCATATAAGTGTAAGACGCCATCATGCCGATATCCGCGCCGGCCGCGAACGCTTTCTCGCCGCCCGTTACGACGATCGCGCCAATCGATTCGTCGCCGTCGAACTCGCGCAACGCGGCGCCCAGTTCGTCCATCAGCGCGTCGTTCAGTGCATTTAGAGCCTTTGGACGGTTGAGAGTAATCAGTCCGACCCGTCCCCGCGTCTCAACCAGAATGTTTTCGTAAGCCATGCCGCCTCCATAAGGGTTAATCGCACGCGAAAAACGCTTCGCGCATCGTTCGTAGTGATGCTACCATTCCCCAACCAACCGGTCGGTCAATTATTTGACAGTTTTTCCCCCAACGTACAGCCGAGCCCCCTTTGCCATGACACATCCGCTATTCACCAAGCACGAAGACACGCTGCACAAAGCGCTCGCCGCGCTCGAAACGCGCGGCTACTGGAGCCCGTTCGCCGAGATGCCCAGTCCGAAAGTGTACGGGGAAACAGCCAACGCGGACGGCGAAGCCGCGTTCAAGGCGCATCTAGACAAGACGTTCGACCTCGACCAACCGTCGACTGGAGAAACCGTCGGCGCGGAAGTCTCGCCGTTCGGCTTCCCGCTCGGCGTGCGTTACCCGAAAGCCGATCCGGGCGCGCTTATCGCCGCATCCACGGCGGCGCAACGCGAGTGGCGCGCGGCCGGCCCGCAGGCATGGATCGGCGTGAGCCTCGAAATCCTCGCGCGTCTGAATCGCGCCAGCTTCGAACTCGGCTACAGCGTGATGCACACGACCGGCCAGGCGTTCATGATGGCCTTCCAGGCAGGCGGCCCGCACGCGCAGGATCGCGCGCTCGAAGCGGTCGCGTATGCCTGGGATCAACTGCGTCGCATTCCTGCCGACGCGCATTGGGAAAAACCGCAAGGCAAAAACCCGCCGCTCGCGATGCACAAGCGCTACACCGTCGTGCCGCGCGGCATCGGTCTCGTGCTCGGCTGCTGCACATTCCCGACGTGGAACGGCTATCCCGGCCTGTTCGCCGATCTAGCCACCGGCAACACGGTAATCGTCAAGCCGCATCCGGGCGCAATCCTGCCGCTCGCGTTGACCGTGCGCATCGCGCGCGACGTGTTGCGCGAAGCGGGCTTTGATCCGAACGTCGTCACGCTGCTGGCCACCGACCCGAACGACGGCGCCCTCGTCCAGCAACTGGCACAGCGCCCCGAGATCAAGCTGATCGACTTCACGGGCAGCACCCAGAACGGCACCTGGCTCGAGCGCAACGCGCACCAGGCGCAGGTCTATACCGAGAAAGCCGGCGTCAACCAGATCGTCATCGACTCGGTCGACGACATCAAGGCGGCCGTCCGCAACATCGCGTTCTCGCTGGCTCTGTACTCGGGCCAGATGTGCACGGCGCCGCAAAACATCTATGTGCCGCGCGGCGGCATTCGCACCGCAGAAGGCACGCTCAGCTTCGACGATGTCGCCCAGGCGCTTGCCGGCGCGGTGCAAAAGCTCGTCGCCGACCCGGCCCGCGCTGTCGAACTGCTCGGCGCGATCCAGAACGAAGGCGTCGTGCAGCGCATCGATGAAGCCGCCAAACTTGGCCGCGTTCTCGTCGCGAGCCAGACTCTCGAACATCCGGCCTTTGCCGGCGCTCGCGTGCGCACGCCGCTCGTACTGCAACTCGACGCCGCGACCGATCACGCCCGGTTCACGAAAGAATGGTTCGGGCCGATCTCGTTCGTCATTGCGACGAACTCGACCGCGCAGTCGCTCGAGCTCGCTGGCGACATCGCCGCCGAGCATGGCGCGCTGACGCTGGCGGTCTACAGCACGGACGACGCGGTGCTCGAAACCGCGTACGAAGCGTCGATTCGCGGCGGTGTCGCGCTGTCGATCAACCTGACCGGCGGTGTGTTCGTCAACCAGTCCGCGGCTTTTTCCGACTTCCACGGCACCGGCGCCAACCCGGCCGCCAATGCCGCGCTGGCCGATGCCGCTTTCGTCGCGAACCGCTTCCGTGTCGTTCAAAGCCGCGTTCATGTTGAACCGAAAGCGGCGCCGGCGGTAGCTGGCTGAAAGGCGTAAGACACGGCTTCAACGCTACGCACGACTTCGTCCTATGCCGTTCGGCAGATGGACCGGGTCGTGCGCTCTGACTAACATCAAACATCCGGTCGGCATCACGCGCCGCCCCCAGCCGAGCCACCGCGCCCATCGGCCAAAGAGAGTTTGAGGAGACACCCCATGTCATATGAAGCGATCCGGCTGGACATCGACTCATCGAGCCACGTCGCCACCATCACGCTGAACCGCCCGGATAAGCTCAACAGCTTCACGCGCGCGATGCATCAGGAACTCCGCGCGGCGCTCGACCAGGTCGAAAAGTCCGGCGCCCGTGCGCTCGTGTTCACCGGCGCAGGCCGCGGCTTCTGCGCCGGCCAGGATCTCGCCGACCTCGATTTCACGCCCGGCGCCATGACCGACCTCGGCGCCGTGATCGATGAATACTTCAATCCGCTGATCCGCCGTCTGCAGGCGCTGCCGTTTCCGGTGATCGCGGCGGTCAACGGCACGGCTGCCGGTGCGGGCGCCAATCTGGCGTTCGCGTGCGACCTGGTGCTCGCGGCTCGCTCCGCGAGTTTCATCCAGGCGTTCGTGAAGATCGGCCTCGTGCCGGATTCGGGCGGCACGTGGTTTCTGCCGCAGCGCGTTGGCATGGCCCGCGCGCTCGGCCTCGCGGTCACCGGCGACAAGCTCAGCGCCGAAAAAGCCGAAAGCTGGGGCTTGATCTGGCAAGTGCTCGACGACGCTGAACTAGCGCCGGCAGCGGCAAAACTCGGTGCCCAGCTCGCCCAGCAACCGACGCGCGCGATCGCTGCGATCAAGCGGGCGATGCGTGCCGGCACGACGCAAACGCTCGACCAGCAACTCGATCTCGAGCGCGATCTGCAGCGCGAACTAGGCGCCTCGCACGATTACGCGGAAGGCGTGCAGGCATTTATCGAAAAACGCGCGCCGCGTTTCGAGGGACGTTGAGATGTCGACACAAACCACCCGCCCCGACCAGATGACGGCAGACGAACTCGCCCGCGCGACAGCCGCCGCAATGTACGAAAACGACGCCTGCAGTCGCGCGCTCGGGCTCGAGATTCTCGAAGTGCGCCCCGGCTATGCGCGGCTGCGCATGGCGGTGCGCGACGACTTCCTGAACGGCCATCAGATCTGCCACGGCGGCCTGATCTTCACACTCGCCGATTCGACCTTCGCGTTCGCCTGTAACACCTACAACATCAATACGGTCGCGGCCGGCTGCTCTATAGAGTATCTGCGGCCGGTCCACGGCGGCGACGTGCTGAGTGCCGAAGCGGTCGAACAGACATTGAGCGGGCGCACTGGAATCTACGATATTCGCGTCACGAATCGCGCCGGCGAGACCGTCGCAATGTTTCGCGGCAAGTCGGCGCAAATCAAGGGTAACCTGATTCCCACCGGCGACTAACAATTGACGGCGGCCAGCCAGAACCGCCCACGCGGACGATTGTCCGCGTGGCGCTCTGGCGCCAATGCGTCACATATCAGACTTAGATACTGAGGCAGCAAGGAGACATTCGATGAGCACCGCTCTTCCGCTCGATCCGATCGAGACCGCCAGCCGCGACGAGCTCGCCACGCTCCAACTTGAACGGCTCAAATGGTCGCTCACCCATGCGTATGAAAATTCGCCGGTGTATCGGCGCAAGTTCGACGAAGCCGGCGTCCATCCGGGCGATGTCAAGTCGCTCGCGGACCTCGCTCGGTTTCCGTTCACGACGAAAAAGGATTTGCGCGACAACTATCCGTTCGGGATGTTCGCCGTGCCGCAAGAGCAGATTTCGCGAATCCATGCGTCGTCCGGAACGACCGGCAAGCCGACTGTCGTCGGCTATACGGCGCGCGACATCGACACCTGGGCGAATCTCGTCGCCCGTTCGGTGCGCGCCGCCGGCGCGAAGCGCGGCGACAAGGTGCACGTGAGCTACGGCTACGGCCTCTTCACGGGCGGCCTCGGCGCGCATTACGGCGCCGAGCGCGCGGGGCTCACCGTGATTCCGTTCGGCGGTGGCCAGACCGAAAAGCAGGTCCAGCTGATCCAGGACTTCCGGCCCGACATCATCATGGTGACGCCGAGCTACATGCTGTCGATCGCCGACGAATTCGAACGCCAGGGTATCGACCCGGCCAGCTGCTCATTGCGCATCGGCATTTTCGGCGCTGAGCCGTGGACCAACGATATGCGCGAGGCGATCGAAAAACGGATGGGCATCGACGCGGTCGACATCTACGGTCTTTCCGAAGTGATGGGCCCGGGCGTCGCCTCGGAGTGCGTCGAAACCAAAGACGGCCCGACGATCTGGGAAGACCATTTCTACCCCGAGATCATCGACCCCGAAACGGGCGAGGTGCTGCCCGATGGCGAACTCGGCGAGCTCGTGTTCACGTCGCTGACGAAAGAAGCGCTGCCGATCATCCGCTACCGCACGCGCGATCTCACACGCCTGCTGCCGGGCACCGCCCGCACGATGCGGCGTATGGAAAAGATCACGGGCCGCTCGGACGACATGATGATCGTGCGCGGCGTCAATGTGTTCCCGACGCAGATCGAAGAACTGTTGCTCAAGCAGCGCGCGCTGGCGCCGCACTATCAGATCGTGCTGACGAAGGAGGGGCCGCTCGACGTGTTGACGCTGAACGTCGAACCGTGCCCCGAAAGCGCGCCGGATACCGCCGCGCTAACCGCCGCGAAAAACGCGCTGGCTTACGACATCAAGGCGCTGATTGGCGTGAGCGCCGTGGTGAACGTGCTGCCGGTGAACGGAATCGAGCGCTCGGTGGGCAAGGCACGGCGCGTGGTGGACAAGCGCAAGTCGGGCCTCTAACTCGGGCCACGCGCAACGCCGCGCAGCGTAAGAGCCCAACGAAAAACGGCGTCACGCACGGATCCTGATCCACACGTGACGCCGATCTCAACGACATCTATTGACGGCTTCGCAGCAGCCTCAAACCCGCCTCGCGAAAACTGCTGCGATTCAAGCGGCAGTCACGCTTCGTCTCCACCCCACCGCCTCACGAATTCGGCAGCAGCAACCACATCCGGCCGCCCTGCTTCATCTTGCCAGCCAGATCGCCGGCATCGTCGCCGAGGCCCCAGAAGTAGTCGGCGCGCACGCCACCTTTGATCGCGGTGCCAGTGTCCTGCGCGAACACGAGACGGTTCATCGGCGAATTCGTCAGCGGCCGCGTGGTCTGCAGGAACACCGGCGTGCCGAGCGGAATCGCGCTCGGATCGACCGCAATCGAGCGCTCCGGCGTCAACGGCACGCCGAGCGCGCCGATCGGACCGTCCGCGCCGCCGCTCGGCACACTTTCGGCCGACGGCATCTCGCGGAAAAACACGAAGCGCGGATTGGTGTCGAGCAGGCCATCGACGCGCGTCGGATTCGCGCGGGCCCATGCCTTGATGCCCTGCATCGTCGCCTGCGCCGGCGTGATCTCGCCATGATCGAGCAGCCAGCGGCCGATCGACTTGTACGGCTGATTGTTGGTCCCCCCAAAGCCGACTCGCATCACACTGCCGTCTTCCATCACGATGCGCCCGGAGCCTTGCACCTGCAGGAAGAACGCTTCGATCGGATCGTCGACCCACACGAGTTCGTTGCCGCTGAGCGCGCCCGAGCGTTCGAGCTGGGCGCGCGCCGGCAACGGCGCCCCCGCGCGGTAGGCGGCGGGCCAGCGGTATAGCGCGGTCTGATATACGCCGTGCCGCGTGCGCGAGCCCCTCAGCAGGGGCTCGTAGTAACCGGTGACCAGACCGTCGAGCGTGCCGTCGCTATTCGCGAGCTGGAACGGCGTGAAGTAGGCTTCGAAGAAGGCGCGCGCGCTGGTGACGTCGAGATCGTCGATTTGCACGGCCGCCGCGCAGGCACGCGACCAGTTCGGCTGACGCGCGAGCCTCGTGCAGTTTTGCCGCAACGCGGCGGTCACGCCGATCAGCGAGTCGTCCTGCCAGCCCGGCACCTGTTGCCATGCAACCGCGGTCAGGCGCGCCGACGCGATCTGGCCAGGGATGATCGCCGCGCCGCTCGGCGGTGAAGGCCGGATCGCGCCGCCGCCCCCGCAGGAGGCAAGCAACACTGCAACCGACAATGCTCCGAGCCACGCGCCGGCCCTGCGGATAAAACGCATACAATGTTCGTTCTTGATGGAAACCGCCATGTCTGATCTGTTCGACGAATACCCGATGCTCATCTTCGCGCTGGAATCGCTGGTCGCGCTATTCCTGCTCGTCTTTATCGTTGTGTGGACGTCGTCCGGCAAGAAAAAAGCGGGACGTGCGAGGTCGGCGGACCGGTCCCAACAGCAAAAGCCGCATTGACCCTGGCCAGCGGGCTGCACGCAACACCGCGCAACCCCTCGTGCATCAAGTGCTCGCCCGAGCGCTCATCCAACCTGCTACTCAACTGCCCGCTGCGTCGCGCGCCCACACGAACTCATTAAAGACCGCGCAGCGCCGCGCCGGTTCAATGCAACGTTCGCGGCATGCGCAATACGAACTCCGGCACAGGCGCCTCGAAGCGCTCGCCATCCTCCGCCACGCAGAAGTAATCGCCGCGCATCGTGCCGACCGGCGTCGCGATCACCGCCCAACTCGTGTATTCGAAATGCTCACCCGGTTTGAGCAGCGGCTGATGACCGACCACGCCCAGGCCTTTGACTTCCTGTACGGTGTTTTCGCTGTCGGTGATGATCCAATGACGCGCGATCAACTGTGCAGGCACCTGGCCGGTGTTACGGATGGTCAGCGTGTAGGCAAAGGCGTACTGGCGACGCTCCGGGTCCGATTCTTCGGGCAGGTATTGCACCTGCGCCGACACGCTGAATTCGTACTGGCTCATCCTGATTCCGATCTGATCAAACGGGCTGTGAAAAATCGTGGGAGGCCCCGAACGCCAATGGTCTGCAGGTGCAGCGGCGATGCGGCGCTCATGGAGTGGCATTCTGCTTGATGCGCGGCATGGCCGCAACCTGACGCGCCTTTCGGCCAGGAGTGTCTAAGACGTTGAGACACGGCCGCTTGCCGCGCTGCCTTTCGATGCCATTATTGCGCCGCCGCTTTGCAACGTTTCATCGAGCGATTCCGCCACGCCAGGCGCTGCGCGCACGCCGGTCCGCACGCGCAAAACCGGTAAAATGGCGCTTTCCCGCTTGCATTCGCCCCCGTCATGACGCAATTTCGCATCGCCCCCAGCATTCTCTCCGCCGATTTCGCCCGTCTGGGTGAAGAGGTCCGCAACGTCGTCGCCGCTGGCGCCGACTGGATCCACTTCGACGTGATGGACAACCACTACGTACCGAACCTGACCATCGGCCCGCTCGTTTGCGAAGCGATCCGCCCGCACGTCGATGTGCCGATCGACGTGCACCTGATGGTGCGCCCCGTCGACCGCATCGTGCCGGACTTCGCGAAAGCCGGCGCGAACCTGATCAGCTTTCACCCGGAAGCGTCGGATCACATCGACCGCACGCTGTCGCTGATCCGCGATCACGGCTGCAAGGCCGGCCTAGTGTTCAATCCGGCGACGTCGCTGAACTATCTCGATCATGTGATGGACAAGGTCGACCTCGTGCTGATCATGTCGGTGAATCCGGGCTTCGGCGGCCAGTCGTTCATCCCCGAGGCGCTCAACAAGCTGCGCGAAGCGCGCAAGCGCATCGACGCGTACAACGAGCGCACCGGCCGCGAGATCCATCTCGAAGTGGACGGCGGCGTGAAGGTCGACAACATCGCGGAAATCGCGGCGGCCGGCGCGGACACGTTCGTGGCCGGCTCGGCAATCTTCGGCCAGCCCGATCACAAGGTCGTGATCGACAAGATGCGCGCCGCCCTCGCCACCGTCCAGCGCTGATCCGACGATGACCGCTCCGTACCCCGCCCCGTCCTTCACCGGCCCGCGCCTCGAAGCCGCGATCATCGACCTCGACGGCACGATGATCGACACCGCCGACGACTTCACCGCCGGCCTGAACGGCATGCTCGCTCAGCTCGACGCGGAAGAAACGACGCGCGAGGAAGTGGTCGGCTACGTCGGCAAGGGTTCGGAGCATTTGATCCGCAGCGTGCTCGCGCCGCGCTTCGAAACCGAACACGCGCAAGAGCGCTTCGACGAAGCGCTCGCGATCTATCAAGCCGAGTACGCGAAGATCAATGGCGTGCACACGCGGCTTTATCCAGACGTCGAAGCCGGTCTGCGCGCGCTGCGCGACGCGGGCCTGAAGCTCGCCTGCGTGACCAACAAGCCGCACCGCTTCGCGCTCGAATTGCTGCAGCAATATGGACTCGCGCAGTATTTCAGCGTCGTGCTCGGCGGTGACAGTCTCGCTAAAAAGAAACCCGACCCGCTGCCGATGCTGACCGCCGCCGCGCAACTCGGCGTCGAGCCGAGCGCCACGGTCGCGATCGGCGACTCGGAAAACGACGCGCTGGCGGGCCGCGCGGCCGGCATGGCGACGTTGACCGTGCCCTACGGCTACAACCACGGCCAAGCTATACAAACAATAAAATCCGATGGTATAGTTGCCTCGCTGCTCGACGCCGCCAAGGCGATCGCAGCGCACCAATCCACGACTTAACAGTCCTTCATCCTCATGTTTCTGAATAAAAAACGGAGTCTGATTAGCATCGACCGGGGAGCCTGGCCCTGGCGTCGCTGGTCGCGCTAACCTCGCCTGAGGTACGCTGAAGCTTGTCTTCGGCAACCGTTTTTTACTTCGCTGCGCTCACGCGCTTTTTCCATCGTTCTGTATTTGCGCTGCTGCATCGGCTGATTGGGCCTGCGCGTACCCGCAAGGTACCGTTGCTCACCGGCACCGCTCGCACGCGCCGATGGAAGACCCGCGCCGGTCGGTATTATCGTGTCGAGAACGTCGACCCATGCTCTGACCGGAGGCGCTCAGCCCCGCTTTGCCCGACGCTTGCTGCCGCCGGACCACCGTACAGGATCGGAACATGACCGAACTCGAATTCCAGTCCCTCGCCAACGAGGGTTTCAACCGCATCCCGCTGATCGCCGAAGCGCTCGCCGACCTCGAAACGCCGCTGTCGCTGTACCTGAAGCTCGCGCAGACCGAGCGCAACGGCGCAAACTCTTTCCTGCTGGAGTCGGTAGTCGGCGGTGAGCGCTTCGGGCGTTATTCGTTCATCGGGCTGCCGGCGCGCACTCTTGTGCGCACGCGCAACGGCGTGTCGGAAGTGGTGCGCGACGGCAAGGTCGTCGAAACGCACGACGGCGATCCGCTCGCCTTCATCCAGCAGTTCCAGGCGCGCTTCAAGGTCGCGCAACGCCCGGGGCTGCCGCGCTTCACGGGCGGTCTCGCCGGCTACTTCGGCTATGACGCGGTGCGCTACATCGAGAAGAAGCTCGCGCACAGCGCGCCGAAGGACGATCTGAACCTGCCCGACATCCAGCTGCTGCTGACCGAGGAAGTCGCCGTCATCGACAACCTCGCGGGCAAGCTCTATCTGGTGGTCTACGCGGACCCGACCCAGGCCGAGGCGTATACGAAGGCGAAGCAGCGTCTGCGCGAACTGCGCCAGCGGTTGCGCGTCACCGTCGAGCCGCCTGTCGTGTCGGCCAGCGTGCGCACCGAGATCTACCGGGAGTTCGCGAAAGACGATTACCTGGCCGCCGTGCGCAAGGCCAAGGAATACATCGCCGCCGGCGAACTGATGCAGGTGCAGGTCGGCCAGCGCCTGACCAAGCCGTACCGCGACAATCCGCTGTCGCTGTATCGCGCGCTGCGCTCACTGAATCCGTCGCCGTACATGTACTACTACAACTTCGGCGACTTCCACGTGGTCGGCGCGTCGCCGGAAATTCTGGTGCGCCAGGAAAAGCGCGGCGAGGATCGTATCGTCACGATCCGCCCGCTCGCCGGCACGCGTCCGCGCGGCAACACGCCCGAGCGCGACGCCGCGCTCGCGACCGAGCTGCTGAACGACCCGAAGGAAATCGCCGAACACGTGATGCTGATCGACCTGGCGCGCAACGACGTCGGCCGCATCGCGCAGATCGGCTCGGTCGTCGTGACCGACAAGATGGTGATCGAAAAGTACTCGCACGTGCAGCACATCGTCAGCTCGGTCGAAGGCAAGCTCAAGAACGACATGACCAATTTCGACGTGCTGCGCGCCACCTTCCCGGCCGGCACGCTGTCGGGCGCGCCGAAGGTCCGCGCGATGGAGCTGATCGACGAGCTCGAACCCATCAAGCGCGGCCTCTACGGCGGGGCGGTCGGTTATCTGTCGTTCACCGGCGAGATGGATCTGGCCATCACGATCCGCACCGGCGTGATCGCGAACGGCAATCTGTATGTGCAGGCGGCCGCGGGCGTGGTCGCCGATTCGGTGCCGGAATCCGAATGGCAAGAGACCGAAAACAAGGCGCGCGCTGTGCTGCGCGCCGCCGAGCAGGTCCAGGACGGCCTCGATAGCGACTTCTGACCGGAGACACACCATGCTGCTCATGATCGACAACTACGACTCGTTCACCTACAACCTGGTGCAGTACTTCGGCGAACTCGGCGAAGACGTACGCACCTACCGCAACGACGAAATCACACTCGATGAAATCGCCAGGCTGAACCCTGAGCGCATCTGCCTGTCGCCGGGGCCGAGCAATCCGCAACACGCGGGCATCACGCTCGAGGTGCTGCGCGAATTCTCCGGCAAGACGCCGATTCTCGGCGTGTGCCTCGGCCATCAGGCGATCGGCGAAGCGTTCGGCGGCCGCGTCGTGCGCGCGCAAACCATCATGCACGGCAAGGTCAGCACGATCGAAACCGACTGCAAGGGCGTGTTCGCGGACCTGCCGAAGCACTTCACCGTGACGCGCTACCACTCGCTCGCGATCGAACGCGAATCGCTGCCCGACTGCCTCGAAGTATCGGCATGGACCGAAGACGGCGAAATCATGGGCGTGCGTCACAAGGAACTGGCCGTCGAGGGCGTGCAGTTCCACCCGGAATCGATCCTGTCCGAACACGGGCACGCGCTGCTCGAAAACTTCGTCAAGCAGTCGAAGCTGGCCGTCGGCGGCAGGGCTGCGCATCATCCGGCTTCCCGCAATGCCTGACCAGAAGAGAGACGAGATCATGTCCATTACGCCCCAGGAAGCCTTGCAGCGGACCATCGAGCACCGCGAGATTTTCCACGACGAAATGCTGCACCTGATGCGCCTGATCATGCGCGGCGAGCTGTCGCCGGTGATGTCGGCGGCGATCATCACCGGCCTGCGCGTCAAAAAAGAGACCATCGGCGAAATCACCGCGGCCGCCACGGTGATGCGTGAATTTGCCCGGCACGTCGACGTGCAGGACAACTCGAACTTCGTCGATATCGTCGGCACCGGCGGCGACGGTGCGCACACGTTCAACATTTCCACCGCGACGATGTTCGTATCGGCCGCGGCCGGCGCGAAGGTCGCGAAGCACGGCAATCGCGGCGTATCGAGCAAGTCGGGCAGCGCGGACGTACTCGAGGCGCTCGGCGTCAACATCGATCTGCAGCCGGAGCAGGTCGCGGCATCGATCGCTGAAACGGGCATGGGCTTCATGTTCGCGCCGAACCATCATCCGGCGATGAAAAACGTCGCGCCGGTACGCCGCGAGCTCGGCATCCGCACGATCTTCAACATCCTCGGGCCGCTCACCAATCCGGCCGGCGCGCCGAATCAGCTGATGGGCGTGTTCCACCCCGACCTCGTCGGCATTCAGGTACGCGTGATGCAGCGCCTCGGTGCGAGGCACGTGCTCGTCGTGTACGGGATGGACGGCATGGACGAAGTCTCGCTCGGCGGCGCCACGCTGGTCGGCGAGTTGCGCGACGGCGAGATCCGCGAGTACGAGATCCATCCGGAAGACTTCGGCATGCAGATGGTGTCGAACCGCACGCTGAAGGTGGCCGACGCGAACGAGTCGAAGGTCATGCTGCTCGATGCGCTCGACAACAAGCCCGGCGTCGCGCGCGAAATCGTCACGCTGAACGCCGGCACGGCGCTCTATTCGGCGAACGTCGCGGCCACGATCGCGGACGGCATCGTGCTCGCGCGCGAAGCGATCGCGAGCGGCAACGCGCGCGCGAAGGTCGACGAACTGGTGCGCTTCACCCAGCAATTCAAGCAGTAATCACGTAGCGAGACATTTATGAGCGACATTCTCGACCGCATCATCGCGGTCAAACGCGAAGAAATCCGGGCGGCCGAGCAGAGCGTACCGCTCGAAGAATTGCGGCTCGAAGCCTCCTCGCGCGATCTGCGCGACTTCGTCGGCGCAATTCGCGCGAAGCACGCGACGGGTCTAGCCGCGGTGATCTCCGAAGTGAAGAAGGCAAGCCCGTCGAAAGGCGTGCTGCGCGAGCACTTCGTGCCGGCCGACATCGCGCGTTCATACGAGAGGCACGGCGCGGCGTGTCTGTCCGTGCTGACCGACGTGCAGTTCTTCCAAGGCAGCGTCGCCTATCTGCAGCAAGCGCGCGCCGCGTGCCAGTTGCCGGTGATACGCAAGGACTTCATCGTCGATCCGTATCAGGTCGTCGAAGCACGCGCGATGGGCGCCGACGCGATCCTGCTGATCGCCGCCGCGCTCGAAACCGCCGAGATGCAGGACCTCGAAGCGCTCGCGCATTCGCTCGGTCTCGCGGTGCTCGTCGAAGTGCACGACAGCGCTGAACTCAAGGAAGCGCTGACGCTGAAGACGCCGCTGATCGGCATCAACAACCGCAATCTGCGCACCTTCGAGACTTCGCTCGACACGACGCTCGGCATGCTCGACGCGATTCCCGACGACCGCATCGTCGTGACCGAATCGGGCATCCTGTCGCGCGACGACGTCGAGCGCATGCGCGCGCGCAACGTGCATACGTTCCTCGTCGGCGAGGCGTTCATGCGCGCGGACGAGCCGGGCGTGGAGCTTGCGCGGATGTTTTTCTGAGCACGGCGCTCGCATAAGCAAGGACACGTACCATGAGCATGGAACGCGAAATCAAGCTGGCCCTGCCGGCATCGCAGGTGCAGGCGGCGACGCAGTGGTTCGCCGCGCGCGCCGGCAAGCAGGGACGCGCGATCAAGCTCGTGAACATTTACTTCGACACGCCGCAGCTGACGCTGGCGTCCTCGAAGAGCGCGCTGCGTCTGCGGCAGACGCCGGACGGCTGGCTGCAGACCTTCAAGACGGTCGGTACGGCGACGAACGGCTTGCATAGCCGGCACGAATGGGAAATGCCGGTCGCCGGCCCGAAGCTCGAAATCGATTCGTTGCTGAGCGCCTGCGACGAACCCGCCGCCGCAGACGCTCTGAAACAGGCCGCGCCTGCGCTGATCGAGCTGTTCCACACGAATTTCACCCGCACACTCTGGCTGCTCGACACCGACGGCGCTCAGATAGAGGCGGCGATCGACCAGGGCGACGTGCTCGCCGAAGTCGACGATCAAGCGCGCCGCGCGCCGATCTCGGAGATCGAGCTCGAACTGAAGTCGGGCGACGAAGCCGCGCTTCACACGCTGGCCGCCGAACTCGGCAAACGGATTGCCGGCCTCGCGCCGGATGACATCAGCAAGGCGCAGCGCGGCTATCGGTTGCGCGCGGGATAAGCCCGAAACGGGCGCAGGTTGCCGAAACCCGCGGCACCTCATGCGCTCGCTCGCCGCAACTTGAGCTAGCCAGCGTTTGCTGCGACACTTCCCCGCCATGACCTCCGCTACCCGTACCCGCTCCAGTTCGCCGCAGGCATCGTTGTTCGACGACGCCGCGCCAGCTCCCGCCGCAGCCTCGGCCGACACCGACACCGCCACCGCCGCCCCGCCCACGCTCGAAGCCCAATTCGCCGCGCTGCCGGCGGCCTGGCGCGCGCATTTGAAACCCTTCATCGACAGCGACACCTACGCGCCGCTGTGCCGCTTCGTCGACGGCGAGCGTGCCGCCGGCAAAACCATCTATCCGGCCGACGTGTTTCGCGCGCTGCGCCTGACGAGCCCCGACGAAGTGAAAGTCGTGATTCTCGGCCAGGACCCGTACCACGGCGAAGACCGCGGCACGCCGCAGGCGCACGGTCTCGCGTTTTCGGTCGCGCCGCACGTGCGGCCGCCGCCGTCGTTGCGCAACATCTTCAAGGAAATCGGCGCGAGTCTCGGTCACGCAACGCCGCAGCACGGGTGCCTCGACAGCTGGGCCAGACAGGGCGTGCTGCTGCTGAATACGGTGCTGACCGTCGAGCGCGACAGCGCCGCGAGCCACGCGAAACGCGGCTGGGAGAGATGCACGGACACGCTGATCCACGAACTGGCTACGCGGCATCAGAACCTCGTATTCATGCTGTGGGGCGCGCATGCGCAGGCCAAGCGCGCGCTGCTCGGCGGCAAGTCGCACTATGTGCTGGAGGCGCCGCATCCGTCGCCGTTGTCCGCGCATCGCGGCTTTCTGGGTTGCGGCCATTTCGCGAAGGCGAACGAATATCTGCAGCAGCACGGCCGCGAGCCGATCGACTGGCGTCTGCCGGACGACGCGCAAATGCTTGCGTGACGGCGTCGCCGTCGGAAGATGGCGATACCAAGCGAAAACGCCACGGAGGGTGAACCCATCCGTGGCGTTTTTTATTTCACCGCTTGAGCCGCATCGAAGCGGCGCAATGCGGCACGACGAACCCGCTTAAACCGCGGCGATCGCTTCGCGTGCCGAGCTCAGCGCGGCGGTCGCGGCGTCCGGGCCCATGTTCAGGCCTTCGGCGTAGATGAAGTTCACGTCGGTCATACCGAGGAAGCCGAGGAAGCTCTTCAGATACGGCGTCTGGCTATCGTTCGGCGTGCCCAGATACTTGCCGCCGCGCGCCGACACGACGTAGACCTTCTTGCCCGTCACGAGGCCTTCCGGACCGTTCGCGGTGTAGCGGAACGTGATGCCCGCACGCGCGATGAAGTCGAAGTACGTCTTCAGTTGCGACGAGATGCCGAAGTTGTACATCGGCGCGCCGATCACGATGACGTCGGCGGCTTGCAGTTCGGCGATCAGCGCTTCGCTGCGCGCGGCGATCTCAGCCTGTTCCGGCGTGCGCTGCTCGGCCGGCGTGAAGAAAGCGCCGAGCACGGCGTCGTCGAGGTGCGGCAGCGGTTCGGCTTGCAGGTTACGGACGACGACTTGCGCGCCCGGATTCGACTGTTGCAGCTTTTCGGTCAGTTCGTTGACGAGGAGCGTCGAGTTCGCGCCTTGCGAACGGGCTGCCGAGTTGATTTGCAGGATCGTGGTCATGGTTGACTCCAGTAGGGGGCGCGCAGTGTTGCGCGAGTGGAGTCATTGTGTTTTTTTACCGGCCGGCGAAAAAGCCGTCCGGCGGCGACGGATTGTTGCATGGGTGGAACAATCCCCCGCCCTCCTCCGCCGATTGATGACGGGACAGGCGACGGTCGGTGGACCGCCGTCGGGTGCGGCCCACCAGCACGCCGATCACTTCGTCAGCCAGCGCTCGAGGGCTTTGCGCGCGGCAGGTCGGTGATCGCTGACCGCGAGCTTGTAGCGCGCCACTTCGGGACCGTCGAGCTTCACCTGCGTGACCCGCAGCTCGTCGCGGCGGAACGCGTGCACCTCGACCTTCGCGCCCGGCTGGTAGCGCGCCAGCAGAGCATCGATATTGCCGCCGGTCACGCGCAGGCCGTCGAGCGCGATCAGCACGTCGCCAGCGGAAAGGCCCGCCTTCTGCGCGGCGCTGCCTTCGTGCACCGTCGCGAGCGCGCAGTCAGCGCCGCCGCGCAGCCGCACGCCGAGCGACGGCTTGCCGTTCTTGTCGACGTCCGGCGTGAGCGTCACCCCGAACGGCGCGAGCAACGCGTCGAGCGGGAGATCGCGCGTGCCGCGCACGCCCTCGGCGAACAGTTCGGCGAGTTGCGCGCCGGTTGCTTCCGCAAAAATCGTCTCGATCTCGCTTTCGTCGACGCCCACTGGCTTGCCGCGATAAAAATCACGGCCAAAGCGCGTCCACAGCAGACGCATCACGTCGTCGAGCGATTTCTGGTTGCCGGTCTGCGCGCGGATCGTCAGGTCGAACGCGAGCGCGATCAGCGAGCCCTTCGTGTAATAGCTGACGATCGCGTTCGGCGCGTTCTCGTCCTGACGGTAGTACTTGACCCATGCGTCGAACGAGCTTTCGGCGACGCTCTGCTTCAGGCGTCCGCTGCCGCGCTGCACACCGCCAATCACCTTGCCGAGCAGGCCGAAATAGTCGTCCTGCGAGATCACGCCGCTGCGTACGAGGATCAGGTCGTCGTAATACGACGTGAAGCCCTCGAACAGCCACAGTAGCGACGTGTAGTTTTCGACGCCGAGGTCGTACGGCGCAAATACGGCCGGCTTGATCCGCTTCACGTTCCATGTGTGGAAATACTCGTGGCTGCACAGACCGAGATAGGTCCGGTAGCCCTCGCTCATCGCATCGCGGCCCTGCACCGGCAGATCGGTGCGATTGCAGATCAGCGCGGTCGACGCGCGATGCTCGAGCCCGCCGTAACCGTCGGTGACAGCCTGCGTCATGAACACGTAGCGCTCGACCGGCGCCTTCTTCGACTTCGGTTCGAACAGCGCGATCTGCGCCTCGCAGATGCGCTTCAGGTCGCGGCACAACCGCTCCATGTCGAGCCCGATCACGCGGCCGGCAATCACGACATCGTGCGGCACGCCGTGCGCCTTGAACGTCGCGAGCGCGAACTCGCCCAGCGTCACCGGATGGTCGACCAGCTCGTCGTAGTTCTGCGCGCGGTACTCGCCGAAGCCGTAGCGCCTGGTGCCGCGCGCTTCCGGCAGCGCGGTCGCGACGCGCCAGTCGCGATACGCGGCGCCCTGCGGCTTCTGGATATCGACCACGCACTGCGCGTCTTCATGGCCGAGCGGCGACAGGAACACGCTCGTGCCGTTGAAAAAGCCGATGGTGTCGTCCAGATGCGCGGCGCGCACCGACATGTCCCATGCGTACACCTCGTAGCGCAGCGTCAAAGCACCCTTGACCGGCGCCGCCTGCCACGTGTGCTTGTCGATCTTCTCGACGCGCACCTTGCGGCCCGCGTCGTTGACCGCACGCAGCGTCACGATGTTGCGCGCGAACTCGCGCACCATGTAGCTGCCCGGAATCCACACCGGCAGCATGAAACGCTGGCCGGCCGGATCGGGATCGGCGACGGTCACGGTGACTTCGAACAGATGGGCGGCGGGGTTACTCGGAACGATGGTGTAGCGGATCGGCTTCATCGGCGGCGATTGGGAGTGTCGGGAGAGTGAGGCGAAGAAGTTCGGGGCTCGATGCGAAAGGAGGCGCTACATGCGCCTCCTTTCGTTTGAACGTTGCATCTGTTGCGCGCCCGAGGCGTGCATGGCGCTTCGTGCAGCGCGATGTTCAGTGCACCGCCGACAGTTCCTTGTCGAGCCGGTCGGCCGGGACGGCGCCCGGCAGGCGGCGGCCGTCGGCGAGGAACACCGTCGGTGTGCCCTCGACGTTCATCGAACGGCCGAGCGCGAGGTTCTTGTCGATCGCGGCGGTGTCGCAGCTGGCGGCGGCGGTCGGCGCCTGACGGTCCTGCATCCACGATTCCCACGCCTTCGCGCGATCGGCCGAGCACCAGATCGACTTCGACTTGGCCGTCGAATCCGGCGACAGCACCGGGTACAGGAAGGTGTAGACCGTCACGTTGTCGATCGACTGCAGTGTTTTTTCGAGCTGCTTGCAGTACGGGCAGTTCGGATCGGAGAACACCGCGATCTTGCGCGCGCCGTTGCCACGCACGACTTTCACCGCGTTGCCGAACGGCAGGCTAGCGAAGTCGATGCGGTTGGTTTCCGACAGGCGCGCCTCGGTCAGATTCTTGCGCGACTTCGAGTCCACCATGTCGCCGAGCATCAGGTAGTCGCCGCTCGCATCGCTGTAAATGATCTGGGTGCCGAGGTTCACTTCGTACAGGCCAGCGATCGGCGTCTTCGACACGCCCTTGATCGTCACGTCGGACAGACGGTTTTGCAGGGTGGCTTTGAGCTTGTCGGTGGTCTGGTCGGCCTGCGCCGAGCAGCCGAGCGTGACGGCAGCGATCGCGAGCGCGGCGGCGGCGATGCGGAAAGTCTTTTTCATGCTGGAGTCCTGGGGGTCATTCGCGCATCTGCGCGTTCGTTACGTTCCGGCCGCGCGCTTTGGCCGCCTATCGGTCCGATCAGGTCCGATCAGGCTCGATCAGGTTCGATCGGGGGCGGATAAGGGCCGGATAGGGGGCGGATCGCAGCGCGTCGATCCGGTCATGATACCTGTCCCGGGCGCCCGTGACCGGCCATCGGCTATCCGCACGACGCCTCGTTGCGGTTTACCCCAGCGCGGCCGACACGAGCCAGCGCTTGATGAATGGCTGCGCGCCGACGAACGCCATGCCAGTATTGCGCACGGCGCGCGCGAGCGGACCGGGCACCGAAAACAGTTTCTGCAGGCCGTCGGTGGCGATCATCAGCGCGCGGATGTCTTCGCGGCGCGCGCGTTCGTAGCGACGCAGCAGCACCATGTCGCCGAGATCGCGAAACGACTCCTTGCCGCCGATCGTGCTCGCGAGCGCGGCGACGTCGCGCAAGCCGAGGTTCATGCCCTGCCCCGCCAGCGGGTGGATCAGATGCGCGGCATCGCCGACCAGCGCGACACGCGGCGCGACCAGCCGGTCGACGGTTTGCAGCGCGAGCGGGAAGCCCTGCGCGGGCGTGACACACTCGAGCGCGCCGAACTGTTCACCGCTCACCTGCTCGACTTCGGCGGCGAGCCGTTCGGGATCGAGCGCGAGCAACTGCTCGGCGTGTTCGGTGCGGGCCGACCAGACCAGCGACACGTGGCCGTCGGGCATCGGCAGCAAGGCGATGATCTCGCCGTCGCGAAACCACTGGTACGCGGTTTCGCCGTGCGGCTTCGCTGCCTTGAAATTGGCGACCACGCCGATCTGCCGGTAGTCGCGGCGCACCATCTTAGAGCCGATCTGCGCGCGCACCCACGAGTGCGCGCCGTCCGCGCCGACTACCAGGTCCGCTTCGAGTACGTTGCCATTCGCAAGGCCGACGCTCGCGCTGTCGACGGAGAAATCGAGCGCCTGCGCGCGCGTGTCGATCCACGTGAGGTTCGGCTGGAAGCGCAGCGCGGCATCGAGCGCGCGCTCGATCACCGACGACTCGACGATCCACGCAAGCTGCGGCACCGATGCCTGAAACGCGGAGAAATGCAGTTCGGCATGCGCGTCGCCGTAGACGCGCATGTCGTAGACGGGACCGAGCCGTGAGTGATCGAGCGCCTGCCAGACCCGCAGCCGTTCGAGCAAGGCCTGCGAACTCGACGACAACGCATAGACGCGCGAGTCGAAGGCAGCGCCGGCGGGCAGCGCCGCGCAAGGCTGCGCGAGCAGTGCGACGCGCAGTCCGGCTTGCGTGAGCGCGAGCGCCGCGGTCTTGCCGACGAGCCCGCCGCCGATCACGGCGGCATCAAAGGTCTGATGGTGTGCGTTCATGCGCGCATTATAGCCGCGGGGGGTGCGGGGGACGGATCGACGGGCGCGGCATTCGGGCTCGGTGCGCGGGCCCCTGATGGGTCGTGCTAACGGGTCGAGGCGCTCGCCGCGAGCGCCGCGTTCGCCTCGCGCATGCGCATGAAATCGCGATCGGACGAGAGGTTGCGCCATGCGGCCGCCTCGAGTTCGGCCTTGCGATCGCGCTGATCGCTGCGCACCGCGCAGTCGGGGAACACGCGGTCGAACACGCTCCACAACGAGTCGTAGTCGTTCTTGTCAGCGAACCGCGCGATGTCAGCGCGATCTTCGTGCGACAGGTGGGTCGACAAACAGTCGATCGTCTGACGGTCCGTGGGGGCCTGGGCTTCGTCGAAATCCGGCGCGACCCATACCGCGACCAGGCCAACTACGATCGCTGCGGCGACGCCAATTCCGACCCATCTCATCATTCGCACGCTGGTCCCCCGGAAATGGAGCTCAACCGGCTTTGAACTGACGATTCTACAGTGGCTATGCGCAAATGCGCCGCCCGGTACGCGCGGGCGAACGGGTTACAATTGCGTTTTCCGTGAAAACTCGCACCCAATCGTCGAGCCAACGCCCCGATTCGGTGACTTGTCCGCTCCGCTGAGCCTGCCGCGCCCCACCCTACGCGAAGGCTTTCCGAATCCGCGCGCAGCGTCGAGCCCGTCACGCAACTTACTGATTCACTGAAGGATTTCCATGAGCCTCCAATGCGGCATCGTCGGCCTGCCTAACGTCGGCAAGTCCACCCTGTTTAACGCACTCACGAAGGCGGGCATCTCCGCCGAGAACTATCCGTTCTGCACGATCGAGCCGAACGTCGGCATCGTAGAAGTGCCGGACACCCGTCTGAAGGCGCTTGCCGAAATCGTCAAGCCGGAGCGCATCCTGCCGGCGGTAGTCGAGTTCGTCGATATCGCGGGTCTGGTGGCCGGCGCGAGCAAGGGCGAAGGCCTCGGCAACCAGTTCCTCGCGAACATCCGCGAAACCGATGCGATCACGCACGTCGTGCGCTGCTTCGAAGACGACAACGTGATTCACGTCGCGAACAAGGTCGATCCGCTGTCGGACATCGAGGTGATCAACACCGAACTCGCGCTTGCCGACCTCGGCACCGTCGAAAAGGCGCTCGCGCGCTATTCCAAGGCGGCCAAGTCTGGCAACGACAAGGAAGCCGTGAAGAACGTGGCGGTGCTGGAAAAGGTCCGCGCGCAACTCAACGAAGCGAAGCCAGTCCGCGCGCTCGATCTGAGCGATGAAGAAAAGGCCACGCTCAAGCCTTTCTGCCTGATCACCGCGAAGCCGACAATGTACGTCGCCAACGTGAAGGAAAACGGCTTCGAGAACAATCCGCACCTCGACGCGGTCACGAAGTTCGCGGCCGCGGAAGGCTCGCCGGTCGTGGCCGTGTGCGCGGCGGTCGAAGCGGACATCGCCGACCTCGACGAAGCCGACATGGAAGTCTTCCTCGCCGACATGGGCATGGAAGAGCCGGGCCTGAACCGCGTGATCCGCGCGGGCTACAAGCTGCTCGGCCTGCACACCTACTTCACGGCTGGCGTGAAGGAAGTGCGCGCGTGGACGATCCACATCGGCGATACGGCGCCGAAGGCGGCCGGCGCGATCCACACCGACTTCGAGCGCGGCTTCATCCGCGCGCAGACGATCAGCTTCGCCGACTACATCACCTACAAGGGTGAACAAGGCGCGAAGGAAGCCGGCAAGATGCGCGCGGAAGGCAAGGAGTACGTCGTGCACGATGGCGACGTGATGAACTTCCTGTTCAACGTGTAAGCGCGAAGCGGCGCACACTGCGCTGCGCGAGTAAGGCCCGCGAACCCTCAGGGGTTGCGGGCTTTTTTGTTTGCGCGCTACGACTTGCGCAACGCGTCAAATTTCAACCATGGTAATGGTCGCGCAACACACTATCCGGCACCTCGCCATGCTCTGCATGGCCCGCGATCCTCCCGAACCACCGCCCATTTATTTCCTTTCCGTGACAGCCAATGCTAAATTTCGGCTTCCGGCGCGCCGTCACCCTTGGACCGCGCCGCACGGCATCCGACGCCGGAATGTCATCGAACACAACTAGAATCGCGCGATTCGCGTCCGCGCCCTTACGAACAGGAGATAAATCGATGAATTACAAGCCGCTGTTCCGCTCACTTTCCGTCGCCGCGGTATTGAGCATCGGCGTCAGCCAGGCAGCTCACGCCGCGACCGAAATCCAGTTCTGGCATGCGATGGAAGCCGCGCTGGGCGAACGTCTGAACGACATTGCGAACGACTTCAACAAATCGCAGAGCGACTACAAGATCGTGCCCGTGTTCAAGGGCACCTACGACCAGACCCTCGCCGCCGGCATCGCCGCCTATCGCAGCGGCAACGCGCCGGCGATCCTGCAGGTCTACGAAGTCGGCACCGCAACGATGATGCAGGCGAAGAAAGCCATCGTCCCGGTCACGCAAGTCTTCAAGGACGCGGGCGTGCCGCTCGATCAGAAGGCCTTCGTGCCGACCATCGCCAGCTATTACAGCGACTCGAAGACCGGTGAGCTGATTTCGATGCCGTTCAACAGCTCGACGCCGGTGCTGTACTACAACAAGGATGCGTTCAAGAAGGCCGGCCTCGATCCGAACCAGCCGCCGAAGACCTGGGCCGAGTTGCACGCCGATGCGCAGAAGCTGAAGGCGTCGGGCATGTCGTGCGGCTACTCGTCGGGCTGGCAGAGCTGGATTCAGCTCGAGAACTACAGCGCGTGGCACGCGGCGCCGTTCGCGTCGCGTAACAACGGCTTCGACGGCATGGACGCGCAGCTCGAATTCAACAAGCCGCTGCAGGTCGCGCACATCCAGTTCCTGCAAAGCATGGCGAAGGACGGCACGTTCACCTATGTCGGCCGCAAGGACGAACCGGTGTCGAAGTTCTATAGCGGCGACTGCGGCATCATCACGAACTCGTCGGGCTCGCTCGCGACGATCAAGAAATACGCGAAATTCAACTTCGGCACCGGCATGATGCCGTACGACGACAGCGTGAAGGGCGCGCCGCAGAACGCGATCATCGGCGGGGCGAGCCTGTGGGTGCTGTCGGGCAAGGACCCGGCCGTCTACAAGGGGGTCGCGAAGTTCCTCGCGTATCTGGCCACGGCGCCGGTCGCCGCGAAGTGGCACCAGGACACCGGCTATCTGCCGATCACCACCGCCGCGTACGAGCTGACGCGCCAGCAGGGCTTCTACGACAAGAACCCGGGCAGCGACACCGCGATCCGCCAGATGCTGAACAAGCCGCCTCTGCCGTTCACGAAGGGCCTGCGTCTGGGCAACATGCCGCAGATCCGCACCGTGATCGACGAAGAACTCGAGCAGGTGTGGGCGGAGAAGAAGACGCCCCAACAGGCGCTCGATTCGTCCGTCTCGCGCGGCGACGAACTGCTGCGCCGCTTCGAAAAGGCCGGTAGCTAAGCATCGCCTGCTGGCAGGGTTCCGGCGCCACCGCGCCGGAACCCGTTGTTGCACCACACTCTGGACATCCCGATGGATAAGCGCTCTTACTTCGGCACCAGCGCGCTGCCCTACCTGCTCGTCGCGCCGCAGCTGATCATCACGCTGGTGTTCTTCCTGTGGCCGGCCGGCGTCGCGCTCTGGCAATCGACGCAAACTCAGGACGCATTTGGCACGTCGAGCCAGTTCGTCGGACTCGCGAACTTCAAGCAGCTGTTCGCCGATCCTTTATATCTCGCGTCGTTCAACACGACGATCGTGTTCTGCACGCTCGTCACCGTGTCGGGCCTCGTGATCTCCCTGTTGCTTGCGGTCTGCGCTGATCGTGTGACGCGCGGCGCGAAGGCCTATCAAACGTTGCTGATCTGGCCGTACGCGGTCGCGCCCGCGATCGCCGCGGTGCTGTGGTCGTTCCTGTTCAACCCGAGCATCGGTCTCGTCACGTATGCGCTCGCGAAATACGGCGTCGTGTGGAATCACGCGCTGAACCCCGGACAGGCGATGTTCCTCGTCGTGCTTGCATCGGTCTGGCAGCAGATCAGCTACAACTTCCTGTTCTTCTACGCGGGACTGCAGGCGATTCCGCGCTCGCTGATCGAAGCGGCCGCGATCGACGGCGCCGGTCCGGTGCGCCGCTTCTTCGGCATCGCGCTGCCGCTGCTGTCGCCGACCACGTTCTTTCTGCTGGTGATCAACATCACCTACGCGTTCTTCGATACCTTCCCGGTGATCGACGCGGCGACCGGCGGCGGACCAGGCCAGGCGACCCGCACATTGATCTACAAGATCTTCGCCGAAGGCTTCCAGGGGCTCGACATCGGCAGCTCCGGCGCGCAGTCGGTCGTGCTGATGATCATCGTCGTCGCGCTGACCGTCGTGCAATTCCGCTTCATCGAACGCAGGGTTCAATACTCATGATCGAGAACCGACGCGGTTTCGACCTGTTCTGTCACGCAGTGCTGATCATCGGCGTCGCGCTGGTGGTGTTTCCGGTGTACGTCGCGTTCTGCGCGGCGACGATGAACGAGCACGAGGTGTTCACGGTGCCGCTGTCGCTCGTGCCCAGCACGCACCTGTTCGAGAACATCGTCACAATCTGGACACAAGGCACCGGCAACGCGGCGGCGCCGTTCAACCGCATGCTGCTCAACAGCCTCGTGATGGCGCTCGTAATCGCGATCGGCAAGATCGCCGTGTCGATGATCTCCGCATACGCGATCGTCTACTTCCGCTTTCCGTTTCGCACCGCCGCGTTCTGGCTGATTTTCATCACGCTGATGCTGCCGGTCGAAGTGCGCATTTTTCCGACCGTGCAGGTGGTGTCGTCGATGCATCTGAGCAATACGTACACCGGTTTGACGCTGCCGCTGATCGCGTCGGCGACCGCGACGTTCCTGTTCCGCCAGTTCTTCAAGACGCTGCCCGACGAGCTGATGGAAGCCGCGCGCATCGACGGCGCAGGCGCGCTGCGCTTCTTCTGGGACGTCGTGCTGCCGCTGTCGCGGACCACGATGGCCGCCCTCTTCGTGATCACCTTCATCTACGGCTGGAACCAGTATCTGTGGCCGATCCTGATCACCAGCCAGCAGTCGCTGATCACCGCGGTGATCGGCATCAGGGGCATGATCGCCTCCGGCGATACCGCGACCGAATGGCATCTGGTGATGACGGCCACGCTGCTCGCGATGCTGCCGCCGCTCGTCGTCGTGCTGACGATGCAGCGTTGGTTCGTGCGCGGCCTCGTGGATTCGGAAAAATGACGCGGTATCGCGGACCGCGACAAGCACTCAAAAATTAAGGCTAGAACGGCATGGCTGCACTGACTCTGCAAAGCGTTAAGAAAACCTACGACGGCAAACAGTTCGTGTTGCACGGCATCGACGTCGACGTCGCCGACGGCGAATTCGTCGTGATGGTCGGCCCGTCCGGCTGCGGCAAATCGACGCTGCTGCGGATGGTCGCCGGGCTCGAGCGCATCTCCGACGGCAGCATTTCGATCGCTGGCAAGGTCGTCAACGATCTGGAGCCGAAGGACCGCAACATCGCGATGGTGTTCCAGAACTACGCGCTATATCCGCATATGAGCGTGGCCGAGAACATGGGTTACGCGCTGAAGATCGCGGGCGTCGATCGCGCGCAGACCGCGAAACGCGTCGAAGCCGCCGCGCAGATTCTCGAACTCGGCGCGCTGCTGCAACGCAAGCCGCGCGAACTGTCGGGCGGGCAGCGGCAACGCGTCGCGATGGGCCGCGCGATCGTGCGCGAGCCGGCGGTGTTTCTGTTCGACGAACCGCTGTCGAATCTCGACGCCCGTCTGCGCGTGCAGATGCGCCTCGAAATCCAGCGCCTGCATGCGCGCCTGAAGACCACGAGCCTGTACGTCACGCACGATCAGATCGAAGCGATGACGCTGGCGCAACGCGTGATCGTAATGAACAAGGGCCACGCCGAGCAGATCGGCGCGCCGACCGAAGTCTACGAGCGGCCGGCCACGGTGTTCGTCGCGAGCTTCATCGGCTCGCCGGGGATGAACCTGCTCGAAGGCCGCGTTTCTGACGACGGTTCTACCTTCGACGTCGCCGGCAACGGCCCGAAGCTGCCGCTCGCGGGTGTGCCGTCGATCGGCCGCGAGGTCGCGACGGGCCGCGAATGGACGCTCGGCATTCGCCCCGAGCATCTGAGCCCTGGCACGGCCGATGCCACACTCACCGTCGACTCCTGCGAGATTCTCGGCGCGGACAATCTCGCCCACGGCCGCTGGGGCAAGCACGACGTGACCGCGCGACTGCCGCACGCTCATCGTCCGGCGGCAGGCGAGGCGCTGCAGCTCGCGCTGCCCGCACGACATCTGCACTTCTTCGATCCGGTGACGGGACAGCGCGCGAACTGACACTGCGGCTGGACGCCGCCGCCTGCTCACCGCACGGCGGCGTCGCGCAATGGCTCCGAAGATCGGCGACACAGCGCGCGCAAACAGCGCACCACCCGGTCCGTGAAGCGGCCCGCCAGCGGTCCGGCCCCTGCCGCCTGCCCCCCGCCGCGAAGTACAATGCCACCTGAACCACACGCCGCGCGCGGCAGCGTCGTCGAATCCGACGCCGCGCCGGCCGGCGCCGGATGTTCCGCCCGGCCCTGACACCGATTACCCATTCAACCCCGACTGCCCGCCCGCACGCGGCCGGCATCGTCAACGTCTACTGCAAGCAAATGGCCCAATACGTTTTCACCATGAACCGGGTCGGCAAAATCGTGCCGCCCAAGCGCCAGATCCTCAAAGACATTTCGCTATCGTTCTTCCCCGGCGCGAAGATCGGCCTGCTCGGTCTGAACGGCTCGGGCAAGTCGACGCTGATCCGCATCATGGCGGGTGTGGACACGGAGATCGAAGGCGAAGCCACGCCGATGCCGAACCTGAACATCGGCTATCTGCCGCAGGAGCCGCAACTCGATCCGCAGAAGACCGTGCGTGAAGCGGTCGAAGAAGGTCTCGGCGACGTGTTCAATGCCCAGAAGAAGCTCGACGAAATCTACGCGGCCTACGCGGAGCCGGACGCCGACTTCGACGCGCTCGCCGCCGAGCAGGCGAAGTACGAAGCGATCCTCGCGACCACCGACGGCAGCGCCGAGCAGCAGATCGAAATCGCCGCCGACGCACTGCGCCTGCCGGCATGGGACGCGAAGATCGAGCATCTGTCGGGCGGCGAAAAGCGCCGCGTGGCGCTGTGCAAGCTGCTGCTGCAAAAGCCCGACATGCTGCTGCTCGACGAGCCGACCAACCACCTCGACGCAGAATCGGTCGAATGGCTCGAGCAGTTCCTGACGCGCTTCCCGGGCACCGTGGTCGCCGTCACGCACGATCGCTACTTCCTCGACAACGCCGCCGAGTGGATTCTCGAACTCGACCGCGGCCACGGCATTCCGTGGAAGGGCAACTACAGCAGCTGGCTCGATCAGAAGGAAGAGCGTCTGAAGCAGGAAGAAGCGTCGGAGTCGGCGCGCCAGAAGGCGATCAAGAAGGAACTCGAGTGGGTGCGCCAGAACCCGAAGGGCCGCCAGGCGAAGTCGAAGGCGCGTATCGCTCGCTTCGAGGAACTGAACAGCCAGGACTACCAGAAGCGCAACGAAACGCAGGAAATCTTCATTCCGGTCGGCGACCGCCTCGGCAATGAAGTGATCGAGTTCAAGAACGTCAGCAAGTCGTACGGCGATCGTCTGCTGCTCGATAACGTCAGCTTCAAGATTCCGGCCGGCGCGATTGTCGGCATCATCGGTCCGAACGGCGCCGGCAAGTCGACGCTGTTCCGTATGCTGACCGGCCGCGAACAACCGGATTCGGGCGAAATCGTGCAGGGCCCGACCGTCAAGCTCGCTTATGTGGACCAGAGCCGCGAAGCGCTCGCAGCCAACAAGACGGTGTTCGAGGAGATCTCAGGCGGCGCCGACGTGCTGACGGTCGGCAAGTATGAGACACCGTCGCGCGCGTATATCGGCCGCTTCAACTTCAAGGGCGGCGACCAGCAGAAGATCGTCGGCAATCTGTCCGGCGGCGAGCGCGGTCGTCTGCATCTGGCGAAGACGCTGATCGCGGGCGGCAACGTGCTGCTGCTAGACGAACCGTCGAACGACCTCGACGTCGAAACGCTGCGCGCGCTCGAAGACGCGCTGCTCGAATTCGCGGGTTCGGTGCTGGTGATCTCGCACGATCGCTGGTTTCTCGATCGTATCGCGACGCATATCCTCGCGTTCGAGGGCGACTCGCAAGTCACGTTCTTCGACGGCAACTACCAGGAATACGAAGCGGACAAGCGCGCTCGTCTCGGCGAGGAAGGCGCGCGGCCGAAGCGTCTGCGCTACAAGCCGATCTCGCGCTAATAAGCGGGGCACACCGGCCCCTCTGGCGCAATGCCGGACGGGCCACGGGGCATGCGCGTTGCTATTCGTCACTTGATGCAGGCGCGCGTGAAAGTCCCGCGCACACGACAGACGGTCAACACGGCGCTGCGCGACGCGCGGCGCCGTGACGAGGAGACACAGGCATGGCGATGTCGAAGGGCAGGCGCTGGATCGTCGTCGTGGGCGGAACGCTATTGGCGTTGATTCTGATCGCGGTCGGCGCGATGCAATTCGCGCAACAGGAAGTCAAGAATCGCGTCAGCGCGGCGCTCGGGCCGCTCGGCAGCGCCGACCGTATCGACGTCGGCCTCACCTCGGTACACCTGACCCACGTCGTGCTGAAGGCGCCGCCAGGCTGGCCGGCGGGCGAACCGCTACGCGCCGACGAAATCACGATCACCCCCGACGTGCGCGATCTGATCGCGCGGCGCATGCATATCCGCGAGGTCGTCGTGCGCGGCTTCGACATGTCCGTGCTACGCACCAAGGACGGCTCGCTCAATCTGCTGCCGAATCTGCGCGAATCGCTGAACCGCGGCGATCGTCCGGGCGGCGCTAACACAGCGCCGTCGATCCCACGGGAACAGCAGGTCGACCGTATCCGCTTCGAACACGGCAACTTCCACTTCTACGACATGAGCGTCGGGCCGCCGCCATTCAAGGTCACGGTCAGCAACGCAAACGCGAGCGTCGACAATCTGCATCTGCCGTCGCTTGCTGAGCCGACCAACGTCAGCGTTCGCGGCTCACTGAGGGGTCCGGCGCATACCGGCACCGTGACGTTCGACGGCTGGATCAGGATCGCCAGCCGCGACTCGCAGACCACGACCACGCTGCATGGTGTCGATGTCGCGATGCTCGATCCCTATCTGCTGAAGAAGGCCGGCACGCGCGCGCAGGTGACGGGCGGTACCGTCGATCTGTCGATCGAATCGACGGTGCGCAACTATCACCTGCACGCGCCCGGCACGGTGACGGTCCACAATCTGCAGCTCGCCGAAACCGACAATCCGCTCGAGACGTTCATGTCGATTCCGACCCGCGCCGCGGTCGCCGCGCTGAAGACGCATGACGGCAACATCACACTGCATTTCGTGCTCGACGGCGATCTGCGCGATCCGAAGTTCTCGGTGCGCGAAGGGATCCTCAAGCGCATCGGCGAGGGGTTTGCGAAGGCGCTCGGGGTCAGCGTCGAAGGGGTCGCGAAGGGCGCGGGCGAGACCGTCAAAGGCCTCGGCAATGCGTTGAAAAATCTGCTGGGACAGTAACGGCAGCGCTCAGCTCAAACCGGCAAGCCCAACTCGCGCAGCTTCGCCTCCGTTTGCGCGGCGCTCGTGTGATGCACGCCGTGCCAGCCGAGCTCCGTCGCGGCTTCGGCGTTTTTCGCGTTGTCGTCGATGAAGACGAGCTCGGCCGGCTCGACGCCGGGCATCTGCAGCTCGATGCGCCGGCGCATCTCGGCGAAGATCGCCGGATCGGGCTTCACGAGCTTCACGCGCCCCGACACGACGATGTCGCGAAAGCGCCGCAGCACCGGATAATGCTCCCACGCATACGGGAAGGTCTCGGCCGACCAGTTGGTGAGCCCGAAGAGCGGTACATCGGCCGCTTCGAGCTTTTCCATCAGCGCGATGCCGTCGTCGAGCACCCCCGCCACCATTTGATGCCAGCGCTCGTAGAACGCGCGAATCAACGATTCGTGATCGGGAAACTGCGCGATCAGCTCGTCGGTGGCTTCGACGATCGGCTGCCCCCCGTCCTGGCGGATCACCCAGTCCATCGAGCAGACGTGCGTGAGGAACCAGCGGCGCTCCGATTCGTCGGGAATCAGCTCGCGGTACAGGTACTCGGGACTCCAGTCGATCAGCACGCCGCCGAAATCGAACACCACTGCCTTGATCGCCATGCACCACGCTCCGTTTGGAAGATCGCCGCTACGCTCAGATCGGTTGTGTGCGCAGTTCGAGCCACACCTTTGCGTCACCCGACACATGCGGCGAGAGGCGCGCGCGCACCGTCTCGTGATACCCGTTGAGCCACGCGCGCTCGTCGTCGCGCAGCAGCGACAGCTCGATGCAGCGCGTGTCGATCGGGCACAGCGTCAGGGTTTCGAACTTCAGGAAGTCGCCGAATTCGGTTTTTTCGGCGGCCACGTTCAGCACGAGGTTTTCGATGCGCACGCCCCATTTGCCCGGCCGATACAGACCCGGCTCGTTCGAGGTGATCATGCCCTCTTCCATCGCGGTCCACGGTTCGGCCGGCGCGTAGTGCGAGATCACCTGCGGGCCTTCGTGCACGTTCAGGAAGTAGCCGACCCCGTGACCGGTGCCGTGACCATAGTCGGCGCCGGCCTGCCAGATCGGCGCGCGCGCAATCGCGTCGAGCATCGGCGAGCGGATGCCACGCGGGAACTGCGCGCGTGACAGCGCGATCATGCCCTTCAGCACGACCGTGAAATCGCGGCGCTGTTCATTGCTCGGCGTGCCGATCGGCACGACGCGCGTGATGTCGGTCGTGCCGCTCAGGTACTGGCCGCCCGAATCGATCAGCAGCAGGCCGTTGCCTTCGATCACCGCATGCGACTCTTCGGTCGCGCGATAGTGCGGCATCGCACCGTTCGCGTTGAAGCCCGCGATCGTCGCGAAGCTCAGCGACACGAACCCAGGACGGCGCGCGCGGGCGGCCGTCAGACGCTCGTCGATCGTCAGCTCGGTGATGCGTTCGCGGCCCAGCGCGCTTTCGAACCAGGCGAAGAATTCGGCGAGGGCCGCGCCGTCCTGCTCCATCGTGTCGCGCACGTGCGCGGCATCGGCGGCGGTCTTGCACGACTTGAGGAACGTGGACGGATTGACCGCTTCGACCACCTTGACCCCCGACGGCACCGCCTGCAGCGAGCCGTACGTGATGCGGCGCGGGTCGACCAGCAGCGTGCTGCCGGCTGGGAGCGCGGCGAGCGCGTCGGCGGCTTTGGCGTACGGCTCGACGCTGATACCGTCACGCGCGAGCACGTCGGCGAGCGCCGGCGACACTTTGCCGTCAGCGATAAAAAGCGACACGCGATCCACGCCGACCAGCGCGTGCGCGACGAACACCGGGTTGTAGCTGACGTCGGCGCCACGCAGGTTCAGCAGCCAGGCGAGGTCGTCGAGCGTCGAGATGAAGTGCCACTGCGCGCCTTTGTCGGCCATCGCGTGACGTACCTGCGCGAGCTTGTCCGCGCGCGCGACGCCCGCTTGCGGCGCGGAGTGCTCGAAGACGGCGTCGGCGGGCAGCGCCGGGCGCTGCGCCCAGATCGCGTCGAACAGGTCGACGTCGGTGCGCAGCTGCACGCCGCGTGCGTTCAGCGCTGCGCTCAGCGCACGCGCGGCCGCGACGCCGAGCACCGCGCCATCCACCCCGACCGTGCCGCCGCTCGCGACGTTCTGTGCGAGCCATTCGAAATGCGGCGTCGTGAGCTGGCCGCCAGTCATCTTCATCAGCTCGACACTGGTGCCGGCGAGTTGCGCGCTCGCTTGCTCCCAGTAGCGGCTATCGGTCCAGACGCCGGCGAAATCGGAGGTGACGATCAGCGTGCCGGCCGAGCCGGTGAAGCCCGACAGCCACTGGCGGCCTTGCCAGCGACCTGGCAGATACTCGGACAGATGCGGATCGGCCGACGGCACGAGGTAAGCGGCGATGCCTTCGCGCGCCATCGCGGCGCGCAGGCTCGCGAGGCGCTCGGGAATGGAGGAGGTTTCGGGGAGTCGGGCGTTCATGGAGTTACCTGCAAGGATTCATCGACGGATTGACCGGCGCGAAAAGAGGCCGACCGTTACGGCGACGGCGATAAGCGCGACGGCGGTGCATACCGGCCACTCGAGCATGTCGCCGTCATGGAAAAGACCTGTCACGTTGCCGGCCATGCGCGCGATGCTCGTGCCGAGCACGCCGGCCAAGAGCGCGACCCACCAGCGCGCGCGGCTCACCCTGGGCAGCGGGTGCAACCACCAGCCCGTGAGGCCGATCACGACGCCGAGAACGAGAATGCCCGGCCAACCCATCAGGCGTGGGCTCCGGATTGGGTGCCGAAACAGGACAAGTTCAATTTCGGATTCGTCTCATAGGCCGACGGAGCCGCCAAGGCTAGCATTTTGGGCTCTTTAACTATAGAAGTTCAGCACGGCGCTTTCCGCATAGCGGTTGAGTTTAGGGGTCGGGGTGTGCTTAGGCAAGTTGCAAGCCTGACGAAAACACCTCGCGCTCCGCTCGTTGCCCGGCTGACGCCGTGCCATGCGCATCGCCCTTATCGAACCCGACCTGCAACACGCCAAACTGGTCGACCGGCTCATTTTCGCCGGCGGCCATGTGTGCCTTCACTTCACCACCAGCGCCACCTTCCTGCAGCACGCCACCGATGAATTTTTCGACCTGCTGATCACCGAAAGCTGGGCCGGCGACCATTGCGCCGAAGACGTTATCCCGCGCGCGCGCTCCATTCTGCCAGGTCTGCCCATCATGATGCTGATTTCGGCACCGCGCGAGTGCCAGATCGTAGCCGCGCTGCACGCCGGCGCCGACGACTGCCTCAGCAAACCAGTGCGCGGCCCCGAAATGCTCGCGCGCGTCGAGGCGCTGCAACGCCGCGCGGGCCTGCGCCGGCCGCCCAAACGCCGGCGCGACGTGATCGGCGGCTATACCTTCGACGCGGCGAATTGCGCCGTGACCTTCCGTGAGATGACCGTCATCCTCACGCCAAAGGAATTCCGCCTCGCGCTACTGCTGTTCAACAATCTGGCCCGACCGGTGTCGCGCGCGCATATTCTCGAAACCGTGTGGTCGCGCCGCCGCGACGTAAAGTCGCGCACCATCGACACTCACGCGTCGCGCGTGCGCGGCAAGCTGCAGCTACGCCCGGAGCTTGGCTACGCGCTGACGCCGGTCTATGGTTACGGTTACCAGCTCGACGCGATTCCGCCGGAGCCCCAGACAGGCGAGAGCTGACACATGCGGGGTATACCGCGTGCAGGATGTGAGAATCGTGAAAACGCTATAATATAGGGCTGAACGATAGCTCCCCCAAATGCAGCTTCTAACGATCGGAATTAACCATCACACTGCGCCTGTCGCCTTGCGCGAACGCGTGGCGTTTCCGCTCGAACAGATCAAGCCCGCTCTGGATACGTTCAAAGGCATCTGGGTGGGCCGCATGGCCCCCAATGCGCCGGAAGCGGCAATTCTGTCCACCTGCAACCGCACCGAACTGTACTGCGCGACCGACGATCTCGCCGCGCGCGAAGCCTCGGTCCAGTGGCTGTCGAAGTACCACAACCTCCCCATCGATGAACTCGCGCCGCACGTCTACGCGCTGCCGCAGTCCGAAGCCGTGCGTCACGCGTTCCGCGTCGCATCGGGGCTCGATTCAATGGTGCTCGGCGAGACGCAGATCGTCGGACAAATGAAGGACGCGGTTCGCACCGCCTCCGAAGCCGGCGCTCTCGGCACCTACCTGAACCAGCTGTTCCAGCGCACCTTCGCCGTCGCAAAGGAAGTGCGCAGCACCACCGAAATCGGCGCGCAGTCGGTGTCGATGGCCGCCGCCGCGGTACGCCTCGCCCAACGCATTTTCGACAAGATCGCGAACCAGCGCGTGCTGTTCATCGGTGCTGGCGAAATGATCGAGCTCTGCGCGACGCATTTCGCCGCGCAACATCCGCGTGAACTCGTCGTCGCGAACCGTACCGCCGAGCGCGGTATGCGGCTCGCCGAGCGCTTCAACGGCCGCGCCATTCCACTCTCCGAGCTGCCCTCCCGGATGCACGAATTCGACATCATCGTGTCGTGCACGGCGTCCACGCTGCCGATCATCGGTCTCGGCGCGGTCGAGCGCGCGGTCAAGGCGCGCCGTCACCGGCCGATTTTCATGGTCGACCTCGCGGTGCCGCGCGATATCGAACCCGAAGCCGGCCAGCTCGAAGACGTGTTCCTGTACACCGTCGACGACCTCGGCGCGATCGTCCGCGAAGGCAATGCGTCGCGCCAGGCCGCAGTCGCGCAGGCCGAAGCGATCATCGAAACGCGCGTGCAGAACTTCATGCAATGGCTCGACGCGCGCAGCATCGTGCCGGTGATCCGCCACATGCACACGCAGGCCGATACGCTGCGCCGCGCGGAAGTCGAACGCGCGCAGAAAATGCTCGCGCGCGGCGACGATCCGGCCGCAGTGCTCGAAGCACTGTCGCAGTCGCTCACCAACAAGCTGATCCATGGTCCTACTCACGCGTTGAACCGCGCGAGCAGCGACAACCGTGACAAGCTGATCGAGCTGATGAGCGGCTTCTACAAACACTCCGGCTCTTCCGAGCGTTAGCGGCGCAGTGCTCGCCGCACCCCGCGCGCCACCGCCGTGGCTCGCGAAGTGCTTCCGCCCCGGGCATTCGCCCTTTTCCCTGGCCGCATCCTTTCCGGAGTCCGCTCCGCTACCCGCCCGATGAAAACGAGCATGCAACGCAAGCTCGACCAGCTGACCACCCGGCTGGCCGAACTGAACGACCTGTTGAGCCGCGAGGACATCACCGCCAACCTCGACCAATACCGCAAGCTCACGCGCGAACACGCGGAGCTCGGCCCGGTCGTCGAGCATTACGGTCTGTGGCGACAGGCGCAGAACGACGCAGCCACCGCGCAGGAACTGCTCGCCGACGCGTCGATGCGCGATTTCGCCGAAGAGGAAATCCGCGCGGCGCGCGATCGTATGGAGACGCTCGGCGTCGAACTGCAGAAAATGCTGCTGCCGAAAGACCCGAACGACGAGCGCAACATCTTCCTCGAAATCCGCGCGGGCACCGGCGGCGACGAATCCGCGCTGTTCGCTGGCGATCTGCTGCGCATGTATCTGCGCTATGCCGAACGCAACCGCTGGCAGGTCGAGATGATGTCGGCGAGCGAATCGGATCTCGGCGGCTATCGCGAAGTCATCGTGCGAATTGCCGGCGATGCCGCATATTCGAAGCTGAAGTTCGAGTCCGGCGGGCATCGTGTGCAGCGCGTGCCGGCCACAGAAACGCAGGGCCGCATTCACACGTCGGCCTGCACGGTCGCGGTGATGCCGGAAGCGGACGAGATCGGTGAAGTCGAGATCAATCCGGCCGATCTGCGCATCGATACGTTCCGCGCGTCGGGCGCGGGCGGCCAGCACATCAACAAGACCGATTCCGCGGTGCGTGTCACGCACTTACCGACGGGGATCGTCGTCGAATGTCAGGACGACCGCTCGCAGCACAAGAACAAGGACCGCGCGCTGAAGGTGCTCGCAGCGCGCATCAAGGACAAGCAGACGCACGAGCAGCAGACGAAGGAAGCGGCGACGCGCAAGAACCTGATCGGTTCGGGCGACCGCTCGGAGCGCATCCGCACGTACAATTTCCCGCAGGGGCGCCTCACCGATCACCGCATCAACCTGACGCTATATCGCCTCGACGCGATCATGGACGGCGATCTCGAAGAACTGATCGCGGCGCTCGTCAGCGAGCATCAGGCCGAGCTGCTGGCCTCGCTCGGCGACGCGGACTGACGCCCCGACAATGACCGACGCCTCCCCGGTCCCGCTCGAGCCCGCCGCTGCCCCCGCGACGGCCGACGTGCTATTGCGTGCATCGCCATTGCCGCCGCTCGAAGCGCGGATTCTGCTCACGCATGTGCTCGGCTGGCGGCGCACGCAGCTGATCACGCGCGGCGAAGAGCCGCTCGAACGCGCGAGCGTCGATCGTTATCGCGCGCTGGAGGCGCGGCGCATAGCCGGCGAGCCGGTCGCGCAACTCGTCGGCGCGCGCGAGTTCTTCGGGCTCGAATTCGAAGTAACACCACAGGTGCTGATTCCGCGTCCCGAAACCGAGCTGCTGGTAGAGACCGCGCTCGCGGCGATTGAAGCCCGGCCGCGTCCGCGTGTGCTCGATCTCGGTACCGGAACCGGCGCAATCGCGGTGGCGATCGCGTCGATGCGGCCCGACGCCAAGCTCTGGGCACTCGACCGCTCGGCCGACGCGCTCGCCGTCGCTGCGCGCAACGGCGCGCGCCTGCTCGACGCGAAGCGTCCCGGCGGCGCCGTAACGTTCCTGCACAGCGACTGGTACGGCTCGCTCGACGCCGCGCCGCGCTTTGACGCGATCGTCAGCAATCCACCGTATATCGCGAGCGGCGACCCGCATCTGGCCGAAGGCGATCTGCGCTTCGAGCCGCGCGGCGCGCTCACCGACGAGGCCGACGGCCTCAGCGCGATCCGCGCGATCGTCGCCGGTGCGCCCGAGCGTCTCGTCGCCGACGGCGCGCTGTGGATCGAACACGGCTACGACCAGGCCGAAGCCGTGCGCGCGTTGCTGCGCGCGCGCGGTTTTGCCGAGGTCCGCTCGGAGCGCGATCTCGCCGGCATCGAGCGCATCAGCGGGGGCGTGTTGCGCGCCGCCGCGGCCTAAGCGCGGTCGCCGAGGCTAAAACCCCAGGCGCGACGCGGCTGCGGCCGCCCGTAGCGAAATCCGCTATCATTTCAGCCTATTCCCATCCTTTATCGGAACCGCAAGGTCAGTCATGGATACGCAACAACGCATCAAGCAAATCGTCGACGGCAACAACGTCGTTCTCTTCATGAAGGGCACGGCCCAGTTCCCGATGTGCGGTTTTTCCGGCCGCGCCATCCAGATCCTGAAAGCGTGCGGCGTCGGTGAAATCAAGACCGTCAATGTGCTCGAAGACGACGAAATCCGTCAGGGGATCAAGGTGTTCTCGAACTGGCCGACCATTCCACAGCTGTATGTGAAGGGCGAGTTCATCGGCGGCTCGGACATCATGATGGAGATGTACGAATCGGGCGAACTGCAGCAGCTGTTCGCCGCGGCCTGAGCGTTCAACGCTTCGTTCGCTTTATCAGGCGCCGCAAGCCATGCAGCAAGCACGCACCGCGGCGCCCCGCCGGCTGATCGTCGCGATCACCGGCGCCACCGGCGCCATCTACGGCATCCGGCTGCTCGAGACGTTGCGGCGGCTCGGCGGCGTCGAGAGCCACCTGCTGATTTCGAGCGCGGGTTGGCTCAACATCCAGCATGAACTCCAGTTGGGCAAAGAAGACGTGCATCCGCTCGCGGATGTCGTCCATTCGGTGCGCGACGTCGGCGCAAGCATCGCGTCCGGCTCGTTCGCGACCGACGGGATGGTCGTCGCGCCCTGCTCGATGAAAACGCTCGCGAGCATCGCGCACGGTTTCGCCGACAACCTGATCACCCGCGCCGCCGACGTCACCCTGAAGGAGCGTCGCCGCCTCGTGCTGCTGGTGCGCGAAACGCCGTTCAACCTCGCGCATCTGCGCAATATGACGGCCGTCACCGAAATGGGCGGCGTGATCTTCCCGCCTCTGCCCGCGTTCTATAACCAGCCTGCTTCGATCGACGAGATGGTCGACCACACGGTCGCACGCGTGCTCGATCTGTTTGCGCTGGGACCGGCGTTGTCGCCGGCATGGCAAGGACTGCGGGACGCGCAGGATTAGCTGCGGCAACAATAATTAACAACAATCACGACACAATCAATTCCCCGCGAGCCCATTTATCAAGCTGGCGTGTGGACTTATATTGGTAGTAACCCAATTTCTCCGTGCCGTGCTGTCACGGCCGCGTTGCTGTCATGAACCGCTTACCTTCGCTCTTTCTGTCCCACGGCTCGCCCACGTTGCCGATCGATCCGTCGATGCCGTCCGCCGAGTTCGGCGCGCTCGGCACGCAATTGCCCCGTCCCGAGGCAATCCTGATGCTGTCGGCGCACTGGGGCACCGCGCAGCCACTCGCCAGCATCGCGACGGCGCCTGAAACCATCCACGATTTTTATGGCTTTCCGCGCCAGCTCTACGAAATCCAATACCCGGCACCGGGCGCACCCGACGTCGCGCGCAGCGCCGCCGCGCTGCTCGGCGCGAGCGGCATCGTCGCGGACGTGCAGCCGCACGGACTCGACCACGGCGCATGGGTGCCGATGCTGCTGATGTTCCCGCAAGCGGACGTGCCGATCGCGCAACTGTCGATCCAGCCGCACAAGGACGCCGCGCATCATTTCCGCGTCGGCCGGGCGCTGCGCGCGCTGAAAGACGAAGGCGTGATGGTGGTCGGCTCCGGTCAGATCACCCATAACCTGCGCGCCGCCGATTTCTCCGCTCGCCCGGAAGACGCCGATCCGCGCGTGACCGAATTCACCGACTGGTTCGAAGACAAGCTCGTCGCGCGCGATATCGACGCGCTGCTCGACTATCGCCGCCAGGCGCCGCACGCGGTGCTGATGCATCCGACCGACGAGCATCTGTTGCCGGTGTTCGCCGCCCTCGGCGCCGCCGACGACGACTATTCGCTTGCGATCCAGTCGCTCGGCACCTACCAGCGCTCACTCGCGATGACGAACTACGTGTTCGGCACCGCCTGATCCGCCGCGGAACCAGCCAGCCGTAACGACCAACGAAAAAGCCCGCCTGATCATCGATCAGGCGGGCTTTTTTCTAACGTGAAGGCCCCGCTTCGAGCGGCCCCTTCGCTTGGACGAACGCTCAGTGCGCGCCGATACCTTCGAGCACTTCGTCGTGCACGAGCCGCTCGTCCAGATACTCCGAACGATAGCCGCTGTTCACGCCCCAGAAGTAGAACACCAACGAGAAGGCGATCACGACGAGCATGTCCCAGCCGTACGGCAGGACGCCGAAGCCGCCGAACTGCTTGCTGCCGATCAGCGACAGGATCGCCATGATCGGCAGGTACGCGACCAGCCACCAGGCGGCCTTCAGATCGCGGTTCCAGCCCTCGAAGCCCTGCTTGGCCTGGAAGTAGAAGTACACCGGCAACGCGACGACCATCAGGAGAATGATTTCGCCGGTCAGCGGCCACTTCGCCCAGTACAGGATCAGCGACGCGCAGACGAACGCGAACGGCGCAATCACCTTCATGCCGGCGATATGCAGCGGGCGCTCGAGATCGGTTGCCGCGCGACGCAGCGCCATCAGGCTAATCGGGCCGGTCAAGTACGAGATCACGGTCGCAACCGAAATCACCGCCGCGAGCGAGCTCCAGCCGCGGAAGAAGAACAGGAAGATGAACGACACGAACAGGTTGAACCACATCGCCTGACGCGGCACGCCGTACAACGGATGCACCTGTCCGAAAATTTTTGGCATGGTGTTGTTGCGCTCCATCGCGTAGATCATCCGCGTCGTGGTCGCCATATAGGTCGTACCGGTGCCGCTCGGGCTGACGAACGCGTCGACGTACAGCAGGAACGCCAGCCAGTTCAGGTTCAGCGCGATCGCCAGCTCCGCGAACGGCGAAGCGAAGTTGAAGTGGCTCCAGCCCTTCATCACGTCGGCCGGATTCACGGCGCCGATGTACGCGATCTGCAGCAACACATAGATTACGAGCGCGAGCAGGATCGAGCCGATCACCGCGAACGGCACGCTCCTCGCCGGATTGCGCGCTTCACCGGCCAGGTTGACCGGACTCTGGAAACCATTGAACGCGAACACGATCCCACTCGTCGCGACCGCGGTCAGCACCGCCGACCAGCCGTACGGCGCGAATGTGCTCGCCTGGCCGAAGTTCTCGGTGTGGACGCCGGTCATCATCAGACCGACGATCGTTGCGCCCGGGATCAGGAATTTGAAGATCGTGATCGCGGAATTCGCGCGCGCGAACAGCTTGACGCCCCAGTAGTTGAGCAGGAAGTAGATGATCACGAGGCCGGCCGACAACACCAGGCCGTTGGTAGTCAATGAACCGTCGACGAACAGCGCATGCGCCCACGGATAGGGCCACGTGCTCATGTATTGAATCGATGCTTCGGCCTCGATTGGAATCACCGACACGATCGCGATCCAGTTGGCCCACGCGCTGATGAAACCGACCAGCGCGCCGTGCGAGTAGCGCGCATAGCGCACCATCCCGCCAGATTCCGGAAACATCGCGCCGAGTTCCGCGTAGGTCAGCGCAATCGCGAGAATCACGACCGCGCCGATGATCCATGCGCAAATTGCAGCGGGACCGGCAATCTTTGCAGCCTTCCACGCGCCGAACAGCCAGCCCGATCCGATGATCGAGCCCAGACCGGTCAGCATCAGCGCGAATGGCCCGATGTTCCGTTGTATAGAACTTTTCACGTCTTCTCCTAAATCAGAACCATGTCGGCACCGCGTGACATCGCTCGTGGCGGTGAGGACGTGGTGACGCGCATGAAAGCGCGTCCAGATGCGGAATAGGTGCAACCGACGCGCGGCGCGTAGTTTAACGGTTGCACCGCGTTGCTGCAGGGAAACCGACTAAGGGTTCTCCCTGGCAAAAGATCGTCCAGATATGTAAATTTTGTAAGAAACCATCGCGCCAGTCCGATAAGTTTCGTGCAGACTGTTGACCTTCGTCCGAATTCGCCGTATAACGTTCCAGCAGGATTTCAAGTGGCGAGTGAAGTGGTTCTTTCGTAGTTCGCCCATCAACGGTACTCCGGTTGGTCCCATTACCCCCTTCCTTGATTTTCATGCACCCCGGGCTTCGGCCTTATTCACCATTTTTAGGAAAAAGTAATATGGAAACCGGTACCGTCAAGTGGTTCAACGACGCTAAGGGCTTTGGCTTCATCACTCCGGACGGCGGCGGTGAAGATCTGTTCGCGCATTTCTCGGAAATTCGCGTCGACGGCTTCAAGACGCTGCAAGAAAACCAAAAGGTCACGTTTGAAGTGAAGACGGGCCCGAAGGGCAAGCAAGCAGCTAACATCAAGCCGGTGTAAGCTTCTAGCTTCCTTCTGGACGCAAAAAACCCCGCCTCGGCGGGGTTTTTTCTTTATCGGCGGCAAATCGAAATCAATGATTAAATTGCCGTATTCGCAATTCGCGGCGGATTATTTTCCGATTATTCGCGATTATCCGAACATGCGCCGGGCATGAATACCGAGGCCAGTCGCCACGCTCGCGAGACGATCGCCGAACACCGCTTTCGCGTCCGGGAACGCCGCCGCCAGCGCGCCCGACAGAAACGCGAGGCCGGTCGAACCGCCGGTGAAATAAATCGCGTCGACGTCGCGCGGTGCGACACCCGCCGCCTGCACCGTATCGCGCGCGGCCTGCACGATGCGTCGCGTTTCGTCCTCTCCGGCTTTGACGAGTTGCGCTTCGTCGAAGGCGAGGCGCAGATCCTCTTCCACTTGCTCGAGATCGATCACGGTCTCGCCGCCCGCCGCCACGCCGATCTTCGCCTCTTCCGCGTGCGCCGCGAGCGCGTGCCCAAAACGCTGCTCGACCACGCGCATCAGCCGGTCGTGGTGCTTCGTTTCGGTGAAAAGGTGCCGCATCAATGCGAGTTCGCTGACGCGCTTCGGCGTGTAGACGGTGTTGATCAGGTGCCAGGTCGCGAGATCGAAATAAATCCGATTCGGGATTTCGCGCCCTTGCGGATCTAGCGATTGATAACCGAGTTCGCGCAGGATCGTCACGAGTTCGACGCGCCGGTCGAAGTCCGTACCCGCGACGTGCACACCGTGATGCGCGAGCACGTCGTCCTTGCGTTCGACGCGCTTCATCCGTTCCGGCCCCACTCGCACGAGCGAAAAGTCCGACGTACCACCGCCGATGTCCGCCACAAGCACGAGTCCTTCGGCGCTCAGATGCGATTCATAGTCGAACGCAGCGGCGATCGGTTCATACTGAAAGTGGATATCGCGCAAGCCGACCGTGCGCGCAGCGGCTTCGAGCTGTTGCTGCGCCATCTGGTCGGCGCGCGGGTCGTCGTCGACGAAGAACACCGGGCGGCCCAGCACGGCCCGCTCGATCGCGCCGCCGGCGCTCGCCTCGGCCGCGCGCTTCAGATGGGTCAGGAAGGTCGCGATCACGTCGGTGTACTTGATCGCAGTGCCATCGCCGAGATCGGTCGTATTTTCGGCGAGCGGCGAGCCGAGAATGCTTTTCATCGAGCGCATCAACCGGCCGTCGAAACCGTCGATGTAGGCGGCAAGCGCCGCGCGCCCGAATTCGGTGGTGTTTTCGTCGGTATTGAAGAAGACCGCCGTGGGCAGCGTCGTGTACGCGCCTTCGACCGGCGCCAGCTTCAGCTGCGGGCCGCTCGGAATCGCAACGGCCGAATTGGAAGTACCGAAGTCAATCGCGCAATAGTTCATGGCAGGAATGGCCGCTCACGGCTGGCGCGCACAGAAAGGGGAGCGGCTTTGTATCACGAAAACTCCGGCAGCATCAACTGAAGCTGACGGAACCGCGGCAAGATCGTCCGAAATCGTGGCGCGGAACAGATCTTGCTGGATCGGACCGGATACGCCGCCGCATTTCGCCATCGAGGAGACTTCGCGTATGAGCGTGCCGCCCACCGCCGCCGTCGATGCCCACCACGCCATGCTGATCGAAACCGACCTACCGTCGCGGCTAGACCGCCTGCCGTGGGGCCGCTTTCACACCCTGATCGTAGTCGCGCTCGGCGTGACGTGGCTGCTCGACGGGCTCGAAGTGACGCTGGCGGGCGCGGTCGCGAGCGCGCTGAAAACCAGCCCGGCGCTGCGCTTTTCGAATGCCGACGTCGGCCTTGCGGGCAGCGCGTACATTGCCGGCGCGGTGCTCGGCGCACTCGGTTTCGGCTGGCTGACCGACCGGCTTGGCCGCCGCAAGCTGTTTTTCATCACGCTGACGCTTTATCTGGCCGCGACCGCGGCGACCGCGCTGTCGTGGAATCTGATGAGCTTCATGCTGTTCCGCTTCCTGACCGGCGCGGGTATCGGCGGCGAATACACGGCGATCAACTCGACGATCCAGGAATTCACGCCGGCACGCGTGCGCGGCTGGACCGACCTCGGCATCAACGGCACGTTCTGGGTTGGCGCGGGGCTCGGCGCCGCGGGCTCGCTGGTACTGCTCGACCCGCATCTGCTGCCTTCCGACTGGGGCTGGCGCGCGTGTTTTTTCATCGGCGCGGTGCTCGCGCTCGGGATTCTGCCGATGCGCATCTGGATACCCGAAAGCCCACGCTGGCTGCTCACGCATGGTGACGAGCGTGACGCACGGACGATCGTCGAGGGCATCGAAACGCGTTTTCGCGAGGACGGCCACACGCTCGCCGACGACGCCCTCACGCGGCTACGTCTGCGTGCGCGCGACCATACACCGTTACGCGAGGTGTTCCATACGCTGTTCAACGTGCACCGGCGCCGCTCGCTGGTCGGTCTCACGTTGATGACCGCACAGGCATTCTTCTACAACGCGATCTTTTTCACCTACGCGCTCGTCCTCACCGACTTCTATCACGTGCCGGGCGGCGACATCGGCTGGTATCTGCTGCCTTTCGCGCTCGGTAATTTCCTGGGGCCGCTCGTGCTCGGGCGGCTATTCGATGTGATCGGCCGACGCAAGATGATCGCCGCGACGTACGCGATGTCGGCGATCCTGCTGACGCTGTCGGGCTATCTGTTCGAGCAGCAACTGCTCACCGTCGTCACGCAGACGGTCGCCTGGATGGTGATTTTCTTCTTCGCGTCAGCGGCCGCGAGTTCCGCGTATCTGACCGTCAGCGAATCGTTTCCGCTCGAAATCCGCGCGCTCGCGATCGCGGTTTTCTATGCGTTCGGCACCGCGCTGGGCGGCATCATCGGGCCGGCGTTTTTCGGTCGGCTGATCGACACGCATCAGCGCAGCGAAGTGTTTTCGGGCTATCTGGTCGGCTCGGGCTTGATGCTCGCGGCGGCGCTCGTCGCAGCGATCTGGGGTGTCGACGCTGAGCGCAAGCCGCTCGAGCATGTGGCGGCACCGCTGTCGAGCGTGACGGATGAAGAGCTCGGCGCACACAGCGCCGATGAAAAACGCGCGGACCGTGCCGCGCGTACCTGACTGCCTGGCGAAGTCACGCGGCAAGCGCCGCGAATCCGTTGCTCAAAACGCCTTCTTCCAGCCGCCGCCGTACGCGATTTCCGCGAGCGCCACGCGCTGACGCGGCGCCTTCTCGCGTTCGCGCAGGACGGGGTCCAGTTTGTCGACGTCGCCGTAATGGCCAAGCGAGATCATCGCGATCGGCTCGACGTCTTTCGGCAATTCGAAGGTGGTGCGGAACGCGTTCACGTCGAAGCCGCTCATCTGGTGCGCGGCGAGGCCGAGCGCGTGCGCCTGCAGCACCAGCGACATCGCCGCCGCGCCCGCGTCATAGAGCGCGCAGCGATTGACGTCGCCCTTGTTGGTCAGGGTGTGCGCGGTGACCGCGATCAGCACCGGCGCGGGCGCATTCCAGCCCTGGTTGAACGGCACGAGCGTGGCGAAAGCCTTCTTGAACGCGACTTCATCGACGCTGCGATCGAATACGACAAAACGCCAGGGCTGCGCGTTATACGAGGACGGCGCCCAGCGCGCCGCTTCGAGCACGGCGCGCAATTGATCGCGGCTGACCGGCTCGCTCGAATACGCGCGCGGGCTCCAACGGCCTGCAATCAGCTCGTGAATGGCAACTTCGGTTGAGGCGGGTTTCTTGGCCATGCGCTTCTCTCGGTAGAAATTCATGATGGTCGGGCGGTTGCCCGAGGCCACATAGCATAACGGGCTTTCGGTGCGCGCTCCAACTTGCGGCGGGGGGCTATGCGCGCTGGATGAAAAAGCGCGCACGGCCCGTTATGGGCCGTGCGCCGTTGCTTTGCTAACGGTGAATCTGCGCGGTTCGCGAAGGCGATTCAGATTGCCTGCGGTGCCGGCACTTTGGCCGGGCGGTTGATGCGCAGCACGATCACCGCGGCGATCAGGCACAAGCCGCCGGAAATCATCGACGCGACCGTATAAGTGCCGAGGCTCGCGCGCAGCATGCCCGCGCCGAGCGCCGCGAACGCCGCGCCGAGCTGGTGGCCGGCGACCACCCAGCCGAACACGATCGGCGCCGATTCCTTGCCGTAGACGTCGGTGGCGAGACGCACGGTCGGCGGCACCGTGGCGATCCAGTCGAGACCGTAGAACACCGCGAACAGCGGCAACCCGAAAAAGTCGATGCCGAACGCGTGCGGCAGATACATCAGCGACAGGCCGCGCAGCCCGTAGTACCAGAACAGCAGCACGCGGCTATTGAAGCGATCCGACAGCCAGCCCGACAGCGTCGTGCCGAACAGGTCGAACACGCCCATCGCCGCGAGCAGCGACGCGCCCTGCACTTCGGTCATCCCGTAGTCGCCGCACATCGCGATCAGATGGGTGCCGACGTAGCCATTGGTGCTCGCGCCGCAAATGAAGAAGCTGAAGAACAGCAGCCAGAAATCGCGCGTTTTGCTCGCCGACGCGAGCGTGCCGAACGCGATCGCGAGCGGATTCTGCCTGGTGACGGTCGTGGTAATCGGCGCGTCGTGCGGTTCGCCGTATGGGCGCAACTGCATGTCGGCCGGATGCTCGGGCAGCAGGAACGCGACGAGCGGAATCACGATGCCCGCCGCGAGCGCGACGACCCAGACGACCTGGCGCCAGCCGTAATGCTCGGCGATGGCCGCGAGCAGCGGCAGGAACACCAGCTGGCCGGTCGCCGAGCTGGCGGTCAGGATACCCATCACGAGACCGCGGCGCGTCGTGAACCAGCGCGTCACGACGGTCGCCGACAGCGACAGCGCCGCGACTCCGGTCGATCCGCCGACCATCACACCCCAGATCAACACCATCTGCCACGGATGCGCCATCAGCGACGACAGCGCGACGCCCGCGGCCATCGTACCGAGCGCCGCCAGTAGCGTCGGACGTACACCGAAGCGCTGCATCGCGGCGGCCGCGAACGGCCCCATCAACCCGTACAGCGCGATGTTCACCGAGATCGCGAGCGAAATCGTCGCGCGGCTCCAGCCGAACTGGTGCTCGAGCGGCACCATCATCACGCTCGGCGTCGCGCGCGTACCCGCCGCCGCGAGCAACACGAGAAACACCACGGCGACGGTCAACCAGCCATAGTGGAAACGTCCGCCTATCAGTCGCGCAGCCCAGTTCATCGGTTCTCCAATCGACGCGGCCGGGGTGGCGGCATCGTTCGTATTGTTACTGTTACGACTTCGGTAAATGATTTGTGACAGATCAGTCACAATAGTGTTGCGATGTTAGTTACTGGTCGGTAACATGTCAAGGCGTCAATTCAATCGGGTGACTTGCCATGTCCGACAGCGAAACTCTCAAGCCCGCCACTACTCGCTCACGGCGCGCGCGCGGCGCACAGACCGCCGGGCCGCAGGCGCAACAGCATCTGCTGCGCGCGGCTAGCGAGTTGTTCTATCGCGAGGGCGTGCGCACGGTAGGCGTCGATGCGGTGGTCGAGCGCGCGGGTGTGAACAAAATGAGCCTGTACCGGCAGTTTTCGTCGAAGGACGAGCTGGTAATAGCGTATCTAGAACAGAAGGACGAGCAGTTCTTCGGCTACGTCGAGAAGAGTTTCGCGAAGCATCCGGGCGAGCCGGCGAAGCAGCTTCAGCAGTACTTCGACGACCTCGCAGTGCGCGCCTCGGTCGATCATTACCGCGGCTGCCCGTTCGTGAACGTGTCGGTGGAGTTTTCGGATACCGCGCATCCGGCGCGGCAGTTCGTATTCCGCAACAAGCAGCGCTTGATGGCGCGCCTCGTCGAACTGTCGACGGCGGCCGGCGCCGACGATCCGCAAGCGCTTGCCGATGGGCTCGGTCTGCTGATCGAGGGCGTGTACGCGGCGAGCCAGACTTACGGGCCGGGCTGCGGGCCGATCCTCGCCGCGCCGAAAGTCGCCGCGCAGTTGATTGCGGCCGCTTGCGGGGACAGGCAGGCTCGCTGAGTCAGTCCGTCAGTGGGTCCTTTAGAATTGCGCGTTTCCTCGTCGCATCCGTCCGCCATGCCGTTGCCCGCCGAATCCCACGATGCCGTTATTGCCACGACCCGTCACTGGCTGACGGAAGCCGTGATCGGCTTGAACCTGTGCCCGTTCGCGAAGGCCGTGCATGTGAAGGAGCAGATTCGCTATGCGGTGAGCGAAGCGGACACGCTCGAAGCGGTACTCTCCGACCTGGAAGCTGAACTGCAGACGCTCGTCGCCGCCGACCCCGCCGCCATCGACACGACGCTGCTGATCCTGCCTCGCGCGTTCGGCGACTTTCTCGACTTCAACGACTGCCTGTTCTTCGCCGACCGCCTGATCCAGCAACTGCGGCTCGAAGGCGTGATTCAGATCGCGAGCTTCCATCCGCGCTACCAGTTCGAAGGCAGCGAGCCCGACGACATCGAAAACTACACGAACCGGGCGCCCTATCCGATCCTGCATCTGCTGCGTGAAGACAGCATCGAGCGGGCGGTACAGGCCTTTCCCGACGCCGAAGAGATTTATGAGCGCAATCAGGAAACGCTGCGGCGCATTGGCCTCGCCGGCTGGGATGCGTTGATGAAGCGCTAGGTGAAGCGCCAGGCTGCGCCTCAGGCCGGCACGAAAAACCGCTCCTTCAGCGCATCGAGCCCGAGCGTGTCCAGCACTTCGCCGAGCCGCTCAGCCGGCCGGCGCCGTGGCAGATCCTTGTACTGCGCGATGATCAGCTCGTTTTTCATCGAGTGTTCCCAGCCGACCAGCTCGGTCACGCTGACCTGATAGCCATGCGCCTCGAGTTGCAGACAGCGCAGCACGTTCGTGATCTGACTGCCGAATTCGCGCGTGTGCAGCGGATGCCGCCAGATTTCCGTGAGCGCGTTCTTCAGCGCCTTGCCCTTGTTCTGCCGCAGCACGCCGGCCACCTCGGCCTGGCAGCACGGCACGACGACGATGTACTTCGCGTGCTTTTCGAGCGCGAAACGGATCGCGTCGTCGGTGGCGGTATTGCACGCGTGCAGCGCGGTCACGATGTCGATTTCGGCGGGCAGCCGCGTCGACGTGATCGACTCGGCCACCGACAGATTCAGAAACGACATCCCCTTGAAGCCGAGCCGCGCCGCCAGCTCTTCGGACTTCGTCACCAGCTCTTCGCGCGTTTCGATGCCATAAATGTGCGAAGCCCCACCAGCGGCGTCCTGAAACTCCTTGAAAAACAGGTCGTAGAGGATAAAACCGAGGTATGACTTGCCCGCGCCGTGATCGACGAGCGTCAGCGAGCCCTGCTGGTCCTTCAGGTCCTTGAGCAGCGGCTCGATGAACTGGAACAGGTGGTAGACCTGCTTCAGCTTGCGACGGCTGTCCTGATTCATCTTGCCGTCGCGCGTGAGGATGTGGAGCTCTTTGAGCAGTTCGACGGACTGGTTGGGACGGATTTCGTGGGTTTTGCCGGACATCGTGTGGGTCGCCATCAATCGCAGCGCGAACGTGCGACAGATGACGGAAAAAGAGAAAAGTTACTGCCAGTTTACCCAAACTGCGACATTCCCAGCGAGCACGCCGCGCGGACGACGCGACATCGGTGCTCTGCTGGGAACACTTCCTGCTCGACAGGCGCCGCGCGGAAGTGTCTCGATAATGGCTGAAAACAGCTTGCGCGCCGGCTGAGCCCGCGGGCGCAGGCCGTGTCGCCGAAAACAGGAGGCTGTCCGGCCGTGCGACCGGACACGCGAAGCGGATGCATGTGGGGAGAGCGGTCCCGCAACGCGGGCCGAACGTTACGTAACCAGCAGCGGCCGGCTTCGCAACCGGTCGCGCGCTCGGATGATCACAGAAGAGGCGGCAATGGATACGGTACCCAACGGAAATGTCGAACAGAAGTTTCAGGAAATGCTGGCGAAGCTGACCACCGCGCCGGCATGGTCGGAGAAACAGCAACTCGAACTGGAGATGGCTCGCGACATCTCCACGGAAATGCTGCGGCTCGCCGAGGTCATGCGCGACGGCAACGTCGACCTCGAAACTTGCCTGACGATGCTCAAGTACGCCAAGGTGCTCGACTTCGTGATGACGACGCTCGCGTCGCGACGCGACATCAAGCCGCAGACGTTGCGGGTGATCTTCAAGCTCGCCGGACTGAAGGTCGATGAGGCGTATCCGGGCTAGCGCGTCGGCATCTCGGTTAGGATGGCTTGGTATCGCGTTTCGCGTATCGCGTTCACCACAACACTGCTGCTACACGATCGCGCGCGGCGGCTAGATGCCGCTCGCGACGCGGGCTTCCACACTCCCCTTGCACGGGTATCTCAAGCGCGCGGCGCCTCGGCCGGCGGCGTTCCCTCATGAAATAGCGTCTTCAGCTGCGCGCGCAGTTCCGGCGAATCCGCGTGCTTGTGAACGCTGACGGCATGCTGGACCGCGGCTTCGAGCAGCTCGCTGTCGCTGTCGGCGGACATCGCGACGGTGCAGTTCATTTCGCTCGGAAATTCGCGGCAGTCGATGTATTTGCGGGTCATGACAATCTCCTTGAACCAGACGATCGACTCTTCCATCGATTCGACAGGCGATGGGCGTCGGCTGCCGGCGCGCGGCAGTGAAGCGCGCCGCAGTGGCTGCGTCGCAAGTGATGTGATGGGAATTGACGCGAGGGAACGACGCGAACGACGTCCGATGGAAGATGTGTGAAAAGTATAGGTCGCGTGCGGCGCGAGCCAAGCGGTGAACGAAGTTCGACTGCGTTCGACGGCGTTTGCCGCGCGCCGCGCGCGGTGTGACAATAACGCCCTTCGCGCCGCCCGTCCGTTCGGTCGCTGGCGGCGCACCGCCTTTTCCCCCGCAGATTCGCCGAACCGCATGCCCTCCTCGCTCGATTCCGCCCGCGTCGCCGTAATCGGCGGCGGCCCCGCCGGCCTGATGGCCGCCGAGACGCTTGCCCGGCGCGGCGTGCAAGTCCACGTATATGACGCGATGCCGTCGGTCGGCCGCAAGTTCCTGATGGCGGGCAAAGGCGGCATGAACATCACGCATTCGGAAGCGCTCGAGCCGTTTCTCGACCGCTATGGCGCGCGCCGCGCGCGCATCGCGCCGCTGCTCGACGCATTCGGTCCGGACGCGCTGCGCGCCTGGTTGCGCGAGTTGGGCGTTGAGACGTTCGTTGGCAGTTCGGGGCGCGTGTTTCCGTCCGACATGAAGGCCGCACCGATGCTGCGCGCGTGGCTGCATCGGCTGCGCGAAGCGGGCGTGCAGTTCCACATGCGTCACAAGTGGAACGGCTGGGCGTCAGTGTCGGAAGACAACGCCGCGCACGCGCTGCGCTTCGCCACGCCCGACGGTGAACAGACGGTGCGCTACGGCGCGGTCGTGTTCGCGCTCGGCGGCGGGAGTTGGCCGCGGCTCGGCTCCGACGCCGCGTGGGTGCCGCTGATGACGTCGCGCGAAGTGCCGGTGACGCCACTGCGCCCCGCGAACTGCGGCTTCGACGCGGACTGGAGCCCGTATCTGCGCGAGCGTTTCGCCGGTCAGCCGATCAAGACGATCGCGATCTCCTTCACCGATGTAGACGGAAAAGTCCACAATCGACAAGGTGAAATACTTCTGACCGAAACCGGCCTCGAAGGGAGCCTGATTTACGCGCTGTCGGCGCCGATCCGCGAGCGGATTCTGGCCGACGGTGAGGTCACCATCTCGCTGGATCTCCTGCCGGGCCTGCCGCTCGAGCGAGTCATCGAGGAAGTGACGCGGCCGCGCGGCTCACGCTCGATCGCGAGTCATCTGCATGGGCGGATCGGCATCGGCGGCGTCAAGCTGGCGCTGTTGCACGAGATTCTGTCGAAAGAAGCATTCGCCGATGCGCGCGGCCTCGCCCAGGAGATCAAGGCGCTGCCGGTGCGACTGCTGCGCGCGCGACCGATCGACGAAGCGATCAGCACGGCGGGTGGCATCCCCTTCGAGGCGCTGGACGCGCATCTGATGATCGACCGGATGCCCGGCGCATTCTGCGCGGGCGAAATGCTCGACTGGGAAGCACCGACCGGCGGTTTTCTGCTGACGGCCTGTTTTGCTAGCGGGCTGGTGGCCGGCCGGGGCGCATGCGCGTATCTGGACGCGCGCCGCGCATCGGCGTGACGCGCGCACTCGCCGTCACCGCACCTTGAGCCGCCACAACGACGTGATCTCGGCGGCTCGCGCAACATACAGCGGATCGTTCTGATCGCTGGCCTTCGGATGCCGTGGACGAATGTCCTCGCGTCCCACTACACTGAGCCCCGCCTGCTCGATCGCCGCCAACAGCCATTCGCGCGTGCGCAACCCGAGGTGCTCGGCGAAATCCGAAATGATCAGCCAGCCCTCGCCGCCCGGCGTCAGATGATCGGCGAGCCCGTTCAGGAAGCCGAGCAGCATCCGGCTGTCCGGATCATAGACCGCGTATTCGAGCGGCGACGCGGGCCGCGCCGGCACCCACGGCGGATTGCAGACGACGAGCGGTGCCCGGCCGTCCGGAAACAGATCGGCCTGTACGATCTCGACCTGCCCGGCGTACCCAAGACGGACGAGATTTTCACGCGCACACGCCAGCGCGCGCGCATCCTGGTCCGTCGCGACGATCTTGCGCACGCCGCGTTTAGCCAGCAGCGCGGCCAGCACGCCGGTGCCGGTGCCGATATCGAATGCGAGGTCCAGCGACGGTAGCGCCGTGCGCGCGACCAGATCGACGTACTCGCCGCGCACCGGTGAGAACACGCCGTAATGCGGATGAATGCGCTCGCCGAGCGCCGCGATCTCGACACCCTTCTTGCGCCATTCATGCGCGCCGATCAAACCGAGCAACTCGCGCAACGACACGACCGACGCCTCGCCGGTCGCCGGTCCGTACGCTTCGATGCAGGCCTGCCGCACGTCGGGCGCGCGGCGCAGGGAAATGCCGTAGTCCGCATCGAGCGGAATCAGGATCATGCCGAGCGTGCGCGCGCGCTGCGACTGCGCCTGCCGATGCAGGTTGAACGCGTCGAGCGGTGTCGCGCCTTGCTTGCGCGGCTTGCGTTCGAGCCGACGCGCGACCGCCTGCAACAGTTGGCGCGCGTTCTGGAAGTCGCCGTGCCACAACAGCGCGGTGCCTTCGCAGGCGAGGCGGTAGGCCGAGTCGGCAGTGGTGCGGTCGTCGGCGACGACGACGCGCTTCGGCGGCGGCACGGCCGCTTCGGAGCGCCAGCGTGCGGTGCGCGAGCCGTCGGCTTCAGGCCAGGTGAGAGTTGCGGGGCTGGTCATGGTGCAATGGAGTCGATGTGACGTCGCCGGCGAAGTTAACCGCGGCAGCGGACCGGAACGTCTGGCGGCTGCCCGCCATCCCGGGGCGACGCCCGAATAGTACCGTACCGCCGCCGTGCGGCTTCACGGCGCGGCATGGATTGGGGACGAAGATCAGGTAAGTTTAGACGCGCTGAATTTGGACAACCAAGTCCACAATGGACAAGGTGAAAGAGTTATTGTGATTTTTGAGCCGTTCGGCGGCGCACCTTAGCGCGCGGGGTGGCATTTCGCGGCCAGATTCAGACTACATAGTCCATAATCGACAAGGTGAAAGAGATATCGTGAATTTGCTGCCATTCTGTTGCTCACCTTTGGCTGTGATAGGAGCGAAGTTCGGCAAATGGATACTAAAACGTCCAGGATCGACAAGGTGAAGGAGATATCGTGATTTTTGAGCCATCAGACGTCGCACCTTAGGCCACGCTGCATTTTGGCGCGCCGATCGAAGACTAAAAAGTCTACTATCGACAAGGTGAAAGAGATTATCGGGATTTTTGAGCCATCCGGCGGCTCACCTCACGCCGCATTCACGTCTTTCCGGCATGGGCGAAAGACGAAAAAACCGCCCTCGGCAGGTGAAAACAACTGTCGCGCACGCGGGTCGGGCGATTTTGATTCGAACGTGCCGGCGGCGCGCAATCGACCGAATCTCGACGAAACGACGTCCTAGCCCGAGCAGGCGGGCGTGAAAGCGCTCGGTGTCGATCTCGATCTCTGTCTGCCGTTGCTGGCATCTCGCGCTATGGCACAGCGGAGGAAATTGCGGAGCTGATGGCTTTCGTCATATCGCCAGCAGCACGCTGGATGACCGGATCGACGCTGTGCATGGACGGCGGCGAGGTCAAGTCGTCTGGCTTGCCGACTCGACCGCCGAAAAAGAAAAACCCCGCCGAAGCGTGTGCTTCGACGGGGTTTTCAAGGATTTCCAGTTACTGCTGATAAAGCAATCTGGTGCCGGCTGCAGGACTCGAACCCGCCACCTCATGATTACAAGTCAAGCGCTCTACCTGATGAGCTAAGCCGGCATGAGGCCGTGATTCTACTTCATTTCACGATCTTAAGGCGAGCCCTTCCGCCACCTTTCGATCCATCATCGTCGGGTTGCGGTTTGTCGTCGGCGTCGCTGGCCGCGGCCGGGTCGGCCGGCGCGGTTTCGACGGCGCGCGGCGCCGCCGGCGTGTCGGCTTCGTCCGCGGCATCCGCGCCGGAATCCTGAGCCTCGCCGCCCGCCGATTCCACCGGGAACGCCATACCCTGGCCGTTCTCGCGCGCGTAGATCGCGAGAATATTGGCGACCGGCACTTCGATCTTGTGCGACTTGCCGGAGAAGCGCGCGTTAAACTCGATCCACTCGTTGCCCATCTGCAGCTGGCTGGTCGCCTCGAAGCTGATGTTCAACACGATCTCGTTGTCTCGCACGAACTGACGCGGCACGCGCGTCTGATTGTCGACGCGGACCGCGATGTGCGGTGTGTAGCCGTTATCCGTGCACCACTCATAAAGCGCGCGCAGCAGATAAGGCTTCGTGGAAATCTCTTGCATCAACAGTCCTCTTGCGGACGCGGGTGCGCATCGAAGCGATGCGGCGCCCGCGCACCAAAGCCAAACTCAACGACGCATCACCTTTTCCGACGGCGTCAGCGCTTCGATATAAGCCGGGCGGCTAAAAATGCGCTCGGCGTACTTCATCAGCGGTGCGGCGTTCTTCGACAGCTCGATACCGTAGTGGTCGAGGCGCCACAGCAGCGGTGCGATCGCGACGTCGAGCATCGAGAACTCTTCGCCGAGCATGTACTTGTTTTTCAGGAAGATCGGCGCGAGCTGCGTCAGGCGATCGCGGATCGCGAGGCGCGCCTTCTCGTGATTCTTCTCCGCTGCTTTGCCCTTCTCGTTTTCGAGCGTGCCGACGTGGACGAACAGCTCTTTCTCGAAGTTGAGCAGGAACAGGCGTGCCCGCGCGCGCTGCACCGGATCGGCCGGCATCAGCTGCGGGTGCGGGAAACGCTCGTCGATGTACTCGTTGATGATGTTCGATTCGTACAGAATCAGGTCCCGTTCGACGAGAATCGGCACCTGACCATACGGATTCATCACGGCGATGTCTTCCGGCTTGTTGAACAGGTCGACGTCGCGGATCTCGAAGTCCATGCCCTTTTCGAACAACACCAGCCGGCAACGCTGGGAGAACGGGCAAGTAGTGCCGGAATACAGAACCATCATGTTTACGTTTCCTCAAAAAGCTGAAGGGCCAGCGCACGGAAAAACCGTTCAGCAGGTCTTTCCTGGCGCCGGCCCCACGCCGTATAGCGGCGTGATTATTTGATATGTTTCCAGTACGCGGCGTTCAGTCGCCAGGCGAAAAAGCTCAGGATACCGAGGAACAACAGCACCCACACGCCAAGTTGCTTGCGGGTTTGCTGCGTCGGTTCGGACATCCATGACAGGTACGACACGAGGTCGGCCACAGCAGAATCATAATCTACCGGCGACATCGTCCCCGGAGTGAGTTGCTGGAAACCGAGGAATTTGTGTACCTTTTCGCCGGTTTTTTCGTCGGTTTCATCACCGAATTTTGCCGCTCGCTGCCCCTGAAGCTGCCACAGCACGTGAGGCATGCTCACGTTCTCGTACACCAGATTGTTCCAGCCGGTCGGCCGCGTATCGTCGCGGTAAAAACTGCGCAGATACGTGTACAGCCAGTCCGTGCCCCGCGCCCGCGCCTCCACCGACAAATCCGGCGGCGTCGCCCCGAACCACGCTTTCGCGTCGTCCGGGCGCATCGCCACGGTCATCGTGTTGCCGACCTTGTCGGTGGTGAACAGCAGATTCGCCTGGACTTCGTTCGGCGTAATGCCGAGATCGGTCAGGCGGTTGTAGCGCATCAGGTTCGCGCTGTGGCAATTCAGGCAGTAGTTTACAAACAATTGCGCGCCGCGCTGCAAAGAAGCGAAATTGTTCGTGTTGTCCGGCGCGCGATTGAGCGGGAAATTCTCGTCCGCGTGGACCGGAGCGGCCAGCAGCGCAAGCACGGTCGCGCCGACCAGCGCGCACATCGAAAGCAGTTTTTTCATCTTCGTGTTCTCCTGGCTCGCGATTAGTGAGGCTTGAACCGCACCCGTTCCGGTGGCTGCTTGAACTTGCCAAGCCGCGTCCAGAAGGGCATGCCGAGGAAAAAAGCGAAGTAGACCAGCGCGCAGATCTGCGCGATCAGCGTCGCGGCGGGCGATGGCGGCCGCGTGCCGAGGAAGCCGAGCGTAAGGAACGCGATCACGAAGATCCCGAAGAAAACCTTGTGGAAGAACGGCCGGTAGCGAATCGACCTGACCGGCGAGCGGTCCAGCCACGGCAGGAAGAAGAGCGAAATCACCGCGCTGCCCATCACTACGACGCCCCAGAACTTCGATTCGGTGAACACCATCGCAACGATCACCAGCACCGCGAGAACCGGCAACCCGATCTTCCACTTGCCGCGTGCGCGCACCAGCGCGAGCAACCCGAGTAGCGCGATGACGATCATCAGCACGATCTTGAATGGATCGGTGGTGGCGCGCAGCATCGCATAAAAAGCGGTGAAGTACCAGACTGGCGCAATTTCCGGCGGCGTCTGCAGCGGATTCGCGGGAACGAAGTTGTTCGCTTCAAGGAAGTACCCGCCCATTTCCGGCCCGAAGAAGATGATCGCCGCGAAGATCAGCAGGAAGATCGCCACACCCATGAAGTCGTGCACCGAGTAGTACGGGTGGAACGGAATACCGTCGAGCGGCACGCCATCCGGCCCCTTCTTCGCCTTGATCTCGATGCCATCCGGGTTGTTCGAGCCGACTTCGTGCAGCGCGACGAGGTGCGCGATCACGAGGCCGACCAGCACCAGCGGAATCGCGATCACGTGGAACGCGAAGAAGCGGTTGAGCGTGACGTCGGAGACGACGTAGTCGCCGCGAATCCACAGCGACAGATCAGGACCGATGAACGGAATCGCCGAGAACAGATTCACGATCACCTGCGCGCCCCAGAACGACATCTGGCCCCACGGCAGCAGGTAGCCGAAGAACGCCTCGGCCATCAGACACAGGAAGATCAGGCAGCCGAAAATCCACACCAGCTCGCGCGGCTTGCGGTAGGAGCCATACAAAAGCCCGCGAAACATGTGCAGATACACGACGACGAAGAACATCGACGCACCCGTCGAGTGCATGTAGCGGATCAGCCAGCCCCACGGCACCTCGCGCATGATGTACTCGACCGACGCGAACGCAAGCGTCGCATCGGGCTTGTAGTTCATCGTCAGCCAGATGCCGGTGACGATCTGGTTGACCAGCACCAGCAATGCAAGCGAACCGAAGAAGTACCAGAAGTTGAAGTTCTTCGGCGCGTAGTACTCGGAAACGTGCTTCTTCCACGTGGCAGTCATCGGGAAGCGCTGGTCGATCCAACCAGCCAGCCCGGTCGTCTCTACTTCGTGTTCGCTCGCCATTACGCTTCTCCTTTTTCGTCCTTCCCGATCACAAGGGCCGTCGCCGACGTGAACATGAAGCGTGGGATGTCGAGGTTCTGCGGGGCGGGTTTGTTCTTGAAGACGCGGCCGGCCATGTCGTAGGTCGAGCCGTGGCACGGGCACAGAAAGCCGCCGGGCCAGTCGTCGGGCAGATTGGCCTGCGGGCCTTCCTGGAAGCGCGGCGTCGGCGTGCAGCCCAGATGCGTGCAAACGGCGACGGCAACCAGCAGATGCTTGTTCTCGGCGCGTGAACGGAATTCGTTGTTGCAGTAGTCCGGCAGCGGCATCGAGAAGGGATTCTCCGTGTGGGGGTCCGCTACCTGGCTATCGGCTTTTTGAACATCGGCGAGCATGCGGTCGGTGCGGTTGATGATCCACACCGGCTTGCCACGCCAGGCGACCGTCATCATGTCGCCGGGCTTCAGACCACTGATATCGACTTCGACCGGGGCCCCTGCGGCCTTGGCCTTTTCGGATGGTGCAAACGAACTAACAAAGGGTACGACAACGGCAACACCTCCTATGCCGCCTGCTACGGTCGTCGCTACCAGCCAGTTACGGCGGCTGCCATCGACGCGTTCCTCTTCTTTGTCTCGCATCACACGCCCCACTTCTGAGTTGGATTTTTCCTTCACGTCGCTTCTACCGCCGCTAGTTTGCTCGAATGGAGTCGCCATTTACAAGGGCCGATTGCCAAAAACCGTGCGAAGCCCTTGATAACTCAGGGTTTGTCCGTACCGATCGCAAACTTTTTTCCACCTCCTTTTAAGCGCCTTCTACGGTATTCGCGCCTTTTTCTTCGTTAATGCAATTCGCAATTCAAACGGGATTCGGAATGTCAATAAACAGGTGTTCGATATCGAACGATTCGGACAGATGCTTGCCCACCGCCTGCACGCCGAAGCGTTCGGTCGCGTGGTGGCCGGCCGCGAGAAACGCGACGCCGCTTTCCGCCGCCGTATGCATCACCGACTCCGATACTTCGCCAGTCACGTAGGCGTCGACGCCCGCGTTGATCGCCGCGTCGAACATCCCTTGCGCGGCGCCCGTGCACCAGCCGACGCGGCGCAGCTGCATATCGGGATCGCCGAACACGAGCGGCGTGCGGCCCAGCGTCTGCTCGATTTCCGCGCTCAGATGCGACAGCGAAATCGGCATCGGCAACGTGGCGAGCCAGCCGAGATCGTTGTCGCCGAAACGTGCGTCGCTGATCCAGCCCATCTTCTCGCCGATCTGCGCGTTGTTGCCGAACTCGGGGTGATCGTCGAGCGGCAGGTGATAGGCGAACAGGTTCAGGTCGTTGGCGAGCAGCAGCTTCAGTCGAGCATGCTTGCGGCCGGTGATCTGCGGCGCCTCGTTGCGCCAGAAGTAGCCGTGATGGACCAGCACGGCGTCCGCGCCCCAGTCGAGCGCGGCCTCGAGGAAGGCCACCGACGCGGTCACGCCGGTCGCGAGTTTGTTGATCCGGCGGCGGCCTTCGACCTGCAGTCCGTTCGGGCAATAGTCCTTGAAGCGCGCGGTTTCAAGGAGATTGTTCAAGTACAATTCAAGTTCAATCCGATCCATATAGACCTCTTGTCTTCAGATGCTTAGACGCTTTTGGCTGTTATTTGCCCAAGCGGTGACGGTGCTGTTGGCGCTGATGTTCATCATTGCGACCCTCAAACCGCAGTGGCTGCAGCGTCAAGCACAATTCGGCAGACAACTCGCCGAACCGATCGTGGCGCTGCGGGAAGTGGCGCCGGGCATCAGCAAAGGGCATGCCGAAACGTCCTATGCCGAAGCGGCGCAAAAGGCGATGCCCGCGGTCGTCAACGTGTTCTCCAGCAAGGATGGCTCGCTGCCGCCCGACCCGCGCGCCAAAGATCCACTGTTCCGCTACTTCTTCGGCGACAGGAACAATCGCAAGCAGCAGGAGCAGCCTGCCTCGAATCTCGGCTCAGGCGTGATAGTGAGTTCGGAAGGTTACATTCTAACGAACCAGCACGTCGTCGACGGCGCCGATCAGATCGAAGTCGCGCTCGCCGACGGCCGCACCGCCAGCGCGAAGGTCATCGGCATCGACCCGGAGACTGATCTGGCCGTGCTCAAGGTCAACATGAGCAATCTGCCCACCATCACGCTCGGCCGGATGGACCAGATCCGCGTCGGCGACGTCGTGCTGGCGATCGGTAATCCGTTCGGCGTCGGGCAGACCGTGACGATGGGCATCGTCAGCGCGCTGGGCCGCAACCACCTCGGCATCAATACGTTCGAAAACTTCATCCAGACCGACGCGCCGATCAACCCCGGCAACTCGGGCGGTGCGCTCGTCGACGTGAACGGCAATCTGCTCGGTATCAACACCGCGATCTACTCGCGCTCGGGCGGCTCGCTCGGCATCGGCTTCGCGATTCCAGTGTCGACCGCGCGCAGCGTGCTCGAGAGCATCATCACGACCGGTACGGTCACGCGCGGCTGGATCGGTGTCGAACCGCAGGACGTGACGCCGGAGATCGCGGAGTCGTTCGGGCTCGATCAGAAGTCGGGCGCGATCGTCGCCGGGGTGCTGAAAAGCGGCCCGGCCGACCGCGCGGGCATCAAGCCCGGCGACATTCTGACGAGCGTGAACGGCCAGGTGATCACCGATACCACGCGCCTGTTGAACGTGATCGCGCAGATCAAGCCAGGCACGGCGGCAAAAGTCCATCTGGTGCGCAAAGGCCATCAGATCGATCTCGACGTGATGATCGGCAAACGCCCGCCGCCGCCGAAACAGCCGGAAGACGAAAACGGCGGCGATCAGCCGGATGACGAGGGCGGTTGAGGTCAAGGCCGCGACTCAACGCAACGAAAAAGGGCAGTCCGATGGACTGCCCTTTTCATTTGACGCCCGGCACCGGCTCGCGGCACCTCAACTAGACGGCGGCGGACTCGCATCCTCGACAACCACCGGCTGCTTGCCGACGATCAACCGCGCCGCGACGATGCCGGCTTCGTACAGCAGAATCAGCGGAACCGCGAGAATCAGCTGCGAAAACACGTCGGGCGGCGTTACGACGGCCGACACCACGAACGCGCCGACGATCACATACGGCCGGATCTCCTTCAGCTTCTTCAGCGTTACCACGTTCATCCGCACCAGCAGCACGACGACGATCGGCACCTCGAACGTGACACCGAACGCGATGAACATCGTCAGCACGAAGCTCAGGTAATTGTCGATATCGGTTGTCATTTCCGCGCCGAGCGGCGCGTTGTAGTGCGCCATCACGCGGAAGATGGTCGGAAACACGACGAAGTACGCGAACGCCATGCCGCACAGGAACAGCGTGTAGCTGCTCGCCACCAGCGGCGCGACCAGCTTCTTCTCGTGCTGATAGAGCCCCGGCGCGACGAACGCCCAGATCTGGTACAGCACGACCGGCAGCGCGATCACGAAAGCGACCAGCATCGTCACCTTCATCGGCACGAAGAACGAGCCGGTGACGTCGGTGACGATCATCTTGCCGTCCTTCGGCAGATTCATCATCAGCGGACGCGCGAGCAATCTGAAGATATCCGGTGCCCAGTACACGAGCCCGATAAACACGACGATGACGGCGAGCCCCGCACGGATGATGCGGTCACGCAGTTCGACGAGGTGGGAAATGAAGGTCTCTTCGGCGCCTTCGTTCTGGGATTGCTGGGGGTCGCTCACACCGGCCCTCGGTTAGAGATTGTCGATCTGAACATCAGAAAAACCGCGTCGGACGACGCAGGTTGGCAGGTGTGTGCCGCGCAACGCGCGCGGCGCCCGACTGCACGCGCGTGCGGCGCAGGCTCGCTCGCTTGTACCAGGTGGGGGTGGCGCTCTGCTGGACGCGCCAGGTCTTGCGTTTGGGCGCGGCGGCCGGCGTACTGACGGGCCACGAGTTGGCACCGGCGCTGCCGCTGACGCCGCTGCCGGCGTCTTCGAGCGCGCCGCCGGCGATGCTCGGCGACACCGACGTACCACTCTTCCACGCCTCGTTCAGTTCATTCTCATGCTTGCGCAGATTATCCTGAACTGTCGTTTCGACGTTGCTCGCGGCCTTCTCGAACTCGGTCTTCATGCGCCGCAATTCGTCGAGCTCGATTTCGCGCGTGACTTCGGCCTTCACGTCGTTGATGTACCGCTGTGCGCGGCCGAACAGCGCGCCAGCCGTGCGGGCGACACGCGGCAGGCGCTCAGGCCCGAGGACGACCAGCGCGACGACGCCAATCAGCGCCATCTTGGTTAGACCGAGGTCCAGCATGAAGTGGAATGTCCGTCAGAAACGCGGGAACGGCGCAAACGCCGCGGCTTAGCGGTAATCGCCCGATTGCTGCGTCTTTTCTTTCGCTTCGACGTCCACCGCGCCGTTGCGCGGCAGTTCGCGCTGCTGTTGCGCGTCGGCCGACGGCGATTCGGCTTCCTTCATGCCTTCCTTGAAGCCCTTCACAGCGCCGCCCAGATCGCTGCCGATGTTGCGCAGCTTCTTCGTGCCGAACACGAGTGCGACGATCAACAGAACGATCAACCAATGCCAAATACTCAACGAACCCATGACTACTCTCCTTAACCCCGACGCCGCATCTCGATGCGGCAAATTTGCCTAACCTGAAGCGCGTGCGCTTCGTCTGCCTCTATCTCTACGTTACCGCAGGTCGCGCCACCGCGCTCGCAAGGTGCGCCGCAGTGTGAATCGCCGTCATTGTGGTCAGGCGATCACGTCGACGGTATTACACAGCGGTAAAAATAACGGCGGCGCTATTGTCCTCGACCAAAACTCGCAGCGGTGTGCTCTCGCTACGCGGCGCGTGCAACCCATGCGCCCCCGCTCAGCCCATGCGATGCCACGGGCGCGGTCCCGCGAGAATGTGCGCGTGCAGGTGATACACCTCCTGACCACCGCCCGGACCGGTATTGATTACCGTGCGAAAGCCCGTTTCGCCGCCGCTATACGCGACCCCCAATTGCTCGGCCAGTCGAGCGGCCAAGACAAGCATTCTACCAAGCAGAGGCGCGTCGCTTTCCGTGCAGTTCGACAGCGTTGCAATGTGCTTGCGAGGGATCACCAGCACATGCGTTTCGGCCGCCGGACGGATGTCGCGGAATGCGACGAACTCGTCGTCTTCGTGGACTCTGGTCGAGGGGATTTCGCCAGCGGCAATCTTGCAGAAAAGACAGTTCGGATCGTGACTCATCGTATTCCTGGTATGACTTAGGCGAGCGAAGCCGCACGCGACGAGGTTCGACCCGACTGCCGGTCCGCGCGTTCGGACCGGCTAGCGTTCAGACCCAGCCGGCCGGATTCGCGAATGGCTTGTTATCGTACAGATACAGCCAGCCTTTGATAATACGGTACAACATCCATATGCTGACCGCCCACAGCACCGGAATGCCGATCACGACGACCAATAGCAACGCGCCGATCGCATAGCCGACGAGGCCCATCCAGAACGTGCGAATCTGCCATTCGAAGTGCGCTTCGTACGGCGTGCCGGCCACGTCTGGCCGTTTCACGTAGTTGATGATGATCGCGATCAGGATGGTGAGCCCGCCGGTCAGCCAATGGACCGCATACAGCGCGTACAGCACGTGCGTGAGCGTGCGCAGGCTGCGCTCCCGCTCAGGCTCCATCGCGTGGCGGTAGACCGGCGGCGGATAGCTTCCTTGCGGCTGTTCCATGCTTGCGTCCTCACGAAGGTGCGGTTACCGCTATATAGGTGCCAGCGCGCGCGAGTTCAAGCGGAAACGCCAGATTTCCGCTCCGGCTGCTCAGTCGCCGTTTTCCTCACGCTCGCGGCTCTTGCGCAGCGCCTTTTCCTCGATGCCCGACAGGCCTTCGCGACGCTCGAGTTCGGCGATCACGTCGGCGGGGCTCAGATTGAAATGCGACAACATCACGAGGCAGTGGAACCACAGGTCCGCGACCTCGCCGACCAGCGCCTTCGGCGCGCCGCCGTGGCGCGTGTCCTTTGCGGCCAGCACAACTTCGGTGGCTTCTTCGCCGATCTTCTTCAGAATCGCGTCGTCGCCCTTGTGGAACAGGCGCGAGACGTACGAGGTGTCTGGATCGCCGCCCTTGCGGCCATCGATCACCGCCGCGAGGCGCAGCAGCGTGTCGAGCGTGGAAGCCTCGGCGGGCGACGGGTTTTGCATGGATTGCGTCATTTGTAGATGTGTTCGGGGTCTTTCAGCACGGGATCGACGGCCTGCCAGTCGCCGTCGTCCACCGAGCCTTCGAATTTCTGGAAAAAGCACGAGTGGCGGCCGGTGTGGCATGCGATGCCCGACACCTGCTCGACTTTCAGCAGTACGACGTCTTCGTCGCAATCGAGCCGCACTTCGTGCACATGCTGCACGTGGCCCGACTCCTCGCCCTTGAACCACAGGCGCTGGCGCGAACGCGAGAAATACACAGCGCGGCCGGTCTCAACGGTCTTCGCGAGGGCCTCGCGGTTCATCCACGCGAACATCAGCACGTCGTTGGTCGACGCTTCTTGCGCGATCACCGGCACGAGGCCGTGCGCGTCCCACTTGACCTTATCGAGCCAGTTCACTGCCGAAGGATTCGTCACGTCACAACCTCACCGAAATGCCCTGGTCGGCCATGAAGCGCTTGGCCTCGCCGACCGTGTGTTCGCCGTAGTGGAAAATGCTCGCGGCCAGCACCGCATCCGCGTGACCGCTTTTGATGCCGTCGGCGAGATGCTGCAGATTGCCGACGCCGCCCGAGGCGATCACCGATACCGGCACCGCGTCCGACACCGCGCGCGTCAGCGCAAGGTCGAAGCCGCTCTTGGTGCCGTCGCGATCCATGCTGGTCAGCAGGATTTCGCCGGCGCCGAGTTCGGCCATCTTCCGCGCCCATTCGACCGCGTCGAGACCAGTGGCCTTGCGCCCGCCGTGCGTGAACACTTCCCAGCGCGGCGTTTCGCCGTCGGCGGACACGCGCTTCGCGTCGATCGCGACGACGATGCACTGCGAGCCGTATTTGTCGGTCGCGTCCTTCACGAGCTGCGGATTCGCGACCGCCGACGAGTTCATGCTGATCTTGTCCGCGCCCGCGTTCAGAAGGCGCCGCACGTCTTCGACCGCGCGCACGCCGCCGCCGACCGTCAGCGGAATGAACACCTGCGAGGCGACCGCCTCGATGATCGGCAGGATCAGGTCGCGCTGATCCGAGGTCGCGGTGATGTCGAGGAACGTCAGTTCGTCGGCGCCCTGGTCGTCGTAACGGCGCGCGATTTCGACCGGGTCGCCGGCGTCGCGCAGTTCGACGAAGTTGACGCCCTTGACCACGCGGCCCGCGGTGACGTCGAGACAGGGGATGATGCGTTTAGCTAGAGCCATGATCGTGCAATTCTGCCAATACCGCTGATGAGGCCGCTCGCTTGCGGGCGAGCGGCACGGTGCCGGCGCGAGCGGTTGCGTCGCGCCGCGAGTGGAGTGCTGGCCGCGGGCCGGCGAGGTCCCGGTTGCGTGATCGAGTGAAGCGCGCTACCCGGCAAACCGTCGGTCGAGCGAGTGCCGCAAGCCGAAGGTGAGTGCCACGCCGCACACTTCCCGGCAAACGCGGCCGACGCCGCGCTTAAGCGTCGTCCGCTTCGCGCAGCTTGTCCGCGAGCGTCTGCGCGGCCGCGAAGTCGAGGTCGCCCGAATAGATCGCGCGGCCGCAGATCACGCCTTCGATGCCCTCGCCTTCGACTTCGCACAGCGATTCGATGTCCGCGAGGTTCGACAGACCACCGCTGGCGATCACCGGAATCTTGACCGCGCGCGCAAGGCGCACCGTCGCTTCGATGTTGATGCCTTGCAGCATGCCGTCGCGGCCGATGTCGGTGTAGATGATCGACTCGCAGCCGTAGTCCTCGAACTTCCGCGCGAGGTCGGCCACTTCGTGACCGGTCAGCTTGCTCCAGCCGTCAGTCGCGACCTTGCCGTCTTTCGCGTCGAGACCGACGATGATGTGGCCGCCGAACGCGGTGCACGCGTCCTGCAGGAAGCCGGGGTTCTTCACCGCCGCGGTGCCGATGATTACGTACGACAAACCGTCGTCCAGATAGCGCTCGATCGTGTTCAGGTCGCGGATGCCACCACCGAGCTGAACCGGAATTTCACCGCCCACTTCATCGATGATCGCCCGGATTGCATCGCCGTTCTTCGGCTTGCCGGCGAACGCGCCATTCAGATCGACGAGATGCAGACGACGCGCGCCGCGGTCGACCCAATGTCGGGCCATTGCCGCCGGTTCCTCGGAGAAAATCGTCGCCTGGTCCATATCGCCCTGTTTGAGGCGTACACACTGACCATCTTTCAGGTCGATGGCGGGAATCAGCAGCATAGCAATCGGGTGTTATCTGGGAGTGGATTGAAGGTCGGCGGCAGCGGCTGGCGGATCAGCCCGCCGCAATACCGTCTCGCTAGTTTAGTACAACTCTTTCGGCGCTCCAGTGGGGCGCCGGTCGGATGCGGGACCGCGGCACCGCGCGACGCACGCGCGGCAACGGGATAAAGAAAGGCGTTCACGGGTTCCAGTGCACGAAGTTGCGATACACGCGCAAACCCGCTTCGGCGCTCTTTTCGGGGTGAAACTGGGTGGCGAAAATGTTATCCCGCGCGACAGCCGAGGTAAAGGGCACGCCGTAGACCGTCTCGCCCGACGTGTGCGCCGGATTGTCCGGCACCACGTAGTAGCTGTGCACAAAGTAGAAGAACGCGTTGTCGGCGACACCGTCCCACAGCGGATGCGGGTGCGCCTGACGCACGCGGTTCCAGCCCATCTGCGGGACCTTGAAGCGCGAGCCGTCGTCCTGCAGGCGGCCTTCGAGCTCGAAGCGCACCACCTTGCCGGGCAACAGACCCAGCCCCGGCGTGTCGCCCTCGGCGCTCCAGTCGAACAGCATCTGCTCGCCGACGCACACGCCCATCAGCGGCTTGCTGCGCGACGCCTCGACGACCGCTTCCTGCAGACCGGACGCGCCGAGACTGCGCATGCAGTCGGGCATCGCGCCCTGGCCGGGCAGCACCACGCGGTCGGCCGCACGGATCGCTTCCGGACGATCGACGATCGCCACGTCCGCTTCCGGCGCCGCTTGGCGCAGTGCCTGGGCAACCGAGCGCAGGTTGCCCATTCCGTAATCCACAATCGCTATCGAAGTTTTCATTTCAAGTTTGGCCGCTCTGCCCTCGATCCATCGATGCCGCCGCGCGGCGTCGAACGACGTGCCGGCAAATGCGATCCTGCCCGATGAGTCGCGTGAAGGTGAGTGGCCTGGAGACGTTGGGGGCGGTGAAACCCTGTGTTATAGCCTGCTACGGCCGTTGCGTCAGAGACTGCCCTTGGTCGACGGAATCTGTCCGGCCGCGCGCTCGTCGAGCTCGACGGCCATGCGCAGCGCGCGCCCGAACGCCTTGAACACCGTTTCGAGCTGGTGGTGAGCGTTGATGCCGCGCAGATTGTCGACATGCAGCGTCACGCCGGCATGGTTCACGAAGCCGCGGAAGAATTCGATCGACAGGTCGACGTCGAACGTGCCGATGCGCGCGCGCGTGAACGGCACGTGGAATTCGAGGCCCGGACGGCCGGAAAAATCGATCACGACGCGCGACAGCGCTTCGTCGAGCGGAACGTAGGAATGACCGTAGCGGCGGATGCCCTTGCGATCGCCGATCGCCTTCGCGACGGCCTGGCCGAGCGTGATACCGGTGTCTTCGACCGTGTGGTGGTCGTCGATATGCAGGTCGCCATGCGCTTCGATCTCGAGGTCGAACAGCCCGTGGCGGGCGATCTGGTCGAGCATGTGGTCCAGGAACGGCACACCGGTGGCCAGCTTCTGCTGGCCGGTGCCGTCCAGGTTGATCTTCACACGGATCTGCGTTTCGCTGGTGTTGCGAACGACTTCCGCAAGGCGCATGGCAATTCCTCGAATCTGGCTTAAAAGCGCTAGTAATGTGGGGTGGACGAATGGCGGGCCGCTCAATGCAGCCGTTCAATGCAGCGGCTCAGTGCCGCCGCTCAATGGAGCGGATTACCGCAACACGAGTTTCAGGCCGGCGAGCAACTGGGCGTTCTCGTTCGGCGAACCGACGGTCAAACGCACACAGTTGTCCAGCAATGGGTGCATTTTACTCACGTTTTTGATCAGAATACGTGCCGTTAGCAGGGTTTCGAACAATACCGACGCATCGGGCACCCGCACGAGCAGGAAGTTGCCCGCGCTGTCGAACACTTCGGCGCCCGGCAGCGCGGCCACCGCCTGCGCGAGCTTCTCGCGTTCGTCGCGCAACTGCGCGGCCTGCGCGTCGAGCACGCCGATGTGGTCGAGCAGGAAACCGGCGGTGGCCTGCGTCAGCACGTTGGTGTTGTACGGCGGGCGCACCTTGTCGAATTCGGTCAGCCACGCGGGCTTGCCGACCAGGTAACCGAGCCGGATTCCGGCGAGGCCCAGCTTCGACACCGTGCGCATCACGACGACGTTGTCGAACTGGTCGGCGCGCGGCAGCCAGCTCTTCTGCGCGAACGGCTGATACGCCTCGTCGATCACGACGAGACTCTTGCCCGCCGCGGCGATGATGCGCTCAATTCCGGCGTCATCGAACAGCGTGCCGGTCGGGTTGTTCGGATACGCGAGATAGATAAGCGCCGGTGCGTGCTCGGCGATCGCCGCGAGCATCGCGTCGGTATCGAGCGTGAAGTCGGCTTTCAGCGGCACGCCGACGAATTCGAGATGCGCCAGCTTCGCCGACATCTGATACATGACGAAGCCCGGCACCGGTGCGAGCACCTTCGCGCCCGGCTTCGAGCACGCGACCGACATGATGCTGATGATTTCATCGGAGCCATTGCCGAGCAGCACGTCGCAACCCGCCGGCACGCCCATCACTTGACGGATGCGCTCGATCAACTGCTCGGGACGCGGCGCCGGATAACGGTTCAACGCGACGCCCGCCAGACGCTCGCCGAGATGCGCGGCAAGTTCCGACGGCAGCGTAAACGGGTTCTCCATCGCGTCGAGCTTGATGAAGCCGGTTGCGTCCGGAACCGGATAGCTCGTCATTGCGAGCACGTCGCTGCGGATGATGTCTTGAGGTGTCGTCATAGCTTCGGGGCCGGGCCGTGCGAAGACCGCCGGCTCGGCGTCGGTGCAGGGCGTTCGGGTTAGTCTCTGTGGTCGTTATTGAACGGGGCGGGTGGGCTCGATGCATCGCTCGCGCGGCAGTCTCCGCCCTCGCCGCTTCCGCCTCAGCCGCGTTCGTTGTTGTTCAGCCGCATCCGGAATTCGGCGCTGCGTGCGTGCGCTTGCAGACCTTCGCCGTATGCGAGTTCGGCGGCGATCTCGCCGAGCGTCTGCGCGCCTTCCGCGCTGACTTCGATCAGGCTCGAACGCTTGAAGAAATCATAAACGCCGAGCGGCGACGAGAACCGTGCGGTACGCGACGTCGGCAGCACATGGTTCGGGCCCGCGCAGTAGTCGCCGAGGCTCTCGCTCGTGTAGCGGCCAAGGAAGATCGCACCCGCGTGGCGGATTTGCTGCGCCCACTGATGCGGCTCCAGCGCCGAAATTTCGAGGTGCTCCGGCGCGATGTCGTTGGCGATCGCGCAGGCCTCGGCCATGTCGCGCACCTTGATCAGCGCGCCGCGGTTTTCGAGCGACGTGCGGATCACCTCGTGGCGCGGCATCGTGGGCAGCAGTTCGTCGATCGCTTCCTGCACACGCGCGATGAACGCGTCGTCCGGGCACAGCAGGATCGACTGCGCGAGTTCGTCGTGCTCGGCCTGCGAGAACAGGTCCATCGCGACCCAGCGCGGATCGGTCGTGCCGTCGCACAGCACGAGGATTTCCGACGGCCCCGCGATCATGTCGATGCCGACCGTGCCGAACACACGACGCTTCGCCGACGCGACATACGCGTTGCCGGGGCCGCAGATCTTGTCGACCGCGGGAACGGTCTGCGTGCCGTACGCGAGCGCGCCCACCGCCTGCGCGCCGCCGATCGTGAACACGCGATCGACACCGCCGAGCAATGCCGCCGCGAGCACGAGCGGATTCTTCACACCGTCCGGCGTCGGCACGACCATCACGATTTCGCGCACGCCGGCCACTCGCGCCGGAATCGCGTTCATCAGCACCGACGACGGATACGCGGCCTTGCCACCAGGCACATAGATGCCCGCGCGATCGAGCGGCGTGACCTTCTGGCCGAGCACGGTGCCGTCAGCTTCGGTGTACTGCCAGCTATGGCTGCCGCACTCGATCTTCTGCTTCTCGTGATAGCCGCGCACGCGCGCCGCCGCCGCTTCCAGCGACGCACGCTGCTTCGGCTCGAGACTTTCGAGCGCCGCTTCGAGCTCCGCCATCGGCAGTTCGAGCTCGGCCACGCTTTTCGCATCGATGCGGTCGAAGCGGTTCGTGTACTCGAGCACTGCCTCGTCGCCTCGCGCCTTCACGTCGTTCAGAATCTGCGCGACCGCGCGCTCGATGGCTTCGTCTTCGCTCGCCTCGAACGCGAGCACCGCATGCAGCGACTTGTGAAAGTCGGGAGCGGTGGAATCGAGCTTGCGAATCTTGATAGACATACAGGTATCCGTTTCGGTAAGGCGCTGAGTCGCAGCGTGATCAGAGTGCCATCGTTCAGTCAGGCCGCCGGGGCGCCGGTTTTCGACGACGCATTGGCAAACGCGTCGAGAATCGGCCGCAAAGCGGCGCGTTTCAGCTTCAGCGCTGCCTGGTTCACCACGAGGCGCGACGAAATCTGCATGATCTCCTCCACCTCGACCAGATTGTTCGCGCGCAGCGTATTGCCCGAGCTGACCAGGTCGACGATCGCGTCGGCGAGGCCGACCAGCGGCGCGAGTTCCATCGAACCGTACAGTTTGATCAGATCGACGTGCACGCCCTTGGCGGCAAAATGCTCACGCGCGGTTTCAACATACTTGGTCGCAACCCGCAGACGCGCGCCCTGGCGCACTGCGTTCGCATAATCGAAACCCGCCGCGACCGCGACCGACATCCGGCAACGCGCAATGTCCAGGTCGACCGGCTGATACAGACCGCTGCCGCCATGCTCGAGCAGCACGTCCTTGCCGGCCACACCGAAGTCGGCCGCGCCGTACTCGACATAGGTCGGCACGTCCGTCGCGCGCACGATGATCACGCGCAGGTTCGGGTCGGTGGTCGGCAGGATCAGCTTGCGCGAGCTCTCCGGATCTTCGGCGACTTCGATGCCGGCCGCCGCGAGCAGCGGCAGCGTTTCCTCGAAGATACGCCCTTTCGACAACGCGAGCGTGAGCGGCGCGCTCACCGCCGGCGACGACGACGTTTGCGGCATCGAACTCATGCCTGACTCCCGGAAACGCGGCGCACCTTCGCACCGATCGCGTTGAGCTTCGCTTCCATGCGGTCGTAGCCGCGATCGAGGTGATAGATGCGGTCGATCAGCGTTTCACCCTCGGCGCGCAGCGCGGCGATCACGAGACTCGCGGATGCGCGCAGATCGGTGGCCATCACCTTCGCGCCGGACAGTTTCTCGACGCCGGTGACGAGCGCGGTGTTGCCGTCGATCGTGATGCTCGCGCCGAGACGGTTCAGCTCCTGCACGTGCATGAAGCGGTTTTCGAAGATCGTCTCGACGACCTGCGAGGTACCATCCGCGATCGTGTTGAGCGCCATGAATTGCGCCTGCATGTCGGTCGGGAACGCCGGGTATTCGGAGGTGCGGAAGGTGACGGCGCTCGGGCGCTTGTCCATCCGCACGCGCATCCAGTCGTCGCCTTCCTCGACCGTCACGCCCGCTTCGCGCAGCTTTTCGGTGACGGCTTCGAGCAGCAGCGGACGCATCTTGCGAAGCGTGACGTCGCCGCCTGCCGCCGCGACCGCGCACAGGAAGGTGCCCGCTTCGATGCGGTCCGGAATCACCGTGTGCTTCGCACCGTGCAGCTTGTCGACGCCCTGGATCACGAGGCGATCCGTGCCGATGCCTTCGATCTTCGCGCCCATCGCGACGAGCAGGTGCGCGAGGTCGACCACTTCGGGTTCGCGCGCGGCGTTCTCGATGATCGTTTCGCCTTCCGCGAGCACCGCCGCCATCAGCAGGTTCTCGGTACCGGTCACGGTGATCATGTCGGTGACGATGCGCGCGCCCTTCAGACGCTTCGCGCGCGCTTCGATGAAGCCGTGCTCGATCGTGATCTCGGCGCCCATCGCCTGCAGACCCTTGATGTGCTGGTCGACCGGACGCGCGCCGATCGCGCAGCCGCCGGGCAGCGACACGCGCGCATGACCGAAGCGCGCGACGAGCGGACCGAGCACGAGGATCGACGCGCGCATCGTCTTCACCATCTCGTACGGCGCGACGAGGTTGTCGACCTTCGACGCGTCGAGCGCGACGCGCCCTTCGCCTGCCTCGATACGCACGCCCATCTGGCCGAGCAGCTTGAGCATCGTGCGCACGTCCTGCAGATCGGGCACGTTCTCCAGATGCACCGGATCGGCGGTCAACAGACCCGCGCACAGGATCGGCAATGCCGCGTTCTTCGCACCCGAGACGACAACTTCACCGGAGAGCGGGTAGCCACCTTCAATGATGATTTTATCCATGCCTGTCGGTTCCTGATCGGCCCGGTTCGCGCCCGGACCTGCTTTGTCTGTGTTCGGCGCGCCGCTAGCTGCGTCGCGCCCTTCGTGAGTAACTCGCACTAAATTTCCAGATTACGCGTTCTGCCATTCGGCGGGCGTCAGCGTCTTCATGCTGAGCGCGTGGATTTCTTCGCGCATGCGCTCGCCGAGCGCCGCATACACGAGTTGGTGACGCTGGATCAGGCGCTTGCCTTCGAAGCTCGGCGAGACGATCGTCGCAAAGAAATGCTGACCGTCGCCTTCGACTTCGAGATGCTCGCACGCGAGTCCAGCTGCAATGTACTGTTTGACCTGTTCGGGAGTCGGCAACATGAGAGAAGCTCCTCGTCAGTGGCGCAGCTTGTAGCCGGTGGCGAGCATGCGCATCGCCACGACAGCCAGCACCACAAAGAAACCGGCGACGATCGCGAGGCTCACCAGCGGGTCGATATCCGACACGCCGAAAAAGCCATAGCGAAAGCCGTCGATCATGTAGAAAAACGGATTGAGCCGCGATACTTCGCGCCACCCGGGCGGCAGCGTATGCGTCGAGTAGAACACGCCCGACAGGAACGTGAGCGGCATAATCAGAAAGTTCTGGAACGCGGCGAGCTGGTCGAACTTCTCGGCCCAGATGCCGGCAATCAGACCCAGCGTGCCGAGGATCGCCGCGCCGAACATCGCGAACACGATGATGTAGAGCGGCGAGGTGAAAGCGAGCGGCACGAACCAGATCGTCACGATGAACACGCCGAAGCCGACGCACAGCCCGCGCGCCACGGCCGCGAGCACGTAGGCCGCGAACATCTCATAGTGCGACAGCGGCGGCAGCAGCACGAACACGAGGTTGCCGGTGATCTTCGATTGAATCAGCGACGAAGAACTATTCGCGAACGCGTTCTGCAGCACGCTCATCATCACGAGACCTGGAATCAGGAAGCTCGTGTATTCGACGCCCGGATAGACCTCGACGTGGCCGCGCAGCGCGTGGCCGAAGATGGTCAGATAAAGGAGCGCGGTGATGACCGGCGCGAGAACGGTCTGGAACGATACCTTCCAGAAACGCAGCAGTTCTTTGTAAAACAGCGTGCTAAATCCACTGTAGCCGCTCATGCGAGCCCCTCGATCACTTCTGGACCGTTCATCACCTGAACGAATACGTCTTCGAGGTCGGCTTTGCGGACCTCGATTTCTTCGAATGTACAACCGGCCGCGCGGCATTGCGCGAGGATACGCTCGACGTCGTCGTAGCTCGTCAGGCGCAGCAGGTGCTGGCGGCCATTGCCGTTGCCCGCGCCGCTTTCCGCCTCGAGTGGACGCAGATCGGCGGGCAGCACGCCGTGCGCGAAGCGCACGAACAGCTGCATGCCGGCGAAGCGCTGCAGCAGCGTGCTGGTGCGATCGAGCGCAACGACCTCACCACGGCGCAGCATCGCGATGCGGTCGCACAGCGATTCGGCTTCTTCCAGGTAGTGCGTGGTCAGCACGATCGTGTGGCCTTCACGATTCAGGCGCGAGATGAACTTCCACAGCGTCTGGCGCAGCTCGACGTCGACGCCCGCGGTCGGCTCGTCGAGCACGATCACCGGCGGACGGTGCACGAGCGCCTGCGCGACCAGCACGCGGCGCTTCATGCCGCCCGACAGCGCGCGCATGTTCGCATCGGCTTTTTCGGTGAGATCGAGATTGGCCATGATCTCGTCGATCCATGCGTCGTTGTTGCGCAGACCGTAGTAGCCCGACTGGATGCGCAAGGTTTCGCGCACCGTGAAGAACGGATCGAACACGAGTTCCTGCGGCACCACGCCGAGCGCGCGGCGCGCATTGCGGAAATCGTCGACGACGTCGTGACCGCGCACCGCGATGCTGCCTTCGTCGGCGCGGGCGAGACCCGCGAGTATGCTGATGAGCGTCGTCTTGCCCGCGCCGTTCGGACCGAGCAGTCCGAAGAACTCGCCTTCTTCGACCGTGAGGCTGACGCCCTTGAGCGCCTGCAAGTCCTTGTAGCGCTTCTTGACGTTACGAATTTCTATGGCTGACATGACTATGGGCCGCGCGCGTCGCGGCGCCTGAAGTAGCCCCGATGGAGCTTGGGGACGTGCAAATGCTGGAAGAAACGGAACCGGGGCCGATTAGGGGGCCAGTTCAACGCCCCAAAAAAACGTTTGATTATAGGGCAAAAACTGACACCCCCGGCCTGGCCGGAAGGGGGGAGACGACGCTAGAGGAGCGTCAATGTCGCGCTGACGCAACCATGCTGGAGGCGACAGGAGAGAGAAGCGTATCGACGCCGTAGGCCTGCGCGAGACTGGCGAGACCAGCCGGCAGATTGACGATTTCGAACTTGCCGCCACGCGCCGCCGCGGCCCGCACCCACGCGAGCAGGACGGCGAGCGCCGACGAATCGAATTGCTTGAGCGGCGCGCAATCGACGCCGCGCGCGCCCGCCGCAATGCGTTGCAGACCCGCCGCGAGCGCGGCCTTCGCGCTCTCGTGGGTCAGCGTCGCGCCGCTGTCGAAGCGGTTCGCGACCTGGTTCAGCACGTCGCTCACGACTGCTTGCCCGCGGCGAGTTGCTGATTGCGCTGCGTGAGGAACTGGATCAGTCCGTCCACGCCCTTCTGCTGGATCTGCTCGTTGAACTGCTGCTGATATGCCTGGATCAGCCACGCGCCGAGCACGTTGAGGTCATACACGCGCCAGCCTTGCGCCGTCTTGTACAGACGGTAGTCGAGTTCGATCGGTTGGCCATTGTTCATCACGACCGAGCGCACCACGGTGTCGGTGTCGTCCGGGTTCATGCGGAACGGCTTGAACTGGATCTGCTGGTCGCGCACCTGCGCGAGCGCGCCCGAGTACGTGCGGATCAGCAGCATCTTGAACTGCTCGACCACCTGGTTTTGCTGCTCGGGCGTCGCGGTGCGCCAGTTGCGGCCCATCGCGAGCTGGGTGGTGCGGCGGAAGTCCGTGTACGGCAGGATCTTTTCGTTGACGAGCGCCGTGATGTGGGTGATGTCGCCCTGCTGGATCGACTTGTCGCCGCGAATCGCGTCCATCACCTGCTGGGTGACGGTTTTGATCAGCACCTCGGGGGAGTTGGTGTCGACGGTTTGCGCCGATGCGCCCGCGCTGATGAATGAAAACAACACGGCAAACAACGGAATCAGGAAGAATTTTTTCATATCGAGCTTTGCCTCAAAAATAGTGCAACAGTTTGAACGGACCTTATCACGCGAGTTCGACGGCAATCCATGCGCAAACTGCGAGAGTCGTATCGATCTGTTACGGCTGCACGTTCAATGCAATCTGAACGACGGGAAGTTGAAGCGCGTGGGCGGCACCAGCTGACCGGCCGGAATCTGCGTTTCAGGGCCGCCTTTCAGGTCTAGCGGTGGGGTTTCGGTGCCCGACGCAGCCTCCGGCGCCGACGCGCCCTGCGGTGCCGATGCGCCCTGCGGTGTTGCCACGGCCGCGCCGGATGCGGGAGCCGCCTTTGCCGGAGCACCCTGCGTGCCCGCGGCAGCGCCCGCCGCACCGGTTGCAGCGCCGGCCGGCGCACCTGCCGCCCCCGCGGCCGCGCCCGTCTCGCCTTCGTCGTACTTCGGCAGCGGCGCTTCCTCTTCATAGCTCGGCAGGTCCTGCGGACGCCGGCGGTTATCCGAGAGCAGATACTGGCGGCGCTGCAGATACGCATTGCGCACGAACGAGTATTTGTCGAGCGCCGCGCCTTCCAGCAGGTTGCTCGCGCCGAGCAGGTTCGCGCGCGTATTGACGATGTTCAAGCCCCACAAGGCCCAGCTCAGGCCCGGCGGATCGATGTAGCTGATCGGGTTCACGTAGTAGTTGCCGAGCGAGCCGAATGCGTCGCGCACCGTGCTCGGCCCGAACAGCGGCAGCACGAGGTAAGGGCCCGCCGGCACGCCGTAGTGGCCAAGCGTCAGACCGAGGTCGTTGTCGTGCTTGGGCAGCTTCGCGAGCGTCGCGACGTCGAACAGGCCGCCGACGCCGAACAACGTGTTGATCACGATCCGCATGATGTCCGACACGCCGTCCGCGATGCGCAACTGCAGCAGATTGTTCGCCGCGATATAGATGTCGCCGATGTTCGAGAAGAAGTTCGTCACGCTGTCGCGCACCGGCTGCGGCGTGACAAACACATAGCCCTGCGCGACCGGCTTGATCGCGTACTGGTCGACCTTGTCGTTGATGGTGAAGATCGTGCGGTTCAGCCCTTCGAACGGGTCGCCCTTGGTCGGCGTCTGCACGGTCGTGCAACCGGCGAGTAGCGCAGCCGCCATGGCGACCTTGCCGAACTGTAGGACGCGCGCGCCGCTGCGCGGGGTCTGCAGTTTCGTCTGCATCGTTGTTCTCCTTATTGGCCTGACTGGCCGGCAGCGCCGGAGGCCGGCGCTCCCGGCGCCGGTGTGGGGGCGGATGCAGCGGGCTTCGCTGCGCCGGAATCCGCGGCCTTGCTATACAGGAACTGGCCGATCAGGTTTTCCAGCACGATCGCCGATTGCGTCATCGTGATGGTATCGCCCGCCTTCAGCATTTCCGAGTCGCCGCCCGGCTCGAGCCCGATGTACTGCTCGCCGAGCAGACCCGAGGTCAGGATCTTCGCCGAAGTGTCTCTCGGAAACTCGAATTGCTTGTCGATATCGATCGTGACGAGCGCCTGGTAGGTGTTGCTATCGAAGCCGATCGACGCAACCCGGCCGACCGTCACGCCAGCGCTCTTTACCGGCGCGCGCGGCTTCAGCCCGCCGATGTTGTCGAACTTGAGCTTGACCGGGTAGGTTGCCTGGAACGACAACGAGCTCATATTGCCGGCCTTCAGCGCAAGAAACAGCAACGCCACGAAACCCAGCACCACGAACAGGCCGACCCAGAAGTCGAGAACATTCTTTTTCATCGTCATCCCAAAGTGAATCCACCGCGCCGCCGCCACTTCCCGCCGTGCGCGGCACATCGTGCGCCGCCGGAAGCCGGCACGCTGCGCGGCCTTAGCTGAACATCAGTGCGGTCAACAGGAAGTCGAGCCCGAGCACCGCGAGCGACGCGTACACGACCGTGCGGGTCGTCGCGCGCGACACGCCTTCCGGCGTCGGCTTCGCCTCGTAGCCCTGAAACAGCGCGACGAAGGTCACCGCGAGACCGAACACCACGCTCTTGACGACCCCGGCGCCGACATCGCGCCACACGTCGACGCCACTTTGCATCTGCGACCAGAACGCGCCGGCATCGACGCCGATCAGCAGCACGCCGACCACGTAACCGCCCAGCACACCGACCGCACTGAAGATCGCCGCGAGGATCGGCATCGAGATGATGCCCGCCCACAGGCGCGGCGCGATCACGACTTTGACCGGATCGACGGCCATCATTTCCATCGCGGTTAGCTGCTCGCCCGCCTTCATCAGGCCAATTTCGGCGGTCAGCGACGTGCCCGCGCGCCCGGCGAACAGCAGCGCGGTCACGACCGGCCCGAGCTCGCGCACCAGCGACAGCGCGACCAGCAGCCCGAGCGCCTGCTCGGATCCATAACGGTTCAGCGTGTAATAGCCCTGCAGCCCGAGCACGAAGCCGACGAACAGCCCGGACACCGCAATGATCACGAGCGAATAATTACCGACGAAGTGGATCTGCTTCGTGACAAGACGCGGGCGGCGCAGCAGCGGGAAAATTTCGAGCACGAGGCGCAGGAAGAAGCGCGTCGCGTAGCCGGCGGTGCCGAGCCCGGTGATGACCGAGCGACCGATCGTACTGATCATGACTGGCCTCCGCCGATGCCGAAATCCGCCGCGAGCGGCGTCTGCGCCGGATAGTGGAATCGGAACGGGCCGTCCGGCGCGCCGTCGATGAACTGGCGCACGGTCGGGTCGGTCGACGCGCGCAGCTCGTCCGGCGTGCCTTCGGCGAGCACGCCGCCGTTGGACAGGAAATACACGTAATCGGCGATCGCGAACGATTCCGGCACGTCGTGCGTGACGAGAATCGACGTCGCGCCAAGCGCCTGGTTCAGCGTGCGGATCAGGTTCGCGGTGATGCCGAGCGAGATCGGGTCGAGGCCGGCGAACGGCTCGTCGTACATCATCAGTTCGGGGTCGAGTGCGATCGCGCGCGCGAGCGCCACGCGCCGCGCCATGCCGCCCGAAATCTCCGACGGCAGCAAATCGCGAGCGCCGCGCAGGCCGACCGCGTTGAGCTTCATCAGCACGAGGTCGCGCAGCAGGTCTTCGGGGAGATCGGTGTGTTCGCGCAGCGAGAAGGCGACGTTTTCGAACACCGACATGTCGGTGAACAGCGCGCCGAACTGGAACAGCATGCCCATCTTGCGGCGCAGCGCGTAAAGGCCTTCGCGCGTCTGCCCGCCGATGTCCTGGCCATGGAACAGCACCTGGCCGCGTTGCGCGCGCACGAGGCCGCCGATCAGCCGCAGCACAGTGGTTTTGCCGCAACCCGAGCCGCCCATGACCGCGACGACCTGACCGCGACGAAAGCGCAGATTCAGATTCGACAGGACGAGCCGGTCGCCGTAACCGAAGTCGACGTCGCGCAGCTCGAGTATTGTCTCGGGGGAGGAAGGCACCAAACTGACAGTCCTTTTACACGGAAGGCCGAATTATAGGGCCATCATGCAAAAGCTGCCTTGAGGTGCCCCGTTCCTTGACTATGCCTGACGATTATTGCGTAAACGTGTGTTGCAGCGCCGAAACAGCGGCGGCCGGGTCGGCCGCTTCGGTGACCGCGCGCACCACCGCCGCGCAGCCGACGCCAGTCGCGAGCACCTCCGGCAGCACCTGCAGATCGATCCCGCCGATCGCGACGAGCGGCACCACGCCGTCGAGCAGCCGCACATAGCGCGCGAGGCGCCGCAAGCCCTGCGGCGCGGTCGGCATGACCTTGGTCGTGGTCGGGAATACGGCGCCCAATGCAATGTAGCTCGGACGAAAATGCAGCGCCTTCAGCATCTCGTAGAAGCCGTGCGTGGACAGGCCCAGGCGAATGCCCGCGTCGGCCAGCGCGGACAGATTCGCGGTATGCACGTCTTCCTGACCAAGGTGAACGCCGTACGCGCCCGCCTCGAGCGCGGCCTGCCAGTGGTCGTTGATGAACACCTGCGCGTCGTGCGCGCGGCCGGCGGCCACACAGCGGGCGATCTCGCGCTTCAGTTCGTCGGCGGGTTCGGCCGACTTGCGGCGCAACTGCACCGTCTTCACGCCGTAGCCGACTACCCGTTCGACCCAGTCCGCGGTCGGCAGCACCGGATACAGACCGAGCTTGTCCGGGCAGCGCGGGAACGCCCTGGCGGGTGCCGGCGGCAGGCCGGTCAGTCGCGGAAAGCGGCCGAGGTCGGACGGGAAAGCGTCGTCGGCGCGGGTCTCGTCGCCGTCGCGCCACGCGAGCGCGAGCACCAGTGCGTCGTGCGGATCGAAACCGCAGTCGAGGAACGCGGCCAGCGCGGGAATCCAGTCTTCCGCCAGATGACCTTCGAGGCCGTACTTCTCACCGCCCAGATGCAGCGTCGCGCGGTTTTCCGCGGCGACGATCACGCCCGCGCCCCGCGTCAGCCAGCGCGCGATCTGCTCGCCGTGCTGCTGCGCGTCGGCGATCACGATCAGGTCGCCACCGTTCGGTTCGTCCGGCGCGGTCAGGCAGATGCGCCACGGCGCGTGGGTCGGCGGCCAGTCGCCGAGCCGCGCGCGGATGCGCTCGGCGGCTTCGATGAGTTCGTCGGCCGTCGGCCAGAACAGATCGCGGTCTTTCAGCGTCAATGACTGCGTCATGCCGCACCTCCATCCTGATGCCAGAACGGCATGCCGACCACCGGCGTGCTCGCGTGCGCACTCTCGCGCTCGGCCATCGGGCCCGCGAGATACGCCTGCCGGCCCGCCTCGACGCCCAGCGCGAACGCGCGCGCCATGGCGTCGGGGTGCGTCGCCTGCGACACCGCCGTGTTCAGCAGCACGCCGTCGAAACCCCACTCCATCACCTGGGCCGCGTGCGACGGCACGCCGAGCCCGGCATCGACGATCAGCGGCACGTCCGGCAGCCGTTCGCGCAACACGCGCAGCCCGTACGGATTGATCACGCCCTTGCCGGTGCCGATCGGCGCGCCCCACGGCATCAGCGCCTCGCAGCCAGCGTCGAGCAGACGGCGGCCGATCACCAGATCCTCGGTGCAGTACGGCAGCACCTTGAAGCCATCCTTGACGAGCCGCGCGGCGGCTTCGATCAGGCCGACCGGGTCGGGCTGCAGCGTGTAGTCGTCGCCGATCAGTTCGAGCTTGATCCACTCGGTCTCGAAGATTTCGCGCGCCATATGCGCAGTGGTCACCGCTTCACCGACGGTCAGGCAGCCCGCCGTATTGGGCAGCAACGGCACGCCGTGGCGCTTGAGCAGATCGAAGAAGCCGGCTTCCGCGTTGCCCTCGTTCATCTGACGGCGCAGCGCGACGGTCACCATGCCGGGGCGCGCGGCGTCGATCGAATCGGACAGCGATTGCAGCGACGGGTAGCGCGACGTGCCGAGCAGCACGCGGCTTACGAAAGTTTGACCGTATAGCGTCAGCGCGTCGGCGCTCTGGTGAGAAGTCATTTGCATCATCCTGGTTTGCCGTCGCGGCTAGAACCGACCGCGTGACGGCAATGGGTTTTCGGCGACGGTTGTTGCGTTCGGTAAGCGGCAGGCTGGCGCGAGCGCGCTCAGCCGCCCGCGACCGGCTGCACGACGTCGAGCCGGTCGCCCGTTTGCAACGCGCGCGCCGCATGCTGCGCACGCGCGACGAAATCACCGTTGAGCGCGACCGCGAACGGCGGACGCGCTCCAAACGCGGTGAGCGCATCGGCGACGGTCGAGCCTTCGGGCAACGACAACGGCTTCTGATTGATATGAATGTCCATGGTGTTCGAATACGGTTCAATCGATGGCGCAAGCGGCATCGCGCGCGGCACGTTGGCCGCCACGCTCAGGCCGGCTCGCGCGCGAAATGCTGCTGGAACAGCTCGCTCCAGCGTGCCTCGCGCCGCCAGCCGGCAAATGCGTCGACGTCCCCTACGCGGCCGTCGAGCAGCGCGCTCGCGAAACGTACAGCTTCGTCGGCGACTTCCGGCGCGATCATAAAGCCGTGCCGATACAGGCCGTTCACGCGCAGCGTGCGCGCGCCGTCCCACAGCAGCGCGGGACGGTGATCGGGCAAGGTCGGCCGGCACTGCGAATTCAGCTCGAGGATGCGCGCCTCGCCGAAGCCCGGATGTACCGAGAACGCCGCACTCAGCAATTCGAGCGCCGAACGCACGCTGACGGGCGACATGTCCTCGCCCTCCACCTCGGTCGCGCCGATCACGTAGAGGCCGTTCTGCTTCGGCGCGATATACAGCGGGTAGCGCGGATGCAGCAGCCGCACCGGGCGAGTCAGCTGCAGGTGAGGTGCATGCACGCGCGCAACTTCACCGCGGATGCCGCGCAGCGTCGGCAGCACGGGCTTCGCGCCGAGCCCGCGGCAATCGATCGTGATGCCGGCGTCAGGCAGCGACGCGTCGCCGATCGGCGTGTTCCAGTGCGTGTCGACGCCGCGCTCGGCAAGCCCCGCGGCGAGCGCGGACAGCACCTGGCGATTGTCGAGTTGCCCCTCGCGCGGCAGCAGCCAGCCCTGATTGAAGCGGCCGGCCAACGCGGGTTCGGCGGCGCCGAGCTGCGCGCCCGAAAGCGCGACGAAGCCGCCATCGAGCAACTCGGCCGGCGCGTTCGCGCGCACGCGGCGCTCGAACAGCGGCGCCTCCGTGCGATCCGCGTGATGCCAGACGACGAGCGTGCCGTTGCGCTGAAAAAACACCGGTTCCGGCAGTTCGGAAAGCAAGCGCGGCCAGTTTTCGAGCGAACTCGCACCGAGCCGCGTGATCAGCAGCTCGGCGCTCGCGGCTTCTGCCAGCGGCGCGAGCATCGCCGCGGCGACCCACGCGGCAGCCTGCGACCCGGCGGCATTGCCGCGCTCATAGAGCGCTATGCGATGGCCGTCGCCCGCGAGGCGCCACGCGACCAGCCGGCCGCACAAACCACCGCCGAGCACCGCGAAATCAGGTCGAGCGGAACGGTTCATCGCGCGCTCTCCGTTTGATTGCGGCGGGCAAAACCAAAGCGGCACGGCACGCCGGAAGCGGCGTGACCAAGAGAAAGATGCATGTCTGAAGAATAGGCGGTCATCGAGTCCTTTCCGTACGGCCAAAAACGCACGTACCCAGGACGAAACCGGCGGGTGAAGCCGGCCGGTCACGGCGTGTGCAGGTGAGCTGCGCTCGCCGCCCGGCGGGGAATGGAAGACGGTTGCTTCCGGAAACTTCCCGCGCCGGTATTACCCGGATCGGGTGCAAAGGGTCTCTCTCAGCCTCGCCGCCCCGGCATGAAAATCATGCCGCCTGTGGGCGAAGCACCCCTGTTTCGTCGCAGGTCATTAGACCATAAAAGGCGCGGCGCCCGCAAACCAGCGGTCCGCCGTCGCTGCCGCGATTTTGATCTGGCACCGTCTAACGAGATGTCGATGCGAAGCGGCCCGGCGGTCTGGCACAATGCCGTGACCGGTGCCGAAAAAACGCGGCGCGCGCGGCACTCGTGGCCGCATGCGTGGCGGCGGAATCACGGCGGACGCCGGCCCCGAAAAATTAATTTTCGCTTAAGGGCGTCACGCCAGAATCGGGCGCCCGTCCGGACTCGCGTTCATCGCGATGGCGCGATGCCCGGCCAGGTATCGCAGACCCGCCGCAGTCACGGCCTCGCAAAGGGCCGGCTGTTAGCGGGATCGCCCGACATGGGTAACCAGATCGGACCCGTACGCCGCCGGAATGCACTTCGGGTCAGCACTTCATCAGGACGCTCATGACACCACATACTTCCGCCAGCCCCGCGCTGCCGTCCGACGAAAAGGTCTCCGCCTGGAGCCTGATCAAGCCTTACTGGGTTTCCGAGGAACGAGGCATCGCATGGGCGCTGCTCGTCGCGATCATCGTGATGAACCTGATCGTCGTCTGGATCAACGTGCGCCTGAACCGCTGGAGCGCAGACTTCTACAACGCGCTGCAACAGAAGAACGTCCACGACTTCCCGCATCTGTTGATGATTTTTACCGGACTCGCGTTCGGCTTCATCATCCTCGCCGTGTATGGGCGCTATCTGCGCCAGATGCTCGGATTCCGCTGGCGCCAGTGGCTGACCACCCGCTACCTGAACGAGTGGCTCAACGACAGCGCGTTCTACCGCATCGAGCGTGACCGCCTCGCCGACAACCCGGACCAGCGGATCAGCGACGACCTGCAGTCGTTCGCGACCACCACGCTGTCGCTGACGCTCGATCTGCTGTCGACCGTCGTCACGCTGGTGTCGTTCATCACGATCCTGTGGACGCTCGCGGGCGCGCTGAGTATTTCGCTCGGCGGCATGCCGCTGCATATCCCCGGCTATATGGTGTGGGCCGCCGCGCTGTATGCGGTGGTCGGTTCGCTCGTTATGCAGAAGGTCGGCCATCCGCTCGTGTCGATCAACTATCAGGCGCAGAAGGTCGAGGCGGATTTCCGTTTCGGTCTGATCCGGCTGCGTGAGAACGCCGAGCAGATCGCGTTCTACAACGGCATGGAAACCGAGAAGACGAACGCGTGCACGCTGTTCGGCCGCATCCGCGACAACTGGTGGCAGGTGATGAAGTACACGAAGCGCCTGACCTTCGTGCTGAGCTTCTACGGCCAGATCGCGATCATTTTCCCGATCGTCGTCGCCGCGCCGCGCTACTTCGCGGGCGCGTTCACGTTCGGCGTGCTGATGCAGATTTCGAGCGCGTTCGGCACCGTCAGTGATTCGTTCTCGTGGTTCATCAACAGTTATACGAGCCTCGTCGAATGGCGCGCGACCGTGAACCGGCTGCGCGAATTCAAGCGCGTCGTGCATGCGCCGCGTCTGAAGGAATCGGTGTCGCCGGCCACGGAACACGGCGGCATCAACCTGCATTTCGTCGACAGCAACACGCTCACCACCGACAGCCTCACGCTCGCGCTGCCCAATGGCAACCCCCTGTCGCGCATCCGCGATATCGCGATCCGGCCGGGCTCGCGCTGGCTCGTGCGCGGTCCGTCGGGCGCCGGCAAGAGCACGCTGATGCGCGCGCTCGCGGGCCTGTGGCCGTTCGGCGACGGTTCGATCGACGCGCCGGTCAATGCCCGCATGATGTTCATCCCGCAGGTCAGCTACATGCCGATCGGCACGCTGAAGGCGGCGCTCGCGTATCCATCGGCGGCGGACACCTATGGCGACGACGAATGCCGCGACGCGCTCATCACCTGCCATCTGTCGGAATACGCGGACCGTCTGCAGGAAACGGGGCACTGGACCCGCGTGCTGTCGCCGGGTGAGCAGCAGCGCTTCGCCGCCGCGCGCGTGCTGCTGCACAAGCCTGACTATCTGTTCCTCGACGAAGCGACCAGCGCGCTCGACGCGGAAAACGAGGCGCGGCTCTATCGACTGTTCACCGAGCGGTTGCCGAAGGCGGCGATCGTCAGCGTCGCGCATCGCGAATCGCTTGCTGCGTTCCATGACGAAACGCTCGACGTCGAGCGTTCGGCCGAAGCGATAGCGGCGTAAGCGACGCGCGCGGCGCTCAGGTCAAAAAAGCGCACGACGCCGCTCCGCGCGTCGTGCGAAACATCCGGAAAGACACGAGAAGAGTTCGGAAGCATTTGCGAAGCGCACAAGCTGTTCCGCGCTTTGAAAATGCCTGCGAGCAGCGACCATAGTCGTACGGGCCGCGCCATGCGTCGGCCTTCGTTGACGTCAGTCACGTCTTTGATCGCAACCGCTCTCCGGACTTCTCGCCCATGTCATTCGCTCGCCGTGTTTCACCTTTTCTCCCGTCTTTGCTCCCGCGCCTCGCGCTCGCCTGCGGCGCCGCGCTGCTCGTCACGAACACCGTCGATGCCGCGCAAACGGCCGAGCCGAATCAGCCCGCCGATATCTGCGCGGCGCTGACGCACATCGTCGATGCGAGCGATTTCCGGCAACTGCCGGGCGAGACCGCAGCGCAACTGCCGGGCGTCTCCCACTCCGACGATTGCCGCGCCACCGCGCACGCGTACGACTGCCACTGGCGCGCGCACTGGCAAGCCGACGGCGTCATCAACGATCCGCTCGAAGAACTCGGCGCCGACATCGCCGCCTGTTTTCCGCGCGTCGTGCACGACGTCAACACACCTGTGCGCCAGCATTTCGTCGTGACCACCGACGCGCGCCGCGTGAACGTCACCGCAAGCGTGCAAGGTCAGAACGAACTGCGACTGCGCGTGACGCGCTGAGCGCGCGGCCGTTGCTGCTTTCGATGACCCAGCGAATCTCGTGACCGGGATCGGGCGCCGCATTATGACCTCGCCGCCAACCGTGCGCGCGCCAGCCGCAACCAGGCCTTCGCGTCCGGGTCGGGTCGCCTCGCTGATATCGCGGCGTCGCTGCGCCCTCGCCGCCTTCGCCGCGACGCTGACACTCACGCTCGACGGCTGCGCATGGACGCTGATCCAGGCCGCCGACGCCACCGGTTCCGTGATCCAGGCCGGCTACGCGATCGCGTCTAACTACTCGTCGCCGACCTTCGTCAATGGCCGGCCCGCGGATGTGCAGCACGTGTGCATCGAAGTGAACCCGACGGTGTCGGTCGGCGATTTCGTGCCGGCGCTGCAGCTCGCGCTCGAGCGGCGCGGCATTCGTTCGGACGTCTACAATCCGGGCACTTCACCCGCCGGCTGCGAAGCGCGGCTCGTCTACAACGCCGCGATCGACTATGGGCGTCGCTCGTTCAGCGACGAATCGATCCAGTACCTGTCGATCATCGATCTGACGCTGATCCAGAGCGGTCGCATTCTGGTCACGGCGCGCTATCAGACGGGCGGCCTGAACACCGACCGCTTCTCGTCGGCCTCGGTGAAGCTTGGCGGCTTGATCGAGCGGATGGTCGTCGATCGAACCGATTTCGCGCGCCAGGAGCAGCAACAGCAGACCTTGCAGACCTCGCAGGCCTTCGCGCCGACCCACTGAATACCCGCAGCTTGGGGTTCGCTTGCAGCGTCTTACACGGGAAAGGATTGGAAAGCGGTATGCGCTTTGCGCGGCCCGTGGGCATCACTAAGATCACCTGAATGAACCAGACCATCCTGATCGTCGATGACGATCCCGTCGTACGCGAGCTCGTCAGCGAGTATCTGCACGGGCGCGGCTTTAACGTCGCCACGCTCGAAAATGGCTCGGCGTTGCAGCGCAGATTGCAGCAGGAGCGCCCCGCTCTCGTCGTGCTCGACATCATGATGCCGGAGCTCGATGGCATCAGCGCGCTGCGCGCATTGCGCGTCGCTGGCGACGACATTCCCGTGATTCTGCTGACCGCGCGCTCCGATCCGATCGATCGCGTGATCGGCCTCGAGCTCGGCGCCGACGACTATCTCGGCAAGCCGTTCGAACCGAGCGAGCTCGTCGCGCGGATTCGCACCGTGCTGCGTCGTCGCGGCTCGATCGCGCCGGGCGCGCCCGAGCAACGCGCGCCCTATCATTTCGGCCGTTTCGAAGTGAACTTCCCCGCGCGCGAACTGCGCCGCGGCGGCGAACGCATCACGCTGCGTTCGAGCGAATTCGCGATGCTGAAGGTGTTCGTCACGCATGCGATGACCGTGCTCACGCGCGCGCAGTTGCTCGAGAAACTGCACGGCAATAGCGACGCGCATCGCAATCGGAGTCTCGACGTGTCGATCTGGCGCTTGCGTCGCCTGATCGAAGTGGACCCGTCGGAACCGCGCTACGTGCAGACAGTGTGGGGACGCGGCTATGTGTTCGTGCCGGACGGCGAGATCGGCGCGGCCGAGCGCGGGCTCACGCCGCCGCTCGGCTAGCGGTGCGAGTCGAACTGATCGAAGCCAGTTGATGCGATCTGCGCGCCGCGCATAACGGGCACCGCGCTGACGCGGCCGACAGTCAAAACGTCAGCACACTCAGAAACATCCGCTGCAGCCAGCCCATCGTCGTCGCATCGTTGACCATGCCGAGGCCCGCCTGCTCGATGCGCGCGTTCGCGACCTTGCTCGACGCAACGTAATTGCCCGCTTCGATATCCTTGGGATTGACGATGCCCGACAACCGAAGACGGTCACGGGTACCGCTCATCGCGATCACCTTCTCGCCCGACACGACGAGATTGCCGCCCGACACCGTGCCGATCACGGTCACGGCGAGCGTGCCCGTCATGTCGCTGATGTCGCTCAGACGGCCCTGCCCTTTGTAGTCGGTGCTGGCCGAGCCGATGTTGAACAGTTTCGCGAGCCGCGCGGCGGCGTTCGTCGATTGGTCCGCCGCGGCCGCGGTGATGCTGCTCGCGCGGTTCGCCGATGCGCTCCCGCTGTTGTTGCCGCTATACGATTCGGACAGCCGGATCGTCAGCACGTCGCCGATATGCTGCGCGCGCGGCGTCTCATACAGCAGCAGCGGTGCGCCGGCCTGATAGATCGCGCCTTGCGTGTTGACGTTCAAAGGCGCGGATGCGAGCGGCGGCGCCATCGGCGTTTCGACGATCGACCTCGTCTGCGCGCTCGAACAGGCCGCGAGACAGCTCGCGGCGCCGAACACAAGGATGAGACGTAATGCGGTCATGCTGGCTCCGTGGCGAGAAAGATGAAATGGAGTTGAAGCGTGGCGGCGCTAGTGGGTCGCCACCCGCTTTCGGCGTTGGGCTCATTCCGATAGTCAGGCTTGCCAGACAATCATCAGCCCGCGTCGGCGCCGCTCGCCTGCCACTGCCGCACGACCGCTTTCATCCACGCATCCGAGCCCTTCAGCAGATACGTGAGCGTGCCGTTGCGGCTGCGCGGCAGAAAGCAAAGCGTGATCGAACTGACCGCGTTCTCCCATACGTACATCGGCATCGCGCCCGGTGCCGCCGCGTTGCGCGTCGCGAGACGCGGCGGCCCAAAACGATCTTCGAGCGCGTCGCGCAGATCCTCCGCGGTCAGTTCGTCGATCACGAACGACATCTCGTAGAGACGCAATGCGCCTTGCCCGTCGATACGCGTAAAGCGCATCACATGTTCGAGTGCCGGCGCGCCATCGACCACCGCCTGCGACACCGCCCAGCGCTCATCATCGCGATGCGCCCAGCGGCACGCGACGCTCAGGCTATCGTGCGATTTCAGCCGCATGCCGAGCGCACCTGCCTGCACGTCGGTCTCGCAGATCGGCACGCTGCCGATCGGCGTCGCGCGGACGGCCGAGCCCGCGCGGAATTCGTCGATCGTGATGCCGAGCGCGACGCCGCGAAACGAAAACGGCGCGTCCGGCAAGCGCCGCCGCGTGTCGGTGACGACGATATTCGATGCCGCGCTGGCCGCCTTCGGACTGCGCGCGTCAGGCTGCGCATGCGCGGCGCACGTCAGCACACCGCCGAGCAGCATCAATGCACCGACCATCCTGGTGAGCGTCATGATTCAGTCGATCGCGGAAGCGCACATGTCGAAAGGCGTCGCCGCCGCATGGCCGACGACCGGCAGCACTTTCAGGGTCGCCGCCGTGACCCGGCACGGCAGCGCCGCGGCGCCGCAGCCGCCCAGCGGCAACAGCAGCGAGCCGGCAAGGAGCCACGCCAGGGCGCGACTCCGACGCTCAGTAGTTCTGGATAACAGCACGCGGACCTCGCCAGTTCACGCCGTCGTGTTGACCAGATGACCGATGAGCCCCGTCCCCGGCACAGGCAGTGCAGGCTGCTGGAGCGCACTGCTTTGCTGCGATTTCGCCGCTGCGTTGGTGGAACCCGAACTGGAGGACTTTTCCGTGGCTGGCGTCTTCGCCAGCGTGGAGAAAGGCGCGGAACTGAGAGTGTTGTGGATCGTCATGATGGACCTCGCGAAGGTGCGCATTGCGCGCTGGTGTCGGTTGAACGACGCACGCCGTCGTCCGAGGCAGCGGACCTCGTTCGGCGTGCGGAGCGACTTGCTGCGGAACGAATCATCGCGCCGCGCAAGTGCCGACGATGGGCCAAGCAAAGCACGCTTTCGCGCGGTTGTTACGATCCGTTTCGTGGGCTTGCGAGGACTTTCCAGTGCTTGCCAGGCGTGGTCATCGCGTGGCGGTCGTTGCGGAGAGCAGGGGCAGGCAGTGCTACAGTAGGCGCGGAACCTTCGCTGATTCGCCACGGCGCGCGCCCGCCAGCGCCCCGCGGCGCACAGTAAGCGTTGGTAAGGAAATGCGCGGTCGCGCGTCGGGCGCGCCAGTCTAGAATTTCGCCATGAATCCACAGGTCCTTATCGTCGACGACGATCCGGTCGTACGCGATCTGCTTTGCAAGTTTCTGCAGTCCAACGGTTTCGATGCGTCCGTGCTGCATGACGGCACTCATTTGCAGCGTCGTCTCGAGCGTGAGCGGCCGTCGGTCGTCGTGCTCGACATCATGATGCCGAACACCGACGGCCTGCGCGCGCTCACCGCGTTGCGCGCCGCCGGCGACGACATCCCGGTGATCTTCGTGACCGCGCGCGGCACGGTGGCCGATCGCATCGTCGGTCTGTCGCTTGGCGCGGACGACTATCTGACCAAGCCATTCGATCCGCGCGAACTGCTGGTGCGCATCCAGACCGTGCTGCGCCGGCGCGGGCCGTCCACCACGAGCGCGCCCGAAGCCCGCAAGCGCTATCACTTCGGTCCGTTCGAACTGGACTTCGCGACGCGCTCGCTGAGCCGCGACGACGCCAAGCTGCCGCTGCGCGACAGCGAATTCGCGCTGCTGAAGATCTTCGTCAACAATCCGTACAAGGTGCTCTCGCGCGTGCTGATTCATGATCTCGTGCATCGCGACGATCTCGCCTTCCGCGACCGCAGCCTCGACGTGCCGATCTGGCGCCTGCGCCGCGTGATCGAGGACGATCCGTCGAACCCGTGCTACGTGCAAACGGTGCGCGGCAAGGGCTACGTCTTCGTGCCCGACGCCAACGGCACCCCCTTCGAGGACGGGGCCACCCCGAGCGCATGAGAAACCCGCTGAACACGCTGTTCGGCAGAATGGCGTTGCTGTCGGCGGCGGTGCTGTTCGCGATTCAGGCGAGCTGGTTCGTGCTGGTGACGATGCAGCCGCCGCGCCATGAAATCGACGGCTTCGCGCGCGGCATTCTGCTCGTGCTGCAGGCGATCAACGGCGAGCCGATCAAGGGCGCCGCGCTCGCGCCGGCGATGCGCGTGCATCTGGTACCCACCTGGAACATGCCGACCAGCGTGCATCTGCGTGAGCCGCACGAGCATATGCTGATCGAGCTGAGCCGGCATCTGCGCGAGAACCTGCCGGCCGGCACGCAGATCGCCGTCGACGATCTGCGTCCGCCGCAACTGTGGGTGTTGTCTCCGGGCAAGTCGAACTGGGTCGTCGTTCCGGTCGACGTTCCGCCGCCGCCGCGCTTTCTGATCGAATCCGTCTCGATGCTGGCCGCCGGACTGATCCTGTCGCTGTTCGCGGTTTGGCAGATGCAACGGCCGTTGCTGCGCGTCGCCGATGCGTCGCGCGCATTCGGCTCGGGCGGCCGGCCCGAACCCGTGCCGGTGCAGGGCCCGCGCGAACTGCGCGATCTGATCGGCTCGTTCAACGACATGATGCGGCGCCTGAACGAAGCCGGCGACGACCAGGCGGTGATGCTCGCCGGCGTCGCGCACGATCTGAAGGCGCCGCTTACGCGCCTGAAGCTGCGCGCAAGCGTGCTGGTCGATGAAAACGAGCGCGCGGGCCTGATCCGCGACGTCGATGCGCTGACCAACATCGTCCAGCAGTTCCTCGAATTCGCGGGCCAATCGGCGGACGCCGGCCCGCCGGTCGAAGTCGACGAGTTCTTGCGCGAGCAGTTTTCCTCGAGCGATTACCCGGAGGCCGCTGAACCCGCCGAAGCCGCGGACCCCGCCGAAACCCCGCTCTTCGCACTCGACTTGCGCGCCGGCCCGTCGTTCACGCTGCCGCGCACGCTGCTCGACCGGCTGGTGACGAACCTCGTCGACAACGCGCTCGAACACGGCATGCCGCCGGTGGAAATCTCAACCGCGTGCAACGAGGGGCATTGGATCATCAGCGTGCGCGACCACGGCCCCGGCATTCCCGACGACCGCATCGCCGCGGCGATGAAGCCGTTCGTGCGGCTCGACGCCGCGCGCGGCGGCGAAGGCCATTGCGGCCTCGGTCTCGCGATCGTCGCGCGGCTCGCGCACCATCGCGGTGGACGCTGCCTCGTGCGCAATCACGCGCGGGGCGGGCTCGACGTACGGATCGAATTGCCGGTGGACCCGGCGCTGACGTGAGGATGCGCGTAGGTAAGGGGGCGCGCTAAGGGCACTTACCTGTCCTTACCGCATCGGCTGTCGCGCGGGTTGCGGCCTTATAGTTGCCCCCGGGCAACCTCGATGCCGCCCTTCTCCGTCCGCCCGCTCCTCTGGGGCGGACTTTTTTTCGCCATCGGACGGCCCAAGCGCGTTAATGCACGAGCCGATTGCGCAGCGCGTCGACCGTTGCCGTGGAAAGGCCGAGGCCTTGCGTCAGGTAGCTCGCCATCGTGCCGTAACTCGCCTGGACCTGGTCGAAGCCCGCCTGCAGATAATTCTCGTCGACGTCGAACAACGGCGCTCTCGCCGCGGCGATGGCCGCGCCTTCCTGCGCGCGCAACGTGGTGGTTTGGGCAGCTATCGACGGCGCGAGATAGACGTTGCTGAGCAGGTAGTCCTGCATGATCACGTCGAGCGGAACGTTGGCGATGCTGAGCAGCAGTGCCGCGACCCATCCCGCGCGGTCCTTGCCCGCACTCGAATGGAATAGCTGCGCGCCCGTGCCGTTGGCCAGCGCGCTGAGCAACGCGCCATAGGCGGCTCGCTGCGGCGCGCCCGTCACATACGCGCGCGCCTGCGCCTGCATGAATGCGACGGCGTCGACGGACGAGTCGACCGGGGGCGTGACGAAGTCGTTCGTGCCGAGCACATTCAGCGTGGCGGATGTCGCGCCGCCCGGCAGCACGTCGGCGGTGCGCGCGATTTCGGCGGGCGTGCGCAGGTCGAAAACCGACACGATGCCGAGCCTGCCGAGTGTCGCCGCGTCCGTGCCGCTCAGCGTCAGCGCATTCGCGCGAAAGAACACGCCGCGCCGCATCTGCTTGCCGTCGACGGTCAGATAGCCGGCCGCCGCGCCGCCGACATCGCGGAAATTGCTGACCGACACGAGTCGCGGCGTAGCCGGCTGCTCGGCTTCGAGACTGCCGCCGCACGCGGACAGCAGCGTGCTGCCGAAGCCCGCGGCCAGCATCGCACCGGCGGAGCCCCTCAGAAAGCGTCGCCGCGCCGCAGAGGTTTCGCCCAGCACGCCTCGCTCCACGGGCACGGTCGTGCTCGTAAGGGCGCGGAAAGGCGAACGGTTTTTCGCGGTGACGGGCATCGGGGGCGACGGGTTATAGGAGGGTCGGGTGGGCAGCCGGGCTGCAAGCGCAGTTTAACGTTGACCAATAAGTTTTGCGTTACATCGTAGGGTTTAGTAAGAAAAAAGAGGGCCGGGCGCGCGCCAACACATACCGCGTGACGCTCGCGCGTCATCGCAAATGAGGCGGACAGAACGCACTGCGGCGAGGCAAAAAGAAAACCGGGCTCCCCCTTTCAGGCGAGCCCGGTTTCTTTTTTACTGCATCGCTTTACCGCTACAGGCGCCCTTCTTGGGGCACCTTGTCGTCTCCGCGTCTTCCTGAAATTGAAGACGCTTAACGTGGCAGTTCGGAATGGCCCATCAGGAACGCATCGACCGAACGTGCGCACTGACGGCCTTCGCGGATCGCCCATACCACGAGCGACTGGCCGCGACGCATGTCGCCCGCCGTGAACACCTTGTCCACCGACGTGTAGTACGCCTTGTCGCCCTCGGTCGTAGCGCGCACGTTGCCGCGCGCATCCTTGTCGACGCCGAATGCTTCGAGCACCGGCGAGACCGGCTGCGTGAAGCCCATCGCGAGCAGCACGAGGTCGGCCTTCATTTCGAATTCGGAGTTCGGCACTTCGACCATCTTGCCGTCCTTCCATTCGACGCGCGCGGCGATCAGCTTCTCGACCTTGCCGTTCTTGCCTTCGAGGCGCTTGGTCGCAACCGCCCAATCGCGCTCGCAGCCTTCCTCGTGCGACGACGACGTGCGCAGCTTGATCGGCCAGTACGGCCACACGAGCGGCTTGTTCTCTTCTTCCGGCGGCTGCGGCAGCAGTTCGAACTGCGTGACGCTCTTTGCGCCATGACGGTTCGACGTACCCACGCAGTCCGAACCGGTATCGCCACCGCCGATCACGACGACGTGCTTGCCCTTCGCGATCAGCTGGTTCGGCACCTTGTCGCCGGCGTTGACCTTGTTCTGCTGCGGCAGGAACTCCATCGCGTAGTACACGCCTTCGAGCTCGCGGCCCGGCACCGGCAGATCGCGCGGCGTTTCCGAACCACCGGCGATCACGACCGCGTCGAACTGTTCGTTCAATTCGGCCGGCGTGATGGTTTCCTTCGCGGTGTTGCCGATGTGCGCCGGCAGCGAGTCCGGCTTGCCGATGAACACGTTGGTGCGGAACGTCACGCCTTCGGCTTCCATCTGGCGCATGCGGCGGTCGATCTGCCACTTCTCCAGCTTGAAGTCGGGGATGCCATAACGCAGCAGACCGCCGATCCGGTCGTTCTTCTCGAACACGGTCACGTCATGACCGGCGCGCGCGAGCTGCTGGGCAGCCGCGAGACCCGCGGGGCCCGAGCCGACCACGGCGACCTTCTTGCCGGTCTTGTGCTTCGGCGTTTGCGGCGCGACCCAGCCTTCGGCCCAAGCCTTGTCGATGATCGCGTGCTCGATCGACTTGATGCCGACCGGGTCGTCGTTGATGCCGAGCGTGCACGCCGCTTCGCACGGCGCCGGGCAGATGCGGCCCGTGAACTCGGGGAAGTTGTTGGTCGAGTGCAGCACTTCGATCGCGTTCTTCCAGTCCTGACGGAACACCAGGTCGTTGAAGTCCGGGATGATGTTGTTGACCGGGCAGCCGTTGTTGCAGAACGGAATGCCGCAGTCCATGCAACGCGCGCCTTGAATCTTCGCTTCGTCGTCGGTCAGTGCCGCGACGAATTCCTTGTAGTGCTTCACACGCGTGAGCGGAGCCTCGTACGTCTCGTGGCGACGTTCGAACTCGAGAAAACCGGTTGCCTTGCCCATGTGGTTCTCTTCTCTATCTGTATCTAGGGGTAATCTGGACCCGCCGCGCGTCGATCGATCGGCACGCGGCGGGTACGTCTAAATGTGACTTGCGACGGCAGTTCAGGCGGCGAGCACTTCGCTGTTCGCCTTCTTCGCGGCGAGTTCGCCGAGAGCGCGCTTGTATTCGGTCGGGAACACCTTCACGAACTGACGGCGTGCCGCGTCCCAGTTTTCGAGCAGCGCCTTCGCGCGCGGGGAGCCCGTGAACTGGAAGTGACGCTCGATGAGCCCCTTGAGCAGCGCTTCGTCGGTCGTGTCGCGATGCCACACGCCCTTGTCGACCGTGCGCTCCTGTTCGGCCTGTTGCAGCACCGGGTCGAGCGAAACCATCGACTTGTTGCACTTGCTCGCGAAGGTGCCGTCCGGATCGAACACGTACGCGATACCGCCCGACATGCCGGCCGCGAAGTTGCGGCCCGTCTCGCCGAGCACGACCACCGTGCCGCCCGTCATGTATTCGCAACCGTGATCGCCCGTGCCTTCGACGACCGCCGTCGCGCCCGAGTTACGCACGCAGAAACGCTCGCCCGCGACGCCGCGGAAGAAGGCTTCACCTTCGATCGCGCCGTACATCACCGTGTTACCGCAGATGATGTTCTCTTCCGACTTGCCGCGGAAATCGTTGGTCGGACGGATGATGATGCGGCCACCCGACAGACCCTTGCCGACGTAGTCGTTGCCGTCGCCGACCAGATCCAGCGTGATGCCCTTTGCGAGGAACGCGCCGAAGCTCTGACCCGCGGTGCCTTTCAGCTGGATGTGGATCGCGTCGTCCGCGAGACCTTCGTGGCCGTATTTCTTCGCGATCGTGCCCGACAGCATCGCGCCGACCGTGCGGTTCACGTTGCGCACCGGCTGGATGAACGACACGTGCTCGCCCTTCTCGATCGCGGCCTTCGCCTTCTCGATCAGCGTGTGGTCGAGTGCGCGGTCGAGGCCGTGATCCTGCACGTCGACGTGCTTGCGTGCGACTTCGGCCGGCACTTGCGGCTGATAGAACACGCGCGAGAAGTCGAGACCCTTCGCCTTCCAGTGCTCGATGCCCTTCTTCGTGTCGAGCAGTTCCGCGCGGCCGATCAGGTCGTCGAACTTGCGGATACCGAGTTGCGCCATGATTTCGCGCGCTTCTTCCGCAACGAAGAAGAAGAAGTTCACGACGTGTTCCGGCTGGCCTTGGAACTTCGCACGCAGCACCGGATCTTGCGTCGCGACGCCCACCGGGCACGTGTTCAGATGGCACTTGCGCATCATGATGCAGCCTTCGACGACGAGCGGCGCCGTCGCGAAGCCGAATTCGTCAGCGCCGAGCAGCGCGCCGATCACGACGTCGCGGCCGGTCTTCATCTGACCGTCGGCCTGCACGCGGATACGGCCGCGCAACTGGTTCAGCACCAGCGTCTGCTGCGTTTCGGCGAGACCCAGTTCCCACGGCGTGCCCGCATGCTTGATCGACGACAGCGGCGACGCTCCCGTACCGCCGTCATGACCGGCGATCACGACGTGATCCGCCTTCGCCTTCGCGACACCGGCGGCAACCGTACCGACGCCCGACTCAGACACAAGCTTCACCGAGATGCTCGACGATGCGTTCACGTTCTTCAGATCGTGAATGAGCTGTGCCAGGTCTTCGATCGAGTAGATGTCATGGTGCGGCGGCGGCGAGATCAGGCCGACGCCCGGCACCGAGTAACGCAGCTTGCCGATGTAGTCCGACACCTTGTGGCCCGGCAGCTGACCGCCTTCGCCCGGTTTCGCGCCTTGCGCCATCTTGATCTGGATCTGGTCGGCCGATGCGAGGTATTCCGCCGTCACGCCAAAGCGGCCCGACGCGACCTGCTTGATGCGCGAGCGCAGCGAATCGCCTTCCTTCAACGGAATGTCGACGACCACTTCGTCGCCGATCACGGACTTCATCGTGTCGCCGTTCCTGATCGGAATGCCGCGCAGTTCGTTGCGATAACGGTTCGCGTCTTCACCGCCTTCACCGGTGTTCGACTTGCCACCGATGCGGTTCATCGCGACGGCGAGCGTAGCGTGCGCTTCGGTGCTGATCGAGCCCATCGACATTGCGCCGGTCGCGAAACGCTTGACGATTTCCTTCGCCGGCTCGACTTCGTCGAGCGGGATCGCCTTGGTCGGATCGAACTTGAACTCGAACAGGCCGCGGAAGGTCATGTGACGCTTGGTCTGATCGTTGATCAGATGCGCGTATTCCTTGTACGTCTGGTACGAGTTGCTGCGCGCCGAGTGCTGCAGCTTGGCGATCGCATCCGGCGTCCACATGTGTTCTTCGCCGCGCACGCGGTATGCGTACTCGCCGCCCGCGTCGAGCATGTTGGCGAGAACCGGGTTGTCGCCGAACGCCTCGCGATGCAGACGGATCGCTTCTTCCGCGACGTCGAACAGACCAATGCCGCCGACCTTCGACGACGTGCCGTGGAAGTACTTCGCCACCAGATCCGAAGCAAGACCGACCGCCTCGAAAATTTGCGCGCCGGTGTACGACATGTAGGTCGAAATGCCCATCTTCGACATGACCTTCTGCAGGCCCTTGCCGACTGCCTTCGTGAAGTTGTAGACCGCCTTTTCAGCCGACAGGTCGCCCTTCAGGCCGGCCGCGAGCTGGCTCAGCGTTTCCATCGCGAGGTAGGGGTGCACGGCTTCCGCGCCATAGCCCGCGAGCAACGCGAAGTGGTGCGTTTCACGCGCCGAACCGGTTTCGACGACCAGACCCGTGCTCGTGCGCAGACCTTGCTGCACGAGGTGTGTGTGGATCGCGGCGGTTGCGAGCAACGCCGGAATCGCGACGTTGTCGCGGTCGGTCTTGCGGTCCGACACGATAAGCATGTTGTAGCCGGACTTGACCGCATCGACGGCTTCGGCGCACAGCGACGCGAGACGCGCTTCGATGCCTTCCTTGCCCCAGGCGACCGGATAGCAGATGTTCAGTTCGTACGAGCTGAACTTGCCGCCGGTGTACTGATCGATCGCGCGGATCTTCGCGATGTCCTTGAAGTCGAGCACCGGCTGCGACACTTCGAGACGCATCGGCGGGTTGATGTTGTTCGTGTCGAGCAGGTTCGGCTTCGGGCCGATGAAGGACACGAGCGACATCACCATGTTTTCACGGATCGGGTCGATCGGCGGGTTCGTGACCTGCGCGAACAGCTGCTTGAAGTAGTGGTACAGCGTCTTGTTCTTGTTGGACATGACCGCGAGCGGCGAGTCGTTGCCCATCGAGCCGACGGCTTCCTCACCCGCTTGCGCCATCGGCGCCATCAGGAACTTCAGGTCTTCCTGGGTGTAGCCGAACGCCTGCTGGCGATCCAGCAGCGCAGCAGCTTCGCGGCGTTCCGTCACGACGTCTTCGGCCTTCGGCTCGATCTCGTCGAGCTTGATGCGCACGGCGTCGATCCAGCTCTTGTACGGCTTGGCGTTGGCGAGGTTGTCCTTCAGTTCCTTGTCGTCGATGATGCGGCCGTGCTCCATGTCGATCAGGAACATCTTGCCCGGCTGCAGACGCCACTTCTTGACGATCTTCGATTCGGGAATAGGCAGCGTACCGGCTTCCGACGCCATGATGACGAGGTCGTCGTCGGTGACGATGTAGCGCGCCGGACGCAGACCGTTACGGTCGAGCGTCGCGCCGATCTGGCGGCCGTCGGTGAACGCGATCGCGGCGGGGCCGTCCCACGGTTCCATCATCGCGGCGTGGTATTCGTAGAACGCCTTGCGGTTCTCGTCCATCAGCGTGTGCTGTTCCCAGGCTTCCGGGATCATCATCATCATCGCGTGAACGAGCGGATAGCCGGCCATCACCAGCAGTTCGAGACAGTTGTCGAACGATGCCGTATCCGATTGGCCCGGATAGATCAGCGGCCACAGCTTCGGCAGATCGTCGCCGAGCACGTGCGAGGCGATCGCGCCGGTACGCGCGTTCAGCCAGTTGACGTTGCCTTTCACCGTGTTGATTTCGCCGTTGTGGGCGATCATGCGGTACGGGTGTGCCAGTTCCCACGCCGGGAACGTGTTGGTCGAGAAGCGCTGGTGCACAAGGGCGAGCGCCGACACGACGCGCTCGTCCTGCAGGTCGCGGTAGTACACGCCGACCTGGCCCGCGAGCAGCAGACCCTTGTAGACGACCGTGCGTGCAGAACACGACGGCACGAAGTATTCTTTGCCGTGCTTGAGCTTCAGCGCCTGGATGCGGTGGCTCGCGGTCTTGCGGATGATGTACAGCTTCCGCTCGAGCGCGTCGGTCACCATGATGTCCTTGCCGCGGCCGATGAAGATCTGGCGGATCAGCGGCTCGCTCGCCTTCACGGTCGGCGAGATCGGCATCGCGTGGTCGACCGGCACGTCGCGCCAGCCGAGCACGACCTGACCTTCGGCCTTCACCGTGCGCTCGAGCTCCTGTTCGCAGGCGATGCGCGACGCGTGCTCCTTCGGCAGGAAGATCATGCCGACGCCGTATTCGCCAGCGGGCGGCAGCGTCACGCCCTGGCGGGCCATCTCTTCGCGATAGAAGCCGTCCGGAATCTGGATCAGGATGCCCGCGCCGTCGCCCATCAGCGGATCGGCGCCGACGGCGCCCCGGTGGTCGAGGTTCTCGAGAATCTTCAAGCCCTGCTGGATGATTTCGTGACTCTTGTGGCCCTTGATATGGGCGACGAAGCCGACGCCGCAAGCGTCATGCTCGTTTTGCGGGTCGTACAGACCTTGGGCGGCGGGAACCGGGTGAATCGGTTGCTGGTGGTCGTTCATGGGGACACCGTCTGTGAGGAGGCCGGACAGGCCGTTAAACCATTATTTTTTTGCCGCAGTGCGCTTCGCGACCACGACGGCGCTCTTCTGGCAGCAAGACTGCGCGGGGACGAAAAGCGTCGGAAATCGGAATATACGCGACGAATCAAGGAAATAGCAAATAAAACGTAGTGATCCGCCCCCGATTATCAAATTGGTGCATTGCGGCTATTTTTTATTGGTGCCACATCGATTTGAAGCAAAAGAAAACGGCATACGAAATGCCGTCTTCATGCAGTCCTTTGATGCAAAACGCTTTATTCCGATTTAAAGCGGCTCTATCGGCGGCGCTGGGTAGCAAGCGTCGCCGCGTCACTGCGTATGCGGCGTCTCGCGCACCTTGCGTGGCCGGCCACGCGGAAGCGGCGACACGCGTCGGTTCGCGGCGCGCGCCGCCCACTCGCGGTAAGTGTCGCTGCCGAGTACCCAACCCTTCAATGTGGCTTGCTGGAGCTGACTGGCTTCGCGCTCGTCGAGCGGTTGCTCGCACAGTTCGCGATAAGCACGCTGTCGCTCGAACGGCGTGTTGCCGAGCGACCAGTAGAGAGGGTGATCCGTGATCAGGCTGTCGAGGGTAAGGCCGATGTGATGACGATAGCTCGACCAACGATAGTCCTCGGCCGCGTTGACCAGTTGCAAGCGCACCGGACACATTTCGACCACCCGGCTCGCCAGCAGGAAGTAGCGCTCACCTTCGATCACCGTGGCCCGGTAACGGCCCTCCCACAAGGTGCCGCGACGCGCATAGCGCCGGTTGAAGTGCGCGACGTAGCGCCGCCCGACAGCCTGCATCGCCTTGGGCAGGCTCGACTCCTCGGTGGGCGTCACGAGCAGTTGCACGGCGCCCGGCATCAAGGCGTAAGCGTGGATGGAAAGGTGATGGTCCCGGGAAGCCGCCTTCAGACAGTCGATGAAAAGCTCGTAGTCCTGGTCGTCGACGAAGGCGGGCTGCTGATCGAGCCCGCGGAGGATGACGTGCTGCGGCTGGTCGGGGACATAAAGACGTGCAAGCCGTGCCATGCTGGAGTGTCCAATAGTCGCGTTGGTATATACCCGAAGGTCCGAAGATCCGCATGCGCGCAAGGTTCGGCGCCATGCGGCCAAGCCAGAAACCACGCGGCGCTTAGGGAGAAAACTCTAACCGCCGCGTATGGTTTGTTTCAAACGTTGTAGTCATAATGAGCGGGCCTTTTTTGGAGGAGCACATATGAAATTAAAACAGGCCGTAACGGGGATGGCAGTGCTTGCCTGCATGAGCACGGCAGCGCACGCACAATCGGCCGGCAGCTTTTACGTCACGACGGGCTGGTTCCACCTGGCGCCCCAATCGAGCAGCGACCCGCTGACCGTGACCAGCATTGGCGGCAGCCCAACCAACATCACCGAAGCCAACACCGGCGCTTCGCTGGGTTCGGCCGACACCATCGGCTTCACCGCCGGATACTTCGTCACCGACCACATCGCCACCGAATTCGTCATTGGCGTGCCGCCTACTTTCGACCTGTCAGGCACGGGCAGCCTCGCGCAGTTCGGTAAGATCGGGCAGGCCAAACAGTGGAGCCCGACTCTGCTGTTCAAGTACTACTTCAACGCGCCGACCGCTGCGTTCCGGCCGTATCTCGGTGTGGGTGTGAGCCGCATCTGGTTCACCGACGAGCACATCACCAACAGCTCATTCCAAGCCAACGTTCTGCATGGTCCGACCAGTGTCTCGACGGATAGTTCGTGGGAACCCGTGTTTAATGCGGGCTTCCATTACTCCTTCAATCAACACTGGTTCGCCGGCGTGTCGATCTCGTACCTGCCGCTCAGCACGACCGCGAAGCTCAATTCGGCAGCGACCACGCCCGTCGGCACGCTGAACGTGCAATCGCAAACCAAGATCAAACTGAACCCGATCGTCACCTACGTCAACATCGGTTACCGTTTCTAACGCATCGCGACAGCAGGTGGCTTGAATTAGGGTAGTCGAATTTTCGCGCCCTGGGGTACGCCGTCATCGAGCAGATGACGGCGTTCTTGTTTGGCGTCGCGGTGGCATCGGCATAGCAGTGTCATCCGGCATCGGCGTTTGTAAATTTGACGCGAATGCGACGCGCCTGCGTGCAATATCTGGCAACGTTATGGCCACGCGAAGCGTGCCGCGAGGCGCGCGCTGCCACGTTACGGGCGATGCGACGCTTGGCATCGAAGTTGCGTTGGATGGCGTTTCCTACGCTGCGACGTGATACTGCGTCTGCGCATAGCGTGTCCGCGCGACGATGCGCGGGGCCTTTCAACTCATCGACGGAGCGACCATGACAGCACTTCCAAATACGCGAGACGCCCTCGGCGAATCCTGGACCAGCGCGAGTCGCCGTGCGCGGCGCATCGCTCGCCATAGCCGCCATGCGGCCGAAGATATCGCGGTCGAGTTGCGCACCCTGCTGTCGGAACTCGAATCGACCTTGGCCGACGGCACGCAGGCCGACGCCGTGGCTTTGCGCGGCAGGCTGCGCAAACAGTTGGACGCCGCGCGCGAGCGGCTGAACGACACGCGCGATGCAATGCGCGACCGCGCGGGCGTCGCGATCTCGGACGCCGATCACTATGTGCATGAGAATCCGTGGCAGACGATTGCGATCGTCGGCGGGCTTGCGCTGGTGGCGGGGGCGCTGTTCGCGTCGCGTTCGCGATGACGCTGGCTTGCGCGGTTTGAGGGTGCTGGCAAGGAGGCGCGACGGCCGCTTCGATGCGGCAAGGTCGAACGTTGCCCCCCTTGCCGCAGCTAGCCGCTAGCGACTAGTTATCGTCGATCACGAACAGCCGCCGATACTCCTTCAACGCGTAGCGATCGGTCATCCCCGCGATGTAATGCGCGATCAGACGTGGCTGGCGCGCCGCATCGCTCGATTGATAGTCCGGCGGCAGCAGGCGCGGATCGTCGGTGAACGCGTCGAACAGCCCGACCACGACGCGGCGTGCCTTGTTGGCCATGCGCATCACGCGATAGTGGCGGTACATGTTTCTGAACAGAAAGCGCTTGAGCGCCGCGGCCTGCGCGGCGATCGCATCACTGTGCGCAACGAGCGGGGGCGCCGCGCGCACGTCGTCGAGTGACGCCGGTGCGTAGCGCGCGAGATTGGCCCGCGTCGTCTCGATCAGATCGACAATCAGCGTATTGATCACGCGCCGCACCGTCTCGTGAATCAGCCGACGCCCTTCGATCTGCGGGTAGTCGCCGCGCGCCGCCTCACAATGCGTCTGCCAGAGCTCCACTTCGGCGAGTTGCTCGAGCGACAGCAGACCGGAGCGCAAACCGTCGTCCACATCGTGATTGTTGTACGCGATTTCGTCAGCGACGTTGGCGATCTGCGCTTCGAGGGACGGTTGACGTCCTTCGAGAAAACGCTCGCCCAACTCGCCGAGCCGGCGCGCGTTGTCGCGCGAGCAATGTTTGAGAATGCCCTCGCGCGTCTCGAAACACAGGTTCAGGCCGTTGAATGCTCCGTAGTGCTCTTCAAGTTCATCGACGACCGCGAGGCTCTGCAGATTGTGCTCGAAGCCGCCATGCTCGCGCATGCATTCGTTCAACGCGTCCTGGCCGGCGTGACCGAACGGCGTATGGCCGAGATCGTGCGCGAGCGAAATCGCTTCGACGAGATCTTCATTGACGCGGAGGTTACGCGCGACCGAGCGCGCGATCTGCGCAACTTCGAGGCTATGGGTAAGACGCGTGCGAAACAGGTCGCCCTCGTGATTGACGAATACCTGAGTCTTGTATTCGAGCCGCCGGAACGCGGTGGAGTGAACGATGCGGTCGCGGTCGCGCTGAAACTCGGTGCGCGCGCTCGGCGCGGTTTCCGCATAGCGACGTCCACGCGACTGGCTCGAATGCGCCGCGTACGGCGCGAGATGCGCTTCGAGCGCCTGCTGGGTCGGCGCGGGGACGGCGGGTGCGGCCACCGCGGCAGCGGCATCCGCGGCGATGGCCGTGGCGCCGATGGCGCCGTTCCCGGCGCCCGCGCGCGCGCTTGCCGCGTCATGCTGGATATCGTCGCTGCGCCTGTCAGTCACCGGGTTCTCCGAAACATGGGCGGCGCCTCGTGACGCGGGTGCGTGAAGCGTGGCTGCAGGGCCGTGTTGAATCTAGACGGCGGCGGCCAGCGTCGCATGCACTTCGGCGTCGGGCGCGCGGGTGATCAGTGTCTCACCGAAACGCTTCAGCAGAATGAACTTGATCGTGCCGCCTTCTGCTTTCTTGTCGATCTGCATCAGCTCGACGTAGCGATCCGTGCCGAGCGCGGGAGCACGCGCGGGCAGATGCGCGGCAAGCACCAGGTCGACGAGTCGCTTGCGCGACGCTTCGTCCAGATGGCCGAGGCGCACGGACAGATCCGCCGCCATCACCATCCCGCAGCCGACCGCCTCGCCGTGCAGCCACTCGCCATAGCCGAGTCCGGCTTCGATCGCGTGGCCGAACGTATGGCCGAAGTTCAGGATCGCGCGCAGACCACCTTCGCGCTCGTCCTGCGCCACCACCGACGCCTTGATCTCGCACGAACGTTTGACCGCCTCGGTCAACGCCGCCGGCTCGCAGCGGTTCAAAGCCTCGACATTGGCCTCGATCCAGGTGAAGAAACCGGCATCGGCGATCGCGCCGGTCTTGATGACTTCCGCAATGCCCGCAGCGAGTTCGCGCGCGGGCAGCGACCGCAATACGCCGATGTCGGCGATCACTGCCTGCGGCTGGTAGAACGCGCCGATCATGTTCTTGCCGAGCGGATGGTTGATGCCGGTCTTGCCGCCGACCGACGAATCCACCTGCGACAGCAACGTGGTCGGCACCTGGATGAACGGCACGCCGCGCATGTAGCACGCGGCGGCAAACCCGGTCATGTCGCCGATCACACCGCCGCCGAGCGCGATCAGCGTGGTCTTGCGGTCGGCGCGCGAGCCGAGCAGCGCGTCGAAGATCAGGTTCAGCGTCTGCAGGTTCTTGTGCGCTTCGCCGTCCGGCAGAACCACCGTGGACACCTGCTTGTTCAGCGGCGCGAGCGCGGCGCGCAGCTTGTCGCCGTAGAGCGGATCGACGGTGCTGTTGGTGACGATCGTGACTGAGTTGCCGGCGATATGCGGCTTGAACAGATCGGTCCGGCCGATCAGGTCGGCACCGATATGAATGGGATAGGCGCGCTCGCCCAGTTCGACGTTGACGGTAATCATACGGTCCATTATGACGCAGGATGTTTGGCGACGCCGGCCATCTCGAGCTGCATCAGAACCATGTTGACGAGCCCGTTGACCGAGGGCCGGCCGGTTTCAATCACAAAGTGCGCGCATTCGCGGTACAGCGGGTCGCGCACTTCATAGAGCGCTTCGAGGCGCGCCTTGGGGTCTTCCGTTTGCAGCAGCGGACGATTCTTGTCGCGGCGCGTGCGCAGCCACAGGTCATGCGGATTGGCGCGCAGATAGATCACGAGGCCGCGGCTTTTCAGCGCTTCGCGGTTTTCCGGCCGCAGCACCGCGCCGCCCCCGGTCGCGAGCACGATATTGTCGCGCGCGGTCAGCTCCGAGATCACGCTCGCTTCGCGATCGCGAAAGCCCGCTTCGCCCTCCAGTTCGAAGATCACGGGAATGCGCGCGCCCGTGCGCGCCTCGATTTCATGGTCGGAATCGAAGAACGGGCGCTCGAGACGGCGCGCAACCGCCCGACCCACAGTGGTCTTTCCTGCCCCCATGAGCCCTACGAAAAAAACATTGGCGTGTGCGTCCCGCGCTTGCAACGGTGTCCTCTGGCTAATCCGGTGTAGTTCGTGCCGCAGCTTACTGGCAAAGCGGCTGCCTTGTCGAGCCTGCGCGCCGCCGACGGACGGCGGCGCAAGCTTGCCCTATATGCCCTAATTTTCCCGCACCACGCGCGGCGTGATGAAAACCGCCAGTTCGCTGCGCGTGTCGCGATGAGTCCGATGGCGGAACAACGCGCCCAGAACCGGTATTTTGCCGAGGATGGGCACCCGTTCGACGTCGTCTCGGTCATCGGTCTCGTAAATTCCGCCGATCGACACCGTACCACCATCCTCGACCTCGACGCGCGTTTGCACGTGCTTGGTGTTGATCGCGGGCCCGGCGTCGGTCTGCTCGCCGACGCTGTCCTTCGCGACGTCGAGATCGAGCACTACGCGGCCATCCGGCATGATCTGCGGCTCGACCTCCAGTTTGAGCGTCGCGCGGCGAAACTGCACGCCAGATACGCCCTGGCCGACCTTCGCCTGATATGGCAGCTCGGTGCCCTGCTCGACGATCGCCTTCATCCGGTCCGCCGTGACAACCCGCGGGCTCGACACGATTTTCCCATGTCCCTCTGATTCGAGCGCCGAGAGTTCGATATTCAGCAGCCGTGTCGCGTGCGCGGCGAATAGCGTGAGGCCAGCGGTCGCGGCATCGAATCCGGAGATCGGACGGGCCGACAGATCGTACACGGTGCCGTCCGTTCCTCCCGTCAGCCCCCTCGACGTACCATCCGCGCTCGTGCCGGCCAGCGACAGCCGCACCCCAAGATTGCGCGAAAAACCCTGGTCGCCTTCGACGATCTGAGCCTCGATCAGCACCTGGCGAGTCGGCCGGTCGACGGAGGCGATCAGCGCCGCGATCTGCTCGAGCCGCCCCGCGAGATCGGTGACGAACAGCAGGTTGGTGCGCGGATCGGCGGTGACGGCGCCGCGTTTGGACAGCACGCGCTGGGTGCCGGAACCGGTCAGCAGGCGCCGCACGTCCTCGGCGTGCGCGTAGTGCAGCTCGAACGTGCGGCTCGCGAGCGGTTCGAGGTCCGCGGCGCGCGCGTGAGCTTCGAAGCGCTGACGTTCGCGCGCGGCGAGTTCGGCGGCGGGCGCGACCCAGATGACGTTGCCGTGGCGCTCCATCGCCAGATTGTTGACGTCGAGCAGCGTGTCGAACGCGGTGCGCCACGGCACCTGATCGAGCCGTATCGACACGGCGCCGCGCAACTTGTCGCTGGCGACAATGTTCAGGCCGGTGAACTCGGCGAACGCTTTCAGGACCGCGCCCAGTTGCGCATGCTGGAAGTTCAGCGAGATCGGCTTGTTGCCCGCGGGAAGGCCCGAGTCGGCATCGGCCGCTGCGTCGGCGAGGCGCGGCCGCGGCGGCAGCGGGACCGGCGGGCCCTCCAGACTGGGCGTGCCGGCGCCGTCGTCGCGAGCCGGAGCCGCGGGTTGTTTTGGCGGCGGCGGCAGATTCGGGCCGTTGGCGGCGTCGTCCGGGGAACCGTCGGGCGCGACGGCGGCACGCGGGGCCGGCTCGAGGGTGTCCGGTTCCGGGGCCGCGCTTGACGCAGAGACGTAGGCGAACGGATTCGCTGCCTGACCGATGCCGCCGCTCGGCAGCGGCGCTGTCTCATGGGCGGTCTCGGTCGATGCGGCTGGATCGTCGAGCGCGGCGTAAGTCGGCAACGGCGGCAGCAGCGGTGGCGCGGCTGCCCGTGCGACGCCCGCGCCGAGCGTCGCTGCGGCGTAGAGCCCAAAACACAGCCCGGCGACGACGCGGACCTCGCGTTCGCCCGTCAACCTCGCCACGCTCCATCGTTTGAGTATGCGCATCATGACGCCTCCGTCTGCGTCAGCGTCAGGGTGCGCGTCGCGCCGCCGTTCGCGAGCGTAATGCCGAGCGCGTCGAGCTGCGTGACTCGCTCGACGCCCAGTTGCTGCCCGGCCGCGACCGTCGTCGTGCCGTCTGGTGTGTCGAGCAGGGCGAGCCCGCGGGTACGATCGCGCAGCAGACCAATAAGGCGCAACTCGGAAACATCGCCCGGCTCGCCGCTCGCGGAGATCTGCGGCTTCGCGAACGGATCGAAGAATACGAGGCCTTCGTCGTCATCGTCGGCGTCAGTGCTTACGCCGGCGCTCGCAGCCGGGGTCTCAGGCGCCGGTCGCAGCGCGTCGTGCACCTGCAGCGTCGCGGCCACCGCGAGACCTTTGCCGTCCTGCTTGACGGTCACGTCGGCGGGAACGATCAGCACCGGCAGTTGCGCGAGCCCGTGAAAAAACGCCATCAGATGGACGAAGTCCGTGCGCGCGGTGAACTGCAGCTCGCGCTTGCGTTCGACGCCCTCGCCGCTCGCCGCGCCCGGTTCAACTGCGAGCAACGCGACGCCGCTCTGCGTGGCCAGTTCGGAGACGATGCGCACGTCGTCGGCGGAATTCCACGACACGGCGCTCGACACCGTGGCCGACATCGCCGCGGCTGCCCGGCGCAGCGACGGCAGCTGTGCGAGCGCGTGCCGCGCCTCCGCGAGACGCTGCGAGCTGAGCGCGAGCGCCGCGCGGCTCGCTTCCAGACCGGCGAGATCGGCCGTGTTCCAACTGTACGCGCCGAAGCCGAACACGAGCGCAGCGATCGCCGCCGCGACGAGCCAGCGACGGCGCGAGCTCCACGCCTCGAGCGGCATACGCGCCCGCTTGACCCAGCGTGACAAAACCGCGGTGCCGTGCGCCGCACCGCCCGGCTCGAAAAAGGTCGTGCTCATTGCGCCCCTCCCTTTCGTGCGGCCCTCGACGCGTGCGTCGCCCGGGGCGGCGGATCGCCCCAGCGCAGGCGCGCATCGAATTCCACCGGTCCGCCAATCGCCGGTTCCGTCGACGCGCCGCCCTTCCCCGTCGGCCGACGCAAATCGCGCATCTCCGCACCCTGCACGCCGTGGATCGCGCCGAGCCGCTTGAGCCACTCAGCCGATGCGATATGGCCGCTCGAAGTCGCCAGCAATTCGGTCTCGTACTCGCGCTGCCGAAACTGCCGCAACACGATGCGATCGCCGGGCTCGAAGCTCAGCGCGTCGAGCAGATTCCGCAGATGCGCGAGCGGCTTCGCGAGACTCGCGGCGCGCGCCGCGGCTTCGCGTTGCTCCTGTTCAGCCCGCGACAACTTCGCGTGCTCCGCGAGCGGCGCGGCGAGCGGGGCCAACGCCTGTTCGATCGCAGCGCGCCGCGCATCCAACCGCGCCGCGGCGAAGCTCTGCCAACCGGCGACGAGCAACACGCCTGCGGCACCGACGCAAGCCGCCACAGCCCAGTCGCGCATGCAGCGGCGCCGCGCGAGTCGCGCGTTGCGTTGGCGATACGGCAGCAAATTGAAGCCGCCGAGCCACGGCACAGCGGCACGCTGATCACCCCGATCGGGACTCGCTGCCACGCCAGAAGAAAACGACAGAACGCCCCTCATTCCAGCACCCCGCGCAACGCGAGCCCAAACGCGACCGCGCCAGCCGGCTCGTGCAGCAACGCGTCGTCGAGCGGCCGCGCGTGGCTGCCGAGCAGCGCGCACTCGAACGGGAGGGCCGAGCAGCCGAGCACGTCGCCGATATCGGCGAGCGAGAAGCCGACGCCGTCGAGCAGATCGATTTCGCCGCCGATCAGCGCGCAGTCGAACTCCGGCCCGTGCGTGAGATCGCGCAACGCGTCGGCGAGATCGGCATGCTCGGGCGCCGGATAGCGCATCTCGCCGACGTTCGCGCCATCGACGACACTCCAGCCGTACACGCCGTCCGTGCCGACCCACACCGCCGCGTATGGTTCGTTCGGGTCGAGCTCGCGACTCGCCGCATGGCGCAGTGCGCGCAATGCCGCGTGCGGTTCGCCATCGATAGCGGATAACGAAATGCCCGCGGTCGCCGCGCATTCGATCCGCGCTTCCAGATGCTGACGCGAGGTCGCCGCGATCCTGACCGAGCGCTGCGGCGACGGCGTCTCGTCGACGTACCAGTCGACCGCGAGCGCATGACGCTCGAGCCCGGCGATACGCTCCGCTTCGCCCATCACCGCGGGCGCAAGTCCGGCGAGCGCAACGCCACCGTCCTCCGCCTCGCAGTCGCTCTGTGCGGCGAGCCGCGCGAGCGGCACTGTCGTCGTCAGCGTGGCCGACGAAGGCACGGCCATCGCGCAGCGCAGCGCGTGCGTCGCGCATACGCGCGGCAAGCCGGCGAACGCATCGCGCAATGCCCGCGAAACGGCCTGCCGATCGGCTATCTCCGCGCCCGCCATTACGCCGGCCGCGAGCGGCACCGTGCTGATATGTTCGAGATGCAGCGCACCCCGTGCGCGTTGACTCACCACCACGAGACGCACGTTTCGCGAGCCGACGTCGATGCCGGCGGCGAAACGCTGCCGGCCCTCCCGCACCGCCTGAAGCCATGAATTTTTATAAGCCATACCGTCCTCCCTCGGAACGCGAATAACGAGGGATCATTGTCGGCAGACGCGCGTCCTAACGACATTCAGCCGAATGGCCAACGCGGCTGCGAAGCCGCCCCGAGCGGCATCAAAGCGACTACAGTTGGGACTACAGCGAAGTCGTTCCCGCGCCGCCTGGCGAGTGCCGATTGCACGCCATTCGTAAGGCTTCCGAAAGCAGCAAAACCCTGGCGGCTATAATCGCGGGACTGTTTTTCCGGTACTCCTATGCAAGCCACGTCTCCTACGTCTCCGCCGCCCGCGCCGAAAAAGCGCAAACGTCCGCTATGGCTGAAGCTGATCCTCGGCTTTGTCGGGTTGATAGTGGCGGGCATCGTGTGCGTAGCGCTGGTGCTCGGCTACGCGCTCGTCGTCGCAACGCCGAACCTGCCGTCACTCGATGCGCTGACCGACTACCAACCTAAAGTGCCGCTGCGGATCTATACGGCCGACCACGTGCTGATCGGCGAATTCGGCGAGGAGCGGCGCGACATCGTGCACATTCAGGACGTGCCCGACAGCCTGAAGAAAGCGATCCTCGCGATCGAGGACGCGCGCTTCTATGAACACGGCGGCGTCGACCTGACCGGCATCGCGCGAGCCGGCATCGTCGCGCTGACCAACGGCCATGCGACGCAAGGCGCGAGCACGATCACGATGCAGGTGGCGCGCAACTTCTTTTTGTCCAGCGAGAAAACCTATACGCGCAAGATCTACGAGATGCTGCTCGCGTACAAGATCGAGTCGAAGCTGAGCAAGGATCAGATTCTCGAGGTGTACATGAATCAGATCTATCTCGGTCAGCGGGCGTATGGATTCGCGAGCGCCGCGCGCGTGTACTTCGGCAAGGATCTGAAAGACCTGACGCTCGCGGAATCGGCGATGCTCGCCGGTCTGCCGAAGGCGCCGTCCGCGTATAACCCCGTCGTCAATCCGAAGCGCGCGAAGGTGCGCCAGGAGTACATCCTGCAGCGCATGTACGAGTTGCACTACATCACTCCGGAACAGTACGACGAGGCGAGCCGGCAGCGGCTCGTCGTGAAGGGCATGGGCAAGGAGTACAGCGTGCACGCGGAATACGTCGCGGAAATGGTGCGGCAGATGATGTACGCGCAATATCGCGAGGAAGCCTACACGCGCGGCCTGAACGTCGTGACCACGATCGACTCGGCCGATCAGGACGTCGCCTATCACGCGGTGCGCAAAGGCTTGATGGACTACGAGCGCCGTCACGGCTATCGCGGCCCGGAGGCGTTCATCGATCTGCCGGCCGACGCCGACGAGCGCGAGCAGGCCATCGACGACGCGCTGCTCGAGCATCCCGACAACGGCGAAATCATCGCGGCCGTCGTCACGGCGGCGAGCCCGAAGGAGGTGCAGGCGGCCTTCATCGACGGCAACGTCGCAACGATTCAGGGCGATGGCCTGCGCTATGCGCAGTTCGCGCTCGGCCCGCGCGCGCAGCCGAATCAGCGCATCCGGCCCGGCGCGATCGTGCGGCTCGTGAAGAACGACGAGGGCGACTGGTCGATCACGCAATTGCCGCAGGTGGAAGGCGCGTTCATCTCGGTGGTGCCGCAGGACGGGGCGATCCGTTCGCTGGTCGGCGGCTTCGACTTCAACAAGAACAAGTTCAATCACGTGACGCAGGCGTGGCGTCAGCCGGGCTCGAGCTTCAAGCCGTTCATCTATTCGGCGTCGCTCGAAAAAGGCCTTGGGCCCGCGACGATCATCAACGACGCGCCGCTCTTTTTCAGCGCCGCCGAAACCGGCGGCCAGGCGTGGGAACCGAAGAACTACGGCGGCGGCTTCGACGGTCCGATGACGATGCGCACCGCGCTGCAGAAATCGAAGAATCTCGTGTCGATCCGCATCCTGAATCAGATCGGCCCGAAGTACGCGCAGCAATACATCACGCGCTTCGGCTTCGACGCGGACCGCCATCCCGCCTATCTGCCGATGGCGCTCGGCGCGGGCCTCGTGACGCCGCTGCAGATGGCGGGCGCGTTCTCGGTGTTCGCCAACGGCGGCTACCGGATCAATCCTTACCTGATCGCGGAAGTCACCGATCAGCGCGGCGGCGTCGTCGCGCAAGCGCATCCGCTCGTGGCCGGCCAAAACGCGCCGTATGCGATCGACCCGCGCAACGCCTATGTGATGAACAGTCTGTTGCAAAGCGTCGCGCAGCACGGCACCGGCGCAAAGAGCAACGTGCTCAAGCGCACCGATCTCGCCGGCAAGACCGGCACGACCAACGACTCGCGCGACGCGTGGTTTGCCGGCTATCAGCACACGCTCACCGCGATCGCGTGGATCGGCTACGACAATCCGCGCAGCCTCGGCGACAAGGAAACCGGCGGCGGCCTCGCGCTGCCGGTGTGGATCGAGTACATGGGACGCGCGCTGAAGGGCGTGCCCGAGTACAAGATGGCACGCCCCGACGACGTCAGCGAAATCGGCTCGGAACTTTATTTCGACGATTTCACGCCGGGCCACGGTTTCATCGCAACGGTCGGCGTCAGTCAGGCGACGCTCGACGCCCAGGCGAGCGCCGCGGCCGCCGCGCCGGAACAGGTCGGCGAGCAGGAGAAGCAGGACATCATGAATCTGTTCCGCGGGCACTAAGGCCGCGTCGACGTACCGTTAGAAAAGAAAAAACCGCCGCGTTGATTACGCGGCGGTTTTGTTTTGAGAGCGTCTCGTGCTTCGCGCTTGTCGCGCCGTGCTCATTGCGCGGCGAACTGCACCGGCTCGCCAGCCTGCTCGGTCGCATACTGCGACAGCGCCGCGAAAAACTCCGAGCCGCTGCGCGTGTCGCGCCATTCGCCGTCGACGAAACGGAAGTGGAAACCGCCGGCCTTCGCCGCGATCCAGATCTCGCTCATCGGGGGCTGAAGGTTGACGATGATCTTCGTGCGGTTCTCGAATTCGAGCGTCAGAACGTTGCCGCTGCGCTCGAGTTCGATGTCGGCGTCGATGTCGTCGAGCGCGCTCTCGATGGCGGCCAGTACGGCTTCCGCACGGGTCAGGTAATCACTATCGGACATGCTAAACTCCATCGATTATTCATTCAGGGACAGTCATGCGAGTCGTAACTCGGATGCGCGCGGCAGCGCCCGGCCGCGCGATTGTAGCGGTTTTAGCCATTCTCGCAGGATGTGCGCTTACCGGCTGCGGCCAACGCGGCGCGCTCTATCTGCCAACCGTACCACCGCTGCCTGCCCCGCCGGCTCATCGCACGCAAACGCCGTCGACCGATCAAACGCAACCGGCTACCGGCAGCGCGGCCGACGCGGATTCGATCCCGGACACCTCGGGCACGCCGCTCACGCTCGCCCCCGAAGACCAACTCAAGACGCCGCCCGCTTCGGCGGCATCGGCTCCCGCAGTACCGCTGCCCGCCTCTGCCGTCCCTTCCGCTCAATAAGACTTTCGCATGACTCGATCCGCATTTGACTACGTCGACGGCGTATTGCACGCCGAAGGCGTGTCCGCCGTTTCCCTCGCCGAGCAGTTCGGCACGCCGCTGTACGTCTATTCGCGCGCCGCGCTCACCGCGGCGTGGAACGCCTATGCGGGCGCCTGCGCCGGGCGTCGCGCGAGCGTGCACGTGGCCGTCAAGGCCAACAGCAATCTCGCGGTGCTGAACGTATTCGCGCGCCTCGGCGCGGGCTTCGACATCGTGTCGGGCGGCGAACTCGCGCGCGTGCTCGCGGCCGGCGGCAAAGCGGAAAACACCGTGTTTTCGGGCGTCGGCAAGCAGGCGAGCGAAATGCGCGACGCGCTCGCGGCGGGCGTCAAATGCTTCAACGTCGAATCGATTCCCGAGCTCGACCGCCTCAACGCTGTGGCGGGCGAGATGGGCAAGAAGGCGCCAGTGTCGCTGCGCGTGAATCCCGACGTCGACGCGAAAACGCATCCGTACATTTCCACCGGCCTGAAGACGAACAAGTTCGGCGTCGCGTTCGAAGATGCACGCGCCACTTATCAGGCGGCCGCGGCGATGGCGAATCTCGAGGTGGTCGGCATCGACTGCCATATCGGCTCGCAAATCACCGAAGTCGCGCCTTACCTCGACGCAATCGACAAAGTGCTGGAGCTCGTGGAGCAGATCGAGCAGGACGGCGTGACGATTCGCCATATCGACGTCGGCGGCGGCCTCGGTATCACCTACGACGACGAAACGCCGCCGGAAATCGGCGAGTTCGTGCGCACGTTGCTCGATCGCATCGAAGCGCGCGGCCACGGTCACCGCGAAGTCTATTTCGAGCCCGGTCGCTCGCTGGTCGGCAACGCGGGTGTGCTGCTCACTCGTCTCGAGTTTCTGAAGCCGGGCGAGGACAAGAACTTCGCGATCGTCGACGCGGCGATGACCGATCTCGCACGCCCCGCGATGTACGACGCGTATCACGCAATCGAGCCGGTCGTGAAGCGCGACGTCCCTGCGCACGTCTATGACGTGGTCGGCCCGGTCTGCGAAAGCGGCGACTGGCTCGGCCGCGAACGGCTGCTCGCTGTCGAACCCGGCGATCTGCTCGCGATCCGTTCGGCCGGTGCCTATGGCTTCGTGATGAGCTCGAACTACAACACCCGTGCGCGCGCCGCCGAGGTGATGGTGGATGGTACACGAGCGCACGTAGTTCGCGCACGCGAAGAGATCAGGCAGCTGTTTGCGGGCGAAGCGATTCTGCCGGCGTAAACGTCAGAGCTGGCTGTACAGCCAACGGTAAATAAAGCGCAGCAACGAAAAAAATGGCGATGCCTCCTCGGCATCGCCATTTTTCTTTGCAGCCGCGTGCGTGACGCGAAAGTTTCGCGCAATCACCGTCGGCGCGTCGTCATCCTTCGCTCGCGTATCCAGACCACCAGCCGCCATCCCAGCAGCGCAATCATCACCGCGCCGTAAATCTCCGGCAGCAGCAGATCGTGCTTGCCCGCCTTCATCCACCAGAAATGCAGGATCGCGAGCGCGCCGATCGCGTAGATCGCGCGATGCAGCGTCTGCCAGCGACGTCCGAGCTTGCGCACCATTGCGCGCGGCGACGTCACCGCAAGCGCGATCAGCAGCACGAACGCGGCGAAGCCCACCGTGATGAACGGCCGCTTGCCGATGTCCTTCAGAATCTCCGCCACGTCGAACCACTTGTCGAACCACAGGTACGTGGTGAAATGCAGCGTCGCGTAGAAGAACGTAAAGAGCCCGACCATCCGGCGGAAACGCACGAGCGCGGCGACGCCGGTCAGACGGCGCAGCGGCGTCACCGCTAGCGTGATGCACAGGAACACGAGCGTCCACAGGCCCGTCGAGCGCGTGATGAATTCGATCGGATTCGCGCCGAGCCGGTCGGTCAGGCCAAACAGCACGAGGCGTGCGAGCGGATAGAGCGCCGCGGCGAAGACCGCGACTTTCGCCGGTACGACCCAGCGCGCGCTGCCCGCGGCCCGCCGCCTGGCCGCCGACATCGGCGCCGTGCGCCGTGTCGCTGGCGCGCTGCGGGTGACAGTTTGCGTATCGGAAGCCATCGCGCTCGCCTTAAAAGTTCTTCTTCAGGTCCATGCCTTGATAGAGCGATGCAACCTGATCGCCGTAACCGTTGAACATCAGCGTCTTGCGCTTCGGCGTAAAAAAGCCGTCTTCGCCGATGCGCCGTTCGGTCGCCTGGCTCCAGCGCGGATGATCGACGTTCGGATTCACGTTCGAATAAAACCCATATTCGTTCGATGCGTAGGTGTTCCAGCTGGTCGGCGGCTGCTTGTCGACGAAACGGATCTTCACCAGCGACTTCGCGCTCTTGAAGCCGTACTTCCATGGCACCACGACGCGAATCGGCGCGCCGTTCTGGTTCGGCAGCACCTGGCCGTAGAGGCCCATCGTCAGCAGCGTCAGCGGATGCATCGCTTCGTCCATCCGCAGGCCTTCGGAGTACGGCCACTCGAGTATGGGCTGCGACAGCCCGGGCATCTGCGATGGATCGGCGAGCGTGATGAATTGCACGTACTTCGCATTGCCGGTCGGCTCGACGCGTTTAATTAACTCGGAAAGCGAGACGCCGATCCACGGCACCACGATCGACCAGCCTTCGACGCAGCGATGCCGGTACACACGTTCCTCGAGCGGTGCGAGCTTCAGCAGGTCGTCGATGTCGTAGACCTTCGGATTCTTAATCTCGCCCTCTACGCTCACCTTCCACGGATGCGGCCGCAGCGTGCCCGCGTGCTGCGAGGGGTCGGATTTGTCGGTGCCGAACTCGTAGAAATTATTGTAGGTGGTGATGTCCTTGTACGGCGTGATCTTGTCGAGCGCGACGAACCTGGTGTTGGTTTTCGCCGCGAGCTTCTGCGCCTTCGGATCGGGGGACGAGTATGTCGCGAGCGCCTCATCGCTCACGCCGATCAGGCTGCCGAGCGCCATCGCGCCGGCTGCCTGCAGGATGCGTCGGCGGTTCTCGAACACGTGCCGCGGCGCGATTTCGCTGCGCGCGATGTCATCTCCGGTCAGTTGAATTCTGTCGCTTCGCTTGATCCACATCGTGCTGCTCCTTGCCGGCCCGCCGCGTCGTGCGCGTTGCGGTGCCATATTGATGATCGCCCGTTTGGGGGCGCCTGTCATCCACGGGTACCTGCTCGGGTGCTCGATGGGTGAACACCGGGGCGCGACGAATATTCCGTCCGCCATGAAAAAACCGCCGGTGCAAAAGCACGCGGCGGTTCTTAGTCGGTTCAGCGCGGCGGATCTTACAGCTTGCCGTAGCTATGCAAGCCCGACAGGAACATGTTCACGCCGAGGAACGCGAAGCTCGTGACCAGCAGGCCGGTCAGCGCCCACCATGCGGCGACCGCGCCGCGCAGGCCCTTCATCAGACGCATGTGCAGCCAGGCCGCGTAGTTCAGCCAGACGATCAGCGCCCACGTCTCCTTGGGGTCCCAGCTCCAGTAGCCGCCCCACGCTTCGGCGGCCCACAGGGCGCCGAGAATCGTCGCGATCGTGAAGAACGCGAAGCCGACCGCTATCGACTTGTACATCACGTCGTCGAGCACGTCGAGCGCCGGGAGACGATCCGCGAGCACGCCGCGTTCCTTCGCCAGATATGCAACGCCGACCATCGCCGACAGCGCGAAACTGCCATAGCCGATGAAGTTCGCCGGCACGTGAATCTTCATCCACCAGCTTTGCAGCGCCGGCACGAGCGGCTGGATCTGCTGCGCGTCGCGCGAGACCGAGTACCACATCAGGAAGCCGACGGCCGCGCTGATCACGAGCAGCACAAACGCGCCGAGCGCGCGCGTGTTGTAGTGCTGCTCGTAGTACAGATAGAACAGCGCGGTGATCAGGCTGAACAGCACGAATACTTCATACAGGTTCGAAATCGGAATATGGCCGACGTCCGAGCCGATCAGGTACGACTCGTACCACCGCACCATCATGCCGACGAAGCCCATCAGCACCGCCACCCACGTCATCTTCGAGCCGATCGCGGCGCCGGTCGGCGAGCGCGACAGCAGCGCGATCCAGTAGAACACGGTCGCGAAGACGAACAGCGCGCTCATCCACAGGATCGCGGACTGGCTCGACAGGAAATATTTGAGGAAGAACGCGTTGTCGGCGCGGCTCAGATCGCCTTGGTATATCTGGATCGCAAGCAGGGACAGCGCGGCGATTCCCACCATCAGCGGACGCACCGGCTTCCAGCGCCAGCCCAGCGCCACGAAAACCGGCACCGAGCAGGCCAGCACCAGTTTGTCGTAGTAATTCATGAACGGGTAATAGCGCGACAGCGCGAACCCGGCGCCACCGACCAGCGCGAGCGCGAACAGCCAGTCAAAGATACCCAGGCGTTTCAGGAACGGCCGTTCGTCGAATTGCTGGAGTTCGGGCGTGCTGCTCGCAAACGCCTTGTCGGCGCGTGAAGCAGAGGAGGAGGAGGAAACCTGAGTCAAGTCCATGATCTTACCGGGTCGAATCCTGTGAGCTTGCCGACGGGGCTGCGGCCTGAGCGGCCGGGCTGGCATCGGCTGCGTCGATGAGTTTCGCGCCCAGTGCGGCGCTCACGGCGTCGCGCGTCTGGACGAACTCCTTCTCGAAGTCTAGCGTCTTACGCGCGCTCGACATCGCCATCACGACGTTCGTGCCGTGGTCCGTATCCTTCAGCCAGAACCACAGACGGCGTTCGCGGACGTAGAACATCGAGAAGATGCCCAATACGAGAAGCAGGCTGCCAAGATACACGACTTTTTTGCCCGGCGCGCGCGTCAACTGAAATACCGAAGCTTGCACCTGCTTGAATGAGTCAAGCTGCAAATAGACCGGCGATCCATACAGAAAGCTGTCGGATATCGCATTAAGCGAACTTTGGATGAAGCGGCTCGTGTCGGCATTGGCCGGCGCGGCGGGCTCGCCGAGCCGCTGGCGCGACAGTTGCCACAAGTCCCATGTGACGCCTTCGAGCATCCGAAGCAGCAAGCCCGCGGCCTTTTCCTGCTCGCCCTTCGGTACCGAGCGGTCGATAAAGCCAGCCACCGCCTGGAAGCCGCCGAGCGTTTCGCCGTTCGGCATCTTCACGCTGGCGTCCGCGCCCGCAAAAAGGGTCAGCACGCGCAACGCGCTTTCCTCCAGATGCTGCTGCAACTCCGCGTTCGAGCCTGGCACCGAGCGCTGCGCAAACTGATGAGCGGCGATGGCGCGTTGGTTCGGGTCTTCGAGCGTGGCGCGCAGGTTCATCCATTCCTTCAGCGTGCCGCCGCTGTCGGCGGGAATTCGCAGGTAGCGGAACGGATCGTCTGGATTCAGGCGCATGCCGGCGAGGAACATCTTCTCGCCGTTGACGTCGACGGGCAGCATGTAGTTGTTGTACTCGCGCGCCTGGCCGTCCTTGCCGCGAATCTTGTATTGCACCGACGGGCCGACGTTGTGCAGATCGAGCGGCTTCGAGGATTTCGCGCCGGAGCCGAGACGCTCGTCGAACGCTTCCTTCAGCGAGTGCTGCGCGGCGACCCCGCGCGCATCGTTCTGGCCATTGGCGTTCGAGATGTTTTCGACGTTGATCGCGCGGAAGTCCGTGAATTCGACGGTCTGGCCATCGGCGAGCGGCGTGGCGGAGCTCAGCGGCGCGCTGCCGCCGATCGTGCCGCCAAACGGCGCGGGCTTCGCGCTCGGGCCGGACATCGGGAAGGCGGTCATCTGCATCTGCGAGCCGCCATCCTGGAAGCTCGATTGATAAATCGACACGCCGTCGTATTCGAACGGCTTGTTGACCTCGACGCGCGCCGGCACGCGCGCGCCGGTCTTGTGATCGACCACGACGATGTCGCTCGCGAACAGCTTCGGCATGCCGGTCGTGTAGTAATCGACGATGAACTTGTTCAGTTCGATCGAAAACGGCAGGTCCTGGATCAGCGAACCGTTGGGCTGATTCAGGATCGCGGTCGACACGTGCTGCCCCTCGGGCACCCACGCGTAGCCGCGGAACGTCGGGTTCGACTCCGACAGCCGATGGTCGGGCGAAATCTCGTTGATCGCGGTGTTCGAGTTGATCGGCGACTTGTCGAACAGCCACATTTGCAGCTTGATCGGCAGATTGCTGTCGAGCAGGCCGCCGAGGCAGATCACGACGATCGCGATGTGCGCGGAGATGTAGCCGAACTTCGTCAGCGCGCCACGCTTCGCGGCGATCAGCGTCGCGCCGTCCGACTCACGCGTGACGAACTTGTAGCCGAGCTTCGCCGACAGTTTCGCGAGCACTGCCGCAGTCTGCGCGCGCGTGCCGTGCACGGCGAACTCGCCCTTGTGATGGAACGCACGCAGGCTGCCTTCGCGAACCTTGTCCTTCCAGCTCTTCGCATCGGCGAGCATCTTCGGCGCATTGCGGATCACGCATAGCGACACCGACACCATCAGGAAGCCAAGAATCAGCATGAACCACCACGAGCTGTACACCGTGTACAGGCTCAGCGCGCGGAAGATGTCCGCCCAGAACGGACCGAACTGGTTGACGTAGTTGGGATATGGATCGTCCTGCGTGAGGACGGTACCGATGATGCTGGCGATCGACAGAATCACGAGCAGCGCAATGGCGAAACGCATGGAGCTCAGGAGCTCGATGGTGCTGCGCATGACGCGATTGCCCGACTTCGACTGCAGACCCGACGTGGTGACGCTCATTCAAACTCCGACTGAACAGCAAAAAAGGGTGAAGGGCTGTCGCAGCTACGACACCCTCACCCTTTTCTTGTTTTTCACCGACCTCGCCGGGCCGGTTGGACTCGCGCAGGCGAACCGCTTAATGCAGACCCGCGATGTAGTCGGCAACCGCCTTGATCTCGTTGTCCGACAAACGTGATGCTATCGCATGCATCGCGTCGCTGTTATTACGAGCGCCCGGACCTTGCGTGAACGCGGTCAGCTGCGTCACCGAGTACTCGGCCCACTGTCCCGACAGGCGCGGATACTGGATCGGAATGCCCTGTCCCGTGGGGCCGTGGCAGGCCGCGCAGGCCGGCACGCCCCGGTCGGCAATCCCGCCGCGATAGATCTGCTGCCCCACCGCGACCGTGTTCTTATTGTGCGCATAGCCCGGCTTGGGTGTCTGCGTCGAGAAGTAAGCCGCAACGTTGATCATGTCCTGATCGGAGAGCGCGGCAGCCATGCCTGCCATGATCGCATTATTGCGCGCGGCCTGTTTGGCGCCCGGTTGCGTCTTGAAATCTCTGAGCTGCTTGACGAGATACTCCGGATGCTGGCCCGCCAGCTTCGGATATGCACCGCCGGCACTGTTGCCGTCTGCCCCGTGACATGACGCGCACACTTGTACCGCGATTGCCTGCCCCCGATTGATGTCCGGCTTTGCCGGATCTGCTGCTCGTGCCTGAATTGCCAAACCTGAAAGACCTGCCGTTACATGAAGCACCATCAGAGTCTTGCACAGTCGATTCATTCGCACACCCTGTCTCGTCTTGTGGGATTTTAGAGGTTCTGCAAAGTACGACGACGGCGACCGAGTGACCGCCAGGAGCCGCCAAGGCACGTGGGGCGGGCTCCCAAGGTATTCAGTAAACCATCGTATTGTACAATAACTCGCTAATCGCTTAGACGCCAGTCGGGCTTGACCCCGTTCCCGCTGCGGGCCCCGCGGCGTCTCCAATCTGGCTTCCACCATGCCCTTCCTGCTCCACGAATCCCGCTTCTATACCACCGTCAATCATCTGCGTGACCTGCCGGCCACCGCGCAGCCCGAGATCGCTTTCGCGGGACGCTCGAACGCAGGCAAGTCGACGGCGATCAACGTGCTCTGCAATCAGAAGCGACTCGCGTTCGCGAGTAAGACGCCTGGCCGCACGCAGCACATCAATTATTTTTCGGTTGGCAAGCCGGATGAACCGGCCGGCTATCTGGTCGACCTGCCGGGCTACGGCTATGCGGAAGTGCCGGGAGCGGCGAAGGCGCACTGGGAAGCGCTGCTGTCTTCGTATCTGCAATCGCGCTCGCAACTGCGCGGCATGATCCTGATGATGGATTCGCGCCGCCCACTGACGGATCTCGATCGACGCATGATCGAGTGGTTCGCGCCGACCGGCAAGCCGATCCATACGCTGCTCACCAAATGCGACAAATTGACGCGGCAGGAAAGCACGAACGCATTGCGCACCGCGCAGAAGGGACTCGCCGAATATCGGGCGGCGGGCTATCGCGGTGAGTTGAGCGCACAGCTCTTTTCCGCGCTCAAACGCACGGGCCTAGACGAAGCGCATGAACTGATCGAGAGCTGGCTGATCCCGGGCGCAGTGGACGAAGCAGGTGAAAAGCCGGCCGCGGGCTGAGTCACTGTCGATGCCCGAGTCCCGCCGCGCGTGTGACGCGGGAGTCGCATTGAATACCCGTATCAGAGCGCATTTCTGGCCACCCATAAAAAAACCCGCCGCTTGAACGGCGGGTCAAACAGCCTAATCGAAAAACGACAGGCACCCGCTCAGGGAGGAGAAGCGGGGAGGTCAGCGCTAGGCGCCTTGCTCGATCGGTATGATATACCATTGTCTCGAAAAGTTTCCGGGAGCGGAGCCAGGTGCCGTTTGTCCACTCCACCTATCCACGATCTTCGATTCGATATGAGCTTCTACCCGCACTACCGTCCGCGCCGCATGCGCCGTGACGACTTCTCGCGCCGCATGATGCGCGAAAACATCCTCACCACTAACGACCTGATCTACCCCGTATTCATCGTCGAAGGCACCAACGTTCGACAAGCCGTGCCGTCGATGCCGGGCGTCGAGCGCGTGTCGGTCGATCTGCTCATGGGCGTCGCGGAGCAGTGCGTCGAACTGGGCGTGCCGGTGCTGTCGCTGTTTCCCGCGATCGAGCCCTCGCTGAAGACGCCCGACGGCCGCGAAGCGGCCAACCCGGCGGGTTTGATCCCGCGCGCGGTGCGTGAATTGAAGAAGAATTTTCCGGAGCTCGGCGTACTCACCGACGTCGCGCTCGATCCGTACACGAGCCACGGTCAGGACGGCGTGCTCGACGAAGCTGGCTACGTGATGAACGACGAGACCGTCGAGATCCTCGTCGAGCAGGCGCGTGCGCAGGCGGAAGCCGGGGTCGATATCGTCGCGCCGTCGGACATGATGGACGGCCGCATTGGTGCGATCCGCGAAATGCTCGAGAGCGAGGACCACGTCCACACGCGCATCATGGCGTACGCGGCGAAGTACGCTTCAGCGTTCTACGGCCCGTTCCGCGATGCCGTCGGTTCCGCGACGAACCTCGGCAAGAGCAACAAGATGACCTACCAGATGGACCCGGCCAATTCGAACGAGGCGCTGCGCGAAGTGCAGGCCGACATCAATGAAGGCGCGGACATGGTGATGGTCAAACCGGGCATGCCGTATCTGGACATCGTGCGTCGCGTGAAGGACGAGTTCCAGTTTCCTACCTACGTGTACCAGGTAAGCGGCGAATACGCGATGCTGAAGGCCGCCGCGCAGAACGGCTGGCTCGATCACGACAAGGTCATGATGGAATCGCTGCTGGCGTTCAAGCGTGCCGGCGCGGACGGCGTGCTGACGTATTTCGCGCTAGATGCCGCGAAGATCCTGCGTTCGCAGAAATAAATCAGCACGAGGCTTGGCACGCGGCTGCCGTGAGAAGAAAACGGAGGCGAACCTTAGGGTTTCGCCTCCGTTTTTTTGTGCTGCTCATTCTCGCCGCCGCGGCCTGCAACGCCCCCCCGGCGTTCGATTACACCCCCGACGCGCTCGCTCGATCCAGTGTGCGCAGGAATTTATCCGCCGATTCGTAGCCGACCACCCGCAGCACCTCCTTGCCATCCTGATCGAAGAAAATAATCCCCGGCGGCCCGAACAGGTTGAAGCGCTTGAGCAGCGCCTGATCGTCGGTATTGTTCGCAGTGACGTCGGCGCGCAGCAGATTCATCTGCTTCAGCTTCGCCTGAACGCGCGGGTCGCTGAAGGTGAATTTCTCCATTTCCCTGCAGCTCACGCACCAGTCCGCGTAAAAATCGAGCATGGCAGGCTGTGCCGCCGTTTTGACGGCCTGGTCAAGCTGCGCCGATGAACGAACCGGTGCGAACGTCAAATCGCTTTGCGACGCCGTTGCGGCCTCGCTAGAACCATCTTTCGCGATGCCCGCCTGACTGCCGGCGCGAGCAGCGAGCACGGCCAGCGGGCGCAGTGGGTCCGATGATCCCGCGGCGAGGCCAATCACAAGCGCGGCCGCCCAGACCGCCATCACGACGCCGACCGACCGGCCTAGCCGGTGCCATATCGAGCCACCCGCGGCCGACCTGGAAAACAGGCCGAGGGCGACCGCAGCGATCAGCAGCCAGAGGGCACTCAACAGCATCGTCGCCGGGCCGCCGAGCACCGGCCAAATGATCCACAGCGCCGCGGCGAGCAGAACCACGCCGAAAAACACCTTTACGCTGTCCATCCACTTGCCCGCGCGCGGCAGCAGCGTGCCCGCGCCGAGGCCGATGATCAGTAGCGGCAGCCCGAGGCCGATCCCCATCGAGAACAGCGCCGCGCCACCGAGCACGGCATTGCCGGTGTGCGCGATGAACGCGAGCACCGCGAAAAGCGGCGCGGTCATGCAGGCGCCGACAACCAGCGCCGACAGCGCGCCCATCACGGCGACCGCGGTAAATTTGCCGCCCGAGCGTCCCGCTGACACGCTCGACATCCGATCGCGCCAGCGCGGCGGCAGTTCGAGATCCACACCAGCGATCAGCAGCAGCGCGAAAATCGTCAGAAGGCCGCCGAACGCGCCGAGCACCCACGGATTCTGCAGCCATGCGCCGAGACTCTGCCCGACGAGTGCCGCCGCGACGCCCAGCACCGTGTAGACGAGCGCCATCCCGATTACATATGCGAGCGACAGCGCGAAACCACGCCCACGTGTGACGCGCGCCCCCTCACCGATGATGATCGCAGACAGGATCGGAATCATCGGATACGAGCACGGCAGCAGGCTCAGAATTGCGCCCGCAACAAAATAAAGCCCTACGATCGCAAAGAAACCGCCTCGCTGTAGCAGCGTCTGCGCGTAGTCGGCGCTGGTCGCGCGTTCGTACCACGGCTCGTCCTCAGTGTGCGCGGATTGTTGCGCGGTTGGACCCGCTGCCGCGCCGCCAGCCGACTGCAGCGCCACGCCGCTCACGTGATAAACGCGCTCCATCGGGGGGTAGCAGATGCCAGCGTCGGCGCAGCCCTGCGACGTCACCGCGAGATCGAACGGTCCGGCAGCCTGCTTGACCGGAATATGAATCGTCAGCTCGTTGCGATACGTCTCGACATTCTTGTTGAACGTCTGATCGAACTTCACGTGACCGTCGGGCAGTTGAGGCTCGCCAAGCGTCGCGGTGCCATTCCGGGTCGCGAAAGCGAAGCGCTCGCGGTACATGTAGTAACCGTCCGCAATCTTGTATGTGACGACGACTTGCCCGGGCTGCTCGGTCGCACTGAACCGGAATGCGACCGACGGGTCGAGGAAGTCGTCCGCGGCCCGTGCGAGCGTGGCGAATTGCGCGAGGAACGCGCAGCTGAGCAGAAAGAATGCAGTGCGCAGCGCAGCGCGCGCGCGCTGGTCGAGACCGTTAAACATGAAGAGGGCGTTGGGTTTCAGCAGTGATCCACTGGCCGTAGGCGGCCGAGGCCGTCGCTTGCCAGGAGAGTATTTCCGGCGTGTCGTAGGGATGGTGAGCCTGAAGGTATTGTTCCAATTCGAGCGCGCGAGCGGCGCTGGTCTTGAACAGCAACTGGATTTCCTGCGCGGTTTCGATCGCGCCCTGCCAGTGATAGCTCGAATGCACGCTGCCCAGCTGCGTGACGCATGCACAAAGGCGCGCGGCGAGCGCGTCGGCGGCGAGCTTTTCCGCGACGGCCACATCCGGCACCGTCGTCAGCACCAAGGTCACATTCACACTCACACCAGGCTCCGGCGGCGCAGGATTTCGATCCCGATATCGTATCACCTGGCCATGTCGCCCCGCAGAGCGCCCCGCGGCGCGGCCGCGGCATTTGGTCACCGCGACACGGCTTTCGGCATCGATGAAAAAATCGCCGACAGAAACAAAAAAGCCAGGCGATGCGCCTGGCTTTTCGTCGAAACCAAAAAGCTTACTCAGCTTCTTGCACTTCCGTTTCTTCAACTTCCGGACGGTCGAGCAGTTCGACCAGTGCCATCGGCGCGTTGTCACCGACGCGGAAGCCGAACTTCAGCACGCGCAGGTAACCGCCCGGACGGTTTGCGTAGCGCGGGCCGAGCACGTCGAACAGCTTCGTGACCGAGTCACGGTCGCGCAGGCGGTTGAAAGCCAGACGACGGTTTGCGAGCGACGGCTTCTTGCCGAGCGTGATCAACGGCTCGACGACTTTACGGAGTTCCTTCGCCTTCGGCAGGGTGGTCTTGATGACTTCGTGCTCGATCAGCGAGTTGGACATGTTACGGAGCATTGCCAGACGGTGGCTGCTCGTGCGGTTCAGTTTCCGCAGACCATGACGGTGACGCATGTTAATTCCTTCAGTTCAAAGTTTTGGTCCAGCTCTTCTATCGCACTCGTTCTGCAGCATTGGCAGCACACAGTGAGCGCACGGGCCGGTAGTTAAAAAAGACAAGACGCGGATTTTAAAGGAAAATCCGCGTCTTTGCCAGTCTAGTGCAGCAGTGCAATTCGCGGGTTACACCCGACCGAGTTGTCCGCTTACTTGTCGAGACCTGCCGGCGGCCAGTTCTCGAGCTTCATGCCGAGCGTCAGTCCGCGCGATGCCAGAACTTCCTTGATCTCATTCAGCGACTTGCGACCCAGATTCGGAGTCTTGAGCAGCTCGTTCTCGGTACGCTGGATCAGGTCGCCGATGTAGTAGATGTTCTCGGCCTTCAGGCAGTTCGCGGAACGAACCGTCAGTTCCAGATCGTCGACCGGGCGCAGCAGGATCGGATCGATCTGCGGTGCGCGCGACGGCGCTTCCGCCGCTGCTTCGGTGCCTTCCAGCGCCGCGAAGACCGACAGCTGATCGACCAGAATGCGCGCCGATTGGCGGATCGCTTCTTCCGGCGAAATCACACCGTTGGTTTCGATGTTCATCACGAGCTTGTCGAGGTCGGTGCGCTGCTCGACGCGAGCGCTTTCGACCGCGTAGCTCACGCGACGAACCGGCGAAAACGACGCGTCCAGCACGATTCGGCCGATGATCTTGGCCGACTCTTCACCGTAGCGACGCACATTGCCCGGCACATAGCCGCGGCCCTTTTCAATCTTAATCTGCACGTCGAGCTTGCCACCCTTCGACAGATGCGCAATCACGTGATCCGGATTGATTACTTCACAATCGTGTGCGAGTTCGATATCGCCGGCGGTAACCACGCCTTCGCCTTCCTTGCGCAGCGTAACCGTCACTTCGTCACGGTTATGCAGCTTGAAGACGACGCCCTTCAGGTTCAACAACAGGTTGACCACATCCTCTTGCACACCGTCGAGCGTCGAGTACTCGTGCACGACGCCTGCAATCGTCACCTCGGTCGGGGCATAGCCAACCATCGACGACAACAGCACGCGCCGAAGCGCGTTACCCAAGGTGTGGCCATAACCGCGTTCAAACGGTTCCATGACCACTTTCGCGTGGCTCTCGCCAAGCGATTCAACTGCAATGATCTTGGGCTTCAACAAACTGGTTTGCATAGGTTTTCCTTTTCAATACCCTCGGCTCGTTACACCGATAAGGCTGACCGGTAACAACCTGAAAATAAACAGCCGAGACGCCCCCTTGCGCAACGCAATCAGGGCGCCCCGGCCGTCAATCCGATTACCGCGAATACAATTCGACGATCAGGCTTTCGTTGATGTCGCCAGCGATGTCGCTGCGTTCCGGTTTCTGCTTGAAGGTACCTTCGAACTTCTTCGCGTCGACCGCAACCCAGCTCGGCATGCCGCCTTGTTCAGCGAGCGACAACGCCTCGATGATGCGAGCCTGCTTGCGCTTCTGTTCGCGCACGGCGACGACGTCGCCAGCCTTGACTTGCATCGACGGGATGTTCGTCACGACGCCGTTCACCGTGATCGCCTTGTGGCCGACCAGCTGACGTGCTTCAGCACGCGTCGAGCCGAAGCCCATCCGATACACGACGTTGTCCAGACGCGACTCGAGCAGTTGCAGCAGGTTTTCACCCGTGTTGCCCTTCAGACGGTCTGCTTCAGCGAAGTAGCGACGGAACTGGCGCTCGAGGACACCGTAGATACGCTTTACTTTTTGCTTCTCGCGCAGCTGCGTGCCATAGTCGGACGTACGCGCGCCCGAGGTACGGCCGTGCTGGCCGGGCTTGCTGTCCAGCTTGCACTTGTCAGCGAGCGAGCGGCGTGCGCTCTTCAGGAAGAGGTCAGTGCCTTCACGGCGGGACAGCTTGGCCTTGGGGCCGATATAACGTGCCACGTTGATTCCTTCTGTGATTTATCACGCGAATGCTTCCACTCGCGCTAGTCCGAACCCTTTGGTTCGAACGGTGGGCTTAGTCATTTAAATAATGCGCGCAGCCCGCCGCCGCGCAAGGCGGCAACAGGCGCTCGCGAAACCGTCGTCTTAGATACGACGACGCTTCGGCGGACGGCAGCCGTTGTGCGGGACCGGCGTCACGTCGGAGATCGCGGTGATCTTGATCCCAAGACCATGCAACGCGCGCACCGCCGATTCGCGGCCAGGACCGGGGCCCTTGATCCGCACTTCGAGGTTCTTCACGCCGTATTCCATCGCCACGCGGCCAGCCGATTCAGCTGCGACCTGAGCTGCAAAAGGAGTCGACTTACGCGAACCCTTGAAGCCCTGACCACCCGACGTTGCCCAGGCAAGCGCGTTGCCTTGACGGTCGGTGATCGTGATGATGGTGTTGTTGAACGACGCGTGAACGTGAACCACGCCCTCGGCGACGTTCTTCTTGACCTTCTTGCGAACGCGTTGCGCCGCGGAGTTGTTCGAAGCCTTAGCCATTACGTTTTCCTGTAACTGTCAGTTCCGCTTACTTCTTCAGCGATTGCGCTGCACGACGCGGACCCTTGCGCGTACGGGCATTCGTACGCGTACGCTGGCCGCGCAGGGGTAGACCCTTACGATGCCGCACGCCACGATAGCAGCCGAGATCCATCAGGCGCTTGATGTTCATCGTCGTTTCACGGCGCAGATCGCCTTCAACGATGAACTTGCCGACTTCTTCACGCAGCTTTTCGAGGTCTGCGTCAGTCAGGTCTTTGACCTTCTTCGAAAATGCCACACCAGCAGCGACGCAAATGTCGCGCGAGCGCGTGCGACCGATACCGTAAATAGCCGTCAGGCCGATTTCAGTATGCTGGTGATTCGGGATGTTAACCCCTGCGATACGAGCCATTGTTTTTCCTCAAACAAAAAGCGCAAGCAAAAGCGCGGCGTTCAGCCTTGACGCTGTTTGTGGCGCGGATCAGAGCTGCAAATCACGCGCACAACGCCTTTGCGCTTGATGATCTTGCAATTGCGGCAAATGCGCTTAACCGATGCCATCACTTTCATGATATTACCCTTTTTTCAAATCACTTCGCCCGGAACACGATCCGCGCACGCGACAGATCGTAAGGCGTCAATTCAACCGTCACCTTGTCGCCCGGCAGGATTCGGATGTAGTGCATCCGCATCTTGCCGGATATGTGTCCCAACACGACATGGCCGTTTTCCAGCTTCACCCTGAAGGTAGCGTTAGGCAGGTTCTCAATTACTTCGCCCTGCATCTGGATCACATCGTCTTTGGCCATAAGTCCTTTCAACGCATCGGGACGCCGCCGCCTTTGAAATTAGCTTTCTTCAGCAGCGATTCATACTGTTGCGACATAACGTACGACTGCACCTGCGCCATGAAATCCATTGTGACGACGACAATGATCAGCAGCGACGTTCCACCAAAATAAAACGGCACGTTCCAGCGCAGCACCAGAAATTCGGGCAGCAGGCAAACGAACACGATGTAGATCGCACCGGCCAGCGTGAGACGCGTAAGGATGCGGTCGATATATCGCGCCGTTTGATCGCCCGGGCGGATGCCAGGGACGAAAGCGCCACTCTTTTTCAGGTTGTCGGCCGTTTCCCTGCTGTTGAACACCAATGCGGTGTAGAAGAAGCAGAAGAAAACGATCGCCAACGCGTACAGCAACACGTACACGGGTTGACCGGGCTTCAGGGCTTCGGCCACATTGTGCAACGTGTCTGCGAACCAGCTGGTACGCGAGCCCGAACTGAACCAGTTCAGGATAGTTGCCGGGAAGAGAATGATCGACGATGCGAAGATCGGCGGAATCACGCCCGACATGTTCAGCTTCAGCGGCAAATGAGAAGACTGGCCGCCGTAAATCTTGTTGCCTACCTGCCGCTTTGCGTAATTCACAAGAATCTTGCGCTGGCCGCGTTCGATGAACACCACCAGATACGTCACAGCCGCAATCAGCGCGACGACGATAATCGCCGAGATGATACTCATCGAGCCAGTTCGCACTAGTTCAAAGAGACCACCGATTGCGTTCGGGAAGCCCGCCGCAATACCGCCAAAAATGATGATCGAGATACCATTGCCAAGCCCGCGCTCCGTGATTTGCTCACCCAGCCACATCAGGAACATCGTGCCGGTCACAAGCGTCACGACCGTCGTCAACCGGAATACCATCCCCGGATCGATCACGAGGCCAGGCTGATTTTCCAGCGCCACGGCAATACCGAACGCCTGAAATGTCGCCAGCACGACCGTGAAGATCCGCGTGTATTGCGTAATCTTCCGCTGACCTGCCTGCCCTTCCTTTTTCAGCGCTTCGAGTTGCGGCGAGACAATCGCCAGCAACTGCATGATGATCGACGCCGAAATGTACGGCATGATCCCCAACGCGAAAATGGTGAACCGCGAAAGTGCGCCACCCGAGAACATGTTAAACATGCCAAGGATGCCGCCCGACTGGCTTTGGAACAGCTTCGCCAGTTGGTCCGGGTCAATACCCGGCACCGGAATATGCGCGCCGATGCGGTAGACGACCAGCGCCAGCAGCAGGAACACTGCTCGCCGACGCAGATCGCCAAACTTCGCCGCGCTGCGACCGGGTTTTGCGAGACTCGGGCTGTTAGCCAAGTACCTTCTCCGATGCAAATGCTAGTGACGGCAAATAACTTGCGCGTTACTCGGCAAACGAGCCACCGGCTGCTTCGATGGCAGCGCGTGCGCTCTTCGTCGCACCCAGACCCTTCACAACGACCTTGCGCTTGAGCTCGCCCGTCCCGATGATCTTGGCGCTACGGATCAGTTCGCCGACCAGGCCGGCTTGCTTGAGAGCCAGCAGATCGATTTCGTCGACCGGCAGCTTCTCCAGATCCGAGAGACGCACTTCACCGACGAATTCCTTCGTCAGCGAGGTGAAGCCACGCTTCGGCAGGCGACGTTGCAGTGGCATTTGACCGCCTTCGAAGCCAACCTTGTGAAAGCCGCCCGAACGCGACTTCTGACCCTTGTGACCACGGCCAGCGGTCTTGCCGAGGCCGGAGCCGATGCCGCGACCAACGCGACGCTTTGCGTGCTTCGCGCCTTCAGCCGGCTTCAGGTTATTCAATTCCATTATCAACTCCTTGAGTCCTGGTCAGCCGCTTAGCTGATGACCTTAACGAGGTACGAAACCTTGTTGATCATGCCGCGCACAGCCGGCGTATCCTGCAACTCGCTAACCGAGTTGAGTCGGCGCAGGCCCAAGCCACGCACCGTTGCGCGGTGCGATTCACGGGTGCCGATCAGGCTCTTGACGAGCAGGACCTTGACAGTTTTATCAGACATGGTGTCCACCTTTAGCCCAGAATTTCTTCGACGGACTTGCCGCGCTTCGCAGCGATGTCGGCCGGCGTGGACTGCTTGCGCAGGCCGTCGAGCGTCGCACGAACGAGGTTATACGGGTTCGTCGAACCGTGGCTCTTGGCCACGACGTTCTGCACGCCCATCACGTCGAACACTGCGCGCATCGGACCGCCAGCGATCACGCCGGTACCGTCCTTCGCCGGAGCGAGGAGAACCGTGGATGCGCCGTGCTTACCATGCACTTCGTGTTGCAGGGTACCGTTCTTCAGCGGCACCTTGAACATGTTGCGGCGAGCCTGTTCCATCGCCTTCTGGACAGCGACCGGCACTTCCTTCGCCTTGCCCTTGCCCATACCGACGCGGCCATCACCGTCGCCAACCACGGTCAGTGCAGCGAAGCCGAGAATACGGCCACCCTTCACGACCTTGGTCACGCGGTTGACCGAAATCATCTTTTCACGAAGGCCGTCGTCGCGTTCGTCAGCCTGAACTTTAGCTTGCATCTTTGCCATGACGAATTCTTCCCTTAGAACTTGAGTCCGGCTTCGCGCGCCGCATCAGCCAGCGCTTTCACGCGGCCGTGGTAACGGAAACCCGAACGGTCGAAGGCGACGGATTCGATGCCGGCAGCCTTAGCCTTTTCTGCAATGCGCTTGCCGATCAGGGTTGCAGCAGCAACGTTGCCGCCCTTGCCCGATTGATCGGCCAGTTGCGCACGCACTTCGGCTTCGAGCGTCGACGCGCTGGCGAGCACCTTGGTGCCGCACGGCGAGAACACTTGCGCATAGATGTGCGTGTTCGTGCGATGCACGGCGAGACGCGCGACCTGCAGCTCAGCGATCTTGATACGCGTCTGACGAGCGCGGCGCAGGCGAGATTGAGTCTTATCCATGATTGCGCACCCTTACTTCTTCTTCGTTTCTTTGAGGATCACAACCTCATCGGCGTAACGCACGCCCTTGCCCTTATAAGGCTCCGGCGGACGGTAGCCGCGCACTTCTGCAGCGACTTGACCGACTTGTTGCTTGTTGATCCCCTTGATCACGATTTCGGTTTGCGACGGGGTTTCTGCCTTGACGCCAGTCGGCATCTGGTGCACCACCGGGTGCGAGAAACCCAGCGACAAGTTCAGCTTGTCGCCTTGCGCCTGTGCGCGATAACCGACGCCAACCAGCGTCAGCTTGCGCTCGAAACCCTTCGTCACGCCGTACACCATGTTCGCAACCAGTGCGCGCATCGTGCCCGACATCGCATTCGCTTCGCGGCTTTCGTCGACCGGCTCGAACTTCAGCGTGCCGTTGTCGTTCACCACTTTCACGAGACTGTTGGCAGCCTGCGAAATCGTACCCAGCGGACCCTTGACAGTGATGCTGTCGGCGCTCAGGGCCACTTCCGCGCCTTGCAGCGCGATCGGGCTCTTACCTACTCGAGACATGTTTCTCTCCTTTCGGCCTTAAGCGACGTAGCAGATGACTTCGCCGCCAACGCCCGTTGCACGTGCCTTGCGGTCCGTCATCACGCCCTTGGGCGTCGATACGATTGCCACGCCCAGGCCATTCATGACCACGGGGATGTCGTTACGGCCGCGGTACACACGCAGACCAGGCTTCGAGACGCGTTCGATGCGCTCGATGACCGGGCGGCCAGCGTAATACTTCAACACGATGTTCAATTCCGACTTCGCACCTTCGGACTTCACTGCGAAATCGTCGATATAACCTTCGTCCTTCAGGACCTGCGCAATCGCAACCTTGACTTTCGACGAGGGCATAGTCACCGAAACCTTCTCGACCATCTGCGCATTGCGGATGCGAGTCAGCATATCGGCGATAGGATCACTCATGCTCATTTATGTTTCTCCTATTACCAGCTCGCCTTGGTCAGGCCAGGGATCTCGCCGCGGAACGCGATTTCACGAATCTTGTTACGCGCCAGGCCGAATTTACGGAACGTGCCGCGCGGACGACCGGTAATTGCGCAACGGTTGCGCTTACGGGTCGGGTTAGAGTTGCGCGGCAGTTGCTGCAGTTCCAGACGTGCTGCGTAATGCTCTTCTTCCGACTTGCTCGTGTCGCCAATGATTGCCTTCAGTGCAGCACGCTTGGGAGCGTACTTGGCGGCGAGGCGAGCACGCTTCTTTTCACGTTCGATCAGTGCCAGTTTAGCCACGGTAACCTCAGTTTCTGAACGGGAACTTGAAGCTGGCGAGCAGAGCCTTTGCTTCGTCGTCAGTCTTCGCAGTCGTCGTGATGCTGATGTTCAGCCCACGCAGTGCGTCGATCTTGTCGTAATCGATTTCGGGGAAAATGATCTGCTCTTTCACACCGATGTTGTAGTTGCCGCGACCATCGAACGCCTTACCCGACACGCCACGGAAGTCGCGCACACGGGGGAGCGCAACCGTCACGAAACGGTCGAGGAATTCGTACATTGCCTGACCACGCAGCGTGACCATGGCGCCGATCGGATAGCCCTGACGGATCTTGAAGCCAGCAATTGCCTTGCGTGCCTTCGTGATCACCGGCTTCTGGCCTGCGATCTTCGTCAGATCGCCAACGGCGTTTTCGATGATCTTCTTATCGGCGACGGCTTCGCCAAGACCCATGTTGAGGGTGATCTTGGTGATGCGAGGCACTTCCATCACGGACTTGTAACCGAACTTCTCGATGAGGCCGGGTACAACCTTTTCTTTGTAAAACTCTTGCAAACGAGCCATTTTTTACTCCGCAGCGTCAGGCGCTCAGCACGGCACCGGTCGTCTTCAGGAAACGGACTTTCTTGTCTCCTTCGACCTTGATGCCTACACGCGATGGCTTGCCATTCGCGTCGACCAATGCGACGTTCGAAATTTGCAGCGGCATCGTCTTGGCTTCCACGCCGCCCGTCGTACCCTTCATCGGGTTCGGCTTGACGTGCTTCTTGACGAGATTGATGCCCTCGACGGTCACGGTCTCGCCGTGAACGGCCAGCACAACGCCACGCTTGCCCTTATCTTTGCCGGTGATGACGATAACTTCGTCACCCTTGCGAATCTTGTTCATCGCGACTCCTTACAGCACTTCAGGCGCCAGCGAAACGATCTTCATGAATCGTTCGCTACGCAACTCGCGCGTGACTGGCCCGAAAATACGGGTGCCGATCGGTTCGAGCTTGGTGTTGAGCAACACAGCTGCATTGCCGTCGAACTTGATCAGCGAGCCGTCCTGACGGCGCACGCCCTTGGCGGTGCGAACCACCACGGCGTTGTAGATTTCGCCTTTCTTCACGCGCCCGCGCGGCGTTGCCTCTTTGACAGTCACCTTGATGATGTCGCCAATGCTGGCATAACGACGCTTCGAGCCGCCGAGCACCTTGATGCACATGACTTCACGTGCACCCGTGTTGTCGGCCACTTCAAGCCGAGTTTCGGTCTGGATCATGGTTTATCTTTCCCAACTTAATCCGGTCACACCACCATGGTGCTTCCCGGTCAGTCTTGGTCCCGTCAGCCGATCGGCTGCTTGGGTTAGAACAGCAGCGACGGCAAACGAAACCCGCCATCGCAATCCGGTGAATCCTTCGGCACAGGCTGGCGCCCGGACCGCTTCCCCCACCAACTTCGCCCGCGACGGGGCTCCCATAAAGAGGGAAGACCGAGATTATATCAAATAATCCCGGTCTTGCAAGCGAAACTTACTGCGATTTCAACTACTTCTACAGCTTTGCGACATTAGATGACGCGAGCAGCCTCGACCAGGCGAGCCACAACCCAAGCCTTCGTCTTCGAAATCGGACGAGTTTCCTGGATTTCAACGAGGTCACCCTCGTTGTACGAGTTCGCATCGTCATGCGCGTGGTACTTCTTCGAACGCACGACGTACTTGCCATAGATCGGGTGCTTCACGCGGTGCTCGACCAGCACGGTAACCGTCTTGTCCATCTTGTTGCTGACGACCTTGCCGACCAGCGTCCGCTTGAGCGAGGTTTTTACGCTATCGTTCATTTCTGGTTCGCCTTCTCAGTCAGGACGGTCCGCACACGTGCGATGTCGCGACGAACCTTCTTCAGTTGGCTCGTGTTCGTGAGCTGCTGGGTCGCGAGTTGCATGCGCAGGCCGAATTGCGCCTTCAACAGGTCCGACAGCTCCTTGTTGAGCGCGGCCTGATCTTTCTGGTGAAGTTCGGAAGCCTTCATCATTTGCTCCTTAGGCGCCGAGCTGACGTACGATAAACGTCGTCTTCAGCGGCAGCTTGGCTGCAGCCAGACGGAACGCTTCGCGCGCCAGTTCTTCGGTTACGCCGTCCATTTCGTACAGCATCTTGCCCGGTTGAATCTCAGCGACGTAGTATTCCGGGTTACCCTTACCGTTACCCATACGCACTTCCGCCGGCTTGGTCGAGATCGGCTTGTCCGGGAAGATCCGGATCCAGATGCGGCCACCGCGCTTGATGTGACGCGTCATTGCACGACGCGCCGCTTCAATCTGGCGCGCGGTCAGACGGCCGCGACCGACAGCCTTCAGGCCGAACTCACCGAACGACACCGCGTTGCCGCGGGTAGCAACGCCGGTGTTACGACCTTTCTGCTCTTTGCGATACTTTCTGCGTTTCGGTTGCAGCATCGTTATTCTCCAGTCTTCCCGTCGCCGCCGGCACCGCCAGTACGACGAGGAGCGCCACGGCGTGCACCTGCCGGGCCACCACCTTCACCATCACGACGCGGACGGCGATCGCCACCCGGACGTGCGTTGCGGCGCGGACGCTTTTCTTCAGCGACTTCTTCGACCACCGGTGCGTCATTGCGGCCGAGCGTATCGCCCTTATAGACCCACACCTTCACGCCGATGATGCCGTACGTCGTCTTTGCTTCCGACGTTGCGTAGTCGATATCTGCACGCAGCGTGTGAAGCGGCACGCGACCTTCGCGATACCATTCCGTGCGAGCGATTTCGATACCGTTCAGACGGCCTGCGCTCATGATCTTGATGCCTTGAGCACCCAGACGCATCGCGTTCTGCATCGCACGCTTCATCGCGCGACGGAACATGATCCGGCGCTCGAGCTGCTGCGTGATCGAATCAGCGATCAGTTGCGCGTCGGTTTCCGGCTTGCGAATTTCTTCAATGTTGACGTGAACCGGAACGCCCATGCGCTTTTGCAGCTCGGACTTCAGCAGTTCGATGTCTTCACCCTTCTTACCGATCACGACACCCGGACGCGAGCTGAAAATCGTGATACGCGCGTTCTTTGCGGGACGCTCGATCACAACGCGGCCGACGGACGCGTTCTTCAGCTTCTTCTTCAGGTATTCACGAACACCGATGTCTTCCTGCAACATCGCCGCGAAATTGTTGTTGTTCGCGTACCAACGCGAAGCCCAATTGCGGCTGACGGCCAAACGGAAGCCAGTCGGATGAATTTTCTGTCCCATCGTATGACCCCTTAATTCCCGACCGTCACAGTGATGTGACAGGATTGCTTCTCGATGCGGTTACCACGGCCCTTGGCGCGCGCGGTAAAACGCTTCAGCGACGCTGCCTTGTCGACGTAGATGCTCGTGATCTTGAGCTCGTCGATATCGGCGCCTTCGTTGTGCTCCGCATTCGCGATCGCCGACAGCACGACCTTTTTCACGATTCCCGCAGCCTTCTTCGGCGAGAACGTCAGAACGTTCAGCGCCTTGTCGACCGGCAAACCGCGGATCTGGTCAGCCACAAGGCGCGTTTTTTGCGCCGAGATGCGGGCACCGCGATGAATTGCTTTCACTTCCATCTTGATTGCCCCTTATTTCTTGGCCTTCTTGTCGGCCGCGTGACCCTTGAACGTACGGGTCAGTGCGAACTCGCCAAGCTTGTGGCCGACCATGTTTTCCGTGACATACACCGGAACGTGTTGACGGCCGTTGTGCACGGCGATCGTCAGGCCGATGAAGTCCGGCAGGATCGTCGAGCGACGCGACCAAGTCTTGATCGGTTTCTTGTCACGCGATGCTGCAGCCGCCTCAACCTTCTTCAGCAAATGGGCGTCGCAGAACGGACCTTTCTTAATAGAACGTGCCATTGCCTACTCCTTAACGCTTGTGACGGCGCTGGACGATCATGCTCGTCGTGCGCTTGTTGCTGCGGGTGCGATAGCCCTTCGTCGGCGTGCCCCACGGGCTCACCGGATCGCGGCCTGCCGCAGTCTTGCCTTCGCCACCACCGTGCGGGTGGTCGACCGGGTTCATTGCAACGCCACGCACGGTCGGGCGGATGCCGCGCCAGCGGTTCGCGCCAGCCTTACCGATTTGACGGAGGCTGTGCTCTTCGTTGCCCACTTCACCGATCGTCGCGCGGCATTCAACGTGCACGCGGCGGATTTCGCCCGAACGCAGACGAACCTGCGCGTAGACGCCTTCGCGAGCAAGCAGCATCGCCGACGTGCCAGCCGAACGCGCCATTTGCGCGCCCTTGCCCGGCAGCATTTCGATGCAGTGAATGGTCGTACCGACCGGAATGTTGCGGATCGGCAGCGTGTTACCTGCGCGGATCGGTGCTTCCGAACCCGACATCAGTTGCTGACCGACGGTGACACCCTTCGGAGCGATGATGTAGCGGCGCTCGCCGTCCGCGTACAGAACCAGCGCGATGTTCGCGCTACGGTTCGGGTCGTACTCAAGACGCTCGACCTTTGCCGGAATACCATCCTTCGTGCGACGGAAGTCGACGACACGATAGTGATGCTTGTGACCACCACCCTTGTGACGCGTGGTGATGTGCCCGTTGTTGTTACGGCCGGCAGTCGACGACTGCGTGTCGAGCAGTGCCGCAAACGGCTTGCCCTTGTGCAGTTCTTTGTTGACCACCTTGACCATCGCGCGGCGGCCCGGCGAAGTCGGCTTAACTTTCACGATTGCCATGATTACTTGGCCTCCGCTTCAAAGTTGATTTCCTGGCCGGGCTTCAGGCAGACATACGCCTTCTTCACGTCCTTGCGCTTGCCCATGAAGCGACCAAAGCGCTTGGCTTTGCCCTTCGCGACCAGCACATTGACGGAATCAACTTCCACCTTGAACAGCAGCTCGACTGCAGCTTTCACTTCCTGCTTCGTGGCATCCGGCGCGACTTCGAACACTACCTGCTCGTTCTTGTCGGCAACCAGCGTCGCCTTTTCGGAGACCACCGGCGCGAGCAGGACCTGCATCAAACGATGATCGTTCTTGCGAATCTCGCTCATGACAGCAACTCCTCGATCTGGGCGACCGCAGCCTTCGTGATCAGGACCTTCTTGAAGTAGATCAGCGACAGCGGGTCGGCGTAACGCGGCTCGACAACCGCCACGTGGGCGAGGTTGCGCGACGCGAGGTACAGGTTTTCGTCAACCGTGTCGGTAATCACCAGCACGGAGTCGAGACCCATCGCCTTGAATTTTTCGGCCAGCAGCTTCGTCTTCGGCGCTTCGAGCGTCAGCTCGTCGACCACCGAAATGCGGCCTTCGCGGGCCAGCTGCGAGAAGATCGAGCAGAGACCTGCGCGATGCATCTTCTTGTTGACCTTGTGCGAAAAGTTTTCTTCCGGCGAATTCGGGAAGATACGGCCACCGCCGCGCCACAGCGGGCTCGACGACATACCGGCACGAGCCCGGCCCGTACCCTTCTGGCGCCACGGCTTCTTGGTCGTGTGCTTGACCTGCTCACGATCCTTCTGCGCGCGATTGCCGCTACGTGCATTCGCCTGGTACGCAACCACCACCTGGTGAATCAGGGCTTCGTTGTAATCGCGGCCGAACACGACGTCCGACGCGCTAACGCCCGCACCTTCCTGACCATTGGCATTCAGGAGCTTAAGTTCCATTATTTCGCTCCTTTCACGGCACGCGTCTTCACGGCCGGCGTAACGAATACCTTGCCACCCTTCGCACCCGGAACGGCGCCCTTGACCAGCAGCAGCTTGCGGTCAGCGTCGATACGAGCGATTTCGAGGTTTTGCACCGTTACCTTCTCATCACCCATATGACCGGTCATGCGCTTACCCGGGAAAACACGACCCGGATCCTGCGCCATACCGATCGAGCCCGGCACGTTGTGCGAGCGCGAGTTACCGTGCGATGCACGGCCAGACGAGAAGTTGTAACGCTTGATGGTACCGGCGTAGCCCTTACCGATCGACACACCTTGCACGTCGACCTTCTGGCCCACTTCGAACAACTCGGGACCAACCACAGTGCCGTTCGACAGTTCGGCAGCCTTAGCGGCATCGACCTGGAATTCTTTGAGGATTTCGCCGGCTTGAACGCCAGCTTTGGCGAGATGACCTGCCAACGGCTTCGTCACGCGCGATGCACGGCGCGTACCGAAGGCAACCTGCACGGCGGTGTAGCCGTCGGTTTCAACAGTCTTGATCTGCGTCACGCGGTTGTCGGACACGTCCAGCACGGTGACGGGAATCGAATCCCCTTCAGCCGTGAAGATACGGGTCATGCCAACCTTGCGACCTACGAGTCCAAGGCTCATCGTTTTCTCCATTCCCGACTGCGATTGGTCGGGGCTAATTTACAAAATGTCGGCGCCGTTTCGGACATGAGACCATGCTGCGGCACGCCGACTTTTTACGCAAATGCGCGAAAAGCTCACTAGTATAGCGAGCCTTTTCGTTTTCCGCAAGCAATCAAAGACTTAGCGGTGTCCGGATCGCCGGACAACGGCTGAGGCCTTATTGCAGCTTGATTTCAACGTCCACGCCAGCCGGCAGATCAAGCTTCATGAGCGCGTCAACGGTCTTGTCCGTTGGGTCGACGATGTCCATCAGACGCTGGTGCGTGCGGATTTCGAGCTGATCGCGCGACGTCTTGTTGACGTGCGGCGAACGCAGGATGTCGAAGCGTTGAATGCGGGTCGGCAGGGGCACCGGGCCACGAACGATTGCGCCAGTCCGCTTTGCCGTGTCGACGATTTCAGCTGCCGATTGATCGATCAGGCGATAGTCGAAAGCCTTCAGGCGAATGCGGATTTTCTGGTTCTGCATGACAAATTCCTTAGAAAGAGCGAGGCGGTATTGCACCGCCGAATAGAAAAAGAACGTAGGCTCGGGCGCTGGCGGAGAGCGAGCGCCCGAGCCCGGGCGCTAGATACTGCTACAGCACTCTACGATTTTACTCGATGATCTTTGCGACGACACCAGCGCCGACCGTACGGCCACCTTCGCGGATTGCGAAGCGGAGACCTTCTTCCATCGCGATCGGGTTGATCAGCTTCACCGTGATCGACACGTTGTCGCCCGGCATCACCATTTCCTTGTCCTTCGGCAGCTCGATCGAGCCCGTCACGTCGGTCGTACGGAAGTAGAACTGCGGACGGTAGTTGTTGAAGAACGGCGTGTGGCGGCCGCCTTCGTCCTTGCTGAGCACGTACACTTCAGCCGTGAAGTGGGTGTGCGGGTTGATCGAACCCGGCTTGGCCAGAACCTGACCACGCTCCACGTCTTCACGCTTCGTGCCGCGCAGCAGGATACCAACGTTGTCGCCGGCCTGACCCTGGTCGAGCAGCTTGCGGAACATTTCCACGCCCGTGCAGGTCGTCTTGGCCGTTGCCCGGATACCGACGATCTCGATTTCCTCGCCGACCTTGATCACGCCACGCTCGACGCGGCCCGTCACCACCGTGCCACGACCCGAGATCGAGAACACGTCTTCCACCGGCATCAGGAACGAACCGTCAACCGCGCGCTCCGGCGTCGGGATGTACGTGTCCAGCGCGTCGGCCAGGTTCATGATCGCCACTTCGCCCAGCTCGCCCTTGTCGCCTTCCAGCGCCAGCTTGGCCGAACCCTTGATGATCGGCGTGTCGTCGCCCGGGAAGTCGTACTTCGACAGAAGTTCGCGCACTTCCATCTCGACGAGCTCCAGCAGCTCGGCGTCGTCCACCATGTCGCACTTGTTCAGGAACACGATGATGTACGGAACGCCAACCTGACGCGCCAGCAGGATGTGCTCACGCGTTTGCGGCATCGGGCCGTCAGCAGCCGAGCACACCAGGATCGCGCCGTCCATCTGTGCCGCGCCCGTGATCATGTTCTTCACGTAGTCAGCGTGGCCCGGGCAGTCGACGTGTGCGTAGTGGCGGTTAGCCGTTTCGTACTCGACGTGCGCGGTATTGATGGTAATGCCACGTGCCTTTTCTTCCGGCGCCGCGTCGATCTGGTCGTAGGCCTTCGCCTCGCCGCCAAACTTCTGCGTCAGAACCGTCGTGATCGCTGCCGTCAGCGTGGTCTTGCCGTGGTCAACGTGACCGATCGTGCCCACGTTCACGTGCGGCTTGGTCCGTTCGAATTTACCTTTAGCCATGTTTCTCTTCTTTCAGTAAGTTAATCGTTGAATGACTTTGCCGCGCGATTACTTCGACTTCGCGTTGATGATCGCTTCCGACACGTTACGCGGAGCTTCAGCGTAGTGCTTGAACTCCATCGTGTACGTTGCACGACCCTGCGTCAGCGAACGCAGCGACGTCGAGTAGCCGAACATTTCCGACAGCGGCACTTCGGCGCGAACGATCTTGCCGCCACCAACCATGTCTTCCATGCCCTGAACGATACCGCGACGGCCCGACAGGTCGCCCATCACGTTGCCCATGTAATCTTCCGGCGTTTCGACTTCTACAGCCATCATCGGTTCGAGGATGACCGGGCTTGCCTTACGCATTGCTTCCTTGAACGCCATCGAACCGGCCATGCGGAACGCATTTTCGTTCGAGTCAACGTCGTGATACGAACCGAACGTCAGGTGAACCTTAACGTCAACGACCGGGAAGCCTGCCAGCACGCCAGCCTTCAGCGTTTCCTGGATACCCTTGTCGACTGCCGGAATGTATTCGCGCGGAATCACGCCGCCCTTGATCTCGTCGAGGAATTCGTAACCCTTGCCTTGTTCGTTCGGCTCGAGCGTGATGACTGCGTGACCGTACTGACCGCGGCCGCCCGACTGCTTGACGAACTTGCCGTCAACGTCAGCCGCCGTGCTGCGGATCGTTTCGCGGTAAGCCACCTGCGGCTTGCCGACGGTCGCTTCCACGCCGAATTCACGCTTCATCCGGTCGACCAGAATTTCGAGGTGCAGTTCGCCCATACCCGAAATGATCGTTTGACCCGATTCTTCGTCCGTCTGAACGCGGAACGACGGATCTTCCTGAGCCAGGCGGTTCAGTGCCAGACCCATCTTTTCCTGGTCAGCCTTGGTCTTCGGCTCGACAGCCTGCGAAATCACCGGCTCCGGGAAAATCATGCGTTCGAGCACGATCGGGTTCTGCGGATCGCACAGCGTGTCGCCCGTGGTCGCCTCTTTCAGGCCGACCGCAGCAGCGATGTCGCCAGCGCGCACTTCCTTGATTTCTTCGCGCTGGTTCGCGTGCATCTGCAGAATACGACCCAGACGTTCCTTCTTGTCTTTGGTCGCGTTCAGCACCGTGTCGCCCGAATTGACGACGCCCGAGTACACACGGAAGAAGATCAGCTGGCCGACGAACGGGTCGGTCATGATCTTGAATGCCAGTGCCGAGAACTTTTCGTCGTCGGCCGCGCGGCGCTCAGCCTTTTCACCGTTTTCCAGTTCGCCGGTAACCGGCGGAATGTCGATCGGCGACGGCAGGAAGTCGAGCACGGCGTCCAGCATGCGCTGCACACCCTTGTTCTTGAACGCGGTGCCGCACAGCATCGGCTGGATTTCACAAGCGATCGTACGGTCGCGCAGACCTTTGATGATTTCCTCTTCGGTCAGCTCACCTGACTCGAGGTACTTGTTCATCATGTCTTCGTTCGCCTCAGCCGCAGCCTCGACCATCTTTTCACGCCATTCGTTGCACGTGTCGACGAGTTCTGCCGGGATGTCTTCGTACGAGAACTTGGTGCCTTGGGACGCGTCGTCCCAAATGATCGCCTTCATCTTCAACAGATCGACGACGCCCGTGAAGTTCTCTTCCGCGCCAATAGGCACGACGACCGGAACGGGGTTCGCCTTAAGACGCAGCTTGAGCTGGTCGTAGACCTTGAAGAAGTTCGCGCCGGTACGGTCCATCTTGTTGATGAACGCGAGACGGGGGACCTTGTACTTGTTAGCCTGACGCCACACGGTTTCCGACTGGGGCTGCACGCCGCCCACAGCGCAGTACACCATGCACGCGCCATCGAGCACACGCATCGAGCGCTCGACTTCGATCGTGAAGTCGACGTGGCCCGGGGTGTCGATGATGTTGATACGGTGTTCGGCGCGGTCGCCCGCCATGCCCTTCCAGAATGCCGTGGTAGCAGCGGAAGTAATCGTGATGCCGCGTTCCTGTTCCTGCTCCATCCAGTCCATGGTGGCAGCGCCGTCGTGAACTTCACCAATCTTGTGGTTCACGCCCGTGTAGAACAGAATGCGCTCGGTCGTCGTCGTTTTGCCGGCGTCGATGTGAGCGCTAATACCGATGTTACGGTAGCGCTCGATAGGAGTCTTGCGAGCCACTTTGATCCTCTATTGGGATGACGCGATGCGTGAGATGCCCATCGCGCTGTAACACAAACGGGCGAGGCGCCTTTGAAGCGCACCCGCCCGGAATTTCTTTCCGCTTTTCCGCTAAACCCGGGGTCGGGAAAGCTTAGAAACGGAAGTGCGAGAACGCCTTGTTGGCTTCTGCCATCCGGTGAACTTCGTCGCGCTTCTTCATCGCGCCGCCACGGCCTTCGGCCGCTTCGGAGAGTTCACCTGCCAGACGCAGGGCCATCGACTTCTCGCTGCGCTTCTTCGCGGCTTCACGCAGCCAACGCATCGCCAATGCCATACGACGCGACGGGCGCACTTCGACCGGAACCTGATAGTTCGCACCACCAACGCGGCGGCTCTTCACTTCGACCACCGGCTTGACGTTGTTGAGCGCCACCGTGAACACTTCCAGCGGGTCCTTGCCACCCTTGGTCTGAATCTGTTCGAAAGCGCCGTACACGATACGCTCGGCAACCGACTTCTTGCCGGAGAGCATCAGCACGTTCATGAATTTTGCTACATCAACGTTGCCGAACTTCGGATCCGGCAACACTTCCCGCTTGGGGACTTCGCGACGACGCGGCATGTTTCTTCCTTTACTTTTTCAGTTGGAGCTGCTTGCAGCCCCGCGGCCACCAACTAACCCGATTCATCCGTAAGACTAACCAGCCTGGTCGGGTGACCACTTACTCGACAGCACCGGCGATTCCGGCACCATCGCTATTACCGCCTTTGCAGGCGACCTGAAACTACGATTGACCGACTAATTACTTGCCAGCCTTAGCACGCTTCGCACCATACTTCGAGCGAGCCTGCTTACGGTCCTTGACGCCCTGGGTATCCAGCGAGCCACGAACCATGTGGTAACGCACACCCGGCAAGTCCTTCACACGGCCGCCGCGAATCAGCACGACCGAGTGTTCCTGCAAGTTGTGGCCTTCACCACCGATGTACGAAATGACTTCGAAGCCATTCGTCAGACGAACCTTGGCGACCTTACGGAGTGCCGAGTTCGGCTTCTTCGGCGTCGTGGTGTACACACGGGTGCACACGCCGCGACGCTGGGGGCAGTCCTGCAAAGCCGGGCTCTTGCTCTTCGTCGTTTCCGACGTGCGGCCTTTGCGAACCAGTTGATTGATGGTTGGCATTGTTTATTCCTGAAATTGAACAAAATCGACGCATCTGTTTCCGGGCAAAGCGGAAACGCCTGCGCATCGAACTTCCGGTTGGCCTACCTACGCACGAACTGAAGCCGCGCGCACGCATCCCAAGAACCGGAACCTAGCATAATATTCCGAAAATACTAAGGGAGTCAACAGGTTGCGATGTTTCGCATCGCTGTCAATCCGGCGAAATAGCCAGATGGGGTCAGTCGGCCGCTACGACGTTCAGCAGTTCGTAACCGAAACGGTCGAGTTTACGGGCGCCCATGCCTGGAATCCCACGCAGATCTTCGATCGAATCGGGGCCGAGACGGGCAATTTCCGCAAGCGTCGCGTCATGGAAAATCACATAAGCCGGCACGCCGTCGCTCTTCGCGGTTTCGGTGCGCCACATGCGTAGACGCTCCCAGCGGGCCCGCTCGCGAGGGCCCATCCCAATGGTCGGATCGGCGCGTTCGCTCGTGCGCCCCGACGATTGACGCGTGCGTGTGGGCTTGACGTAGCGCCGCATCGTCACCTTCTGCTCGCCCTTGAGCACCGGCTTGCTCGCCTCCGTGAGCACGAGCGACCCGAAGCCCTCGTGGTCGACCGTCAGGTAGCCGAATGCGACTAGCTGACGGAAGATCGCACGCCATTCCGGCTCACCGAGTGCCGCGCCAATCCCAAACGTGGTCAGCTTCTCGTGCCCGCGCTGCAGGATTTTCTCGCTGCGGTTGCCGCGCAAAATGTCGATCAAGTGTCCGGCGCCGAAATGAAAGCCGCTCGCACGCTGCGCGCGAAACACGCACGACAGCGCCATCTGCGCCTCGCGCGTCGCATCCCAGGTCGGAGGCGGCTCGAGGCAGTTGTCGCAGTTTCCGCACGGTTGGCTCGTTTCGCCGAAGTACGCGAGCAGGCGCACCCGCCGGCAGGTCGCCGTTTCGCACAAACCGAGCAACGCATCGAGCTTGCCGGTCTGGACGCGCTTGTGGGCGTCATCGGCTTCGGATTCGTCGATCATCTTGCGCTGCTGCACGACGTCGCCGAGCCCGTAGGCCATCCACGCATTCGACGGTAGGCCGTCGCGGCCCGCCCGGCCGGTCTCCTGGTAGTACCCTTCCACGCTCTTTGGCAAATCCAGATGCGCGACGAACCGCACATCGGGTTTGTCGATGCCCATGCCGAACGCAATCGTCGCGCACATCACGATGCCTTCCTCGCGCTGGAACATTTCCTGATGCTTCTGGCGCACTTCGAATTCCATGCCGGCGTGGTATGGCAGCGCGCGCATGCCCTTTTCCTTCAACCACTCCGCGGTCTCCTCGACCTTGCGGCGCGACAGGCAATAGACGACGCCCGCGTCGGTCGTGCCGTCGGCCCTCGTGTGCTCGGCGCGGATGAAGTCGAGCAGCTGCGTGCGCGCGTTGTCTTTTTCAGCGATGCGATAGCGGATGTTCGGCCGATCGAAACTCGACACGAACACGCGCGCGTCCTCGAGCGCGAGACGGTGAATGATTTCGTCGCGCGTGATCGCGTCGGCGGTCGCCGTCAGCGCGATGCGCGGCACATTAGGAAAGCGCTCGTGCAGTACCGACAGCTGGATATATTCGGGCCGGAAATCGTGTCCCCATTGCGACACACAGTGCGCTTCGTCGATCGCGAAAAGGCCGATGCGCGTGCGCTCGAGCAGTTCCTGGAAGCGCGACGTCATCAGTCGCTCCGGAGCGACGTAGAGCAGATCGATGTCGCCGTCGCGAAGCGCCCGTTCGGTGGCCATCGCCTCCGAGCTCGACAGCGTCGAATTCAGATACGCGGCCCGCACGCCGACTTCGGTCAACGCGGCCACCTGATCCTGCATCAGCGCGATCAGCGGCGACACCACGATGCCGGTGCCAAAGCCGCGTTCGCGCCGCACTAGCGACGGAATCTGATAGCACAGCGATTTGCCGCCGCCCGTCGGCATCAGCACGAGGCAATCGCCGCCATCGGCGACGTGCTCGACAATTTCGCCCTGCTGCCCTCTGAACGCGGGATAACCAAAGACTTCGTTGAGGATTTCGAGCGGACGGGACATGTATTTGACAGAGACGGCGAAGGGAACGGCACGCAGGCGGTGAGACGAATTTTACCAACGCATTTGCGCCGCGCCCGCGCTTTGCGACAACCTTGGCCATCCGGCCTAGGGGTGCTCCCGCGCATGGCGCCGATGCACGCGCAAAAAATGAGCAAAAAAAAGCCGCTCAGTCGAAACTGAGCGGCTTTGGTGGCGCGTCAGGCAAGGCGGCTTGCGCCGCCAGCACTTACTCGCCCGAGTGCTGCTGTTCGGCGGCCGGGGTTTCCGGCGTACCGAATTCGAACGACTCTTCCGCTGCGATCTGATCGAAACGCTCGCGGTCGGCCAGTTCCTTGCTCTTGCGCGCCTTGTGGAACGCGAGACCCGTACCGGCCGGAATCAGACGGCCGACGATCACGTTTTCCTTCAGGCCACGCAGGTCGTCGCGCTTGCCCATGATCGCCGCTTCGGTCAGCACGCGGGTCGTTTCCTGGAACGACGCCGCGGAGATAAACGAATCGGTCGACAGCGACGCCTTCGTGATACCAAGCAGCACGTTTTCGTACGTTGCCGGACGCTTGTCTTCCGCGATCATACGGTCGTTCTCGTCGAGCATGTCCGATCGCTCGACCTGTTCGCCCGGGATGAAACGCGTATCGCCGTTGTCGGTGATCTGCACGCGGCGCAGCATCTGACGCACGATCACTTCAATGTGCTTGTCGTTGATCTTCACGCCCTGCAGACGGTACACGTCCTGCACTTCGTCCACGATGTAACGCGACAGCGCCTCGACGCCCTGCAGACGCAGGATGTCGTGCGGATCCGCCGGTCCGTCGACGATCATTTCGCCCTTGTTGACGACCTGACCATCGTGCACCAGAACCTGCTTTTCCTTCGCGATCAGGAACTCGTGCTGGTTGCCCTCGAGGTCCGTGATAACGAGACGCTGCTTGCCCTTCGTGTCCTTACCGAACGACGTCGTACCCGTGACTTCCGCCAGGATACCTGCGTCCTTCGGCGAACGTGCTTCGAACAGTTCCGCCACACGCGGCAGACCACCGGTAATGTCACGCGTCTTCTGCGATTCGGTCGGGATACGTGCAAGCACTTCACCGACCTGCACCTGCTGACCGTCCTTCACGGTGATCAGCGCGCCGACCTGGAAGCCGATCTGCACCGAGTGCTCGGTGTTCGGGATCTTCACTTCCTCGCCGTTCGCATCGAGCAGCTTGACCTGCGGACGCACCGTCTTCGACGCCTGCGAACCACGACGCTTCACGTCGATCACGACGAGCGTGGACAGACCCGTCACGTCGTCGATCTGCTTCGCGACCGTCACGCCTTCCTCGACGTTCTCGAACTTCACCGTACCACCGTACTCGGTGATGATCGGACGCGTCATCGGATCCCACGTGGCCAGTTGCGTGCCGGCCTTGATCTGCGCACCGTCGAGCTGCAGCAGCGTCGCGCCGTACGGCACCTTGTGACGCTCGCGCTCGCGGCCGTGATCGTCGGTGATCATCGCTTCGCCCGAACGCGAGATGACGATCTGTTCGCCCTTCGCATTCGTGACGTAACGCATCGTCGACGTGAAACGCACCGTACCGTTCGACTTCGCTTCGACCGACGAAGCCACCGCCGCACGCGACGCCGCGCCACCGATGTGGAACGTACGCATCGTGAGCTGCGTGCCCGGTTCACCGATCGACTGCGCCGCGATCACGCCGACCGCTTCGCCGACGTTCACCAGCGAGCCGCGGCCGAGGTCGCGACCGTAGCAGGCCGCGCACAGACCGTAGCGCGTTTCGCAGGTGAGCGGCGTGCGCACGCGCACTTCGTCGATGCCGAGGCGTTCGATATCTTCGACCGCGTCTTCGTCGAGCAACGTGCCCGCTTCGAACAGCGTTTCCTGCGATTCCGGGTTGACGATGTCAGCCACGGCCACGCGACCCAGAATACGGTCACGCAGCGCTTCGACCACTTCACCGCCTTCCACCAGCGCCTTCATCGCCACGCCGTTCGACGTGCCGCAATCTTCCTCGACGACGACCAGATCCTGCGTCACGTCGACCAGACGACGCGTCAGGTAACCCGAGTTCGCGGTCTTCAGCGCCGTATCAGCCAGACCCTTACGTGCACCGTGGGTCGAGATGAAGTACTGCAACACGTTCAGACCTTCGCGGAAGTTCGCCGTAATCGGCGTCTCGATGATCGAGCCGTCCGGCTTCGCCATCAGGCCGCGCATACCTGCCAGCTGACGAATCTGAACCGCGGAACCACGAGCGCCCGAGTCCGCCATCATGTAGATGGAGTTGAACGACTCCTGACGCGTCTGGTTGCCGTCACGGTCCGTGACCGGTTCCGTCGACAGCTGTTCCATCATCGCCTTGCCGACTGCTTCCGACGTTGCCGACCAGATGTCGACCACGTTGTTGTAGCGTTCCTGGGCGGTGACGAGACCCGACATGTACTGACGGTCGTATTCCTTCACCTTCTTCGCGGCATCGCCGACGATAGTTTCTTTCTGCGGCGGCACGAGCATGTCGTCGACGCAGATCGAAATACCAGCGCGCGTTGCCAGACGGAAGCCCGACTGCATCAACTGGTCGGCGAAAATCACCGTCTCACGCAGACCGCACTTGCGGAACGCGGTGTTGATCAGACGCGAGATTTCCTTCTTCTTCAGCGGCTTGTTCAGCACCGAGAACGGCAGACCCGGCGGCAGGATTTCCGACAGGATCGAGCGGCCAACCGTGGTCGCGTACAGCGTGATCTTCGGCACGAACGCCGGCGCGCCTTCCGACTTGTCTTCGTTGTGGACCATTTCGGTGATCCGCACGTTGACGCGCGAGGCAAGCTCGACTTCCTTGTTCTCGTACGCGCGCAGCACTTCCGACACGCCCGTGAACGTCAGGCCTTCGCCCTTGCCGTTCACCGCTTCGCGCGTCGCGTAGTACAGGCCGAGCACGATGTCCTGCGACGGCACGATCGACGGATCCCCGTTTGCCGGGAACAGCACGTTGTTCGACGCGAGCATGAGCGTGCGCGCTTCCATCTGCGCTTCGAGCGACAGCGGCACATGAACGGCCATCTGGTCACCGTCGAAGTCGGCGTTGAACGCCGCGCAGACGAGCGGGTGCAGCTGGATTGCCTTACCTTCGATCAGCACGGGCTCGAAAGCCTGGATGCCGAGACGGTGCAGCGTCGGCGCACGGTTCAGCATGACCGGATGTTCGCGGATCACCTCTTCGAGGATGTCCCACACCACCGGCGTCTGGTTCTCGACTTCCTTCTTCGCAGCCTTGATGGTGGTAGCGACACCCATCACTTCGAGCTTGTTGAAGATGAACGGCTTGAACAGTTCGAGTGCCATCAGCTTCGGCAGACCGCACTGATGCAGCTTCAGCGTCGGGCCGACCACGATCACCGAACGGCCGGAGTAGTCGACACGCTTACCGAGCAGGTTCTGACGGAAGCGACCGCCCTTACCCTTGATCATGTCAGCGAGCGACTTCAGCGGACGCTTGTTCGCACCGGTCATCGCCTTGCCGCGACGGCCGTTGTCGAGCAGCGAGTCGACGGCTTCCTGCAGCATCCGCTTTTCGTTGCGGACGATGATTTCAGGTGCCTTCAGCTCGAGCAGACGCTTCAACCGGTTGTTACGGTTGATCACGCGGCGATACAGGTCGTTCAGATCCGACGTCGCGAAACGGCCGCCGTCGAGCGGCACCAGCGGACGCAGTTCCGGCGGCAGCACCGGCAGCACTTCGAGGACCATCCAGTCCGGCTTGATGCCCGAACGCTGGAACGCCTCAAGCACCTTCAGGCGCTTCGCGTACTTCTTGATCTTCGCTTCCGAGCCGGTGTTGCGCAGTTCCGTGCGCAGCATTTCGACCTGCTCGTCGATGTTGATCGCACGCAGCAGCTCGCGAATACCTTCCGCGCCCATTTCGGCACGGAATTCGTCACCGTATTCCTCGACCTTGTTGTAGTAATCCTCTTCGGTCATGATCTGCCGCGTTTTGAGCGGCGTCATGCCCGGATCGATCACCACGTATGCTTCGAAGTACAGCACGCGCTCGATATCGCGCAACGTCATGTCGAGCACCATGCCCAGACGCGACGGCAGCGACTTCAGGAACCAGATGTGCGCGACCGGTGAGGCCAGTTCAATGTGGCCCATGCGCTCGCGACGCACCTTCGCGAGCGTCACTTCGACGCCGCACTTCTCGCAGATCACGCCGCGGTGCTTCAGGCGCTTGTACTTGCCGCAAAGGCATTCGTAGTCCTTGATCGGACCAAAGATCTTCGCGCAGAACAGACCATCGCGCTCCGGCTTGAACGTGCGGTAGTTGATGGTTTCCGGCTTTTTGACTTCACCGAACGACCACGAACGGATCTTGTCAGGCGAGGCCAGACCGATCTTGATCGCGTCAAAAACTTCAGGTTGTTGGACTTGCTTGAATAGATCGAGCAAAGCTTTCATCGCTTCTCTCCAGTAGTCCGATTAGTTCCGGTCCAGGTCGATGTCGATACCCAGCGACCGGATTTCCTTCACCAACACGTTGAACGACTCAGGCATGCCGGCATCGATCACGTGATCGCCCTTCACCAGGTTCTCGTAAACCTTGGTCCGGCCGGTCACGTCGTCCGACTTCACCGTCAGCATTTCCTGCAGCACGTACGATGCGCCGTACGCTTCGAGCGCCCACACTTCCATCTCACCGAAACGCTGGCCACCGAACTGCGCCTTACCGCCCAACGGCTGCTGCGTCACGAGCGAGTATGGGCCCGTGGAACGCGCGTGCATCTTGTCGTCGACCAGGTGGTGCAGCTTCAGGTAGTGCATGTAGCCGACCGTCACCGTACGTTCGAACATCTCGCCCGTGCGGCCGTCGAACAGACGCACCTGGTTCTTCGACGGCGTCATGCCGAGGTTTTCAGCGATGTCGTCCGGGAACGCCAGATCCAGCGCGCGCGACATTTCTTCTTCCGTCGCACCGTCGAACACCGGCGTTGCGAACGGCACGCCTTCGCGCAGGTTCTTCGCCAGTTCGAGGATTTCGTCGTCGCTGAAGCTATCCAGCTCTTCGGCACGGCCTGATTCGTTGTAGATCTTGATCAGGAATTCGCGCAGTTCTGCGATCTTCGCCTGACGCTGGAGCATTTCGCCGATACGCCAGCCGAGACCCTTCGCGGCCCAACCCAGATGCACTTCGAGAACCTGACCCACGTTCATCCGCGACGGCACGCCGAGCGGGTTCAGAACGACGTCAGCCGGACGGCCGTCGGCCATGTACGGCATGTCTTCGATCGGCACGATCTTCGACACGACACCCTTGTTACCGTGACGGCCTGCCATCTTGTCGCCGGGCTGCAGACGGCGTTTCACCGCCAGATACACCTTCACCATCTTCAGCACGCCCGGCGGCAGTTCGTCGCCCTGGGTCAGCTTCTTGCGCTTCTCTTCGAACGCGAGATCGAACTGGTGACGCTTCTCTTCGATCGAGTTCTTGATCGCCTCGAGCTGGGCTGCTGCTTCTTCATCCGCGAGGCGGATGTCGAACCAGTGGTAGTGGTCCAGATCTTCAAGGTAAGCGCGCTCGATCTTCGTGCCTTTCGCGAGCTTCTTCGGACCGCCGTTCGCGACCTTGCCTTCGAGCATACGCGCGAGACGCTGGAACGCATCGCCTTCCACGATACGCAGCTGGTCGTTCAGGTCGAGACGATAGCGCTTCAGTTCATCGTCGATGATCTGTTGGGCGCGCTTGTCGCGCTGGATGCCTTCACGCGTGAACACCTGAACGTCGATCACGGTACCGCTCATGCCCGACGGCACACGCAGCGACGTGTCCTTCACGTCAGACGCCTTCTCACCGAAGATCGCGCGCAGCAGCTTCTCTTCCGGAGTCAGCTGGGTTTCGCCCTTCGGCGTGACCTTGCCGACCAGCACGTCGCCCGCTTCGACTTCCGCGCCGATGTAAACGATGCCCGACTCGTCGAGACGGCCAAGCTGCACTTCCGCGAGGTTCGAGATGTCGCGCGTGATTTCTTCCGGTCCGAGCTTCGTGTCGCGAGCAACGACGTTCAGTTCTTCGATGTGGATCGACGTGTAACGGTCGTCCGCAACCACCTTCTCCGAGATCAGGATCGAGTCTTCGAAGTTGTAGCCGTTCCACGGCATGAACGCGATCAACATGTTCTGGCCGAGCGCGAGCTCGCCCAGATCGGTCGATGCGCCGTCAGCCAGCACGTCACCGCGCGCAACCTTGTCGCCCATCTTCACGATCGGACGCTGGTTGATGTTCGTGTTCTGGTTCGAACGCGTGTACTTGATCAGGTTGTAAATGTCGACACCGACTTCACCTGCGACCGCTTCGTCGTCATTCACGCGAATCACGATACGGCCCGCGTCGACGTAATCGACCACTCCGCCACGCAGTGCCTGAACCGTCGTGCCCGAGTCGACCGCCACGGTGCGCTCGATGCCCGTACCGACGACCGGCTTTTCCGGACGCAGACACGGCACAGCTTGGCGCTGCATGTTCGAGCCCATCAATGCGCGGTTCGCGTCGTCGTGCTCGAGGAACGGGATCAGCGAAGCTGCGACCGACACGATCTGCGACGGCGCCACGTCCATGTACTGGATGCGGTCCGGCGTGACCATCAGCGTTTCGCCCGCTTCACGCGACGACACGAGTTCGTCGGTCAGCGTGCCGTCGTCGGCCACCGCCGCGTTCGCCTGGGCGATCACGTAACGGCCTTCTTCGATCGCCGACAGGTAATCGATCTGGTCGGTCACCTTGCCGTCGGCAACCTTGCGATACGGCGTTTCGAGGAAGCCGTATTCGTTCAGGTGCGCGTACAGAGCGAGCGAGTTGATCAGACCGATGTTCGGTCCTTCCGGCGTTTCAATCGGGCACACACGGCCGTAGTGGGTCGGATGCACGTCGCGGACTTCGAAGCCTGCGCGCTCACGCGTCAGACCGCCCGGGCCCAGTGCGGAAACACGACGCTTGTGCGTGATTTCCGACAGCGGGTTGGTCTGGTCCATGAACTGAGACAGCTGCGACGAACCGAAGAACTCGCGAATCGCCGACGAAATCGGCTTCGAGTTGATCAGGTCGTGCGGCATCAGGTTTTCGCTTTCGGCCTGGCCGAGGCGTTCCTTCACAGCACGTTCGACACGCACGAGGCCCGCGCGGAACTGGTTCTCCGCGAGTTCGCCGACGCAACGCACACGACGGTTACCGAGGTGGTCGATGTCGTCCACTTCGCCCTTGCCGTTGCGCAGTTCGACGAGGATCTTGATCGTCGCGAGGATGTCGTCGTCCTGCAGCGTCATCGGGCCGACGATTTCGTCACGGCCGACGCGGCGGTTGAACTTCATCCGACCCACCTTCGACAGGTCGTACGCTTCTTCGCTGTAGAACAGGCGGTTGAACAACGCCTCGACCGCTTCTTCGGTCGGCGGCTCGCCCGGGCGCATCATGCGGTAGATTGCGATGCGCGCGGCCATCTTGTCGGCCGTTTCGTCGATACGCAGCGTCGACGAGATGTACGGACCCTGGTCTAGATCGTTCGTATAGAGCGTCTGGATGTCCTTGATCTTCGCTTCGCGCAGCTTCTCGAGCACGGATTCCGTGATTTCGTCGTTCGCGTTCGCGATGACTTCACCCGTATCGCCGTCGATCACGTTCTTCGCGAGCACGCGGCCGAGCAGATAGTCTTCCGGTACCGAGATGAACTTGGTTTTCGCGTTGTCCAGGTCGCGAATATGCTTGGCGTTGATCCGCTTGTCCTTCTGGACGATCACGTTGCCGTCGCGGTCCGTGATATCGAAGCGCGCGACTTCACCGCGCAGACGCTCCGGCACGAATTCCATCTGCGCGCCTTCCGGCATCAGCGTGAAATTGTCGAACACGAAGAAGTTTGCGAGGATCTGTTCCGGCGTCAGGCCGATTGCCTTCAACAGGATCGTGACCGGCATCTTGCGGCGGCGGTCGACGCGGAAGTACAGCACGTCCTTCGGGTCGAACTCGAAGTCGAGCCACGAGCCACGGTAAGGAATGATACGTGCCGAAAACAGCAGCTTGCCCGAGCTGTGCGTCTTGCCCTTGTCGTGTTCGAAGAACACACCCGGCGAACGGTGCAGCTGCGAAACGATCACACGTTCCGTGCCGTTGATGACGAACGAACCGGTCGGTGTCATGAGCGGAATTTCGCCCATGTATACTTCCTGTTCCTTCACTTCCTTGACGACCGGCTTGCTCGGCGATTCCTTGTCGAGCAGCACCAGACGCACCTTGGCGCGCAGCGCCGAGCAGTACGTCAGACCGCGCTGCTGGCATTCCTTGATGTTGAATGCCGGCGGAGACAGCATGTAGCTGACGAACTCGAGACGCGCGAAACCGTTGTGCGAAACGATCGGGAAAACGGAAGTGAACGCGGCCTGCAGGCCTTCCGGCTTGCGTTGAGTAGACGACGTATCTGCTTGCAGAAACGTGCTGAATGATTCAAGCTGGGTAGCCAGCAGGAAAGGTACTTGGTGAACGATGGGGCGCTTCGCAAAACTCTTGCGAATACGCTTCTTCTCGGTGAAGGAATATTGCATACGATCTCCGAATCACGGCGGGCATAGTTGTCGAGGCAGGATACCTTGATGAGACAACCCGAGTGTTCACCGACTGAGACCCGATGGCCGTCCGATGGCTTGAACGAGCCTAGAAGCTTGGTGGTTGGCCGCTACCAACCGCTGGCTGACGGCAGCGGATGCCTGTGTTGCCCGCTACCCGACCAAACTTGCCTTCTGCAGTCGCTTCAGAAGACAAAGAGAAACGCCGGTCAATATTACCGAGGGCGTTTCTCTTTGGCTTCTGGAAATCACATTCCTGCTGGCATACACCTGCAAAAACGCGTCCTCCACAAAGCACAAAAAGGCCGGCGGTGGAAAACCGCCAGCCTTCGCACAGCGCGCTGAAGCTTACTTGATTTCAACCTTCGCGCCGGCTTCTTCCAGCTTCTTCTTGGCTTCTTCAGCAGCAGCCTTGGGCACCGCTTCCTTAACGGGCTTCGGTGCGCCGTCGACCAGATCCTTCGCTTCCTTCAGGCCGAGACCCGTCAGTTCGCGAACAGCCTTAATGACCGAAACCTTGTTTGCACCGGTCTCAGCCAGGATGACCGTGAATTCGGTCTGCTCTTCAGCAGCAGCTGCGCCGCCGGCTGCACCTGCCGGGCCTGCCACTGCAACAGCAGCTGCCGACACGCCAAACTTTTCTTCGAACGCCTTGACCAGCTCGTTCAGTTCCAGAACCGACATCGAGCCTACGGCTTCGAGGATGTCTTCTTTTGCGATTGCCATTTGAAATACTCCTAAATTGAATTCGGATACAGCCAGCGATCAATTACGCTCGACTGAAGTGCATTACGCAGCGGTTTCTTCGCCTTGTTTCTTTTCTGCAAGCGCGGCCAGAGCGCGCGCAAAGCCAGAAACAGGTGCCTGCATAACGAACAACAGCTTGGAGAGCAGTTCTTCGCGGCTCGGGATGTTTGCCAGCGCTTGCACGCCCGCCTTGTCCATCACCTTGCCTTCGTAGGAACCAGCCTTGATGACCAACTTGTCATTGCTCTTGCTGAAGTCATTGACGACCTTAGCAGCAGCAATTGCATCTTCGGAGATGCCGTAGATCAGGGGGCCAGTCATCTGCTCTGCCAGCGGAGCAAACGGGGTACCCTCAACGGCGCGACGCGCCAGCGTGTTCTTCAACACGCGAAGGTAAACCTGTTGCTCACGCGCTTTCGCGCGCAGCTTGGTCAGATCGCCAACCGCGATTCCACGATACTCAGCCAGAACCACGGTCTGAGCTTTCGCGACTTGCGCGGCAACCTCAGCGACGACGGCCTGCTTGCTTTCTTTGTTGAGTGGCACGGTTAACCTCCAGATTCGATACACGCAGCGTGCGCCATGTGTACCGCATTCAATAACGGCGTCCGACCAGTCAGGAGTATTTCGACCGTCCGAAGCCCGCATTCCCACGGACATCCGACGGCTTCATCACTACAAAACCTTTTCGGGTTCGCCATCTGCGTTGGCTTTACATTAAGGACCCGCCTACCTGCTGCGTGCCCGCCAACGGTCTTTGACAACCGGTTGCGCAGTGCAGACTGCCACCTCGCAACCGCCCAAAGCCCATAAAAACCGCTCCGATTCGCACCGGAGCGGCCAAATTCATTACTGTGCAGCGATCGACGTTTGGTCGACGCGAACGCCAACACCCATCGTGCTCGACAGAGCGACCTTGCGGAGGTACACACCCTTGCTCGTTGCCGGCTTCGCCTTTTGCAGCGCTTCGATCAGCGCGTTCAGGTTGTTGCGCAGAGCTGCCGGTTCGAACGAAGCACGGCCGATCGTTGCGTGGATGATACCGGCCTTGTCGACACGGAATTGCACCTGACCCGCCTTGGCGTTCTTGACCGCGGTCGCGACGTCCGGCGTGACCGTGCCGACCTTCGGGTTCGGCATCAGACCGCGCGGGCCGAGGATCTGACCGAGCGTACCGACAATACGCATCGTGTCCGGCGAAGCGATCACGATGTCGAAGTTCAGGTTGCCGGCCTTGACCTGTTCAGCGAGGTCTTCCATACCGACGACGTCAGCACCAGCCGCACGAGCCTGCTCAGCCTTGTCGCCCTGCGCGAACACAGCGACACGGACCGACTTACCAGTACCAGCCGGCAGCACGACCGAGCCACGAACCACTTGATCCGATTTCTTTGCGTCGATGCCGAGTTGCACGGCGACGTCGATCGACTCGTCGAACTTCGCGCTTGCACATTCCTTCACGAGCGACAAAGCATCCTCGATCGGATACAGCTTCTGACGATCCACTTTGGCTGCAAATGCTTGCAGACGCTTCGAAAGCTTAGCCATTTACACGCCCTCCACGGTGATGCCCATCGAGCGGGCGCTACCAGCGATCGTACGAACCGCTGCGTCCAAATCAGCAGCCGTCAGATCGGGCATCTTGGTCTTGGCGATATCTTCGGCTTGAGCGCGGGTGATCTTGCCGACCTTGTCGGTATGCGGCTTGCTTGAACCCTTGTCGAGCTTCGCTGCCTTCTTGATCAAAACCGTTGCCGGCGGCGTCTTCAGAACGAATGTGAAGCTCTTGTCTGCGAATGCCGTGATCACAACAGGAATCGGCAGACCCGGCTCCATTGCTTGAGTCTGCGCGTTGAACGCCTTGCAGAACTCCATGATGTTTAGGCCGCGCTGACCCAGTGCCGGACCAACCGGCGGCGACGGGTTGGCTTTACCTGCAGGAATCTGCAGCTTAATAAAGCCGATAATTTTCTTTGCCATTTCGAGAACCTCTTTGGAACGCCGACCTACGTGCGGACGCTCAGTGAGTAGTAGCGCGTGTTCGCCGACGCTTGGCTAATTACGCTCCTCAACGGCCATTACGCGGACCGTAAGCGCGAAATACGGAACGCACCCAGCGGTGCGTTCCGTAAAACTAGGACTACAACTTTTCGACCTGACCGAATTCCAACTCGACCGGCGTTGCCCGGCCGAAGATCGTAACGGAAACACGGACTCGCGACTTTTCGTAGTTCACTTCTTCGACGCTGCCGTTGAAATCTGTGAACGGGCCTTCTTTTACCCGCACCATCTCGCCCACTTCGAACAGGGTCTTCGGACGTGGCTTCTCCACGCCCTCCTGCATTTGCGACATGATTTTTTCGACTTCCCGCGGGGAAATCGGACTAGGGCGGTTGCGCGCCCCCCCTACAAAACCGGTCACCTTGGCCGTGTTCTTCACCAGGTGCCACGTTTCATCCGTCATTTCCATCTCGACTAGAACGTAGCCGGGGAAGAAACGGCGTTCCGTCACTGATTTGTGACCGCCCTTTACCTCAACAACTTCTTCTGTGGGAACGAGGATCTGGCCAAACTGATCCTGCATGCCAGCCCGCTCAATGCGCTCTTGGAGCGCTCGCTGCACACTCTTCTCCATACCTGAGTATGCGTGCACCACGTACCAACGTTTGCCGCTCGGGGATGCCGGAGTATCACTCATATCATTTCCAACCCAGAATCGCCGAGAAAATCGCCCACTCAATGGATTTATCACAAATCCAGAGGAAGATGGCCATCACGACTACGAAGCCGAACACTACAAGCGTCGTTTGGGTGGCTTCTTTGCGAGTCGGCCAAACGACCTTACGGACTTCTTTGTACGAGTCTCTGGCGAAAGCGATGAAACCCTTGCCCGGCGCTGAGAGAAGCCCGACTGCGACACCCGCGATCGCACCAACAGCCAAGGCGGCTCCGCGGATGTACCATTCCTGGCCACTAAGCCAGAAGAACCCCACGAACCCGGCCAAGACCAGCAACACACCGGCGATCAACATCATCTTGTCGCCGGATGTATTCACAGTTTCGACGGAAGGATTCGCCATAACACCTTAACGAGCGCCACTACGACGCGATAGTTGGCAGGGGCAGAGGGAATCGAACCCCCAACCTTCGGTTTTGGAGACCGACGCTCTGCCAGTTGAGCTATACCCCTAAACCATGTGGGGTTGACGACACCGCCAACCCCGATACAGCCGATTATCGAGAACTGTCTGGCGTTACTCGATGATCTTTGCGACGACACCAGCGCCGACCGTACGGCCACCTTCGCGGATTGCGAAGCGGAGACCTTCTTCCATCGCGATCGGGTTGATCAGCTTCACCGTGATCGACACGTTGTCGCCCGGCATCACCATTTCCTTGTCCTTCGGCAGCTCGATCGAGCCCGTCACGTCGGTCGTACGGAAGTAGAACTGCGGACGGTAGTTGTTGAAGAACGGCGTGTGACGGCCGCCTTCGTCCTTGCTGAGCACGTACACTTCAGCCGTGAAGTGGGTGTGCGGGTTGATCGAACCCGGCTTGGCCAGAACCTGACCACGCTCCACGTCTTCACGCTTCGTGCCGCGCAGCAGGATACCAACGTTGTCGCCGGCCTGACCCTGGTCGAGCAGCTTGCGGAACATTTCCACGCCCGTGCAGGTCGTCTTGGCCGTTGCCCGGATACCGACGATCTCGATTTCCTCGCCGACCTTGATCACGCCACGCTCGACGCGGCCCGTCACCACCGTGCCACGACCCGAGATCGAGAACACGTCTTCCACCGGCATCAGGAACGAACCGTCAACCGCGCGTTCCGGCGTCGGGATGTACGTGTCCAGCGCGTCGGCCAGGTTCATGATCGCCACTTCGCCCAGCTCGCCCTTGTCGCCTTCCAGCGCCAGCTTGGCCGAACCCTTGATGATCGGCGTGTCGTCGCCCGGGAAGTCGTACTTCGACAGAAGTTCGCGCACTTCCATCTCGACGAGCTCCAGCAGCTCGGCGTCGTCCACCATGTCGCACTTGTTCAGGAACACGATGATGTACGGAACGCCAACTTGACGCGCCAGCAGGATGTGCTCACGCGTTTGCGGCATCGGGCCGTCAGCAGCCGAGCACACCAGGATCGCGCCGTCCATCTGTGCCGCGCCCGTGATCATGTTCTTCACGTAGTCAGCGTGGCCCGGGCAGTCGACGTGTGCGTAGTGGCGGTTAGCCGTTTCGTACTCGACGTGCGCGGTATTGATGGTAATGCCACGTGCCTTTTCTTCCGGCGCCGCGTCGATCTGGTCGTAGGCCTTCGCCTCGCCGCCAAACTTCTGCGTCAGAACCGTCGTGATCGCTGCCGTCAGCGTGGTCTTGCCGTGGTCAACGTGACCGATCGTGCCCACGTTCACGTGCGGCTTGGTCCGCTCAAACTTACCCTTGGCCATTTTCGACTCCTAAGAGGATTTTCCGTACGTTGCGCCGGGCGCAAACAATCACCGAGTACTTCTGGTGCCCATGGGCAGGATCGAACTGCCGACCTCTCCCTTACCAAGGGAGTGCTCTACCACTGAGCCACATGGGCGTTACATCTGTGTTGCTGGAGCGGGTGAAGGGAATCGAACCCTCGTCGTAAGCTTGGAAGGCTTCTGCTCTACCATTGAGCTACACCCGCAAGGCCATGGATTCCCAACAACTGCTACAACTTGCATTCTGGTGGAGGAGGTTGGATTCGAACCAACGTAGGCGTAAGCCAACAGATTTACAGTCTGCCCCCTTTAGCCACTCGGGCACCCCTCCGCAGAGAACTAACGATTATGGGGGAACAACGTCGTTTTGTCAAGACCTGCTTGACCGTTCCGATCGCAAAGCTCTCACTTATATAGTGATTGGCTGTTAGCTTTCCGTAAACGCAAAAACCCCACCGCTGGGGGTGGGGTTTCTGGCTTGTGGGGGAGCCTGACGATTACCTACTTTCACACGGGCAATCCGCACTATCATCGGCGTGGAGTCGTTTCACGGTCCTGTTCGG
>NZ_JAYMRT010000017.1:0-132273 GCF_038900515.1 Burkholderia sp. JPY481
TGTTCCAGTACCATTCGCACAGCCCGCTCACGAACTTCCGGCGAGTACCTCGGGGACTTCTTCTTCGTGTTTTCCATAGCTCCATTTTCTCAAGAAGTGGAGTCTCCGGAAAACCCGGGGCGCTTCAAGGACGTGCGCCGCGAAGTGGCGAGGGGGATTTTCTAGCGGGCGGGTGCCGGCTCGCGGCGGGCAACGAAGGAAGCAAATCGGACAGCAGTGCAACGCCGCTCGCCTGCGCCATAAAGCATGAACCCGGCACGAGGCCGGGTTCGACTCAGAAGTCGATCACTGGAACGACCCCTTCTGCCGTGTGCAAGACATAAGACTCGAGCCCGTCCTTCTCCGGAATCAACTGTAAAAACTGCTCATCCTCAAAGTGCAATGTCAGCACTTTACTTTCGTCAAAACGGGCGTCGACGATCTTCCTTTTCAAACAACTCAACAAAGGAGCGGCAGACTCAGGAAGGGTGGCATTTCCAATCGTCTGGCCCCCAGCCGCTTGTAACACGAACCGGCACTGAACCAGAATCCAGCCGCCGTTACCACCACTGCCGTTGAAAGACAACGAAACCGAGCTAGGATTTACCGTCACCCCGGTAACCTCTCTTCCAACAATCTCCGCAAGATCGCGCTTTTCAAGCATGGGAATTACCTTGCCGGTGGCATAGAGTTAGGCGGGAGCGGGATGTGAGTATCCCCCTTGGTTGCGTTCGGCGATCCATTGGCCGGATTGATCGGCTGTCCATTCACCACAGACGTCCAATAACCATTCTCTAAGCCGGGCACCGGCGTAGAGCCGGAAGGCATCACGCGAATGTAGGTACTCCCCGCAGCACTGGGATCAGTGCCAGGCGGATAGTAAATGATACTTCCGGGCGTTCGACCGGGACGACTCACCCAATCGGAAGGAATGACTGGAGCTTGGGCAGGATTTGTGAATGGTTGGAGATTTTGAGGTACTTTTGGCCCATTGGATGCTGACGAACCGGTGATCGCCTCGGTCGCTCCCGCTGCATCCTGCGGTGTCGCGGCCGACAACACCGCTGCCGTAGTCGGCGAGAATCCCGAACTGATCAACGCCTGTTGGGCGTTCTGCATGTAGACCGCGTTCGAGATGTCGTTCCAGTTCGTCGTCGCGATCGACTTCGCGGCAACGTCCTGATTGCCCAACCCGGTCAAGAATGACACGCAATTCGCGTTACCCTGACAATACGACTGCGCGTCCGACGCACTGATCCCGTAACCGCTCAATGTATCGTTCTTGATCGTCGCGCAGTCAGTCACGCTGCTACAGTTCTGCGCGTCGCGCTGCTGCTGCGCCGAGATGCTTTGATAGCTCGCCGTCACCTGATTGATACAGGCCGTATCGCCCGGTGCGCAACTCTTCAGCGACGCGGCAAGATTCGCTGTTTGCACATGGTTGAGGTAGTTGTTCAGCGTCTCGTTCTGGGCCGCCGTCATCGCGCCCTGAACATTGAAGCCGAGGGCTCCCGCGACGCTGCCACTCACGAGCGTCTCGATCGCCGTCAATGCGGCCGGCGGGATATTCCCGTTCGCATCGATAACCGGGTTCAGCCCGGCGGAGAGTGCACCGCCCGCGGCTCCGCCTGCACACCCTGTGCCCTCCGCCGCACTGGCCGCGCAGCCCAATGCCGCATGTGCCGCATAGTAAAGCGGGCTCGTGTTGCTGAACATGCCCGACGAGTCAGTGAAAGTGTCTCCAATCGCGTTTGCTCCGACCGCGGCAATATTCGTCACCAGGTCGTTCTTTAGCGCTTGGCCAAAGCTACCGCCGTAAATCGCAGTCGAGACACCTGCGCTAACAAGCGAGCGCTCCCCCACACTGAGCGCCGTCTGTCCCAAATTGGCGAGCGTGATGGATGAATCTGCGGCTACCACGCCGTTGCCGAGGTCGCTGAACCCACTAACGCTGTCCAGCCCCAGCCCGGAGTCAATACCAGCTGTGAGTTCTTCAACCGCTACCGCTTTACCGACAGAACCCCAATCCACGGACCCGGTCGTGATTATCTGACCGGCGATGCTGCCGATAAGCGCACCGGCAAGCGGACCGAGATAGAACGACGCAACAATCTCAATCGCCGCGCTCAGCACCTGACCAAATGCGCCGAGGCCGCCCTCCTGGACAAACTGCGTATGCAGGTTGTCGCTCACTGCGACTTGCGAAAACGCGCTGCCGAGTTCTTGCTGAATCTGGCCGAGAATCATCTGCGTACCAGGCTGATCAACCGTCCCATCCGCATTGAGCTTCTGCAGCGCTCCACCAATCTGGCTTAGCGTCTCGACGTTCAGGTTCATGTTCGCCGCGCTCATGAAGCCGCCCGGCTGAACCGTCGTACCTGTCTCCTCGATATAGCCGCCCTTCACCTTCGCCCAGATCTGCCCGACGTCGACCTGGTTGGCCTGGTTGGTCAACGTATCGGTGTTGACCGTAAGCGTACCCGAAGCGCTAATGCTCCCTGTATTGAGAATGCTGCCACCGTCATCCTTGCCGAAATTCAGCGTGACGTCCTGGCCAGAGATATTGCCGCCCGCCGACATTGCATTGCTGCTGGTCGGCAGATAAACCTGCGGCATTAGCGCTGTGATCGTCGGACACGTATTCAACGCCGGGCCCGTCGCCGTACACGATGGATCCGGAACGGTTTGCTCCACATACCACAGCATCGGCTTGTCGAGCGCGTTGATCTGCGTCTGCGTCAGCGCCTCACCAAGTTGGACGTTGTTCGCCGTCGCGTAGTCGAGCGCGTTCTGATACAGGTAACTCTTCTCCTGCTCCGTCACCGAGGTATTGGTCTTGCTGTCATACGTCAGTCCATCGACAAAGCTCGCCTTGCCGGTTTGCTGCAACGCCGCCTGCTGCAAAACCAGGTCTTCCTCCTGCGGGTTGTAATAGAACAGCGTTGAGGTAGGCTGAAGGTTGGCCGGAAGCGCATTGATCAAATCCTGCGGACCGAGGTTGCCGAGCGTGGACGTACCCAGCGAGCCATCCACGTATGAAGCCTTCCCAGCCACTGCAGCCGGTAAGGCGCCGCCCACCTGACGCTGCATCGTGATGCTGATGCCAGGCATATTCACCGGGCTGAGCGAAATAACCTGCGACGGCCCATTGACACGCGGCGTATAGGTGTTGGCCGTCGTGATGCCATTGATCAGCTTCTGCCCGGTCAACGTAACCGACGTGCCGATCACGTTGCCGACATTCTGGATCTGTCCGCCCGACGTAATGGTCAGATTCGGCGCCTGAATCGTGGCCGCAATGTTGCCGACCGGCTGCGGCGGATCGATCGTGCCCCCCGTGTTCGTATAGGCACTGCCATAGAGCGCCGTGCACTCGGCCGGCGACCCGCACGCCCAGACGTCATGACGCTTGTCCGCGCTGAACATGCCGGTTTCCTGCACCCAGTGCGAGTGCCAGTACGCATTGAGCGTCTGTGCCTCATTCACCACCGGACCTGCCACCGTGATAGTCGCCGCAGTCCCCGCGCTAATCAGACTGCCAATGTTCGTCAGGCTGCCCGCATTGATCTGCAGGTTATTGCCCGCGCTGATCACCGAGGAACTGCCCGACTGCTGGTCGACATAACCTTCGCAGTAGCTCTCCTTGTAACCGCCCGCCGTCATACAGCCCGAATATTGTTCCTTCGAGCCATAGTCCTGATGAACCGGAACTGGCGGCGGCAACGTGTTGGTTATCGCGCCCGACACGTTGAGCGTGATATTGTTGCCCGCCACGATTTGGCCGGACGTGTTGGTCAGTGCTTGCGCAGGGGTTGTCGCACTGGCAGTCGTACCGACACCGCCAATCACGATGTCGTGACCAGCGAGAAGATTGCCATACGTATTGCTGACCTGGCCGGCGGCGATAACGAGGTCGTTGCCGGCGTATATCGTCGCGCTCTGCTGCGCGTAGCTGAAACTCGTCGTCGTCGGGTTGTCTCCCCGATAGCCCATTCCGGCGGCGCACTCGCTGGCCGACACGCCCGTCGCGCATCCGGGCGAACTGCTCGTCGACGTAATGCGCTCACCCTGGTTGCTGAATGACTGGGCGCCACTTGCGTTGAAATTGCGGCCCGCATAGATATTCCCGCTGTTGACGAGGTTGCCGCCCGACAGGTTCACATCCTGGCCGGCCACGATCAAGCCTTGCTGGCCAAACGTTGTGGTCGTAGTCGTGATGCTCGCAGGAACCGACGCGGTCGAATTGAACGTAGCCGTACTTTCGCCGCCCACGTATCCGCCAAGCTCGTAAGGGATCGGCGCGTTGTAAAGACCGACGCTCCCCAGCGCATGCAGTTGCGCCATGAAAGCGTTGAGTTGTGTCTGGTCGACCGTGTCCACCACCGTCGCCGTCACATCTCCAAGCGAACCGTTATTCAGCGACTGAAGGTTGAAGTTGACATTGCCGCCGGCAGAAATGATGCCATCGGCGTTCGACAGTGAACCTGCGGTCAGGGTGATGTTGCCCCCCGCCATGATGGTGCCCGGCGTGCCGGCGCCTGGAGCCGTGACAGTGCGATCGATACCCGGCAGAGCGATCGTCTGATATGAAACGCCGGCTTGCTGCAAATTGCTGCCGACCTGCGTCGGCTCCGTGAGTTGTGCGCCATACATGCCGGTCAAGGCAGCGTTGTGCGCCACGTCGAGCACGCCATTCGCCAGGTCGGGGCCCAGGTCGGACAAGGTCGCGTTGTAGGTATAGGTCGCGTCGTAATACGATCCGCCGTTGCCGCCCGTGAACCCATGAACCGTCTGCGTGCCGACCACTATCGAGCCATACAGTGACGGGTCGTCGGCGGCCGAAACCACTTGGGTAGACGATGTCAAACCGCCCTGAACACCATCGTTGACGACCGCGCCCGCATTGATGGTGAGGTTCCCCGCGGCCGAGATCGTGCCCGTCGTATTCTGCAGCGTGCCGCCCAGCGAAAACTGCATGTTGCCGTTGGACTGCGTCGTCGCGCCCTGGTTGTCGTAGTTGCCCCCGTTCACCGAAAGCAGGTTGCCCGCTTCCACAGTGCCACGGTTCGTAGCGTTGCCGTTGAGCGTCAGCGCGTCGCCCGCATGCATCACCGCGCCGACGGCGTTGTTCAAGGTGCCGTTGAACGTTACGTCGTTGCCGGCGATCTGACCGAAGTTCGTGAACGCGCCATTGGTCGTGATCGTCAACGGCGCCGTGCCGGTCATCGTGCCGTAGTTGTTGATCCCGTTCAGCCCCGTTAGCGTCACGCTTTGACCGCCATAACTCCACGTTCCGGTGTTATTGATGGACCCCGCGGTAATCGAGAGCTGACCGCCCTGGCTAATCGTTCCCTGCGATGGATCAAACGCCATATTCACGGCGCTGATGCCCATGTTGCGCTGCGCGAGAATCTGGCCACTGGCGTTGTAGAACGAACCGTCCCCGCCGTTGATCGTAAGCGAGACGTCGCCAGTCGTCGGGCCACCGGGTGCATTCGGATTTCCCGCGAAGATGAGCCCGTTCTGGTTATTCAACGTGCCCGTGTTGACCGACAGGCCGTTCAAGGCCATCAACGATCCGCCTGAGTTATTCAGGCTGCCTGCAACGGAGATATTCGTCGTCGAGCCATTCACTAGGCCCGCGTTGGTGAAGTTCGTTGCGTTGATCGTCGTTGTGGTCGTCGACGCCAGCGACGCGTTCGCCGCATTCGTCAGGCTCGGGGCGGACACGTACAACGCACCGCCGGACAACACCTGGCTCGCGTTGTAAAAGCCATTGCCGGAGGTCAGCGTCGCCCCGCCGACCACATCTATCGCGGCGCCGACCAATGAGAGCTGATTCGACGCAGAGGCCGCCAAGGTCCCGCCGACAAGCGCCGAACCCAAGCTCACATTCGTGCCACTGAACTGCATGTTGCCTGTCGACACCATCGACGTCTGGCTCGCATCGACCGTCCCCTGCGCGCTCACGTTCACATTCTTCGAGCCGCCTTGCGAGCCACTCAACGTGACATTGCCGCCGTTCAGCGTGAACTGCCCCGCCACCGTGCTAGTCCCGCTCAACGTGAGCGTCTGCCCGGCGCTCAGCGTCGTATCGCCGTTCGCCGAGACGCCCGCCACGTTAACATTGCCGTGCGTGCCCGCGACATTGACCGTGCCCATCGACGACACTGCGCCGATCACCGTCGCGTTATTGGCCGCCTGAATCGCCACGTTGCCGCCGGACTGCACGTTGCCGCTAAAGCCAACACTGCCGCCCGTGGAATTTGCCGTCACATTGCCCACGGCCGTCGTCGCGCCGAGCGACATATCACCAACCGAGGTCGCCGTGAATAGGCCCGCGCCCTGGATCTCCCCAAGCGTGACGGCGCCGCCCGCACCGACCGTGACGTCCTTGCCGAACGTCAGCGAGCCACTGCCGTAGACGGAGCCGCCTGCGTTGATGGTGGCGAGGCCGAGGCCGAGGAATGCGCCGGTCAACGTAGCATTGCCACCTGAACTGATCGTCGTGTCGCCGTTGACGAGTCCACCATTCAGCGCCAGCGCGCCTCCCGATGTTACCTTCAGGTTGCCTTGACTCGTCACCGCGCCGCCGACGCTCAAAATGCCGCCGCCCGCGCTCAACGTGACATCCGAATTCGCGCCGAGCATGCCGTTTGCCGCGAGATTGCGGCCCGCGGTCACCGTGAGCGCGCCGACAGCCGAAGCATTTCCGCCGATCGTCGCGTCGCGCACGGCCGTCACGCTGAGCGACGCGCCCGAGGCGAGCGTGCCGCCCACGCTCACATCGCCCGCGCCATCGTGTCCTTGCGCCTGCAACGCAATTGCGCCGCCGGCTTGCGCCATGCCCATTGACAGATCGTTGCCCGCTGTCGCACTCAAGGTGCCGTTGGTCGCGACGATGCCGCTCACACCGATGCTGCCGCCCGCGTTCAGCGTAGCCTGCTGGCCAAACGCGACGGAACCCGCGTTGATCGAACCGCCTGCCGTCAAGGTACCCACGTTCTGTGCGCCGATGCCACCGGTCAACGTCAGGTCGCCAGCCGATGTGAGTTGCGCATTGCCGCCCACCGTCGTCGCACCGGAGAAGGTCAGCGCCTGGCCAGCGTTCGCGTTCAGGTTGCCTTGCGTTATGACATTCGCAGCACTCGCGTTGCCATTGGTCGCCGTCAGCGTCAGATCGCCCGCGGCATTGACATCGGCGAGTGCGATGTTGCGCGCGGAGTCGATCGTCGTCGTTCCACCGGCATTGATCGCGCCGCCCACGGTGGCATCGCGCGTGGCCTGCAGCGTCAGCGTGCCGAGTGCCGTCGCCGTGCCGGCGAGCGTGACGTCACCGCCGTCTGCGTTGCCATTCGCGGTCACGGCGAGGTTGCCGGTCACCGCCTGCACGCTACCGAGGCCGGCGTTGTTGCCGCCCGTCACCGTGACGCTTGCGCCTTGCAGTGCGCCGGTCAATGCCAGGTCATGCGCCGCGTTCAGTGTTACTGCCTGAGCAAAGGCCGCCGTACCCGCGCCGTTGATATCGTGCGATGCCGTCAGCGTGCCGCCGAGCTGGCCGGCAAGCGCGCCGGTCAGTTGGATATCACGACCGGCCTGCACGGTCACGGCTTGGACCACGTTGATCTGGCCGCCGAGCTGCGTATCGAGCCCGGATATCAGGTTCAGCGCGCCGGAGGTCGTCGTTGCACCGGACAGCGCGATGCTGCCGGTCGCGGCCGTCGCAGTCAGATCGCCGGCCGTGGTTTGCAGCGTGCCGCTTGCCGTCACGTTGCGTTGCGCGGCCAGGGTCAGCGCGTCGCCGCTGGTTAGCGAACCGGTGAGCAGCACGTCGCGCGCGCCAGCCAGCGTGACGACGCCAGGCGCCGTTGCCGTGCCCGTGATGGCGGCATCGCCGCCGCCCGCATTGCCGTTCGCGATGAGCGTCAGCGTGGTCGCCGAATTGACGTCGTTCAGCGATGCGTTGTTGCCGCCCGTCGCATTGACGACATTCGCCTGCACCCCGCCGCTCAGCGCGATATCACGTTGCGCCGTGTAGTGCGCCGCTTGTGTAAACGCCTGCGTACCGGCACCGCCGATATCGCGCCCCGCCGCCACGACACCATTCGCCTGGCCGACCACCAAGCCATTCAGGAACGCATCGCGACCCGCATTCAACGTGACGTCGCCGACCGCGCTTGTGCTCGCGCCCAACGATAGATCGAGACCGGCCGTGATCGCCAGCGCGCCGCCGCTGTTGATACCGCCCGTCGCGTTCAGACTGCCCTGCCGCGCATTGAGCACTGAATCGCCAACCGACTCGACCGCGCCCGCAACGTTGATATCGTGTTGCGCGTTAATGCCAACGGTCGTGCCGCTGGCGATCTTGCCCGTCGTCGCCACTGTCACATCGTTCTGCGCCGTCGCCGTCACAGTACCTGCCGCGGCAACCGAACCGTTGACCGTGAGATTGCCCGAGCCATTAGCCGTATTCGTGCCGTTCGCGTTCAACGCAACGGTGCTGGCCGATTCGACGTTGTTGACGCTGATGTTGCCCGCCGCCGTCACCTGAACCGCCTGACCCTGGATCAGTCCACCTTGCGCCACATCGCGGCCCGCGTTCAGCGTAGTCGCCTGCGTGAAGGTCATCGTGCCCGCGCCGCTAATGTCACGACCCGCTGTGACAATGCCTTGTCCCTGTCCGGCAAGCATGCCGGTCACGTTGACGTCGCGCGTTGCGTTGAGCGTCGCGTCGAACGCAGCGGTGGTCGTGCCGCCGAAGTTGATGTCGGTGCCAGCCTGCACGTTGAACGCGCCGTTGCTCGCGATCGTGCCTGTCGAACCGACGCTACCGTTCTGCGCGGTCAGCGTGGTGTCGCCAGCCGATTGAATCGATCCGCTGATGCCGATGTTCTGACCGGCATTTAGCGTGACCGCCGCACCGCCCGTCACCGCACCGGTGATGTTCAGATCCTGAGTCGCCGAAAGCGCGAGGCTCGATGCCGCCTGCACGTCATGCAACGTCGCAGAGCCGCCCGCGTTCGTCTGCACGGTGCCGCCGCGCAGCGAACCCGTCAAGGTCGTGTCGCCACCGGAACTGACGTTCGCCGCGAGGCCGAACGCGCTGGTCGCCGAGCCCGCAATCGTGCCGCCAGCCGTCAACGTGCCGTTGCCTTGCGCGACGACCGAGCCGTTCATCGTCAGGCTCTGGCCCGCGTTGACAGTCAGATCGCCGAGCGCGGAAGTGCCTTGCGTACCGAGGTCGACCGATTGCGCTGCATTAATCAGCAAGTTGTCGCCGGACTGAATGTTGCCGGTACTCGTCAGCGAGCCCGCTGCGTTTGTCAGCGTGACGTTGCCGTTCGACGCGACGCTGCCGGCGATCGACGTGTTGCCGCCGCTCGTCACGTTCAGCGGGTTCGCGCTTTGCAGTGCGCCATTGATCGACGTGTCGCCGCTCGAAGTCAACGACGCCGTCGACAACGACGCCACCAGTCCGTTGACTGCCAGAGTGCCACCGTTCGCCACAACATGAAGCGCCGAGTTCGCCTGCACGTTGTTCAACGCCACACCATGACCTGCAGTCAACGCGACGCCCGCGCCTTGCAACGCGCCAGTCACCGACAAGTCGTTCGCGGCAGAGACGTTCGCATCATTGGCGAACCCACTGCTGCCGCCCGCGATCACGTCATGACCCGCGCTCAGCGTCGCCGCGCCCTGCCCCGCCAGCGTGCCACCGATGGTTAGGTCATGCCCCGCCGTCAGCGTCGTATCGCCGGTTACGCTCGTCGAACCGATCAGCGCGACATCCTGCGCACCGCTAACGACGAGGTCCGCCGCGCCGTTCAATGTGCCGCTCGAATTCACGCTGCCATTCACCGCCGCGACCGACAGATCGCCAACCGCCTGCACGGTGCCCGCCGCTGCAACCGCAACATTGCGTTGCGCCGTCAGCGTGACCTGCGAGCCACCCGCCAGCGTGCCATTGACGATCACATCGCGTGCCGCCCGAACATTCGCCGCGCCAACCGAAGCAGCGTTGCCGTTGAACGTCACGTCACCGCCGCCGGCCGGATTGCTGGTGATCCCGTTCGCCGCCACGTTGAACGCACCGCCCGCCTGCACATCGGCAAGACTCGCGTCGTTGCCCGCCGTGACTTGCAGACCATTGGCGAGCAGCTTGCCGGTGAACGCGACGTCCTGTCCCGTCGTCAACGTACCGTTCTGGCCGAACGCCACCGATCCGCTGCCGGTGAGATTGTTCTGTGCATTGAACTCGCCATCCTGCTGCACGATGACCACGCCCGGAACGTCGAGGTTGCGCCCAGCGCTCACTTGCGCACCGGTGCCAACGAGCAGCGAACCCGCTACCGAGATATCGCGCACGACATTGGCTGCGAGCGTGGTGCCGCTTGCAAGCGATCCGCTCACCGAGAAGTCCTGGCCCGCCGTCACCACCACGCCTTTCTGCGCGGTGGCCTGCCCAACCACATTCGTGTCCTGACCCGACGTCAGCGCGAGGTTATTGCCGCTCCTGACGGTTCCGTTGGTCGTCACGCTGCCTTGCCGCGCGGTCAAGGCGAGATCGCTCGACGTTTGCAGCGCGCCGTTCACGTTGACGTTGCGCTGCGCTGCCGCCTGCAACGTACTGCCGTTGGTCTGCCCGTTGACGTTGATGTCACGCGCGGCCTGCAAGCTCGTCGCGCCGCTCATGACGGAGGTGCCGTTCAGGTTGATGTCGCCTGTGCCGCCGTTGCCTCGAGCGCTCACCGCGAGCGCGCCGCCGGTTTGCACGTCGCCAAGCGTGACGTTCGCGCCGCCCGTGACCGCCGTATCGCCGTCCGATTGCGCATTCGCCACGTTGACGTTGCCGCCGGCCGTGACGGCGAGCTTCCCGCCGGTCTGAATCGTGCCGGTCGACGTGACGTCGCCATTCGCGTTGATCGAGTAACCGCTGATGCCGACGTGCGCGCCGGTCATCGACAGGTTGCCGCTCGCCTGCAGCGTGGCTTGTTGTTGCGCGGCCGAGCCGTTCACCGTCAAGTCGCCGTTCGACGACAGCAGCAGATCGCCGGTATTCGCCGCCATCTGCGCATCGGTGCGCACGCCCATGCCGGCCGCGGTGCCGATCACCTGGATCTGGCCGGCGGTCATCGCGCCAAACACCGTGGCGTCGATGGCGAGACCGTTATTGGCGTGGCCGTTGGCGCTATTGATCGCGTTGGCGGAGTTATCCGAACCGTTCGCGGACGTCGCATACGTGGTGCCGTTACTGCTCACCGCCGACGGCAGCACGGACTGTCGCCCGGCAATCGCATTGATCCGCGAGCCGGCATACAGAGGTGCATTGATGCCGATGGTTTCGCCGATCAGGTCGATCGTGCCGACCGTGCCTTCAATACCGGCACCCGGGCCGTTTACGCCCGCGTTGCCTTCGACCTGAATATGGCCACCGGTTACGCTATAACCGATCGCCTGCGCGCTATTAAAATCGGTAACCGTGCCTTTGAGGTCGCTCAAAAATTGGGGCGTGCCGGTCGTCAAGGTGACGCCGATCGTATTCGTGAATCCGGTGCCGTTGGTCGTGATGCCGTTGGGATTCGCAATAATGACGGTTGCAGGCGCACCGAACACTTCGAGTGGCCCGTTGAGCAAGCTCGCGTACGCAGCGCCCGTCGACGTCACCTGATTGACAATCACGCTCGCTGTACGGCCCACGAGATTTGGATTCGCCTGCAGATCGCCACCTGTGAGCGAGGTGCCACCCATCAGGCTGTTATTCAGAATCAGACCGACCGGATCGATGTTGAAACGCTGGTACTTGTTAAGCGAAATCCCTGTCGCATTTGGTGCGGTGATGTTCACGACAGGCACGCCGCCGCCCGCGCCGGTGGTCTGCGTGATCTTAGGTTGAAACGTGATCGGCGCACTCGGATCGACAATTGGCGCGGCCTGCGCCATTTGCATCGCAAAACGGATACGCACCGCGCTCAGGTCGATGATGCGTTGCCACGCCTCGTCATCCAGACGATGGCTGCCGGAAGCCAGCACTCCTGCAGCGTCGCGACTTTGCTCGAACGTGATCGAGAGCGGTCCGGCGAACAGCGTCAATGCGACGAACGCCGACACCGCGCGCTGCCATACGCGAAACGCACGCGCAGGCATCGGCACCGCCCGGCACAGCCGCGCGGAGCGCATGCCGCGGGCGTGCCGCTCGTCGTGTGCCTGACGGTTTTGTTCGAGTTGTCGTAAAGCGTTGCGTGTGGACACGTTCATGGTGCGCTCGTTTTTTTTGGTTCTTGTACTTCCGGCACTTCTTCTTCGCCGTTCCGGGCGACCAACCCAAACGGCGTTGCAGCGGTTTCATCCCGTCCGCTGCGCGCTCTGCAAAAGCAAGGCTTTTTATTGCTGCTGAATGCGGGCGTTTTTCATCAGATCGACCACGACCTGTGCCGTGGCTTTCTCCAGCGCGACCTGTTCGAGCTGCTTACGCAACGTATCTTTGATCTGGTCGTATTGGGGAATCTGCGTCGGACGCTTTTCGTCGACCCGCAGAATCCAGTACGCGTCGCCGGTTTGCACCGGCGTGCTTGAAACGCCGCCTTGCGGCAACTTGACGAGCGCTTCGGCGAGCGGCTGCGGCCAGTTCTGTGTGTTACCCGGCTGAATTGGCGTCTTGAACGAAATCCAGTTCATTGCGCCGCCTTGTGCCGCGCCCGGGCCCTGGCTGTACTGCTTCGCGAGTTGCGCGAAGTCGGTGCCCTTCTTCAGTTGCGCTAGCACCGTTTGAGCGGTGTCGGCATCTTTCACGGCGATTGCGCTCGGCTTGTATTCGTTGTCACCGAGGGTCGCGACGATCGCGTCGTATTTCGCCTTCACATCGGCATCGGTGACGGGTGTGGGCTTGACCTCATCGCGCAGATACGCAGCGATCATCGCGGCGGTCTTCGCCTGCTCGACGGCGGCCACGACTTGCGGACGCGATTCGTAATGCTGCTTCTCAGCAGCCTGGCGGAACAGTTCACGCGCGATCAGCTGGTTCCTGACTGCCGCGCGCAACGCGGGCGTATCCGGCACGTTCAACGCACGCACGGCCTGGTCGAGTTGGTCCTGCGTAATCACGACGTTGTTGACGCGTGCCACGCCGTTGGCGGGCAACGGACCACCGATGGCATCTGCGGCTTTGTCGGCCGGGGCTTTTGCCTTGGGCCTGTTGGCAGCATGCGCCGCGGGCGGCAAACCGGCTGCAAGACCGATCGTGGCGATCAGCATGGCGTTGCGAATCCTGACTGCGATCGGACGATGTTTCATGTGAACCTCTTTAGAGTGACCAGTTGAGTGTGGCGAGCAGCACGGTGGCTTTTCTCCCCAGCGCCGCGGGTTGGAGCAAGGCCTGACCAAGCAGCACCTCGCTAGTGACGGTTTGTGTTTTGTAGCGCCATTGCGCGCGTGCGCCGATGCCGGTGCCCATGAGCGTCGGCCAGCCGCCCTGCGCGACCAGATGCGATTTGCCGCCGTCGAGAAAGACGTACGGTTCCAGATGCGCGTCGTGCCAGACCGGCACGTTTTGCCAAGCGGCCTCGTTGCGCAGATAGAAGCCGCTGTCGCCGGCAATGCCGCCTTCGGTAAAGCCGCGCACGGAACCCATGCCGCCGAGGAAGATCTGCTCGTTGCCGAACATCGCGACATGGCTGTACTGGCCACGCAACATGCCGCGATAGGTCCATTGCATACTAGCCAACGTCCCGAGCGCGACCTGCAGCGTGGCGGTCGCGTCCACTTTGGTGAACTGGCTGTGCGCATCGACTTCGTCGATATCGGGGGCGTCATGGCTCGCGCAGAGCCACGGCAAGCCTTGCGACACACCGATGTCCCACGTCGCGGCCGCGGCCTGATCTTGCGCGACGAAGCGGCGTAAGCCGTTCAAGCCGATACGTAACACCGTGAGGTCCTGCGGCGCCAGGTCGATGCCATTCAGGCTGCGTTCCGTGCGCATTTTGGTGAGCGTCACGTCGACGCTGCTTCGGCCGGCGCGCGAGCGCGTCAGCACGTCGTTCCAGCCGAGAATCTGGCTGAATGTGCGGCCCTGGAGCAGCGCGACATCACTGATGGTCTGCTGGTATTCGGAGAGCGACGTCGTGTAGCTAAAGGTCTGATAGCCGTACGGCGCCGCCGCGGAAAACACCACGGCGTTGCTGTCCTGCGTGCCGACGTAGTTGAACGACAACGACTCCTGCAAACCAATTACGTTGTCCGCTTCGACACCGGCGCGGTAGCGCAGCGTGCCGGTTTGCGAGCTGCCGTAGTTGTCGATGCCGATGTCATAGAAAACGCGGTCGCCGTAGTGGTTCGTGATTGCCACCACCGAATCGCCCGGCGTCGCGCCTGGCATGATCTGGATCTCGGCCTGATTGCGGCGCAACCGGTTGATCTGGTCGACGCCCTGTTCGAGATCGGGCAAGCGCAGCACATCGCCCGTACTATCGCCGAAGGCCCATACGGTGCCCGCATCCGTTAGCAGCCCGCCGCCGTGTGTCGTGTACCACGGCTCGTTCGGATCGCGTGGACGCAGCGGTTTTCCGTTCAGCGTGAAGGCCGACACTTTGCCGTCGACGATGTTGATTCTCAGCGTACCGGAGGCGAGATTCTGCGCGCCGAGATATGCACGCGTCGTAATGTAGCCTCGTGCGATGAACGCCTCGGTCACGCGGCGCAACAGCAGGTTGATGCGGTTGCGGCCGAGCTGCTTGCCGATGAACGGCGCGGCGATCCGGTCGAGTTCGCTCGCGCCAAGCACGGTGTCACCGATGAAATCAATGTGGTCGATCTTGAACAGCGGCTCGACGTCGGGCAGCGTTTCGACATCCGCGCCTTCGGGCAGATTGACTACTGTCGGCTGGGGCACTTCGATCTGTGGAGGCGGCTGCTGGATTTCGTCGCGCCGCTGGCGGTCGCGTTGCTCTTGCAGCAGCCGTTGCGCCGGGTCCTGTTCGGCCCGGAACGGCACGCCGCCCAATGCCGCCGCATTCGGCATACTCGGCGGCGCTTGCGCGAATCCCCGCGCCGCCGCTGCACCGGCGAGTATCGCCAGCGTGCAACGTCCAAGCCGTGGCTTGTGGCGCTTCACAGCGCGCGGAGTGGTCCGGCTTGTTGCCCAACTCGTGACCATGTCCGAGGCCCACTTCATAGACCGAACCACGACACGAGCCCAAGATGGTTGTGATTGCCGATCGTGACCGGGGCGCGATACGGCACGCGAATGGTATTCACACCGCCCGCGGCGTTGACGCCGCCAGGCGCGTTGAACGAGCCACCTTCAATATCCGCCTCACCGGTCAGCTCAACCTGGCCAGAGCCGCCACTGAACAAACCACCCGTATCAGCCGCGAAGATCGCCGACCACGAGTTGCCGAACCACGCCTTGAGATCATGCGTACGATTGATCGCGGTGTAGCCGAGTACAGCTTGTGCGAGGGTTTTAGGCGCGTCGAGTTTGAGCGTGCCTTCCGCCGACACCAGGCCACCGGTGTTGGTGATCTGCGTGCCGGCTTTCAGCGCGATGTCATTGTTCGCCTGGATCACGCCGCCGTAGCCCTGCACATTGCTCGACGAACTCGAACTGCAGAAGAAGAAGCATGTTTGATGAAACGACGCCTGCCCGGTGAAGATCGCCTGCGTCAGTAACTGGTCACGTGCGGTGATCGAAATGGAGCCGCCAACGGTCGGATTCTGCGGGTCGATTTGCGCGAGAATCGTGCCGCCGATGTTGTGCACGTTCTGCGCGGCAATGGTCACGTTGCCGGCGTTCGCGCTCAGGTAAGAGAGTTTGTCCGGATCGGCGAGCGCGCCGTAGTCGACGTTGAAACCGTCGTCACGGTGTTCGACGAAAATCAGGCGCCAGCTGCGGTCCGAGTAGCTGACCGGTGCGCCGCCGTTCACACCGCTCGAATGATCGACGATGTTGTCGACATCGCCGCCCGCACTGATCGTCAGATTGTGGTTCGACAAAATGCGCGCGTTCTGATTCGTCACGGAGCCACCGGCCGTCACGGACACATCGCCGCCCCTCCCGAATATCACGGCGAGGGAACTGTCGGGCGTCGACCGGTTCAGCACGTTGCCTGCCGCCTTCAGCGTGACTGCGCCGAGCGATGCGCTGTCCTGAGCGTTCTTCTGCTGGCCTTGTATCAGCGAACCGACGCTGGTGATGTCGCCCGTGCTGGTCAGCACGACACCGCTGGTGGTCGAACCAATAACCGATTGCCCGGCGACGTCCTGCGCCAACGCGATGCCCGCGCCGCTCACGTCGATGCCAGCATTCGCGAGCACGCTGCTGCCCGTGAGGCTCACGGCGCCAGTGGTGGTCAATGTCGCCGAGCCACCCTTCGCCGTCAGCGTCGTATCCGACAGCGTGATGCCGTCCTGCGCCTGCAGATCGAGGTTGTTCGCCGCCGTGAGAGAAGTGTTCAGGAACTGCACCGAGCCGTTCGACGCCAGCGTGAAATCGCCGAGGGTCGCGTTCATTGGCCCCGCGCTGCGCACGCCTGGGCCCTTGTCGGTGACGATCAGCTGCACACGGCCACTCGCCAGGCTGCCCGCAGCGGTGATGTCGATCGCGAATGAACTGGCCGTGGCCGCGCTGATGGTCGGACTCAGCGTAAGCCAGTCGTTAGAGTTATCGTTGGGCGAAACTGCCGTGTTCAGGGAGACATGGCTGTTGCCTGCCACGGCACGCACGTACGCGGTCGGCGACGAGAAGCTGTTGCTGAGCGCCCCGATGAGCTGCACGTTCTTTGCGATCAGATCGAGCCCAATCAGTGCACTCGCCAGTCCCTGCGGACCGACGACGATGGTCCCGGTGTTCGTGTCGAGCAAGATGTCCCGCTCCGGAGGCCCCGCGATCGGAATGGTGTCCTTGAAACTGACCTGTCCAGTGGTGAGCGCAACGCGCCCCGTGTTGACGAAAGACCCACCATTAACCGTAATGCCGTTCGGATTCGCCAATATCACGTTGGCACGCGAACCAAGCACATCGATTTGACCGCTGATTATGCTGGGATTGGTACTTGTTACCTGATTGACAATCGTTCTGGCATTAATACCCACGTTATTAAGCGTGGCGCCTGCCGCGTCTACGCTGAAATTCGTGTAGGTATTATTTGAAACGCCCGCGAACGCCGGCGCGATATTGACAGTTTGATGGCCATTTGCACTGGTTGAAACAGTGGTTGTAGTTCCGCCATCAACCGATATGCCAACTGCATAAGAACTGTAGGGGACGGCAGTGAGCGCGGCGACAATCAACCTGACTTGCAATCCATATCGACGCGAGCCCCCGTGGCCCGCGCTGCTACTTCGTACGCTGGTCAACATTTTTCTGTTCACGCAACCGGTCGTTGCGGGTTCTCTTTGGTCAATCGGCTACTACGCGCGGTCGTTGCAGTCGCGCTTTTGTGTGACGAATAACGGCAAGAACCGGGTTTTACTTTAGGAATGTCTGGAAAGTTTTATATTACGTTTCGCCTTCAAAAGCCGGCGCTTCAAACATGCGAGCCGGTCGGGTTGAACATGGCCCCAAATTTTGGACAAACGAAGAAGCGCCCTGTGCTCCGCGGTGCACATAATCTGCGCGTCATTGTCGTTCTATCAGAATCACCTCCTTCGATAGCAAAGCTCGCGAAAAATTGTGCGTGGCAGACCGAGTTTCGAGATTCCCGAAACTTTGGTGTTCCCGAAACGCAATTTTTGCCTTCCCGCAGACTTTGTTGTGCCCCGATAGGTCTGTGGCAGATAAAAAATAATTTGACAGACTATCTTAAGATATATATCTTACGATGCATCTTACGACATTTATGGGAGGCATCCCAGATGCGTCATCCTCATCGTTTTTCCGGTCCGCGCGATGCGCAGAACCGTTGTCACGCGGGCTTCGGCCATCCGCCGCTGCATGCGGGCGACGTCGCCGGCCGCGGCGCTTCCCTCGACCCTCGGCACCGCTTCCTGTTCCACGTTTTGCTTCACGGCTTCGGCCATCATCACGAGCAACGCTTCGGCGGCCGCGGCTCGCGCTTCGGCGGTCATGGCGGCCCCGGCGGCATGGGCGGATACGGTGGTTTCGGCGGCGGCCCGGGCGGCTTCGGCGGCGACGGCGATGGCTTCCCGCGTGGCCGCAAATTCAGCTCCGACGATCTGCAACTGCTGCTGCTATCGCTGATCGACACGCAGCCGAGTCACGGCTACGAACTGATCAAGGCGCTCGAAACCCGCTCGAACGGTTTCTACAGCCCGAGCCCCGGCATGGTCTATCCGGCACTGACCTATCTCGAAGAGCTCGGCTACGTCACCGTGCAGCTCGAAGGCAACCGCAAGCGCTATGAGCTGGCCGATGCGGGCCGCGAATATCTGGCCGCGAACCGCGAGCGCGTCGAACTGATGTTCGCGCGGCTCTCGCATATCGCCCGCAAGATGGATTCGGTGCGCCGCGCGTTGGCCGGCGAAGAGCCGGCCGACGTCAGCGAAGGCGGCTGGGTGCCGGAGCTGAACGAAGCGCGCCGCACGCTGAAGAACGCGCTGCTGCGCCGCGACAACGCGCCGGCCGACGAGCAGCGCCGCATCGCCGCGATCCTGATGAGCGCGGCCAGGGAAATCGAAGGCGGCGGCAACGGCAACAAAGCGAAGACCGGCAACGACAGCGAGCCGACCGTCTGACAACGCGCGCTCGTCCACGAGACAACCCGCGCGTCCTCCCAAACCGAACAGGAGCACCACGCTCATGCAAGAACAACTCACTCGCCCCGACCTCGCCGTGCATCGCGTGCGGCATCCGTTGAAGTTTCGTCTGCTGCAGGTCAAACAGGTGCGCGCGCTGACGCCGCACCTGATTCGCGTGACCTTGACCGGCGACGATCTGCACGACTTCGTGTCAGCGTCGTTCGACGACCACATCAAGGTGTTTTTCCCCGAACCCGGCGCCGACAAACCGACGCTGCCGCAAGCCGGCCCCGACGGCCCGGTGTTCCCCGAAGGCAAGCGGCCGACCGCGCGCGATTTCACGCCGCGCCGTTTCGATCGCGACGCCCGCGAGCTCGACATCGAGTTCGCGCTGCACGACGCAGGCCCCGCGGCGATATGGGCCGCGCAGGCGCAGGTAGGCCAGTATCTGGGCGTCGGCGGCCCGCGCGGCTCGCTGGTGATTCCGACCGGCTTCGACTGGCATCTGCTGATCGGCGACGACACCGCGCTGCCCGCGATCGCACGACGTCTCGAAGAGTTGCCGGCCGGCACGCGCGTCGCCGCGGTAATCGAGGTCGCCGATCCGTCCGCGCGCATCGAGTTCACGACTGAAGCCGAGCTGCACCTCGTCTGGTGCTATCGCAGCGAAGCCGACACGCAGACCGGCACGCGCGGCGAAGCGCTGTTGCACGCGGTGCGCGATACCTGGCTGCCGGAGAACGGCGAAGGCTACGTGTGGGCCGCCGGCGAGGCGGCGGCGATCCGCGCGGTGCGTCAGCATCTGTGCGGCGAGCGCGGCGTCGACAAAGCGCGGATTCGCGCGGCCAGCTACTGGAAACAGGGTGCGGTCGCGGTCCACGAAACGATCGACGACTGAGCTCCTGCTCGCGTCGCGCGCGGCATCAGCGGCGTACTTCGAACAACAACAAAGGGAAATCAACCGATGTACTCAATCACTGCACGGCACGAACGCCATTTGCTGTGGGTGCTCGCGCTCACGCAGTTCACCATCATCATGGACTTCATGGTGATGATGCCGCTCGGCCCGCAGATCATGAGCGCGTTCCAGATCGCGCCGGCCGCGTTCGCGACGGCGGTGTCCGCGTATTCGTGGTGCTCGGGGCTGTCGGGTCTGTTCGCGGCGACCTATATCGACCGCTTCGACCGCCGCCGTCTGCTGCTCGCCATCTACGCGCTGTTCGTGCTGTCGAACCTTGCGTGCGCGCTCGCTTCGAGTTTCGCGCTGCTGCTCGCCGCGCGCGCATTCGCCGGCATCACGGGCGGCGTGCTCGGCTCCGTGATCATGGCGATCGTCGGCGACGTGATCCCGCTGCAACGGCGCGGCGCCGCGACCGGCACGATCATGACCGCGTTCTCGCTCGCGGCGATCGCCGGCGTGCCGGCCGGCGTGATGCTCGGCGCGCAGTTCGGCTGGGCCGCGCCGTTCTTCCTGCTGGTCGCGTTGTCGCTGCTGGTGTGGTTCGCGGCCTCGCGGCAGGTGCCGTCGCTGGCCGCGCATCTGAGCCGCAGACAGCCGCCGCTCGCGGAAGTGCTGCCCGAGCTGTGGAGGCTCCTGAGCAACCCGCGGCATCTGAATGCGTTCGCGCTGACGTTCGTGATGATGATTGCGCACATGCTGGTGATTCCGTTCATCTCGCCGATGCTGGTCGCCAATCACGGGGTCGCGCCGCGTCAGCTGTCGTGGCTGTATATGGGCGGCGGTGCGGCGACCTTCTTCACGTCGCGGCTCGTCGGCAGGCTCGCCGACCGCTTCGGCACGCAGCGCGTGTTCCGCTGCGCGGCGCTGCTGTCGTTCGTGCCGGTGCTGTTCGTCACGCATCTGCCGGACCTGCCGTTCTATGCGCTCCTGCTGTTCTTCCCGTGCTTCCTCGTGGTGATGAACGGCCGCATGGTGCCGATGCAGGCGCTGCTGACCACGGTCCCCGAGCCCGCCCGACGCGGTGCGTTCCTGAGCGCGAACAGCGCGCTGCAGGCGCTCGGCACGGGCACCGGCGCGTGGCTCGGTGGCCTGATGCTGAGCACGTCGGCCGATGGCCGCATCGCCGGGTATGGAACCGTCGGCTGGACCGCGGTGGCGGTCGCGTGTGCGGCGGTGTTGTGGGTCTCGCGTGTGAAGGCCGCGCCGCGCGAAGCGGCGCCGGCCAGCGACGCTGGCGCGACGATGCCTCGCGCTGCTGGCCTCGAAGCGCACATCGCCGGAGAAGGTTGACGATGCAAGGCCGCGCGCTACGTCTCGTCGTCGGTGCTGCCGGTCAGCGCGCGCCGCGCGGCTTCGCCCTGCTCGTGCGACGCCGCGTAAAACACGCGCGCGCGGCCAATCACGATTTTTAGCGTAGCGATCACGGGCACCGCGAGAAAGATCCCGGCGACGCCGCCGAGCTGGTCGCCCGCGAGCAGTCCGACGATCACCAGAAACGGACTGACCTCGACGCCTTCGCTCATCAGATACGGATTGAGCACGTAGTCCTGGAACAGCCGGTACAGGCCGATGAAAATCACTAGCCACAACAGGTGCGGATAGCCGCTGAACACCGCAACCACCAGCGTGATCGCGACTGCCGCCAGCGGCCCCGCGAACGGCACGAATTCGAGCAGCCCCGCGCTGACCGCGAGCAGAAACGCATACGGCACGCCAAGCAGCGAGAACGCGATGCCGTAGCAAAACAGCGTGGCGAGCGACAGGAACAGCAGCGCGCGCACGTACTTCGACAGCAGCACGTTCACATCGTCGACGATCTCGTTCCACAGCACGCGATGCCGCCGGTTCAGCAACGCGAGAAACGCGTCGCGCATCCGTTCGCCGTCCTTGATCAGCAGGAAGCTCAGGATCGGTATCAGCACCAGATAGATCAGGTTGCTCGCCGCATGCACGACCCCGAGCCCGAGGCTGCGCGCCAACGGCACGGCCTTGTCGGAGCCGGTCTCGATCTGGCTGCGCAGGAAATCGACGATCCGCTCGCGCAGCGGTTCGAGAAAATGCGGCAACGGCAAACGGTTCGGTACGTCGGTGCGTAGCAGCCCGGGCAATTGCGAAAAGAGGCGCGTCGCCTGATCCTGCAATTCCACGCCGAACACCGAGCCGACCACCGCGAGCAGCGCAACCACGACGACGAACACGACCGCGATCGACATCACGCGCGGCACGCGGCGCGGCCTCACGCGTTCGACCAGCGCGACCATCGGGTAGATCAGATAGCTGAAGAACACCGCGAACACGATGACGAGCACCGTCGTCGACGCGACATAGATGACGAAAAACAGCAGCGCGAGCAGAGACGCGGTCCAGACCTTCCTGGCCGCGCCGACGTCGAATCCCAGCATGAAGCGTCCTCGAATGAGCGATGCGGTACCGACGCAAGGAATGCGCCGGCCGACTCTGGACCGTAACAGAAATTTACACGATACGTGTGTCGAATACCGCGCCGCGAGGGCGCGACGCGACGAGCACCGACGGCGTGCGAGGCGCTACGCACGTGGTGCGTCAGTGCACGAATCGCGTGCCTGACTTTGATGCGCCCGAAACCGGGCAGTCCGGATAGGTAACGCTGGGGTACGCGAAACCGCGACGCGCTAGCTCTTCACGCGCTCACGTTCCTCCTGGGCTTCTTCGGCGATCCTCGCCTGGATTCTGCCGGCGATCTTCTCGGCCGCTCCTTCGGCCTGCTTCGCGCGATTGCCGGTGACCTTGCCAATCGCTTCCTTGACGGAGCCCTTGAGCTCCTTCGCTGTACCTTCTTCTCGATTCCTGTCCATGGTGCCTTCCTGCTAGGTTTGACTGTGGAGTTGCCTCTGGCGTTGCAACGAAACAGCCAACGTACGGCGCGACGCGCCTCGTGATGGCGCGGATCCCTTCTGACGAAACGATCCGCGTCGGAGCAACCTGAAAATTCCTAGCATGCGACGTTCCCGATACTCATGCGCCGCACTTCGTCACTTGACCGTGACGGTGCCCTTCGCGGCGTCGCTGGCGGCATCCTTGCCTTGAGCCGGTTCAGGATGATCGCCTTTCGGGCCGTGAAAGATATGCTGGAATAGTTCCTTGTTCTTTGCGCCATTCAAAAGGTTCCGCAGCGCGGCATCGTCATCCGCGGGCTTGAACGAAAGCACTCGCTTGCGGTAGCGCTCCCTGCGTTCGTCGAGCATGTAGCTCGCCGGTAACGGCAGTTCCCGGCTGCCCACATCGAGATCGATGCCCTCGAAGGTCAGCAGCCCCGCATCGTGATTGATGAAGCACGCGGGAGGCTTGGTCCGGTCGATCACATAGACGCACTGCTTCTGCAGATTGCCGGCCTCCGGCAGCTTGCCACGGAAGATCTTGTCCCGCAGAAAAGTGCACATTTCTTCCCAGCACTCCGCGGTGGATTTTCCCTTCGCGCAAGACCGCAAGATTTCGGCTTTCAGAATGTCCTCTGGCACGGCATAGTAAATCGGATAACCGGCCCTCAGGTAAAGTTGTAGTTGAAACACTTCGTAACAGCGCCCCAACGCATGGATCGACGGTACGAGCAAAGACCTTTCATCCGACTCGTCACCTTCGCTGGGTCCGATCGCCGTCTGGCTGCGAATCGACGGATGGTCCGGCAGCCCTGAATTCTCCGGTTCCGGTTGTCCGCCGCCCCACAGGATCAGATCGCGAAACAGGATCATCGGCAGGAACGAATGGACGATCAGATCCGTCGACGCCCGGCGTTTGGCGCGCTCGTTCGCATCGGCTTGCGCCGGCAACGAAGGATGCCACTTGCGCGACGAGCGCACGATATCGCCGATCGCCTTCGCCACGCAGATGCCGTTCGGCAGTCCGCCGCCCTCTTCGTCGGCCCAGGTCTGCACCAGATCCCACGGCTCGCCGATCGGCACGCCGAGGAAGTAAAGACCCAGCGACACCGCGGTCAGCAACTCGACATAGAACTGATTCGCCTGATAAGGCGCTGCCGGAATGCCCCGCATCAACTGCGGGTCGGCGAGCAGCTTCTTGCCCGAACCGACCTTGCACAGCGCGCTGGCGCAGGCCTTGAGCCGGTCGACGAGAGCGCGCACGTCGCGATCGGCAAGCGGCGACTGCCCGCCGACCAGATGATGCCTGACCATCAATGAAATCGGCGTCGTGAAATTCGAGCGGTCCGTGGTTTTTGTCGGCACCACGATGGACATCACCAGGTCGCTGATGATCTCCAGGTCGGCCAGCATCGCATCGATGGAAGTACTCATCATTCAACCTCCGCTGCGATCTCTTTGATCGACGGATCGTGTTGGCCGTCGATCGTCGCCGTCTGCGTCGGCTCGGACGCGGCGATGATCGCCACGGCATACCGGATCAAGCCCTTGCAGCGTGCCGCCAGTACTTTCTTGCGAATGCCCGACGGCGCGTCGCCCTCGTTCGCCCACTCCTTGAATCCGAGTCTGTCGAGTATGTGATCCTCGTTCTGTCCGAAGGTGGCGGCGCCGTCCGCGGGTATGGCCTGATGGGCGTCGGTCAGGCAGGTGCAGATGTACTCCTCGGCGGTCGGGCCACGCGCGGCCAGCGTTTGAATTTCGCGCTTGGCCCAGCGTGCGAGCGATACCGAGATCTCATCCATGTCATGCGTCAGGTTGCGCACCTTGACGTCCCTGCCGCGATCGTCGCCGAGAATCTGATAGACGGTCCGGTCGACCACATGCAGCCACAGCGAGGTCTGCGCAATGCGGATCTTGTGTTCGCACACGAGCTCTTTCGAGTCGCCCTCGAGCGCGCGCCGGACGTGCCACAACACGACGTAATGCCATACGAGGCCGATGAACTTGCCGAAGAAGAGTGCCTTGTCCTGCATCGATTCGTCGTGGAACTCGGGATATTCGAGCGGCGTCACCAGCGTCATCTTCGTGCGCGCGCCTTCCTTCAAGGTCCGATACAGCGTCGCCGCAGGGCTGTTGCAATACTCGTCCCACGACTCGCGCGCCCACCATTGCTTGTCGATATCGAAGAAACGATAGATCGAGAAAATGCCTTTCTCCGACTCGTGAACGTTCGCCGCGCCGCCTTGGGCCTGATGCGCCCCACCCGGCTGCGAACGCTTTCTCTCATCCGCGCGGGACTGGTCGCGGTTTGGGTCGCGATAAGCGTCGTAAATCACGCGAAGACCGTAGCGGGTTCCCATCGCGTTATCGATACTGGCCACCTTGTCGCTGAGTTCCTTGCGGATGGTCTCGAGCACCGCTTCCTGCTCATCGACGAGCTTGCGCTGCTGCTCGAGCGCGGAATAGTGTTCGGCGGCCACATAGATCGCGGCGAGCGCCAACGCGAGTACGACCGCATCGGTATAGCCCTCCCATATTTCTCCGCCGAACAGCAGTACCGCGGGGAAATAGCAGAACACGGGAATCCACCAGCGCGACACGAACCACTTTCGCAGCCTGCCGATTCCCCCCTTCGAACGGGAGATGCTTGCGGGCGCGGGTTCCCCTTCCTCTTCCGCGATGCGTTTGCGCTCTTCGAATTCACGCTCCGCGATCGTCCGAGCCCGCTCTTCCTCGCCACGGCAAATGTGCACGTAGAAAACCAGGAACGTGAAGGCCGTGACCAGCAATGCGAGCAGCCAGCTCTCGCCTATGCTGGTGGCGCGCTCCGCGTCGCTGACTTCCTTCATCACCGCGACGACCTTGTTAAAGCACTCGATGCCGGGAGGAAAGCAATTCGCACCCGGCACGCGATGCGAAAAGGTGAGTACCCAGTAGACGATGCTGCCCGCCACCACCACCATGCCGCCTAGCGCAGTGAGGACGAGCTTTGTTGCACTGGGGCCCTGCTCGACGCGGGAATCGGGTTTGTCGCCGAAGCTTTTGGAGCGGCGATTCTCATCTGACGGCTTTTCCATACGCATTGCCTCCTGATCCGATCAAGAGCACGAGAATGCGGAAACGGTGACGTTTGAACGCACCGTAGGTCGGAAGAGCGCCCGTGATGAGGGCTGTGAGCAGGCTATGCCAGTCGGGACGGGGCTGAACTCTCCATCTAAGATTGCGCCCAGGTGGATGTCAATTAGCGCGCGCGGTCTGTGTGCGCCAGACCACAATCGGCGCCGGGCGGCTGACGGGTGGGACGTCCGGAGCCGTGATGCCAGGCAGAGCTAAGGCCGCTGGCGCTCCAGGCTGGCGCGCGGACGCCGGGCCCCGCTCGCCGCTCACCATGCGGCATGCGCGATGCCGCACAAGTCAGTCGCCATGATCCGCGCCCAGCCCCGCCAGCGGATGAGCGTCGCCTTGCCACGGCGAGCTCAGGAAATGCCGCACGCGCTCGGGTTGCACCTCGGCGAGCGTCGCCGGCGACCAGCGCGGCCGGCGGTCCTTGTCGATCAGTTGCGCGCGCACGCCCTCGCGGAAATCGCCTTCCTTGATCGAGCGCTTCACGATGCCGAGCTCCATCCGGAAGCATTCGGCGAGCGTCATCTGCCGGCCGCGCAGCAGCGCTTCGCGCGTCACGTGCAGCATCGTCGGCGAATGGGCGCTCAGTGCGTCGAAGGTCGCTTGCAGCCATTGCCGCACCTCGCGCGGCGGTTCGCGTTCGAGATCCTGACGCAGCGTCGCGACGATGCGCTCGACGCCCGAGCGCCGGTCGAAGTGGCGCAGTATCAGTTGCGTCAGCACGCCGAGCGGCGCGTGCGGCACGATATTGCACGGCGGCTCGAATACGGCGCGCAGCGCGTCGATACGCCCGGTGTCCGACGTGTCGTGCGGCATGCGCTGCAACCGCTCCTCGAAGCTCGCCAGCCAGTCGGCCGGCACGCACAGGTCGGCCAGTTGCAGGCGCATCGCGTCGGCGCCCGCTAGCGTCGCGCCGGTCAGCCCGACATACAGCGCAAGCTCGGCCGGCATCACGCTCAGAAAATGGCTTGCGCCGACATCGGGAACGAAGCCGATGCGTGTTTCCGGCATCGCGATGCGGCTGCGCTCGGTCACGATGCGCAGCCGCGCCGCCTGGCCGAGGCCCATGCCGCCGCCCATCGCGATGCCGTCGAGCAGTGCGACCACCGGCTTCGGAAACATATGCAACGCGTAGTCGAGCCGGTATTCGTCGACGAAGAACGCGAGCCAGCGCGGATCGCCCTGAGTTGCGAGCCGATGCACCTCGCGCACGTCGCCGCCCGCGCAAAAGCCCTTGTCGCCAGCGCCCTTCAGCACCAGCGCGACGATCCCGGCATCGGTGCGGCAATGCTCGACCAGCACTGCGAGCTCGCGCACCATCGCGTGCGACAGTGCGTTGAGCGCGGCAGGCCGGTTCAGCGTGATGATCGCCACGCGGTTGACGATGCGAAACAGCACGTCCGCTTCGGCCTGCGAATTCGACGCGTCGCGCGTTTCGACCACAACGCTTTGCAATGTGCTCATCGCTGCGTCTCCCGTGGTGCATGGCTCGTCTGCCAGCGCGGCGCGCGTTTTTCGAGGAACGCGTTGACGCCCTCGCGCTGATCCGCGCCATCGAACAGATCGACGAAACGCTCGCGTTCGAGCGCGAGCGCGGCGGCGCGCGGCACGCCATGCCGCGCCTGATGGATCAGCTCCTTGCTGAAGCTGACCGCCTGGGGGCTCAAACCGGTGACGCGCTGCGCCATCTTCAGCGCGGCTTCACGCGCGGCGCCGCGCTCCACCACTTCTTCGACCAGACCGATGCGCAGCGCGCTCGCCGCATCGACGCGCTCGCCGGTCAGAATCATCCGCTTGGCCCAGCCTTCACCGACGAGCCACGGCAGCGTCTGCGTGCCGCAGCCGCAAGGCAGCAGGCCGACCGCGGTCTCGGGCAGCGCCAGCACCGCATGCTGCTCGGCGATGCGGATATCGCACGCGAGCGCGCATTCGAGACCGCCGCCCATCGCGAAGCCGTTGAGCGCCGCGATCACGACAGGCCGCGCATTCTGCAGCGTTTCGAACGCCGCGCCGAAGCGCGCCGCCGCGGTGCGCGCGACTTCCCGATCGCCGTCGGCGAACGTGTTCAGATCGGCGCCCGCGCTGAAGAACTTCGGGCCGTCGCCGGTGATCACCAGCGCGCGCACGCGCGCATCGGCGTTCAACTGCTCGACGGTGCGCTGCAATTGCAGCAGGCCGTCGGGCGTGAAGGCGTTCGCGGGCGGCCGTTTCAACGTGATCAACGCAACGGCGCCGTCGTGCGCGTGATCGAGCTCGATCATTGCGCGCCTCCCTGGCCGTCACCGCCGCGCTCTCGCGAGCGATACAGCTTGATCACCGCCGAAAAGTCCAGACGTCCCGCGCCGTTCGTGCTCATCGTTTGATAAAGCTGCTGCGCGAGCGCGCCGAGATAGACCGGTTGACGCACGCCGCGCGCGGCATCGGTGGCGAGGCCGAGGTCCTTCAGCATCAGGTCGGTGCCGAAGCCGCCGGTATAGCCGCGCGACGAAGGCGCGGTTTCGATCACGCCCGGCATCGGGTTATACGTGTCCGAACTCCAGCAACGCCCGGTCGACGTGTTGATGATGCTGCCGAGCACCTTCGTGTCGATACCGAGCGCCTCGCCGAGCGACATCGCCTCCGCGACGCCCGCCATCGAGATGCCGAGCACGAGGTTGTTGCAGATCTTCGCGACCTGGCCGGTGCCGGTATCGCCGCAATGGACGATGTTTTTTCCCATCGCCAGCAGAACGGGTTTCACCTGCTCGTATGCGCTCGCGCTGCCGCCGACCATGAAGGTCAGCGTCCCCGCGGCCGCGCCGCCGGTGCCACCCGAGACCGGCGCATCGACGAAGCTGTTGCCATGTGCCGCGGCGAGTTCGGCAAACGCCTTCACGCTGGCGGGATCGATGGTGCTCGAATCGATGATCGGCACGCCCGGCGCGATGCCGGCGAGGATGCCGTCGTCCGCGACGAGCACGCTGCGCACGTGAGCCGCGGCGGGCAGCATCGTGATCACGCATTCGACGTCGCTCGCGGCCGCCTTCGGCGAGCCGGCCGCTTGCGCGCCCGCGTCGACGAGCATGCGCACGGCCTGCGCGCTGAGGTCGAACACGTTGAGCGCCTGGCCCGCCTTCAGCAGGTTCAGCGCCATCGGCGCGCCCATGTTGCCGAGTCCGATAAAGGCTATTTTCATGGTGTCGTCTCCGTATGTGCGTTCAATGCGTTCAATGCGTTCAACGCAGGCGGATCGTCGTGTTGACGCCGTCGTTAACGGTGTCGTCGTCGAACCAGCGCGCGGTGACCGTCTTCGTCTGCGTGTAGAACTGCACGACCTGCTTGCCGTACGGACCGAGATCGCCGAGTTTCGAGCCGCGCGAACCGGTGAAGCTGAAAAACGGCACCGGCACCGGAATCGGAATGTTGATGCCGACCTGGCCGATATCGATCTCGCTCTGGAACTTGCGCGCCGCCGCGCCGCTTTGCGTAAAGAGGCCCACGCCATTGCCGAACGGGTTCGCGTTGACGAGCGCGATCGCATCGTCGAGCGTCGCGACGTTGACGACCGCAAGCACCGGTCCGAAGATTTCGGTGCGGTAGATTTCCATGTCGGTCGTGACGTCGCTGAATACCGTCGGGCCGATGAAGTTGCCCTGCTCATAGCCCCGCACGCTCACGTCGCGGCCGTCGAGCGCGAGTGTCGCGCCCTCCTTCACGCCGGCGTCGATCAATCCGAGAATGCGCTCTTTCGCCGCGCGCGAGACGACCGGCCCGACATCGGTGCCCGGCTCGTGACCCGCATTGACCTTCAGCGTCTTCGCCTTCGCAACCAGCTCGGGCAGCCACTCGCGCGCGGCGCCGACCAGCACCGCCACCGAAGTCGCCATGCAGCGCTGCCCGGCCGCGCCGAACGCGGCGCCCGCGAGCGCGTTGAGCGTCTGTTCGCGATTCGCGTCGGGCAGCACGACCGCGTGGTTCTTCGCGCCCATCATCGCTTGCACGCGCTTGCCGTGTTCGCTGCCGAGGCGATAGACGTGCGTGCCGACCGCCGTCGAGCCCACGAACGAAATCGCCTTTACCAGCTCATGCGTGCACAGCGCATCGACCACTTCCTTGCCGCCGTGCACGACGTTCAGCACGCCCTTCGGCACGCCGGCTTCGAGCGCGAGTTCGACGAGCTGCATCGTCGACAGCGGGTCCTGCTCGGATGGCTTCAGCACGAAGGTGTTGCCGCACACGAGCGCCATCGGGAACATCCACAGCGGGATCATCGCGGGGAAATTGAACGGCGTGATGCCGGCGCACACGCCGAGCGGCTGACGCAGCGTGTAGGTGTCCACGCCACCAGCGACGTTCTCGGCGAATTCACCCTGCTGCAAGGTGCCGATCGAACACGCGTGCTCGACGACTTCCAGGCCGCGAAAGATGTCGCCCTCGGCATCGGGAATCGTCTTGCCCTGCTCGGCCGACAGCGTCTTCGCGATGCGCGGCATATGCTCGCGAATCAGCGCCTGGTACTTCAGCATGATGCGCATGCGCGCGCCGATCGGCGTGTCCTTCCACGTTTTGAACGCGGCGTGCGCGCTGCGCACCGCCGCGTCGACTTCCGCGACGGTCGCGAACGGCACGCGGGCGAGGACCGCCTGGGTGGCCGGGTTCACGACGTCGCGCCACTCGGTCGTCTTCGATTCGACGAACTCGCCGTTGATCAGCAGTTTGACGGTGGCCACGGCGCCGGCAACGTCGCGGCTGGTCTCGTTCGAAGCAAGGGTGCTCATGCTGAAACTCCTGTGCGATGGCCGCGCGGCGGCCGGACAGCGATAGGGAAGAAAAAACGGTGCCCCGACGCGTCGAATCCGAAGCTCGAATTCAACACGTGCGATTCAAACCGGTGCGGGAAAACCAGCAATAGCGAGGAATAAAGGCAGTCAACGCAAGTCGGGAAAATCCTCCTCCCAGTACTCGTCGGGCAGACGCGCGGGCTCGGCCGTGCGCTCCATTTCGCGGCGCCGCAACTCGACGCGGCGGATCTTGCCGGAGATCGTCTTCGGCAGTTCGCTGAATTGCAGACGACGAATCCGCTTGTACGGTGCGAGTTTTTCGCGCGAGAACGCGAACACCGCGCGCGCGAGTTCGGGACCGGCTTCATAGCCCTGACGCACGGTGACGAACGCCTTCGGCACCGACAGGCGCAACGCGTCCGCGCTCGGCACGACGGCCGCCTCGCCGATCGCCTCGTGTTCGATCAGCACGCTTTCGAGTTCGAACGGACTCAGGCGATAGTCGGACGACTTGAACACATCGTCCGAGCGGCCGACGTACACGTAGTAGCCGTCGTCGCGACGCAGCGCGACATCCGACGTGCGATAGAAGCCGTTGCGCATCGCCTGGGCGGTCGCGTTAGCATTGTTCGCGTAACCGGTCATCAGGCCGAGCGGCCGTTCGGCGAGCGGCAGCGCGATTTCGCCTTCGGTCACGGGTTGGTCGTCGGCATCGAGCAGTTCGACGCGGTAGCCGGGCAGCGGACGCCCCATCGAGCCGGCCACGACCGGCTGGCCCGGCGAATTGCCGATCTGGCAGGTCGTCTCGGTCTGACCGTAGCCGTCGCGGATCGTGATGTCCCACGCGTGCTTGACGCGCTCGATGACCTCCGGATTCAGCGGCTCGCCCGCGCCGACGATCTCGCGCAGCTTCACCGGATAGTCGCCGAGCGGCTCCTGCACGAGCATGCGCCAGACGGTCGGCGGCGCGCACAGCGTGGTCACGTTGAAGCGCACGAGCGCGGCGAGTGTGTCTTTGGGCACGAAGCGCGGGACATTGAACACGAACACGCAGGCCTGCGCGTTCCACGGCGCGAAGAAGCAGCTCCATGCGTGCTTGGCCCAGCCCGGCGAGCTGATGTTCCAATGGATGTCGCCGGGTTGCAGGCCGATCCAGTACATCGTCGACAGATGCCCGACCGGATAGCTCTGATGTGTATGCTCGACGAGCTTCGGCTTCGACGTGGTGCCGGACGTGAAGTACAGCAGCATCGGATCGCTGGCGTGGGTGACGCCGTCCGGCGTGAGATCCGGCGCCGCCTCGTACGCGGCGGCGACATCGATCCAGCCGTCGCGCGGGGCGCCGACCGAGAAGCGCGTGAGCGGCACTTCGAGCGCATCGAATTTGCCCAGCTCCGCGCTGTCGACCACGGCGAACTTCGCGCCGCCGATCTGCACGCGGTCGCGCACGTCGTCGGCCGATAGCTGCGTGGTGGCGGGCAGCACGATCGCGCCGAGCTTCATCGCGGCGAGCATCACGTCCCATAGCTCGACGCGGTTCGGCAGCATCAGCAGCACACGGTCGCCTCGACCGACGCCCGCGCCGCGCAGAAAGTTCGCCATCCGCGACGAGCGCTCCGACATCTGCGCGTACGACAGGCGCAGGCCGTCGCTGGAAGGATCGTCGACGATCCACAGCGCGGGGTTGTCGTTGTTGCGCGCGATCGCGTCGAAGTAGTCGAGCGCCCAATTGAACTCGTCGAGCGCCGGCCAGGTGAATTCGCGGTACGCGCGCTCGTAGTCGGTGCGATGGCGCACTAGCAGATCGCGCGCTTCGAGAAAGGCTTTCGCTGCTGTCATCGTCGTCTCCTGTTCGGCGCAGGGCGCGCTCGGTTTTTTTGCCTCTGGTTTTTGCCGCCGCGACGCTCAACGAAGCATTCGCAGCCAGGCTATTGTGCGCTCAAACGCCGCCCTCAAACATGGCGCGCGATCACCATCCGCTGCACTTCGCTCGTCCCTTCGTAAATCTGCGTGATGCGTGCATCGCGATAGTGACGCTCCACCGCATAGTCCTCCAGATAGCCGTAGCCGCCATGAATCTGGATCGCGTTCGAGCAGATCTGCTCGGCCAGCTCCGACGCGAACAGCTTCGCCTGCGACGCCTCCGACAGACACGGCCGCCCCGCCGAGCGCAGCCGCGCCGCGTGATGCACGAGCAGGCGCGCGGCGTTCAGCCGCGTCGCCATGTCGGCGAGCATGTTGGCGATGGTCTGATGGTCCTTCAGCGGCTTGCCGAACTGTTCACGCTCGCTCGCATAGCGGCGCGCGGCATCGAACGCGGCTCGGGCGATGCCGACCGCCTGCGCGGCGATGCCGATGCGCCCGCCTTCGAGATTCGACAGCGCAATGCGCAGACCCTCGCCCGGTTCGCCGAGCAGATTGGCCTCGGGCACCGCGCAGTGATCGAGCGAGATCGGACAGGTGTCGGACGCGCGAATGCCGAGCTTGTGTTCCGGCCGGCCGACCTCGAAGCCCGGCGTCGCGGTCGGTACGATGAAGGCCGACAGGCCGCGCTTGCCGCGCTCGGGATCGGTGACCGCAAACACGATTGCGAGCCCGGCGCGCGCGCCGTTGGTCACGAACTGCTTGCTGCCGTTCAGAACCCACTGCCCGTCGTGCAGCTGCGCGCGGGTGCGCAGATTGTTCGCCTCGGAGCCTGCCTGCGGCTCGGTCAGGCAGAACGCGCCGATCGTGCAGCCAGTGGCAAGGTCGCGCAGATAGCGGTCCTTCTGCGCGGCGCTGCCGAAGTTCAGGATCGGCGCGCAGCCGACCGAGTTGTGCACACTCATCAGCGTCGCGCAGGCGGCGCAGCCCGCCGCGATCTCTTCGAGCGCGAGCGCGTACGCGACGTAGTCGGTGTAGGAGCCGCCCCACTCGGCCGGCACCATCATGCCCAGAAAACCGAGCTCGCCCATCTGCGCGACGACCTCGGCCGGCAACTGCGCGTCGCGATCCCATTGCGCCGCGTGCGGCGCGAGACAGTCGGTCGCGAAGTCGCGCGCGGCGTCGCGGATCATCCGTTGTTCGTCGGTGTAGAAGCTGTCCATGACTGCGTCCTCGTGGGTGCTGACGGCCGTGCTGGCGATCTCGGTGATGCGGCAAGTGTAGGCAAGCGGCTCGCGCCACTCGATGCTCGCTGCGCTCACATTTGCTGAGCGCTTTTGCCATACTGCTACCATGCGCGTGCATCGGGCCTCGTCATTTCAGGGGCTTCGCGAACCACGAGCCAACCGATGCTGAGCGCTTTTGCCAGAAAAACCGAATTCCGATGAAAAGCGACAAAGGCACGATCTCCGTCAGTCTCGTCGAGGAAACGCTCGCGCTCGCGACGGCGCGCGGGCTCGATGCTGAAGCGTTCGCCGAAGCAGCCGGCATTGCCGCGCCGATGCTCGCGTCGCCGAAAAGCCGCGTGTCGTCGGCGCAATACGGCGCGCTGTGGGCCGGCATCGCGCGCGCGCTCGACGACGAGTTCTTCGGCCAGGACTCGCATCCGATGAAAAGCGGCAGCTTCATCGCGATGACGCAGATGGCGCTCGGCGCGCGCAACGGCGCGCAGGCGCTCGCGCGCGCGGTCGGCTTCATGCGGCTGGTGCTCGACGACCTCGGCGCGACGATCGACACCGACGCCGAGCGCGTGCGCCTGAAGTTCGTCGAACGCGCGGGCAAGCGCAAGCCGGCGATGTTCGCTTACGCGACGTATTTCATTCTCGTGTACGGGCTTGTCTGCTGGCTCGTCGGCCGGCGCATTCCGTTGCTCGAAGCGCGCTTTCGCTGCACCGCGCCTCCGGCCGCGCACGAATACCGGCTGATGTTCTGCGAAGACATGTATTTCGACGAGCCCGAATCGTACGTCGATCTCGATCCCGCGTTTCTGGAACTGCCAGTGATTCAGACTTCGCGCTCGGCGCGCCCGTTTCTGCGCGATGCGCCGGGCAGCTTCATCGTCAAGTACCGCAATCCGGGTTCGCTCGCCGCGCGCGTGCGCAAGGCGCTGCGCGCGCTGCCGATGTCCGGCTGGCCCGCGGCCGATCAGATGGCCGCGCGACTGCACGTTGCCGAGGCGACGATGCGGCGGCATCTGAAGCAGGAGGGCCACACGTATCAGTCGATCAAGGACGCGCTGCGGCGCGACATCGCGATTGCCGAACTGCAACTAACGCAGCGCACGATCGCCGATATCGCGAACGCCGTCGGCTTCGCCGAGCCGAGCGCGTTTCATCGCGCGTTCCGCAAATGGACCGGCATGCGCCCGACCGACTATCGGCCGGCCCGGGCCGCGGGGCTCGATCTCACGCGTCGCGCCGAATCGGACTAAGCTTTAAGCGGCAACCGGCCAGCCTTGATCGAGGTATGGGCCCGCGCCGCCGGTTCGCACCGGCTGGCGCGACGGCCGTCAGCGATGAACACGACTCCGCGTCTCCCGCTCCGGCAGTCCGGTCCGCGCACGCCGCTTATCCACGGCGGCATCGCGGGCCGTTTGATGCGCGGCATCGCCGTGCTCGGCGTGCTTTGCGCGTTCGGCTTCGCGACGTGCGGAGCGCTGGCGCCGCTGCAAGCGGCCAATGCGGCGCGCGTGGCCAACGTTGCCGCCGCAACCGCCGACAGTGTCGAGGTGATTCCGGTGAACGGCGCAATCGGGCCGGCCAGCGCCGATTTCATCGTGCGGGGCTTGCAGCGCGCGGCCAGTCAGCACGCGCAGCTCGCAGTGCTGCAACTCGATACCCCCGGCGGCCTCGATACGTCGATGCGGCAGATCATCAAGGCGATCCTCGCGTCGCCGGTGCCGGTCGCGACCTTCATCGCGCCGAGCGGCGCGCGCGCCGCCAGCGCCGGCACCTACATCGTCTATGCGAGCCATATCGCCGCGATGGCGCCGGGCACCAACCTCGGCGCCGCGACGCCGATCCAGATGGGCATCGGCGGTAACGAGCCGCCCGCCGGCGGCCCGCCGGGAATGCCGGGCACACCAGGAACACCCGGAACACCCGGAACACCGGGAACGCAGGGCACCCCAGGCACGCCGGGACTGCCGGACATGCGCACGCTGCCGGGCGGCGCGTCCGGGCCCGCGTCCGCGTCGGCGCCTGGGTCGCCCGGCGCGTCATCCGAAGCCGCCAGCGCGCTGCCGCTCGACACCCAATCGACCGAACTGCGCAAGCAGGTCCACGATGCCGCCGCCTACATCCGCGGCCTCGCGCAGATGCGCGGGCGCAACGCCGACTGGGCCGAGCGCGCGGTCCGCGAAGCGGTCAGCCTGTCCGATGAAGAGGCGCTCGCGCAGCATGTCGTCGATATCGTCGCGCGCGACGTGCCCGACCTGCTGCGCCAGCTGAACGGCCGCACAGTCGTCACGAGCGCCGGCAGCGTCACGCTGCAGACCGCGCATGCGCCGCTGATCACGCTCGAACCCGACTGGCGCAGCCGCTTCCTCGCCGTGATCACCGATCCGAGCGTCGCGCTGATTCTGCTGATGCTCGGCATGTACGGCCTGTTCTTCGAATTCGCCAATCCGGGCTTCGTGCTGCCCGGCGTGGTCGGCGCGATCAGCCTGCTGCTCGGTCTGTTCGCGATGCAGATGCTGCCCGTCAGCTATGTCGGCCTCGGGCTGATCTTTCTCGGCATCGCCTTTCTGATCGGTGAAGCGTTCCTGCCGACCTTCGGCTCGCTCGGTTTCGGCGGCGTGGTCGCGTTCGTGGTCGGCGCCATGATGCTGATGGATACCGACGTGCCCGGCTACGGCATCCCGCTGCCGCTGATCGCCGCGGTCGTCGTGTTCAGCGTCGCGTTCGTGCTCGGCGTGTCGCGGCTCGCGCTGCGCGCGCGGCGCCGGCCGGTCGTGACAGGCTCGGAGGCGCTGATCGGCTGCGTCGGCGTGGTGCTGGACGGCGGCTTGCTGCCCGAACCCGAACACTCGGCCAGCGGCCCGCTTGGCGGCTGGGCGCGCGTGCACGGCGAGCGCTGGCGCGTGTCGAGCACGACGCCGGCCGCGCCGGGGCAGAGCGTACGCGTCACGGCGCGCAACGGCCTCACGCTGACCGTGGTGCCCGTCAAGCCAGCCGCCCCAATACAAGGACAAGGAGAACCCTCATGATCGGCTTCACATTCGGCTTCGGCAGCATCCTGATCCTGCTGGTGGCCGTGCTGATCGCGTCGTCGGTGCGGATTTTTCGCGAGTACGAACGCGGCGTCGTGTTCATGCTCGGCCGCTTCTGGAAGGTCAAAGGGCCCGGGCTGGTGCTGATCATTCCGATCGTGCAGCAGGCGGTGCGCATGGATCTGCGCACCGTCGTGTTCGACGTGCCGACGCAGGACGTCATCACGCGCGACAACGTGTCGGTGAAGGTCAACGCGGTCGTGTATTTCCGCGTCGTCGATCCGGAGAAGGCGGTGATCCAGGTCGCGCGCTACTTCGAGGCGACCAGCCAGCTGTCGCAAACGACGCTGCGCGCGGTGCTCGGCAAGCACGACCTCGACCAGCTGCTGTCCGAGCGCGAACAGCTGAACACCGACATCCAGAAGGTGCTCGACGCGCAAACCGATGCGTGGGGCATCAAGGTGTCGATCGTCGAGATCAAGCACGTCGATATCAACGAAACGATGATCCGCGCGATCGCGCGTCAGGCTGAGGCCGAGCGCGAACGGCGCGCGAAGGTGATTCACGCGGAAGGCGAGTTGCAGGCGTCGCGGCAGCTGCTCGAAGCGGCGCAGACGCTCGCGCGCCAACCCCAGGCGATGCAGCTGCGCTATCTGCAGACGCTGACGACGATTGCCGCCGACAAGAACTCGACGATCGTGTTTCCGCTGCCGATCGACCTGGTGAGCGCGGTGATGGAACGGTTCGGCAAGCCCTCGGCGTGATAGGACGAGATCTTGTCAGGACGCCCATTTGGCATCGACTAGCGCCGAAATTTTGAAGTTTTAGCCAAACCCGCCCGCTTCCGCGTTGCTTGCGCTCCGTGGGGAACTCGGCTCGCGGCGGGTTCGATCCGCCGGCAGAAATGGTGCGCCGCTTTCTACTGCTTTACCCGGCGCGCACCGAAAAATGACCAGGCCCGGCTGTTTTTCCGCTCCGCAGGAGCCCGCCATGAATCTGTTCTCCCGCATTGGACTCGGCACGCTGTTGGCCGCCGTAAGTATCAGCACCGTCTACGCGCAAACGGTGATGCAGCCCAACGACCCGTCGGCGCCGAAAACGCGCGCCCAGGTCCGCGCCGAACTCATCGAATGGCTTGCCGCCGGCTACGATCCGAACGACTGGGTCAACTATCCGGAGAACGCGCAGGAAGCCGGCCGGATCGTCGCGCAACGCCGCGCCGAACGGCAAGGCCTCGAACCGACGACAGTGCAGTAAAAGCAGTCGCTGCCGCACCCGCAGCCTGAATGCCGCCCGCCGCGGGCGGCAGGGAAGCCCTTTGCGTCGCGGCAAGGTATCATCCCGTCCTTCCACCCCCCACGCCGCAAACCAGCCGCACCTAGCCGGAACCCGCACCATGCCAATCTGGGTCGATGCCGACGCCTGCCCGGCCGTCGTCAAGGACATGCTTTATCGCGCGGCGCGCCGCACCGGCATGCCGCTGACGCTGGTCGCCAACGCGTTCCTGCGCGTGCCGCCGTCGCCGCTGATCCGCGCGATCCAGGTGCCGGCCGGCTTCGACGCCGCCGATCAGCTGATCGTCGAGCGGGTCGTCGCGGGCGACCTCGTGATCACCGGCGACATCCCGCTCGCCGCCGCCGTGCTGGCAAAAAATGCCCACGCGCTCGATCCGCGCGGCAACTGGTTCACGCCCGGCACGATCGAAGAACGGCTGCGCATGCGCTCGATGCTCGACCAGTTGCGCGCGAGCGGCGTCGACACGGGCGGTCCGTCCGCCTTCAGCGCGCGGGATGGCAAGACGTTTGCTGGCGAACTCGATCGCTGGCTCGCGCGTCATGCGCCGCGCGGTGATGTGCCGGCGTCACAGTCGCCCGGCAAACCGCCCGCCTGACGGGCCCGGCAGGCCTGCCGGGGCAGCCGCAAGCGAGGGGGCGCCGCCGTTGGTGTTTACAATTCCGCCGTAACACCGCCGCGCGGCCTGTTTTGCCGGGGCCGCGCGGAGACTGCCTCAATCACAAAAACACTTTCCGAACGACGAAAGAGAAACCCGCCCCATGGACTCGATCAAACGCTACTTCGGCTTCGACGCCGTCGACACCAACCTGCGCACCGAAGTGCTAGCCGGCGTGACCACCTTCCTGACGATGGCCTACATCATCTTCGTGAACCCGGCGATTCTCGGCGACGCCGGCATGCCGAAGAGCGCGGTGTTCGTCGCGACCTGCATCGTGTCCGCGCTCGCGTCGCTGATCATGGGGCTTTACGCGAACTACCCGATCGCGCTCGCGCCCGGCATGGGCCTGAACGCGTACTTCGCGTACACGGTCGTCAAGGGCATGGGCTACACGTGGGAGGCCGCGCTCGGCGCGGTGTTCATCTCCGGCTGCCTGTTCCTGATCGTCACGCTGTTCCGCGTGCGCGAGGTGATCGTCAAGGGCATCCCGCATTCGATCCGGATCGCGATCACCGGCGGTATCGGCCTCTTTCTCGCGATCATTTCGCTGAAGTCGGCGGGCATCGTGGTCGGCAATCCGGCCACGCTCGTCACGCTCGGCAATCTGCATGACGCGCACGTCGTGCTCGCGGCGATCGGCTTCTTCGGCATCGTCACGCTCGATCATCTGCGCGTGCGCGGGGCGATCCTGATCGGTATCGTCGGCGTGACGATCCTGAGCTTTTTCTTTGGCGGCAACCAGTTTCACGGCGTCTTGTCGATGCCGCCGTCGATCGCACCGACGCTGTTCAAGCTCGATATCCGCACCGCGCTGTCGAGCGGGATTCTGAACGTCGTACTGGTGTTCTTCCTCGTCGAGCTGTTCGATGCGACCGGCACGCTGATGGGTGTCGCGAACCGCGCGGGGCTGCTCGTCGAAGGCAAGATGCATCGGCTGAATCGCGCGCTGCTCGCCGACAGCACCTCGATTCTGGCTGGCTCGATGCTCGGCACGTCGTCGACGACCGCGTATATCGAAAGCGCGTCGGGCGTGCAGGCCGGCGGCCGTACCGGCGCGACCGCGATCACGGTCGCCCTGTTGTTCGTCGCGGCGCTGTTTTTCGCGCCGCTCGCCGAAGTGGTGCCGCCGTATGCGACCGCGCCCGCGCTGCTGTATGTGTCGTGCCTGATGCTGCGCGAACTGGTCGACCTGCCGTGGGACGACGCGACCGAAGTGGTGCCGGCCGCGCTGACCGCGCTGCTGATGCCGTTCACCTACTCGATCGCGAACGGCGTCGCGTTCGGCTTCATTTCGTACGCGGCGCTCAAGCTGCTGACGGGCCAGGCGCGCCAGGTGAAGCTGGTCGTATGGATCATCGCGGCGATTTTCCTGTTCCGATATTTCTATCTCGGCAGCGAGTGAGGATGTTGCGGGGCCGGGGGCGAATGTGTCGTCGGGTTCAGGGACCGTTTATCATCCGATCTTTCGAACGACGATCGCCCGGGTCGCAGCGACACGGGTCGCCGCCCCAGGAGCCGCCATGTCCTCATATAACCGCACGACGGACCGCTACACGAGGCCCGCGATTTTCTTCCACTGGATGATTTTTCTGCTGGTGGCGCTGGCCTATCTGGCCATCGAAATCCGCGGACCGCGCGGCTCCGAGGGCCGCGAGTTCTGGACCGGCGTGCATTTCTGGGCGGGCACGCTGGTGCTCGTGCTGGCCGTGCTCCGGCTGCTATGGAGACTGTGGGCTGGCGCGCCGGACGAACTCGAAAACAACCAGCTGCTCGCTTTTGTCGCGCGCGCCGCGCACCTCGCGCTCTATGTGTTCATCTTCGCGCAGCCGCTGCTCGGCATTCTGATGGTCAACGCGGGCGGGCGGCCGGTGTCGCTCGCCTGGACGGACATCAGCTTCACGCTGGTGCGAGCGGATTCGATCGCGCGGCCGCTGTTGAAGGACGCACACGAGTGGCTTGGCAACGTGTTCTACTGGGTGATCGGCCTGCATGCGCTCGCGGCGATCGCGCACCATGTGGTGTTCAAGGATCGGGCGCTGCGGCGGATCATTTGAAAGCGATGCGGCCGGCTGCGTGCAGTCAGTTACGCCAGTTCGCCTCGTAAAAACGCACGTAGCCGCTTCTGAGCACCAGACACTGCGCGCGCGTTTCCGACAACAGCCGGCGCGTGGCGGCCTCGATGCGCGGCCGGTGCGTGTCGAACGCAACGATCATGTCTTCCTGCCGGGGGGACGCGGCGCCGAAGTGATCCTCGAGCGCTTCCGCGGTGATCATGCACTCCACCCTCTGCCCATCGACCATTGCCGGAAACGCCAAAGTAAGTTCGCGACCTGAATATTCAGGGGCTTCGTTCGGAAATTGGATCTGCATGGGAGTCACCTGGAAGAGTGCGCACGCGATGCGCTCGGGTAATGCGCGCGCCGATTGTTTGCTATCGCGTCAGCCGCTAGTTCCTCCTTGTCCCATGCAGTCGACGCGGGCCGTCACCTCAAGGCGGCATAGTCAGTTCGCGCCACGCGGAGGTGAATTGATTCACTTTAGACGAGTTCGGGCGAGGTGCAAGATTTCCCCGATTTTTTCTTGAAGATGCGACTGATTTGCCTATGTTGCAGCGCGGCATCAAGCGGCGTCCGATCCCGTGTAAAGTGTCGCGCACCTGGTAACCGACCCGCACGATGTCCGCCCCCACCCGCCCGCCTGTAGTCCGCGTCGAACCGCTCGGCCAGAGCTTCGAAGCGCCCGATTCGCTGACGATTCTCGAAGCCGCCGCATTCGCAAATCTGCGTTTGCCGCGTTCGTGCCGCAATGGCACGTGCCGCACATGCTTGTGCCGGATGACGTCGGGGCGTGTGCGCTATTCGATCGAATGGCCCGGTGTGAGCCGTGAGGAAAAGGCGGACGGTTATATCCTGCCGTGCGTGGCGATCGCGGAAACCGACGTGGTGATCGAAGTTCCAGATGCGGTCGTGATACCGGTGAGGTGAATGATGGCGCGAGCGTGAGCGCGACGCGCCCACACTCGCCGACGGCTTCAGACGCCGCGTGTTACCGCCCGTTGCCCATCGCGCGGGCGATTTTCTTGTCCGTGTTGTACTGGCTCAGCGCATACACCGACCAGATGGCCGCCGGCACCCAGCCGATCACCGTGATTTGCAGAATCAGGCAGATGATGCCCGCAAACGGACGGCCGATCGTGAAAAACTGCAACCACGGCAGAATGATGGCAAGCAAAAGACGCATTCGGTTTTCCTGTTCCTGTCGTTAAGGCAGCATGCGTTAGTCCGAGCGGGACGCATCTGCTTCGTTGTTGAACTCATCGAGCGGCGCGAAGCGCCGCACCTTGACGCCGTCCTGCTCGACCAGCTCGAAAAACACCGTCGCTGGACGGGTCCAGATCGTACCATTGGCCGCCTTGTAGACGATCATCGTGACCGTCGGATCCGATTCGAGCGTGGCCTCGCAGACCAGCTCCTAAATGCCGCCTTTGTAGTGTCGGTAGCGCATCGCGTATGTCCTTATTTTGGGCGTCATCGAAGCATTTTCAAGCACGGCGCGCCTGAGCTCAGCCGCCCTCTTTCATCTGCTTCAGGATCTTGTAGACGGTCGCGCGACCCATCGTTAGCACCGCAGCGACGTAGTTCGCCGAACTGCGGCCGCGAAACGCGCCCTGCGCGTGCAGCGCTTCGACGATTTCACGCTTGTGCTCGCGCGTCAGCGCATTGATGCCGATCTGCCGGTCGCGCAACCACGTGTGCAGATACGTGTTGATGCGGTCCTGCCAGTCGTCGCGGAACAGATCGTCGCCGGGCGCGTCCGTCATCGTGCCGCCCTTGATGAACAGATCGAGCGTCGAGCGCACATCCTCGAACACCGCGATATTGAAGTTCACGCACAGGATGCCGGCGGGCCGGCCATCGTCGTCGAGCAGGATGTTGCTCACGCAGCGCATGCGGCGGCCGTCCCAGTTCAGTTTCTCGTAGGGACCGATGGTCTGGCCGCGCGCCGCGAAGTGCGCGTCGTCGAGCACCGACGGCGCGCCCACCTCGAGCCGCGACAGATTGTTCGCCAGATACGCGATGGTCTGATCGCGCAGATCGTGAATTACCACTTCGGCGCACGGATAGAGCAGCGCGGCGATGCCGTCGGCGATCGGCGCGTAGCGCTTCAACAGCAGGTCTTTGACAGGAGACACGTTCGGGTTGCGCATGGAAAAAACGCGAGGTTCGAGGGAGGCGGCGCGCGATCGCGGATGCCAGTTGCCAGATGCCAGCAGCAGGCTTCGGCGCGCATGCTCGGTCCGCCATTCAGGAAGCCGCCATTGTAGCGGCCTCGCGCGGGCGCCGCGAATCGACGCCAGACGGCAATTTTGTCGATCTCGCGAGCGCATTTTTTTCGTGCGATAAACACTGATCCACCGACATCCAACCGTCCGGAGCCAACCGATGGCCACACTCGAAGCGCTTCGCGCCGTGCTCGACGACACGCGTACGCCTGAGATCATTCGTAATCACATCATCGATTCGCTGCAGTACGCACTGCGCAACTATGGTCAGGTCTTCACGGCGAAGGAAGTCGAATGGCTGGCCAGCTGGAACGATGCGCGCTTGCCGCTGGCAGCCGCGCGCGAATTGCAGAAGCGCGTCGCCGAGACGTCGCGCTGACGCCCGCGAAGCCCCGTCAGGCGGGCGGTCCGGCCGTGTGCTGAAGTTTGCACTATCCAATCAGGCCTATTTCAGGCATCATATTGCAATAGTTGCACCTCGCACCCATATAGCACTGGCAGCACCAGGCAGTCTCAACCCGGCATCGCCGCACCACCCCCGACAGTTCGACCGCCCCTTATCGGCGATCCCGTCACTCCGGCAATGCGACGTCCGCATTCGCCGCCGCGAGAAGTACACCGAGCGGTTCAGCATCATGCGCCCGGCGCACGAATCGGCGCGCCGCTTCAGCGTTTTCGGTCGAATCCGCGTTTTCGCGCGACCGCTCGAGCCATTGTCATTGAGCCCGCCGGGTCTAGCAGGCCTGTGCCAACCATTTTCATCGCGGCGCGCCCATTGGTGCTGCGCCGCCGGTCCGCGTCACGACGCCTCGAGGAGACGTTGCCGCAAGCAGCGCCCCGCACGCGGCGCGCGGACCACGCAATACAGGACACGTTTTCATGAATTCAGCAGTCAGGACCTACAAGGGTTACGAAATTCACCCGCTCGTCTATCCGCGCCGCGCGGCGGGCGCGCAAGCGATCCGCAATCCTGGCGCCGGTTACGACGCGTCGGTGCGGATCTGCCGCGTCGGCGCCAATCCGGCGGCCGACGGCCGGGTGTTCCGTCTGCAGTATCTGTTTCCGTTCGACGGCATGGGCAAGGCGCGCATCGCGTGCATGGCGCATGCGGAACGGCTGATCGACGGCCAGGTGAGCGGTCAGTCGGTCACCGATCTTTGAGCGGCGTCATCGGCGCGTCACTCATGTCGCGCAGCGTGCTTGCGGGCGCCGCTGCTTTTCCAACGAATCCACAGTCGCGCCGCTCGCAATGCCCGCGGCCGATTTCCCCTTTATCCCATCGACCAGGAGTGATGCATGGCGAAAGAAGAACTGATTGAACTTGACGGTATCGTCGACGAAGTGCTTCCCGATAGCCGCTATCGCGTGACGCTCGACAACGGCGTCGTGGTCGGCGCTTATGCGTCCGGACGCATGCGCAAGAACCATATCCGTATTCTCGCGGGCGATCGCGTGACGCTCGAAATGTCGGTCTACGACCTGACCAAGGGACGGATCAATTTCCGCCACAAGGACGAACGCCCGAGCGGCGGCGGCGCGCCACGGCCGGCGTCGCAGGGTGCGCGGCGTAGATAAGCAGTGGTGACGGCGCCGCCCAGCGTACCTGCGATGCCATGCAGGTGACGCGGGCAGCCCGCCCGAGCATCAAGAGTCAGCGCGAGGCCCTACAGACTCGCGTTATACCTTCCGACTCCGCGTCCTGCCTGAACGAACGCGCGGCGTCTTGACTGAAATCTGGCGGCGCGCCGCTTCGGCGACCACGCACGTCGCAGCGCGTCTCGCTACACTCCGAACACCGCCCCCAAATCCTCCCCATCCGCGCTTTTGCGCACCTGCTCGACCACCCGCTCCTCCAGCTCGGACAGATGCTCGCGCATCGCCGTCAACGCGGTTTGCAGGTCGCCGGCATCGAGCGCGTCGATGATCCGCGCGTGCTCATCGGCGGAACAGCTCGAACCTTTCGACGGGTCGAACAGCGCCTTGTACAGCTCCGTCTTCGCGACCAGTTGCCCGACCAGTCCAAGCAACTCGGTGCCGCCCGCCAGCTCCGTCAGCAGTACGTGAAACTGGCCGGCCAGGCGCACGGATTCATCGATGGCGCCCGCGCGCAGCGCCTTTTCCTCGCTACGCACATGCGCGCGCAAGCGCCGCTTATGCGCGCCGCTCAGCGCCCCGCACAGCGATGCGACGATGCCCGCCTCGACGATCTGCCGCGCCCGATACACCTGACGAATGTCCTCCTCCGACGGCGACGGCACGAACGCGCCGCGATTCGCTTCGAGCACGAGCTTGCCTTCGAAGCCTAGCCGCGCCAGCACTTTGCGCAGCGCGCCGCGCGTGCAGCCGAACGCGGCCGCGAGATCGCGCTCGACCAGTTGCGCACCGGGCCGCAAACGCCCCTGCAGCAGGGCCGAGGTAATCGACGCGTAAATGCGCTCTTCGACGCTCGGCGAGGCGTCGCCGCTCGCGGGGGGTTCGGTCGGAGCGGATTCTGCGGAGGAAGAACGCGAGGAACGCGTAGCCATGATTTCAGTGACCGTAGACGGTGGAAAACAAGAACGGAACAACGCCGCAGCATTCTAGCGATGCCCCGCGCACGACGCCAATCTGCCGGGCTACGCCGCTGCTTATACCGGTCATTCGGGAAAATGGTTAACCATTTTAAGTTACTATGGTTGACCAAAACGCAGACTGCAACGTTTTCCCGCAGTCCGGCTCTCAGGCTCGCCATGAATTCGCCCACCAGCGCTACTCCTCACAGTACCTCCGCAAGCCGCGCCCGCTCCGCGCTCACATGGCACGACCTCGCGTGGCTCGGCGCGATCGTCGTGATCGGCATCAATTTGCGTCCGCTGCTGACCTCGATCAGCCCGTTGATGACCACGATTCGCGGCGCAACCGGCCTGAGCTTCTACGGCGCGTCATTGCTGACCAGCCTGCCGGTCGTCGCGATGGGCGTCGGCGCATTCGGCGCAGCGGCGTTGACGCGCAGCGTCGGCGAAACGCGCGGAGTCGCGCTCGGCCTCGCCGCGATCGCGCTTGCGTGCGCCGCGCGCTGGATTGCGTCGAGCGGCTTCACGCTGCTTTCTACGGCCCTGCTCGCAGGCGCTGGCGTGGCCGCGATTCAGGCGTTGCTGCCCGCCGTCATCAAGCAGCGTTTCCACGCCCGCGTGCCGCTCGCGATGGGCGTGTTCTCCGCGTCGATCATGGGCGGAGGCGGCCTCGGCGCGAGTCTGGGTCCGTGGGTCAGCCGCGCAATGCAGACGTGGCACGCGGGGCTCGCGGTGTGGGCGCTGCCGGCCTGTGGCGCGCTCGCGTGCTGGTGGCTGTTGACGCGGCGGCATGCGCTGGCCCCCGCCACGCTGCGCACCTCTGCCGTGCCCGCGTCGGCGTTCTCGCCGTGGACCACGCGGCGCGCGTGGACGCTCGGCCTGTACTTCGGCATCGTCAATGGCGGTTATACGAGTCTGGTCGCGTGGCTGCCGGCGTTCTATCAGCAGCGCGGCACGGGCGTCGCAGCGAGCGGCTCGCTGCTCGCTGCGATGACGGTCTTCCAGGCCACGTCGGCATTGCTGCTGCCGCTGGCCGCCGCGTCGTTCCGCGATCGCCGCCCGTGGCTGATGCTCGGGCTATCGGCACAACTGGCCGGCGTGCTCGGCCTGATCGCACTGCCCGACGCCGCGCCGCTGCTGTGGGTCGGTATCGCGGGCGCGGGGCTCGGCGGCGTGTTTTCGCTGACGCTCGTGACCGCGATGGATCATTCGAGCGATCATCGCGTGGCCGGCCAGCTGGTCGCGTTCACGCAGGGCGTCGGCTTCATCGTCGCGGCCGTCACGCCGCTCGTGGCCGGGATCGTGCGCGGCTGGAGCGGCGGGTTCGCCGCCGCGTGGATCATGCTCGCCGGCTGCATCGCCGCAATGATGGCGGTGACCTTGCTGTTTTCGCCACGCAGTTATTCGCGCTGGCTTTGAGGCTTCGAGCCTTCGACCGCTTTGTATGCGATGCGCCGCTTCGGTGCATCGGGCGTCCGCTGTCCTGCGTGCCCCGTGCCGGTGCAGCGCGATCGAGATAGCCGCACATCTCGTTCGCGGACGATTCGCGGCGATCGTCACAAAAATCCCGATTTGCCCGCGCCATTTGCGCGCGCGCACGCTGCTCACACACGTCGCCAATCCCCATCGCGCGATGACTGGCATATCCATTGCTTTACCGGTAGTCAGATGTCCCTTCCCCTGACTCCATGCTGCGCGTTCTTCTTGTCACCGACACCGACAAACCCATCGGCGATCTGCGCGACGCGCTCGCCTGTCTCGGCTGCGAAATGCTCGCCGGCACCGCGACGCCGCAGGCGCTGCATCGCGCGGTGCAGGACGAGCGGCCCGACGTGATCATCATCGATACGGAGTCGCCGTCGCGCGATACGCTCGAACAGCTCGCCGTGATGCACGCGACCGCGCCGCGCCCCGTGCTGATGTTCAGCCACGACGCGAACCAGCAACTGATCCGCGAAGCGGTCAACGCGGGCGTCACCGCGTACCTGGTCGAAGGCCTCGCGACCGAGCGGCTCGCGCCGATCCTCGAAGTCGCGCTCGCGCGTTTCGCGCAGGAGTCGCAATTGCGCGAACGGCTCGCGCAGGCCGAAAACGAACTGGCTGAGCGCAAGCTGATCGATCGCGCGAAACGCCTGCTGATGGATCAGCAGAAACTCACCGAACCGGCCGCCTACGCGAGTCTGCGCAAACGCGCGATGAACCAGGGCGTCAAACTCGCCGAGGTCGCGCGCGAGGTCGTCGCGTCGGCCGCCTCGCTCAAATGATGCGCTCATGAATCCAGCCACTTCCGTCACCGCGGCGGCCTTTGCAGAGCCGCCTGAAAAGACCCACCTGCGGCTCGGCTTCGTCGCGTTGTCCGACGCGGCCCCGCTGATCGCCGCGAAGCTGCTCGAGTTCGGCCATGCGCATGGACTCACGCTCGAACTGTGCCGCCAGCCGTCGTGGGCCGCCGTGCGCGACAAACTGCTGTCGGGCGATCTCGATGCCGCGCACGCGCTTTACGGGCTCGTGTATGGCGTGCAGCTCGGCCTCGGCGGACCGCGCACCGACATGGCCGTGCTGATGGTGCTGAACCGCAACGGCCAGGCGATCACGCTGTCGAACCGGCTCGCCGATGCGCTCGCGAAGCACGGGACTTTGCGTGAGGCGCTCGCGACGCTCGGCCGCAAGCCGGTGTTCGCGCACACCTTCCCGACCGGCACGCACGCGATGTGGCTGTACTACTGGCTCGCGGCGCAAGGGGTCGATCCGTTGCGCGACATCGACAGCGTCGCGATTCCGCCGCCGCAGATGGTCGCGGCGCTCGCCGAAGACCGGCTCGACGGCCTGTGTGTCGGCGAGCCGTGGAATGCGATGGCCGAGGCGCATGGCGTCGGCACAACGATCGCTTATACGAGCGAGGTGTGGCCCGAGCATCCGGAGAAAGTGCTCGCCTGCCGCCGCGATTTCGTCGACGCGCATCCGCGCACGACACGCGCGCTCGTGCAGACCGTGCTCGAAGCGTGCCGCTGGCTCGACGGCGCCGGGCACCGCGACGAAATTGCGCGCTGGCTCGCGCGGTCCGATTACATCGGTATCGACGAATCGCTGATCGCAGCGCGGCTTGGCGACCGGGTCGACACGGCGTACCCGCGCCGCCTGCCGATGCGCTTCTTCGACGACGGCGCGGTCAACTATCCGCATCCAATCGAAGGTGCGTGGTTCCTTACGCAGTTCGAGCGCTGGGGGATCATCGACGCACGCAACGATCACGAAGCGATCGCCGCGCGCATCAACCAGACGCAGCTGTATCGCGAGGCCGCCGCGCGGGTGAACGTGCGGGTGCCTGGCGAGGATGTGACACGGGTATTGATCGATGGTGAGGTGTGGGGAAGCGGATCATCGCCCGCCGCGTATGGACAGCGTTTCGCGATCCGCCGCTGAGCAGACCGCACGCGAACGCTCGTACTGATGCGCTAACTGCCCACGCGCCGCCGACGGCGGTCGAGTGGACAGTCGGCGCCGCCGAAGCTCAGAAGTTGTACTTGTCGATATTGCTCGCATCGAACGTGGTTGGCGGCCCGAGAATGATCTCGCCTTGCGCGCCGATCGTGCGCTTGCCTAGCTTGCCCGCGTCGAACGATTCGCCCTCCTTACCCGAAATCTTGCCCGACGCGAGCGACGCCGCCGCGTACGCGGCCAGATAGCCGAGCTCGCTCGGGTCCCACAACTGGAACGCGGTCACGGTGCCGTTCTTCACGAACGCGCGCATCTGGTTCGGCGTGCCGAGGCCCGTCACCGCCACCTTGCCCTTGCTCGACGACGACGAGATGTAGCGCGCCGCCGCCGCGATACCGACCGTCGTCGGCGCGACGATCGCCTTCAGGTTCGGATAGGCCTGCAGCAGGCCCTGGGTTTCGACGAAGGACTTCTGATCGTCGTCGTTGCCGTACGCGATCTTGACGAGCTTGATCTTCGAGTACTCCGGTTTCTTCAATTCCTCCTGCATCCACTTGATCCACGTGTTCTGGTTGGTCGCGTTCGGCGTCGCGGACAGGATCGCGAACTCGCCCTCGCCGCCCATCAGCTTCGCGACCAGTTGCACCTGGCCGCGGCCGATGCCCTCAGCGTTCGCCTGATTGACGAACAGCTGGCGGCCTTCGGGCGCGGTATCGGAGTCGAACGTGACGACCTTGATGCCCTGGCCCATCGCTTTCTTCAGGTACGGCACGACCGCGTTCGCATCGTTCGCGGCAATCACGATCGCGTCCTGGCGCTGCGTGATCAGCGTGTTGATATACGACACCTGCGACGATGCTCCGGCATCCGACGGCCCCACCGCCTTGCCCACGCCGCCGAACTCCTTGATCGCGGAGAGGCCGCCGTCGTCGGCGATCACTTCATAAGGGTTGTTGATCTGCTTCGGCACGAACGCGATCTTCAGGCCGCTTTTCAGGTCCGCGGCGAATGCGCCGCCGCAGCTGATCGCGAGCAGCGCGGCGCATAGCGCAGCCATGCCGGTGTGACGTAGAGGTTTGAACATGAAGTGTCTCCTGCGTTGTTGTTGGACAGAGAGGGGGCCGGGTTATCGGTCCTTGGGAGCTTCGTAAGAACGGTGACGATCAGGATGAAGAAGACGCCGCTGCGGACTTCGCGATGAAACGCCGGTCGCGCGCCGCACGCCAGCGCGCGACGAGGTTCGGAATCAGCACCGACGCGAGCAGCAGCACGCCGGTCACGATGGTCAGCGTTTCGCTCGATACGTCGTCGAGCGTCAACGCGTTTTTCAGCACGCCGATGATCAGCAGCGACAGCAGCACGCCGACCATCGAGCCGCGTCCGCCGAAAATGCTGACGCCGCCGAACAGCACCGCCGCGATCACCGATAGCTCGAAGCCCTCGCCGTTATCGCCGCGCGCACTGGTGAAGCGCAGCGTATAAGCGATGCCCGCGAGCGCGCTGACGAGACCCGACATCACGAACAGGCGCAAGCGGATCTTCGCGACTTCGATGCCAGAGAACGCGGCGGCGGTCGGATTCGCGCCGATCGCGTAGAGGCTGCGGCCGAACGCGGTGGCTTGCAGCAGCACGGTGAACAGCACGGCCGCGACGATCACGATCACGAACGGCAACGGGACGAAGGTGGGCCCAAGCGTGTTCATGCCGAACGCCGTATACGCGGCCGGAAAATCCGCGACCGCCTGATCGCCGAGCAGCACATACGCGAGACCGCGAAACAGCGCGAGCGTACCGATCGTAACCGCGAGCGACGGCAGGTTCAGCTTGACGATCACGAGGCCGTTCAGCAGACCGGCCAACGCGCCGGCGATCAGAACCAGCACGATCACGACCGGCATCGGCAGACCCATGTGCCACAGCACGCCCATCAGCGCGCTCGATGCGCCCAGCACCGACGCGACCGACAGATCGATTTCGGCCGCGACGATGATCAGCGTCATCGGCAGCGCCATCAGCGCGATCTCGGTCAGATCGGCGAACACGTTGCTCAGGTTCGCGCCGGTCAGAAACACCGGCGACAACCAGCGCCCCAACCCCAGCGACACGATCAGCACGATCACCAGCAACACTTCCCATTGCAGCGGCGTTTCGCGTTTGCGCGTCAGCAGCGCGGAATCGGGTTTAGCCATGATCGCGTTTCCTCATCATGCGTTTGGCGACGGAGCGGGCCAGCAGCGTATCGGCGGCGATCGCGGCGACGATCAGCGCGCCCTGGATCGCCTGCTCCCAGAACGGCGACACGTGCAGCACGACCAGCGCGATGCTGATCACGCCGAGCACGAGCGCACCGAGCGTCGCGCCGAGGATCGTGCCGACGCCGCCCGTAATCGCGACGCTGCCGACCACCGCCGCCGCGACGACCTGCAACTCGATGCCCTTCGCGGTGCTCGCATCGACGGTGCCGAAGCGCGCGAGCCACAACGCGCCCGCGAAGCCCGCGATCGCGCCGGACAACAGGAAGCCCGACATCACGCGACGCTCGACGTTGACGCCCGCGAGCCGCGCGGCCTCCGGATTTGAGCCGATCGCATAGTGCTCTCGACCGGCGCGAAACTGCTTCAGATATACCGACAGCCCGGCAAGCACGACGATCGCGATCAGCGCGAGCGTCGGGATACCGAGCAGCGTGCCGGTCGCGAGCCGCGAGTACGCGTCGGGCAGACTGGTCGCGTTGATCTGGCCGCCGTGCACCCATGCGTAATCGGCGCCGCGAAAGATGTACAGCGTCGACAGCGTCGCGACCAGCGAAGGCACGCGCCCCACCGCGACCAGCAGCGCGTTGATGCCGCCCGCGACGAGCCCGATCGCGAGTCCCGCGGCCAGCGCGACGAGCACCGGCATATGCGGGAACGCAACATACAAACTCCCCACCGCATACGCGCTGACACCCACCGTCGAGCCGACCGACAGATCGACATGCCGCATCAGGATCACGACGGTCATGCCCGCCGTCAGCAGACTGATGATCGACACGTTCAGCAGCACGTCGCGCAGATTCTGCATGTTCAGGAACTGCGGCTTCGCAAGCCCGGTCCCCGCGATCAGCAGGATCAGCACGACGAACAACGTGGTTTCGCGGCTCTTTGCGATGCTCGCGACAAGACCGCCCGACGAAGCGGCCGAACGTTTCGGCAGCGATTGCTGGACCGGCGCGGGATGGGTCGAATGGCGCATCATGCTGCACGTCCCAATGGTGAGAGTCCCTGACCGAGCGCGGCGCCCATGATGCGCTCCTCGTTCGCGTCGGCGCGCGCGACCTCCGCGCTGATGCGGCCTTCGTGCATCACGAGGACCCGATCGGCCATGCCGAGCACCTCGGGCAGCTCGCTCGAAATCATCAGCACGGCCATGCCGTCGCGTACGAGTTCGGCGAGCGCGCTATACACCTCGGCCTTGGCGCCGACGTCGATGCCGCGTGTCGGTTCGTCGATGATCAGCACTTTCGGGCCGGTCGCGAGCCATTTGCCGAGCACGACCTTCTGCTGGTTGCCGCCCGACAGCGTGCCGACCGGCGCATTGGGGTCGCCGGCTTTCAGGCGCAGCCGCGTGCCCCACTTGTTCGCGAGCTGCGTTTCGCTGCGCGTCGAAATGAGGCCATGCCGCACGAGCCGGCCGAGCACTGTCATCGACGCATTGCGCGCGATGCTCAGTTCCAGCGCCAAGCCTTGCTGGCGACGATCCTCCGGCACCAGCGCGAGCCCGGCGCGCACCGCGGCCGCGGGCTTGCCGGTGTCGAGCCGCTTGCCGGACAGCCACACTTCGCCCGCATCGAGCGGATCGATACCAAAGATCGCGCGCGCGACCTCACTGCGCCCCGCGCCGACCAGACCCGCGAGCGCGACGATCTCGCCCGCGCGCACATCGAACGAGACGTCCTTGAACACGCCGATGCGCGTCAAGCCGCGCACCGACAGACGCACTTCACCAGGCGTGCAATCGGCCTTCGGATAGAACGTTTCCAGATCGCGGCCGACCATCTTTGCGACGATCGCGTCGGTGTTCAGATCGGCGGTCAGTGCATCGAACACCTTCGCGCCGTCGCGCATGATCGTCACGCGCTGCGTCAGTGTGAACACTTCGTCGAGCCGGTGTGTGATGAACAGAATCGCGACGTCGCGTTCGCGCAGCTTGCGCACGATCGCGAACAGCCGCTCGACTTCGGGCAGCGACAACGCGGCCGTCGGTTCATCCATGATCAGCACGCTCGCGTTCAGCGACAACGCCTTGGCGATTTCGATCACCTGCTGATCCGCGATCGACAGACCGCGCACCGGTTGATCCGCGCGCAGTTCGACGCCGAGCGAGGCAAGCAGTCCGTCCACTTCGCGATGCATCGCGTCGTACTGGATGCGGCCGAAGCGGTCGACCGGCTGGCGGCCCATGAAGATGTTCTCCGCGATCGACAGATCGAAGAACAGCGTCGGCTCCTGATAGATGACCGCGAGTCCGGCGTCGCGCGCTTCGGCGGGTGTCGCGAAGCGGCGCGCCTCGCCGTTCACCAGCAATTCGCCGGCATCGGGCTGATGCACGCCGGCGAGAATTTTCACGACTGTCGATTTGCCCGCGCCGTTCTCACCGAGCAGCGCATGCACCTCGCCGGGCCACAGCACGAGGTCGCCGTCGGACAGCGCGCGCACCCGCCCGAAGGATTTGCTCGCGTGCCGCAATTCGAGTCGCGGCACCACGGATGGGGATGGCTGCACTGCGTGTCTCCTTTTTTGCGGCTGTGTTCTGCTCGACGCGGCGGCGCGTCAAATCCGGTAATACCGTTCCGCGTTACGCCGAAACAGCGCGTCTTTCTCAGCCTCGCTCGCATCGGCGACGATTGCCGCATACGCGCGCCACAAATCCGTATACGAACCGAACAGCCGGTCGACCGGAAAGTTCGACGCGAACATCGCGCGTTCGACGCCGAACGTATCGATCGTTTCGAGCACATACGGGCGCAGGCTTTCGACGGTCCAGTGATGATCGAACATCGCGAGCCCGCTGATCTTCACCGCGATGTTCGGACAGGCCGCGAGCACGCGCATGCCGTCGCGCCACGCGCGATAACCGGCCACGCTATTGCGATCGACGAACATGCCCGCATGATTGACGATCAATAGCGTGTCCGCATGCGCACGCGCTAGCGCGGCCGCCTGTTCCATCTGCGACGGATAAATTTGCAGGTCGAACGACAGGTCGAACCGGCGCAGCAATGCGAAATGCTCGCGCCACTGCGGCTCGCGCATATAGTGACGGCCGACGTAATCGAACAGCTTGTTGTCGTGCACGTTGAGGATCTGCCGGATGCCGCGCGTATTGGCGAACGACGCATGCGCTTCGAGCAACGCCGGTGCGTTCTGCGCGGACAGGTCCACGGCGGCGACGATCGCATTCGGCATGCCGCGCGACGCGCCGCGATCCGCGATCGATTGCAACCAGCGCGTTTCTTCGACGGGATCGGCCGGATCGTGATTCGCTTCGACGTGCACGAGCTTCAGCACGTCGATGTCGCCCGCTTCGCCGAGCAGATCGTCGAGCAAATAGTCATGCTTCAGCTCCCGCGCATCGCCGACGAACGACACGCCCGGGTTCTCCAGCCATGGATAGCGATGCGTTTTCAGATCCCACAGATGGATATGCGAATCGACAACCTGCATGCGGCACCTCAATGACTGAGATGAAAGACCGGTTCGAGCGTCTGCGACAGCGGCGTGTGATCGGGCGCGGTCTGCATGATGTCGGCCATGTAATCCCACCATTTGCGCATCACGTCGAGTTGCGGCAACTGATCCATCGTGTGATCGCTCGTGCGCGACAGCACCGCGAAAAGATGATGCGTGTCGGGGTCGAAGAAAATCCGGTAGTCGCGCACGCCGGCGTTGTGCAATGCGTCAACGAGCTCGGGCCAGATCTCCGTATGACGCCGTTCGTACTCTTCGCGCATGCCGGGGTTCAGCACCATTCGGAAAGCGATCGTCTCCATTGCGGCCTGTCTCCTGTCGACTTCTTCGAACGACTATAATTCCTGCATCGATAGCCTCTCAATCCGTTGTTGGGATTGGGCGATCCACAAACCGAATCGCACGGGCACCTCTACTGGCAACCATGAGCCAACATTCAGCCGCCGTCGCACTCGTCAACCGTCTGAAGTTCAAGCATCTCGCCCTGCTCGTCGCGCTCGACGACACCCGCAACCTGCACCAGGCCGCCGAGGCCGTCAACGTTGCGCAACCGAGCGCGAGCCGCATGCTCGGCGATATCGAGGAAGCGTTCGGCTTTCTGCTGTTCGAACGCAACGCCCGCGGCATGACGCCGACGCCGCTCGGCGTCGTCACGCTCGCTTACGCGCGCCGCGCGCTTGCCGAACTCACACGCTTCGCCGAAGACCTCGACGTCAAACGCCGTGGCGGCCACGGCCAACTGACCGTCGGCGCGATCATGGGCGCCGCGCCCGATCTGCTGGCAATGTCGGTCGCCACGCTGAAGACCGAAAGCCCGCTGCTCAACGTGCGCATCCTCGGAGAAACGAGCGACCAGGTCGTGCAATTGCTGCATCGCCGCGAGGTCGATCTCGCGCTGGGGCGCCTGACCAATCCCTTGCAGCACAACGACTTCAGTTTCGAGCCGCTCGCACGTGAAACGCTGCTGCTCGTCGTGCGCGCCGTGCATCCGCTCGCGTTGCGCCCGCGCATCACGTTGCGCGAACTGGTCGCGTGGCCGTGGGTGGCGCAGCCGATCACGAGTCCGGCGCGCGTGCTGTTCGAGGAAGAACTCGCGCGCGCGGGGCTCGCCACGCCGGTCAATCTGACCGAATGCGCGTCGATCTTCGCGACGCTGCAATTGCTCGAAAACTACGATGCGGTCGCGATGCTGCCGGAGTCGGTCGTGCGCGATCATGTGCGCGGCGGGCTGCTCGTCGCGCTGCCGCTGGAAATCGGCAAGAGTCTCGCGGGTTTCGGCATTCTGACGCGCAAGGAAGAGCCGCTCGCCGAGCCGGCGCTGCGCTTGATCGAGCTGCTGCGCGGCTTCTCGCGCAACCTTGCGCGCGACAATCCTGCCATCGCACCTGGCGCGCTGACTACGCCCGCCACGGTCAATTGACGCCCGCATTTCGCGTCGCTTATTGCAGGTTCACGAACAGGCCGCCGTCGACGAGCAGCGCGGCGCCCGTCACATAGCGCGCGCGGTCCGACGCGAGAAACACGACGCAATCGGCGACGTCGTCGGGATGCCCGAGGCGGCCGAGCGGAATGCGCTTCTCGAAGTAGGCCTTCTTCGCTTCATCGGCGAGATCTTCCGCGTTCAGATCGGTTGCGATCGTGCCCGGCATCACCGAGTTGCAGCGGATGCCGTACGGCCCCAACGCAATCGCGCACGACTGCATCAGCGAATGCACGCCGGCCTTGGTCGGCGTGTAATGCGTCTGCATGCCGCCGCCCACCAGCGCGCTGATTGAACTCGTCGCGACGATCGCGCCGCCGGTGCCCTGCTTTTTCATTTGCTGCGCGGCCGCTTGCGTGACGAAGAACGCGCCGTTCAGATTGACCGCAACCGTCGATTCGAGCACGTCGGCCGGCATGTCGAGAAACGCGTGGAACGGACAGATGCCGGCATTGCTCGCGAGCACGTCGACCTTGCCGAACGCGTCGACCGTACGGCGCACCAGCTCCTGACCGGTATCGCGCGCGGCGACGTTGCCTTCCACCGCGATCACGCGCCGCCCCAACGCCTGGATTTCGCCGACCACTTCCTCGACCGCCGAGCGGCGGCCATACGATGCGTCGTTGTCACCCCAGTAGTTGATCGCCACGTCCGCGCCTTGGCGGGCGCAGGCCACCGCGATCGCGCGTCCGATGCCGCGCGAGCCGCCGGTGACGATCACGACTTTGTCCTTGAGCAGCACCTTAGTCTCCTTTGCCAGGGTTCGCCGTTCGGCACGCGTTCAAAGCGTTCAAATCGTTCAATGCTGGTAAGGCCGCACCAGCGCGCATTCCGGATTGAGCCGCACGCCGAAGCCCGGCGTGTCCGGCACCTTCATGCGCCCGTTCACCGGCACCGGCTCGTCGAGCAGCAGCGGGTTGAACATCGGCACGACTTCGTCGGCTTTCGGCGCCATCATCAGAAACTCGGAGAACGGCGAGTTATGGCGCGTGACGACGAAGTGATAGCTGTACACCGACGAACCGTGCGGCACCACCATCACATTGTGCGCATCGGCGAGCGCGGAAATCTTGATCAGCTCGGTGATGCCGCCGCACCAGCCGACGTCGGGCTGGATCAAATCGCAGCACTGCATCTCCAGCAGCATCCGGAAGCCCCAGCGCGTCGCCTCGTGCTCGCCTGTCGACACCATCATGCCGCGTGGCACGTTGCGGCGCAGTTCGGCGTAACCCCAGTAATCGTCGGGAGGAAGACATTCTTCGAGCCATTTGAGGCCGTATTCGTGCGCGCCTTGCGCGAGCCGCGTCGCATAGCGCACGTCGAGACTCATCCAGCAGTCGTACATCAGCCAGAAGTCGTCGCCGACACGCGAACGCATGTGGGCGAGCTTCTCGAGGTTCTGCCTGAGTCCGTCTTCGCCTTCCGCGGGACCGTGCTGCAAAGGCAGCTTGCCGCCGATGAAGCCCATCTCCTTCGCGAGATCGGGCCGCGCGCCAGTCGCATAGAACACCAGCTCGTCGCGCACCGGGCCGCCCAATAGTTGATATACGGGCTCCTTGCGAACCTTCGCGAGCAGATCCCACAGCGCGAGATCGACGCCGGAAATCGTATTGAGGACGACGCCCTTGCGCCCGTAGTACAGCGTCGCGAAGTACATCTGATCCCACATCTTCTCGATGTCGGTCACGAGCTGCCCTTCGAGAAAACGCGCGAGATGCTTTTCGACGATGAACGCGCCGATCTCGCCGCCGGTCGTCACCGCGAAGCCCACGGTACCGTCGCTCGCCTCGATCTCGACGACCAGCGTGCCGAGCACATTGATGCCGAATGACTGGCGGCTCTGGCGGTACTCGGGATAACGCGCCATCGGCGTCGCGATGTGATCGTCGATCCAGTGCCCGCCGGCCTGGTCGTGATAGTCCGCGCCGCCGCCGCGAACGATGAAGGCACGCACGTGCCGGATGGTAGGCATGGCCATGAAAGGGCTCCGTGAGAGAGAGGCGTCGAAGCGGCTCGACAACGCGCGTTCGACGCGTGAGCAATGCTCGAGCAGCGCGATTAATAAGTGGCGCGGCCGCCGGAAAGATCGAACACCGAGCCGGTGCTGAACGCGCAGTCTTCGGAAGACAGCCACAGGATCAGCGACGCCGCTTCTTCCGGCAGCAGGAAACGGTTCATCGGGATCTTCGACAGCATGTAGTCGATGTGCTGCTGCGACATGGAATCGAAGATCTCGGTCTTGGCCGCGGCCGGCGTGACCGCATTGACGAGGATGTTTCTGGTTGCGAGTTCCTTGCCGAGCGACTTGGTGAGCCCGATCAAGCCCGCCTTCGACGCGCTGTAGTGCGAAGCATTCGGATTGCCTTCCTTGCCCGCCACCGACGCGATATTGACGATGCGGCCATAGCCCTGCTTCAGCATCTGCGGCACGACCGCGCGGCAGGTCAGGTACGGGCCGATCAGATTCACGTCGATCACGCGGCGCCACGTGTCCGGCTCGAGCTCCCACGTCGTGCCGTTGCCGCCGGTGATGCCCGCGCAGTTGATCAGCACGTCGATCGAGCGGTGCTCGGCGAGCGTTTGCGCGGTGGCCTGCTGGACCGCGGCTTCGTCGGTCAGCTCGACCGTGACGGCGCTGACCTTGCCGAGCTCGCTCAGCTCGCGCTGGCTGCGCGCGAGGCGTTCGCTATCGACGTCCCACAACGCCACCGACGCGCCCGACTTCAACGCCCGCTGCGCGACCGCGTAGCCGATACCGCGCGCGCCGCCGGTGATGACGACCGCGCGCCCCTCCAGATCGATCCGATTCATTGCTGTGCTCCTGTGGGCCGCCGTGTGGCGTGCCGTCGAGTTGTTGTATATCGCTGCAGTCAATATACGGGCGGTGCGATGCACCAACAATTCGACTATCGAAGTGGGCGATAGCAAAAGTGAATCGGCGGCGGGATCGAGCGCTAATGGGAAGCGAAGATGCTAGTCATCGGCAGCGACGAAAAGCATCGACACATACAGAATGGTCGACACGACGATGATGCCGACGCCGACCAGCACCTTGGTCCGGTCGAAGTTGATGCCGCCGATGATCGCTATGCCGATGCCGAACACCGACGACAACGTGCCGACCGCCGCGAGGCCCACGTGGATCTTGCTGCGGACCAGCCTTTTGCGCTCCGATTCGGCAGTGGTTTCCGTTTCGCTCTGTTCCATTCCCCGCTCCTTCGCGCGCGACGCGATGATCTTGTGAAACCTGAGCTGCGATGGCCGGCGCGCGACGGCGAACCCCCGGTTGCGGTTCGACGCCGCACGCCTCGATACGCTTCAGCGTAGTTTATTTAAGCCTTCCCGAGCGCCGTTATTTGACGTCCGCGCCATTGCGCGACACCGCCGCCGCGATGGCCGACACGAACACCGCGCGCACCGAATCGCCAACCTTCAGTTTTTCGAGCGGAATGTCCGGCGCCACGTCGAGCGTTTCGGTGCGCGACGGCCCGCGCAGCGTGATCGTGCGCTTCTTGCGATCGATCTTGCGCACCGTCGCCACGACTTCGACGCGGCGCGCCGATGCAACCACACCGTTGGCCGCGGGCTGCGTGACTTCGGTATCGATGCGCTGGCGAATTCCGCTCGGCGCGAGTTTGTCGACGCCGACGAGCAGCGCGTTTTTGTACGCAATCGTCACGATGTCGCCGATATGCAGCTTGCTGACGTCGGCGGCTTGCGGATTCACGTCGAAGGTTTCGTCGCCGCCGTGTGGGCCGCGCAGCGTCACGCTGTTCGTCGCAGGATCGATCGCGACGACGCGCGCCTGAACGTGCAGCAGCGCGGCAGCGCCGATTGCCCGCTGTTCCGGCGCGGACGCCGCGTTGTCCTGCGCGAACGCCGAACCCGCCGGCGCGACCAAAACCGCGAACGCAACCGTGATCGCCTTCACTCGCATGAGCCTGGAGCCCGTTGTATTGCAAGCCATGAAATGCTCCTTTTGATTGCGTCGTTGTTACGGCAAATGTTTTGTCGCAGATCGCGTACTATGCGCAGCAGCGGCAACTGCGGTCGCTTCGAATAAAAAGGAAAACGGACTATTAATCGCTTTTAGCAGACGGGTACGCATTTTTGAAACCGGTAACGGTTCTTTTCTGATGCGCCGATTTGTCTCGCAGAACTGATCGTGAAGAGCGCGTGGCAGCGGGTGAGTGCGCGCAAGGAGCGGCGCGGCTTTGCGCACGCGTTCCCGGAGCGTCAGCGGAGGGGTTGAGAGCTAGCCATAACATATACCTCGCAAGGAGATGGACTACCGGGTGACCCAATGTAAGCGGGTCCGGAAATTGCCGTACGTTATGACTATTTCAAACTGTCTCGGGGATGCTAGCAAACGGGTAAAGGAATGGCAAGACAAAGGATCGCGCATCGCTATTGCGGATTAATCTGGCTTGCTGTGTCAAAACTTTTATGACGAGTGGCGATTCATTTGCGATAAAAATATGATGCTCGTCGTTTCGACTGTGGACGAATTAGCAATCAGCGAACGACTCAGCATAAACCCTTAATGGATGATACTGACGCTATTGCGCATCACTTCGCGACGAATACAAAAAATTGTCGTCAATCATTGGAATACTGCCCACACGGCCGGATTGATCGAGCGAATTTTGCCATCGAGATCACAGCCATCTGGCATCGCAGGCACAGCGTTTGCTGCAGCTCGCGTCGGCGTTTAACGCACAAACATTGGAATTATCGAAAGGACACCACACACATGGTCACGACTCGCCCCTGCACCGCCGCCTGCGTCATCGACGGCCGTCTCGTCACGCTCACTTTCTATCCGGACAACGGCGTATTGCGTATTGCCGATCCGACCGGCGTCTGTCTAAGGGAAACGCGCTGGCATGGGTCCTGGCGCGCACTGCTGGAAGTGTTCCGCGGTTACTACGATCCGGCGGAAAACAACGATACGGTACGCGGCGTCGACGATATCGTCGCGCGCCTCGGCGAGCGCAGCGCTGATGTTTCGCGGGAACTGGCATTCTCGTGAAATGGCATGCGCTTGCGGTCAAGCGCATGCACCGCCGCGGCGGCGCGCGACGCCTGCCCTTTGCCTGGAAACCCAGAGTCATTCGGGCGCGCCTCGTTAGGCGCGCCCTGCTGCCGCTCACCGATCGGTCATTGACCGAAATAGGTTTTGCACTCCGTGCTGAACGAGCAGGACTGGCTGTGTCGGCCACCGGCTTGTGACTCGCCCGCCGGAACACCGCCATACGACGCGTTGCGCACGCCCTGCTCGCGCGGGTCCCAACTGCGACCGTAGGACATATCGGTCGTCGCCTGCGCCGATTCGTTCGCATTGAACTGCATCATCGCGCGACCTGACATGCCGGGGTCCGCCTGGCCGCTCAGTTCCTCCGCGGTGGCTGTTCTCGGTACCAGAAACAGGACGGCGGTCGCGGCAATCATCAATATACGTGCTCTCATTTCCGGACTCCTCGATCCGGCGCAGCAGTGTTCGTCCTCCACAAGAATTGATCCGCGAACAGCCAGCCTGCCCAATGGGGCCGAGGAACGGGTCGATGCCAATGCGCTACTGCTGCGACGGGTCACCGAACTAAACAGATGAAGAATTACCGCGCTTGCAACCGATGCCTCGACGCGTTCCTGGAGCGTCGGCGGAATCGGCGGACATAAGGCGGTTGTAAGTCTGCGTTGCGCAGCTTTTCGTCTTTCTTTTATAGGTCGCGCCCCCCGGAATTCAATCCAGGAGCTTCCAGCAGAGTGGCCGATTGTCCATACCGTTCGATAAACCGCATTCACTGACAAATTCAATGTGAACTAAGCGTGCTTTGCTCGCGCATTGCGTTATGATGTTGCTACAAAGCACAAAAAGCGAACCCGCACATCGACGAAAGTCCGGTGAAAGACGGACAGCGTGGAGTGACTCCATCCATTCGCAATCATTGCATCGAGACTCAGAGTTTTTCATAGCGAACGTCAGGCTTACCGGCCTCGTTCGCCGCGCTGCGACATGCTGAAATATTTGCTGATTGGGGCTCTCAGTTTGAGGGTCGGTTGTTCCAGCGGCCGTCTTTGTCCGAGGCCGTATTGCAAATTCGGGAGCAACGTTTTTTAACCCGGCACATGGCATTTCCGTCAATCGACAACTCCACCGCGGGGCGGCCCCACTCAGTCGGGCTCGACGCTTCGCAGCTTTTTCCCCGCAATCTGTCTTCGACAGTACGCTGCACGTTTTAGAAGGACAAATATCCTATGGACGAACGGAAGCGAGATAGCATGATTGCGTATCTCCGCCATCGCATGGAAGAGTTTGGTATCAGGCCAGAAGACCTTGCCGCGGCGCTGGCTAACGAATCATTGGCCAAAAACGCTGAGCGCTATCGCAATGCGACCGGAGACAGCTGGGATGGCAATGGCGAAATGCCGCAATGGTTGAAGCAGGCCATTAGTGCCGGCCAGAGCATTGAGCATTTTGAATTGGCCGCCAAACCGGCGCCCGCACCCCAACCGAAAGCCCAACCGAAAAAACAGGTGGACTGGTCGAATGACCCGTTCGCCGGAACGCGGCTCGCGCGCCCGAATAGTCGCTAGGTGCAGGCCGCCGCGCTCGAAGGCGCGGACACCATGGCTGCGGATTCGAAACGAACCGCCGTGCCACGCACCGGTTTTGTGCCACCGCCTGGCATATTCGCGGTATTCGCGGCATTCACCGTATTCCCCGCATTGATGGCATTCGCCGCATCGACGATATTCGCGTGATTCGCGCGATTCGAGGCAGGCTGCGCATATTGCGGCAACTCGATAAACGCGCTGACCTGACGCACGATCTGCCAGAAGGTCTTGTCGAAAAGACGGGCCTGCTCGTCAGCGGACCCGTGGCCGCCCGCGAGCGGATCGGCAATGGTCCAATAGACGAATGCCGGCGCGCCGGGAAATACCGGCGCATGCAGCCCGCCGACGAATTCGTCGAGCGCGATCACGATATCCATGCGCGGCGCCCATTCGCCGGTGAATTCCAGCCAGCTTTTAGGGCTCAGCACCGCGCGCCCCGAAATGCCGGGCTGCAATTGCGCGACCGCGAGTGGATGAAGGCGCGCGGCCGGTTCAGGGCCCGCGCTGAACGCCTCGAACCGGTGCCCCGCCAGTTCGCGAAGTAAAGCTTCTGCAATGATGCTGCGGATCGAATTATCGCGGCAGAGAAACAGCACCTTATATTTTCTGGACACGCTTACCCCGTACCGATGTTTTTTTATTTAACCTCTGGGCGGAATTGTGCCGCTCCAGTCTTGCGCCCCCGTGACACTACGGCGTTTTTTTTATTTGCGCCACGGGATTCACGCCAGCTATCTCGAGTCCGGGGCACAGAGCACAACTTTGCGAATGGGCAGTGTACCAGTGTCCTGCCCCCAGTTTCAGCACCCTTTTTCAATATTTGTCAGATCAGGCGACGCTGCCGCCGGTGCGGCGATCCGGCGCGATCGGCGCGATCGGCGTGGCCGGGTCGTGATCGCAGCGCGCGGACCTGCGCGTAGGGGTATACGCGGTACGCGGGAAGCGTCGCCTCGAATGAGATTGCCGCAGGCAACCCGGATCGTCGCGACGCGTCAGAATTTCAGGCTGTTGAGGAACTGGAACCACAGGCTGCCGAGCGCACCGGCCGGATGGATGTCGCTGGCGGTCTCATCGCGCTTCGCGTGGTTCGCGCGTTTGACATGCGGTGTGTCGTGAAGGGCGGCTTCTGAAGCCGTGCTGGTTTCGTGCGCGGTTTTCGCCGGTTCGGCCTCGGCCGCCTCAGCTTGCGCCGCTGCCGCGCCCTTCGCCGCCTTACCCGCGCGCTGGGCATTTTGCGCGGCGTCCGCCTCGTCGCGGCGCGCCGCCTGCAACGCCGCGACGCTGTCGGCGATCTGCGCGGCGCGCTGTGGTTCGCATTGCCGGCCAAGCAGCACGCCGAACAGCACGTCGCGATTGTGGCCCTGGTCGGCGAAGCGGATCGCGATCGACACCATCTCCGCATACGCGGCTTCGTCGGCCGCTCGCGCCGCCGCCTCACGCTTCGCCTGCGCGCGTTGCCGACGCGTGTGCTGCGCCTCCCACTCGCGCATCTGTTCGGCGTAGACCGTGTCGTAGACCTTGCGCTGCTCGGCATCGGACAGGATCGCGTATGCGTCCTTGATTTCCTGGAACGCCGCGCGCGCCACGTCCTCGGCACCGTGATTACGATCCGGATGCCACTTCATCGCGGCTTTCCGGTAGGCCCGCTTGATTTCGTCGTCGGTGGCGTGCGCGGGCACGCCGAGCGTGTCATACAGGGTTGCCATGCTGGGCTCGATCTCGCGGAAAATCACTGCGGGCATCGTAGCATGCAAAAAGCGGCGTCATCGTGAAGCGGCTACCACGCAGGCGCATGCAACCGGCATTGCCGCCATGGCGCAACGTCCGCCAGCGACCCACGAAAAAAAGGCCCCACCACTTGCGTAGCGAGGCCGTGTCCCATGTCTAACGCGATCTATGGAGGAGACGAGTCCATCTTAGGGTCTTGCCCGCACCCGCCCAACCAACGATTCGCCATATGCTTATCGCCCGCTTGCTCACGTGCATCGCAGATGCGACTCGGCGCGTTGTGGCCGCATGGTTATATCGTTAGAACAAAAAGTCGCTTAGCGGCGCGGCGCTCGCTCATTAAGATGACACTTCAAAGTCCGGTTCACTCCGGTCGGTCCGTTCACGGCCGTGCACATGCGTTGCTGACGCTGCATGAGTCCCGCATCGACCGCGCCGTCAACCGCAGCGTGAACCGCAATCGAAGGAGCATTTCGTTGAGCAGATCCGATCACTCCCGCCCGCCGCTCATCATCGGTATTGGCGGTACGACGCGCGCGGCCTCGTCGACCGAGCGCGCGCTGGCCTTCGCGTTGCGCGGCGCCGAAGCCGCCGGTGCGCAAACCCGCCTGTTCGGCGGCACTTTTCTGCATAGCCTGCCGCACTACGCGCCGGAACAGCCGGCCCGCACCGACGAACAGCTCGAGTTGCTCGACGCGGTGCGTCGCGCGGACGCGGTGATCATCGCGACACCGGGCTATCACGGCGGCGTATCCGGGCTCGTGAAAAATGCGCTCGACACGCTCGAGGAATTGCGCGCCGACGAGCGCCCGTATCTGGATGGCCGCGCGGTGGGCTGCATCGTCACCGCCTACGGCTGGCAGGCGGCGGGCTCCGTGCTGACGTCGCTGCGCTCGATCGTGCATGCGCTGCGTGGCTGGCCGACGCCGTTCGGTGCCGGCATCAACACGCTGGAGACGCGTTTCGATAGCGTCGACAGCTGCTCCGATCCGAAAGTCATCGAGCAACTCGCGACCGTCGGCCAGCAAGCCGCGCAGTTCGCGCTCGCGTTCAATGCACAGCGTGCGCACGGCGCACCCGCCACGTCGAGCCATTCGACCGCGAGCCGGACCTCCGCACAAAACACCACCTCGATCGCCGCGGACGGCCGTTCCGCGCGCGTCCTGCACGCGGTCTGAAATACTCCCCCGGCACCCGTGACGCCGCCGCAATTGCGCGTGGCGTCACGCTTTGCGTCGAGCGACCGTGCGCCACATAACAGACATCGCGACCCCGCTCGAATAGAGTCCCGAACACAGCGACTTCGATCCAATCCGGGCTTCTGATTACCACTCCCGCGCCGCGCTGATTTGCTTCCGACGAAAGATTGGTTCACCCGCTGCGCAGCGCGCCCTACGCTTGACCCTGCCCGCCGCTTCACCCACCTTCGGCAACGACGGGGCCGCGCCGCACGCATTGGTATTCCGCACGACACCCGCGGACACACAGACAAGTCAGGATCATGAACTCACACATCCGCTACAAGGGCTACGAGGTCGAAGCGGCAACGCAACTGCTCCCCAACGGATTATTCGCCGCCAATCTGACGATCGAGCAGCGCGACGAGAATACGCGTAAAGCTTATTCGTTCGACGCGCTCGACTACTTCTTCGACGAAGAGCATGCGCTCGCCTATGCGTCGGACTGGGGGCGCATGTGGATCGATAATCACCGGTAAGCGCATCGATATCGATGAAAGCGAGCGCGACGCGCGTTGTGCATCGCCCGGCATCGGCTTTCAGGCGGATGTGCCAGAATAGCTGAACACTTGCGTTCGCTGTCTGCCCGCGTGACCTGTCCGCTACTTCGACGGATGCAGTCGAACCTCGCGCCGCCCGCGACGCATCCATCGATACGGAGACGCCGGTAATGACATGGACCGTCGATGCACAACTCGCGCTCAGCGCGGCACAAGCGGTCGAGGCGCTGCAAGCGGGTCGGCTCAAAGCCGCCGACTACGTCGCCACCCTGCTCGCGCGCGCCGCCGCCCTCACGCAGTTGAACGCGCTCACCACGCTCGACTTCCACGGCGCGCTCGCCGCCGCGCAGCGCATCGACGCATTGACGCCAGCGGAGCGGGCGCGACTGCCGCTTTGCGGCCTGGCCATAGTCGTCAAAGACAACATCAACACCGCGGGCCTGCCGACGACGGCCGGCACGCCCGCGCTCGCCGGCTTCGTGCCGAACACCAATGCACCATCGGTGCAACGACTCGTCGACGCGGGTGCGATCGTGCTCGGCAAGGCCAATATGCACGAGCTTGCGTTCGGCATCACGAGTACCAACCTGTCCGCGCACGCGGGGCCGGTGCGCAACCCGTACGATCCGTCGCTGATGCCGGGCGGCTCGTCGGGCGGCACCGCGGTGTCGATCGCCGCACGCATCGCGCCCGCCGGGCTCGGCACCGACACCGGCGGCTCGACCCGCATCCCGGCCGCGCTGACCGGCACCGCGGGCTTTCGTCCATCGGTCGGCAATGGCGGCGCCGAGCGGCGCTATCACGACCCCAACGCGGTCGTGCCGATCAGCCATACGCGCGACACCGTGGGCCCGATGGCGCGCAGCGTCGCCGATCTGGCGCTGCTCGACGGCGTGATCACCGGCGACGGCGCGTTGCCTGCGATTGCGCTCGACGGCTTGCGCATCGGCTTGCCCGCGCCGCTGTGGGACGCTCTCGAGCGACAGGTCGAAGACGTCGCGCGCGCCGCGCTGCAAAAGCTCGAAGCGGCCGGTGTCACCTTCGTGCCGGTCGCGATGACCGAGTTGGAGCATCTGAACGGCATGGTCGGCGGTCCGCTCGCCATTCACGAAGCGCGCGACGACGTGCTCGCGTGGCTCGTCGCGAATCAGGCGCCGGTGCAGACCGTCGCCGATCTGGCCGTGCGCATCGCGAGCCCGGACGTGCGCGCGATTTACGACGACGTGCTCGCCGACGTGCTCGGCTCGCACTATTCGGCAGCGCTCAACTACTGGCGGCCGCGGCTGCAGAACTACGTCGCCGCGACGTTCGCGAATGCCGGTCTCGATGCGTTGCTGTTTCCGACGACGCGGCTCGTCGCGGTGCCGATCGACGATCTGAACGGTTCGTCGACTGTCACGATCGATGGCGGTCCGCCGATCGATACGATGGAAGCGTTCCTGCGTAATACCGATCCGGCCAGCACATCCGGCATTCCGGGGCTGTCGCTGCCGGCGGGTATCAGCGCGAGCGGGCTGCCGGTCGGCCTCGAACTCGATGGACCGCTCGGCTCGGACAGGCGGCTGCTGGCCATCGGTGTCGCAATTGAACAGGTACTGGGAGAGTTGCCGGCGCCGGTGCTGTGAAGCCCGAGTTTCACGTCGGCGCCATCCGGTTTGTGCTCTAATGCCTGCGCATTGCAGCCCGCATTGCGGCGCTTTCCCTGCCCGAACCCCACCCAAGCGACGATGACGGACCTCGCCACCGCCCTCTCATCTCGCGGCCTCGCGCGCCGCATCGTTCACTTGACCGCCGTGCTCGCGGCCGCTCTCGCCGCCAGCGCCTGCGCGCGCCTCGATACGGTCGATTCCAACGCGCTGTGGAAGATCGTCGACATTCGCTGCGTGCCTTCGCAGCTGGCCACCGGCACGCCGGGGCAATGCACGGTCGTCGATCTCGACAAGCGCTATGTCATCCTGAAGGACATTCTCGGCCGCTCGCAGTTTCTGCTGATGCCGACCGATCGCATCACCGGCATCGAAAGTCCGCTGATCCTCGCGGCCGATGCGAAGGACTACTGGAGCGACGCGTGGGTTTCGCGCCATTACGTTCAGCAAGCGGTCAAACGCGAATTGCCCGACGATCAGCTCGGCCTCGAAATCAACTCCGAATATCGTCGCTCGCAGAACCAGCTGCATATCCACATCGATTGCATGCGGCGTGAAGTCAGCGCCGCGCTCGCCAGTCACGCTCACGACGCGCCCGGCGAATGGCGCTGGGCGACGCTCGATGGCAAGCGCTACAGGATCATGCGCGTGAGCTCGCTAAGCGGCGCCGACGCCCCGTTCAGGATCGTCGCGCGCGACAATCCCGATCCGGCGACGATGGCCACGCAAACCATCCTGGTCACCGGCGCGGGACCGTCCGCGGCTCGGGATGGCTGGCTGATCGTCAACAGCGGTATCGACATCGATGGCGGCAGCGGCACGGCCGAAGGGCTGCTCGATCACGCCTGCCGCGTGGCGGACGATCATTGAACGCTTACCGGATACGCACTATCCGCGCCCGCTTTTCCACGATTGCGTGGATGCATTGCTCAATAAAATGGTTCGGGCGCACAGCGTCGCCCCGTAGGATCGGTCTGGACCTGCGAGTCAACATCGCGGGTTCGAACATAAATGCGGACCGATGCAACGATGGCGATCTATCTCGACGACTCCCAGCGCAACGATATCGACCGTCTGGCCGCTGGCCGGGCCTGGCGCACGCAGTGGCCGACATGGGCGCTGATCGTCGCGATCTACGGTGGCTGGTTCGGCGTCGCCGCGCACGCGCGTCTGCTGGGTCTGCCGCTGACGGCCGCGCTGCTGGCCATCTTCGGCGCATGGTACATGTCGTTGCAGCACGAGCTGCTGCATGGCCATCCGACGCGCTCGCGATTCGTCAACGCGCTGCTCGGCTTCGCGCCCCTCGCGGTGTGGTTCCCTTATCACGTGTATCGCGAGTCGCATCTGCGCCATCACGACGATGCGTATTTGACCGAGCCCGGCAGCGATCCGGAAAGCTATTTCGTTAGCGCAGCGGACTGGCAACGCGCGGGCACCGCGCTGCGTGCGTTGCTGGTTTTCCGCAATACGTTGATAGGTCGCTTGCTGGTCGGGCCGGCGTTTGCGATTGCCGCGACCGGTGCGCAGGCACTCGACAAGATTCGCGACGGCGATTGGCGCGACCTGCCCGCATGGCTCGCGCATCTCGCCGCGCTGGTTGCACTCACTGTGTGGTTGCAGCAGCGGTGCGGGATACCGGCGTGGGTGTTCATCGTCGGTGCGGGGTATGGCTCGCTCGCGCTTGCATCGGTGCGTTCGTTTCATGAGCATCGGATTGCGCAGGAGCCCGCGCATCGCACGGTCATCAATGAAGCGGGATGGCTGTGGCGGTTGCTGTTTCTGAACAACAACTATCATCTGGTTCACCATGACTTGCCGCAGGTGCCCTGGTTTGCGCTTCGGACGGTCTATCAAACGTCCCGCCAGCAGTACATAGAACGCTCCGGAGCCTTTCTGGTCAAGGGTTACAGCGAATGGGTCAGACGCTATGGATTCGCTGCGGTAGCGCATCCGGTGGCGATCGGCACGTCCGACTCAGGCCGAGGAAATCCGGCTGCTTCCGCCGGTTTTGCGGGTAAATTGCGGGAAAAATTTTTGGTAGTTGTCCGTCAAGGAGAACTCCATGAGGCTCACCTACCCGCTCCTGAAGAACGCCAAACCGCAGAGCAAGCCCTATAAACTTCGTGATCGCGATTCCATGTATTTGCGGGTCTCGGTCTCGGGTTCGAAAGTCTGGAAATTTGATTACCGATTGGATGGCAAGGACTGCCGCTACAGCTGTCGGATGGACAGCGGTCATTCCAGGCTTACTGCTTGCCGCCGCTCCATCCGTCCCGTTCACGTAAGGCGATAAGCCTTGCGCGCGGTTCCCCGGAACAAAGCCTCGCGTTCGCCAGCGCTAGCGTGTGCCGTCAACTTCTTGAAGGCGTTCCAACCGTTGCTGAATGGATAGGAATCCGTTTACAAAATTGCGGTTGGCACCACGCTCGCTGACGACCGGTTATGCGTGCCGCAGCTTGAAGCGGCGATCGCGACCGTACTGGGTTTGCAGCCAGCGCAGATCAACATCTTCGTGACCATCGTTACACAGGAGGAAGTCGACCTGCACTTCGGTGTCTACGAGAGGATGCTGGCTGAAAAGCTCGGCGTGGTGCCGTCGATCCAGTAACCCACGCGGCAGGCATGGAGCGGTTGACTGGCAACAGAAGCGCCAGCATGAAGGGGCAACTGTCGGCAAGACAGCCCACGAGACCAGGTGCCCCTTTATGACCGGCCGCGCTCCCGTGGCGAGCGAGGCAGTAGCCGGGCGGTTCGCGTTGCTCGCCTGAGGGTTGCTCCTGCCTCAGCCACCGCGAGCGAGACCGCCGGGCCAATGCGTTACCCGCTGCGGGGCCCCTTTGCACGTCTGCATTGATAACCTTGGGACATCAATGCTTCGAAAAATTGCACTTCCCGTTTTGCGCGTCCTGCGCAAATATCGATCCCCAAGACGTTCATAACAGAGAACTCGTCGGAGAAAGGCGCGAAGCGCAAAACCGTGTTTCGCCTCTCCCAGTGCAAGCCCGATTATGGCTGCCGCCTGGAGGTACCGACGCGCATCTCGCCCGCCCCACCTCGCCACGTGATTCTCCTGCCGCCGCCTTCGAGCGCGTCCACGGCAGCGGTGCGTCTCGCGCCTGCCGCAGCGAGCTGACTGAATATCCAGTATCCGCTTCATTCGTCATTACCTTCAAATTCGGGAGACACTCACATGCAGATCACCGGAATGTTGCACGGCGCGCGCCTGCTGCAATTCGTCGGCTTTCCGTCCAGCGAAGTGCTGGGCCCGGGCGCCAGCGAAGAAGAGATCAAGTCGCTCATCGACCGGCATGGCCAGATATTCATCAAGCCGGTATTCAAGGGCGGCGTTGGCAAGAAAGGCAAGGCAGGCCTGCTCGGCCGCGCAACCGATCTCAAGACGGCGCTGGCGGAAAAAGAACGGTTGTACTTTGCCGAGCACGTTGTAAGTCACGTGCGGGCGAAGGCGAACGGCGTGACATTCGAAGCGGGTGTGCCCGCCAAACATGAAGTCTACTTTTCGATCTCCGATTCCACGCGTTTTCGCGCTCCCACCATGACGCTGTCGCACATGGGAGGAATGGACATCGAGGAGGTCGATCCAAAGCACGTCGCGATGGTGCCGTTCGATGCGCTGACCGGACTTAAGGCGTTCGTCGTCGCCAATGCGCTGAGCGAGATCGGGGCGCCGCGTGAAATCATCTCGCCACTCGTGCAGCAGTTGCCGAAGCTCTGGGAACTCTTCCATGACTTCGGCATGACGACGCTCGAACTCAACCCGATCCGCATGCGCGAGGACAAAAAGGGGCGTCTCACGCCCGTGGCATGCGACTTCAAGTGCGGATTCGATCGCGACGATCCGCGCTTTTCGCGACTCGGTCTCCCGCCCCACCTGTTCGCCGCAGACTACTCGGACTTCGAGCAGGAGATCAACCAGCTTCGCACGCACCAGGGCCAAAGTGATGTCTACGTGATCAACGACAAGGGAACCATCCTCGCGCCCACGTTCGGGGGCGGGGCGAACTCACTCGTCACCGAGATGTTGGGCGACGCCGCCATTATCTCGTCCGATTTCGGTGGCAACCCGCCCTACGAAAAAATGAAGGAAGTGGCGCGCATCTGCTTCCGGCACTGGCTCAAGCAATCGAACGTGCTATTCATCATCGGCGGCAAATCCAACAACACCGATATTTACGAAACCCTGCGTGCGATGGCCGATGCGCTGCGCGAGCACTTCAGCGAGCACGGTCCGACGCCGCTCTACGTCGTCCTCGGCCGCGGCGGTCCTAACCTGGTTCGTGGCATGTCCGCACTGCGCGACACCTGTGATTCGCTCGGCCTGCCCTATCGTCTCTTTGGCTTTGACTCCGATATCAGCGAAGTGATCCAGTACGCCCGTAAGGCCGACGCATGGATGCGCTCGGGTGGACGCTCGCAGGTCGCGGCGCGCATCGGCGCGCGCGACGCTCAATCGCAAACGGCATCGGCCTGAGGAGATCGACATGCACAAGCAAGGCAACAGCCACTTCAAATACTTCGTCGGAATCCAGTCGCTGGCGGACATCGCCACGCGTGAAGATCGCGTCTGCGTGCTCAATATTCTTGGGGGCGAGTCGTCGGACGTCACGCCGGTGAGCCACGCTTTCTCGGGCGCGAACGTCGTGTTCGGCACCGCGCCCGGCAAAGGCGGGCAAGTGCTCGCGACGCCCGCAGGCGACATTCCGGTCTTCAACAACGTGAGAGAGGGTTTGGAAGCCGGTCATCGGTTCAACTGTGGCGTGGTGTACCTGCCTCCGTCGGCCGCGCGCGACGGCGTGGCCGAGCTGATCCGTGTGAATCCGGATCTGCGCAAGGTCTTCATCATCACGGAGAAGATCGCCGTGCACGACGCCCGTGAAATCCGCGCAATGGGACAACAGGCGGGCGTCGACATCTTCGGCGCGAACGGGCTGGGCGTCGCGGACTCGTGGCAGCGCGTGCGTATCGGCGGCGCGCTCGGCGGTGACGATCCGGGCGCAACGCTGCGCCGGGGATCGATCGCCATCTTCTCGAACTCCGGCGGCTTCAGTACCACGATCGCGCAGTACCTGCGCATGAGCGGCTGGGGCACATCGACCGTCGTTTCCAGCGGAAAGGATGTCTATATCCACTATGCCGCACCGGAGTTCGCCTTTGCCCTCGCCAACGACGCGCGCAGCAAGGCCGCCGTGCTGTACTGCGAGCCCGGCGGGTACTACGAGGCCGAAGCGGAGTTCACCAAACCCGTGGTCGCGTGCGTGGTGGGCCGCTGGAAAAGCCGTCTCACGCGCGCAGTGGGACACGCGGGCGCGATGGCGGGTGGCGCCGACGATGCGCTCGCGAAGGAACGCTGGTTCATGGAGAAATTCGGCGTCGAGCGGCTCTTCACGCCCGACGATCCTTGCTGCTCGGCGAAGGGCGCGGTGGTGACGAACATCGCCCATATTCCCGCCGCGCTCACGGCGGTGATGCGCGCAAACGCAACGATGCCCGACTTCGAGCCGGAAGGCAGCCTCGCGCTCAAACCGTGGTTCGGCTCGGATCAGGGGCTCGAGTTACCCGGCGAACTCGCGCTGCCAGTCGTGCGGGCCGTCGCGCCCTACGACGAGCAAGTCGCGCGGGTGAACGACCAGGTCGGCGCGATCCCGCCGCGGCAGCCGTTGAAAGACGCCTCGGGCGCCTCGCAGATGGACGCGAAGACCCAGGTCAGCAGCTTGCACGGCGTATCGATGCTCGAAGCGGCGACGCATTCGTTCGAAGCGAACGTGTGCCTCGCACTTTTGCACGAGTTCGGTGGCACAAATGACGAGAAACTGGTCGACGTCGCGATCGGCGCGGCGGTGAACCTGTACGGCACGCCTGAACTGGCGGCCGCGCAGGCGGCGCGCGAGGCGGGCAATGCGCCAAACGCGGTGCTTGCCGCCGCCGCTGCGATCGTCGGGCCGAATCGCCAGCGCGCGGCGCGCGAGGCGGCCAGGCTGATGATCGACCGCTTCGCGGCAGCAAAACTCATGGACGCGTTCGATCACGAATTCGACATCGACGCGATCGACACCGAAGGCAGCGCGGCACTTTTTTCCGACGAACCCGACCTGCAAGCGCAGGCCATGCTCGCCGGGCTCGCCGTGCGCAGTGTGAGTTCGGTATTCGTGCGATGGCTTGCCAACGGGCCGGGCCATCCGCGAGCGGACGCCGTGCTCGCGGCGATCACGACGACACTCGCCTGGGGCCCGCTCATGCGCAAGCGCATCTCGCGGCTCACGGCGGAGAACCTGCCATGGTGGATGAAACTCTTCGGCACGCTGATCGGCGCCTCGGCGGACGCCTCGCGCCACCGTGCTGACGGTTTCTGCGACTTTTCCACCGAGGCGTTGCTCGGCGAGCGCTCTCTGACGGAGGTGGCATTCGCAGCGCTGCTCGGTCTGAAACCGTCCGCCGACGACCTGTTCGCATTCAGGACGCTGACCGGATTACTGCTCACGAACGGACCGGGCGCGATCTCGGCGCAAGGTGCGAAGGGTGCGGTGTCCGCCGACGGTCCCGAATCTCCCGAACGCGTCCAATTGAACAAGGCGCTCACGGGCTTTCTCTCCCATTCGGGTTATACGCACGGCGGCAACGGCTATGAAGGCATCGCCTTTCTCATCGAGGCGTTTCGCGACAGTGGCCTCGACGACCCCGCCGACGCGCAACACGGCGTCGACCTCGAAGCACTCGCGCGCCGTTCGGTCGAGCACTATGCGCAGTACAAGGCGCAGCAGAAACAGCTGGGCAGCCTCGACATCGCCAAGCTGCCGGGCGTGAACCACCCGGTCTTCAAGGACAAGCCGGTGAACCATGATCCGCGCGAGGTGTTTATCTCCAGGCTTTACGAGGCCCGCGGGGAGTACAACGCGTTCCATGCGTACTACCGCGCGCTGGTGCAGGCATTGTTCGACGCGGGTGTCTCGCGCAACGTCTACTGCGTCAATGTCGATGCCGTGATCGCCGCGCTGCTACTGAAGATGCTGTGGCAGCCGCTCAAACGCGGAGAGTTCAGCGAGGCGGACCTTGAAACCGCCGCGTTCACAATCTTCCTCTACCCGCGCATGCTCGGATGCGCGGCGGAAATTGACGATCATCTGAACCGCGGACGCAATATGGACACGCGAACGCCCGCTTCACAGTGTCGTTTCGTGGCCTGACTGTGGGAATCTGAAGGCGCGCCGGGCGCTAGTGCACAGGTAGCACCCGGCGCGGCAGAGCCAAATGACGATCGATAACTAACAAACATCAATCGTTCAAAACATTGCAATTTTGGTTTTATTGGTCATGGGCCAATATTCCCGAAAGACAAGACCGGACCACCGCATTTATCGGGATTTCAGGAGACACATTGATGCACCCCTCGCCCTCTACCCGTTGCCGGGACACTCCAAGGCTTCGGCGGTTTTCCGCGTAACGGCCGGAAATTTTCTGGAACAGTTCGACTTCTTTCTTTTTGGCTTCTGATGGAAACCTGAAGGAAGGCTTGGCTCTGGCCATTTCCCTCTCACGTCTTCGGGGCATTCCTCGCGACTTCCTCCGCACTCTGCGCGCCGCCTGGCGTTGCTGCCCCGAGCATCCGCCCGAGACACGCACGATCGCACGCACCTTCCCACATCGAAACAAAGATCACTGCGCAAGCGTTGCTGACCACGCTCGTCAGCGCCCGCGCCTCTGACATGAAGCGGTCGATGCCTACCAGTAGCGCCACTCCGGCGACGGGCAAATCGGGAATCACTGTCAACGTCGCGATGAGCGCGACCAGCCCGCTGCCCGACACGCCGGCCGCCCCCTTTGAGGTGAGCAACATAACCGCGAGCATCGCCGCGATCTGCGGCGCGGAAACCGCTACGTCGCACGCCTGAGCAATGAACATCGAGGCGAGCGTCAGATAGATCGCGGTGCCGTCGAGATTGAACGAATAGCCCGCGGGCAGCACAAGCCCCACTAGGCCCTTGTCGCAGCCGAGCGCCTCCAGCTTCGCGATCAGACGGGGCAGTACCGGCTCCGTCGACGACGTCGCCAGAACGATCAGCAACTCCTCTCGCAGGTAGCGCAACAGCCGCCAGAGAGCGAAACCGTGCACGCGCGCGAGCGGAGCGAGAACCAGCGCAATGAACAGCACGCATGCCACGTAGAAAGACACCATCAACATGCCAAGCGAGCCGACCGAGCGGATCCCGAAGCGGCCCACCGTGAATGCCATCGCGCCGAATGCGCCGAGAGGCGCCAGTCGCATGATCATCGCGAGGATGCGAAAGAGCGTCTCGGCGATGCCGTCGATGAGCGCGAGCACCGGCCTGCCGGCGCCCGGACATGAATTCAGCGCGAAACCGAAGAGCAGCGAGAGCAGCAGCACGGGCAGCACCTCGCCCTTGTCGAAGGCACCAAGCATCGTCTCGGGGATGAGGCTCATCCCGAACGCGACAACGTCGCGCGGATGCGTGCCCTTCGCATATTGCGCGAGGTTACTCACGTCCAGGTGGCTTGCGTCGATGTGCATTCCCGCGCCGGGGCGCAGCACGAACGCCGTGACGAGTCCGAGCGCGAGCGCCGCGGCAGTTAGAAGATAAAAGAGCGCCAGCGCCCGGAAAATTGTGCGACCAATCGCGTTTCCGCTTCCAAGCGATGTAACGCCCGAGACGATCGTGCAAAAAACGATGGGCGCAATCATCATCCTGACAAGGCCAATGAACCCGTCGCTCAGGGGCTTCAGCAGCGGGCCCGCTTGCGGCAAGAAATGACCGAGCGCCATACCGAGCACCATGGCCAGCACAACCTGCACATAGAGCAAGCGAAGCGGTCTCACCAATCTCACGATGCGGTCTTCCTGCCTCGCCGCTCTTTCGGAGACGCTTCGTCGCTTAAGGCATCGCCGCTTGCGCCGCCGCGCCTGAGCTCGATAATCGTTCTGTGGAACTCCTGAGCGGCCGGGGTCAGCGGACGCCCGCGGCGCCTCACGATTCCCACGCGCCGCTTGACCACCGGTTCGACGAGCGGCACGCTCGTGAGGATGGGGTGATTGTGCCCGGGCATGGCCATCGACGGCACCGCCGCGACACCGAGGCCCGCTTCGACCAAACCCAGCATGGTCGTGACATGGCGAGTCTCGCAGATACTCGGCAAGCGCGGTGCCACCGCCGAGAGCGCCTGATCGAGCAGTAATCGGTTGCCTGAAGTCTTGTCTACCGAGACGTACTCGTGCTCGTAAAGCTCGCTCCAGCTCACGCGCTTCTTGCTGGCGAGCGGATGATCACGACGGCAGGCGGCCACGAAGCGCTCCTGCAGCAGCACCTTGAAGTCGACCTCGGTCTCCTGGCTGCCCACAAAGCTCACCCCGAAATCAGCCTCTCCGCTGATGACGGCGGAAAGCACCTCATTGGCGCTCACATCCAGCAACTTGACCCGGATGCGAGGAAAGCGGCGATGATAGCTGGCAACGGCGTTTGGCAGGAAGTAGTAGGCGACCGAAGGCACGCAGGCAATGGTCACATGACCCAGGCGGCTCGAAGAAACGTCGCGGATGCCGAGCAACGCGACGTCGAGATCATCGAGCAGCTGTTCGGCGCTAGGCGCAAATACACGACCAACCGTGGTGAGCGTGACGCTGCGCGTGGTGCGCTCGAACAGACGCACGCCGAGCGCTTCCTCGAGCTTGTCGATGCGGCGGCTCAAGGCCGGCTGCGAAATGCTGACCGCCTCGGCGGCCTTGCGGAAGCTTCCGAGCTCCACGACCGCTCGAAACGCCTGCAAGTCGTTCAAGTCGAAATTGACGCCCACAGGTCATCCCTCCGCGTTTCAAATCAGGTATTTTGCACGATGCAGCGCAAAGCACCCATTGGGAACTACGCGCGTTTGCGGGCGTAAGCGCACGACGGTCAAACTTGACAAGCCAGGTATTTATTGCGAGGTAACCTTCGCAGCAGATTGCCGCGCGGCATGCAACCTATATATTGGCATTACCGGTCAAGACGAGAGGTCGATTCGATGGACTTTGATTCGGCGAGTAGAACTCGTAGCGTCGCGGCGCTGTTGACGTTATCGGGAGGCTTTCTGGACGCTTTCACGTATGTCGGGCATGGTGGCGTATTTGCCAATACGATGACGGGGAATGTCGCCCTTCTCGGTATCCAGATCGCGGCGGGGGACTGGGCGCGGGCGGCCCGCCATATCCCTCCACTGATCGCTTTCGTGTTCGCGGTATTTGTCGTTCATCTCCTGCGCCTCGATGCCTTTGCGGCTTCGGTCCGTCGTCCAGCACTCGTTTGCCTGCTTCTTGAGATTGCCTTTCTGTCCATCGCTGCAAGCGGTCTGGTCGGCGACTCGGATGTCTGGCTTATCCCTGGCATTTCGTTCGTCGCCACCCTGCAGACGTTGTCCTTCACGCACATCGAGAATCTGACCTACACGTCGGTCATGACAACAGGAAACCTACGGCGAGCGGCGAAAAAACTGCTGGAGGCCTTTATCCCGAGTTACGACAGAATTGCGTTGCACGAGGCGTCACTGCTTGGGATGGCAGGCTTTTGTTTTTTCGCAGGCGCGGTGTTTGGGGGTGTGACGACACGGATGCTACACGACGGAGCACTCTGGCTTGCAGTCCTGCTTCTCGTCGCAGCGCTTGTCCAGATAGGTCGGCTAGTTCGCCGGCGCGAAGACGAGGCTGCCGCGCGGAGTTACGGTGAGTGATACTGGACGTTTTGTGCTGATGGCCCTGGCTGGATTCCGGTTTGCCCCGCGCATTCGCGATCTTGGAAACATGAAGCTGAGAAAACGGCAATCGACAGGCGATTGAGTGGAGGCATTCGGCACCATCGGTTATGACCGACGGTTTTGTAGAACTGCCGCGAGCGTGCTTGCACCTCGGGAATGGTCGCCGCGTCGATACCGTGACCGCGCAGATAGAAGAAGCCGATATCACGCGCGGCTTCGCGCAGCTTAACCAGAAAATTCGCGAGCGCTTCGGCATCGCCGTGGTCGAATTGCATCAGGTCGAGTACGGGCAAAGCAGTCGCGGCGCAGCGGTCTCTATTGGACATATGAACTTTCGCGGTCAGATCGTCATTCGATGAATCACCCGCGAAGCGCACGAGCGGCCAGCTCATCCGCGATAGCAACGAGATTGATCAACGGTGGACGTTTGGCTCAATCTCTCTTCGCTCGTTCGATCCGACACGGAAATCTGACGCGGCGTGCTGCTCGGGCAAATGATCGCCGCGCCCAAACAGCTTGCCGCGCAGCGTTCCGTCCGCATAAGCAGTCTTGTAAAGACCCCGGTTCTGCAGTTCGGGCACGATGTGATCGATGAAGTCTTCGTAGCTCTCGGGCACCACCGTACGGCTCAGATTGAATCCATCGATACCGGTTTCTTCGATCCAGCCCTGCAGTTCATCCGCGACCTGCGCGGCACTTCCGACGATGGCGGGATACCGGCCACCCAGCTCGAACATCTCGAGCAGCTTGCGCCGCGTCCAGCCGTGCTGCTTTGCTGTGCGCGTGGCGGACTCGATGGCATTGGTGGGCGCGTAATCGACGGCGGCGTCAAGATCGTATTGTGCGTAATCGATGCCCGTGCTGGCGGCAAAATGTGCAAGCCCTGCGTCGCGGCTTGCATACCGTAGATAGTCCGCGTATTTCTCGCGAGCTTCGCGCTCCGTGGCGCCGGTCACGACTGCCGCGCCGGCGAACACCTTCACGTCATCTGGGCGTCGTCCCGCTTCCACCAGTTGCTCGCGCAGCGTCTTGACCGTCTCGCGTGCAACCGCACGACTCGGGGGCGAAATGAACACGCATTCTGCGTGACGGGCGGCAAAACGTTGACCACGCCCCGAACTCCCCGCCTGAAACAAAACTGGCGTGCGCTGCGGCGACGGCTCCGCGAGGTGATAGCCGTCCACGTTGTAGTAGCGCCCCGCGTGCCGGATCTTGTGGACCTTCGCCGGATCGGCATACACACGCGCCGACTTGTCGCGAAGCACCGCATCCGCTTCCCAGCTCCCTTCCCAGAGCTTGTACAGCACGTCGAGGTATTCGTCCGCGCGGTCGTAGCGCTCGTCGTGGGGCAACTGCTCTTCAAGTCCCATCGCCCTTGCCGCACTGTCGAGATAGCCCGTCACGATGTTCCAGCCGACTCTGCCTTGCGTCAGATGATCGAGCGTCGAGAAACGCCGTGCAAGCAGATAGGGCTGCTCGTAGGTGAGGTTGACCGTGACGCCGAAGCCGAGATGCCGGGTAACGGCGGCCATCGCCGAAATCAGCAGCGTGGGATCGTTGACGGGAAGCTGGATCGATTCCCGCAACGTCACGTCGACGTTGTGCTGATAAACGTCATACACGCCAACGATGTCGGCCAGAAACAGCCCGTCGAACAGTCCACGCTCGAGCGTGCGCGCCAGATCGGTCCAGTACGGCAGTGTCCGATAGTCTGCCGAGCGATCGCGCGGATGCGTCCATAACCCGTGGTTGATATGGCCGACGCAATTCATGTTGAATGCGTTCAGCAGGATCTGCTTTTTTGCCATCACAAGGCTCCGTGCCTGGGCGGATGTTTGTCGTTGAGATAGAAGTTGCCGACGGCGTGATACTTCCAGCGCACGGGATCATGCAGCGTGTGGGTGCGTGCATTGCGCCAGAACCGGTCGAGGCCGAGGCCGTCGAGCGTCGCGGCCGTGCCGGCGAGTTCGAACAGCCGCGAGCCGGCTTCCAGTGAGACCGTCGTGGTGAGCGCGCGCGCCTCGGCCACGGCGATCGACGCCTCAGCAACGGAGCGTTCGGCTGGCTTCGCCTGGGCTGCATCGACCAGGCGGCCCGCCCGGCGCAACAGCGCTTCCGCCGCGCTCAGGCGAACGGCAAGATCACCGAAGGCCGTGATGGTGAGCGGATCCTGCCACGCATGTTCCACCCTCGCGTCGATCCATGGCCGCGAATGCTCGCGCACGAACTGCAACGCTGCCTGAAATGCCCCGCGCGCCTGTCCCAGATCGATTGCCGCATGCATGATCTGCGCGAACGGGCCGATCGTCGTAGGCCGCTCGAACGAAGTCTGAAACGGCACGATCCATTCTGGCTCGACGCGCACCTGATCGAACTTCACGGAGCCGCTGCCCGTGATGCGTTGCCCGAAACCGTCCCAGTCGTCGATCACTTCGACACCCGGCGCGTCGCGCGGGATGAACACGAGGTAAGTGACATCGCGCCCATCTTCTTCGCTGACCGCCAGTGTGGGAATCCAGTGTGCGAACAGCGCGCCGGTGCAATAGAATTTTCGCCCTTCGACTTGCCACCCGGCCGCGCCGCGCGTGAGCCGCGTGCGCCGTTTGAAGTCCTTATGGCCAGTCTCGGCGAGTGCGTTGCCGAATCGGTCTCCCGCCAGTACGCGATCATAGAAGAAGCGCTGTTGCTCAGGGCGCCCGCCGACACGCAGCACTTCCAGTGCATAGAAATGATTCTGCGGAATCTGGCCCAAAGAGCCATCAGCTGCCGCAATGATCGCCGTCACTTCCGCGAGCGTCTTGCTGCTGACGCCCGCGCCGCCATATTCGCGAGGCACCGTGATCGCCCATAGACCACTCGCCACGAACGCATCGAGTTCGGCCCACGGCAACCGGCGATCGCGATCGCGCGCCGCGGCATCGGGGGCGAAAGCTGCGGCGAGCTGTCGAGCGGCCAGCAACGCGTGTGCGTCATCGGCGATTCGTGCCGGCCTCGCGCGCGTCGATTCGGCCGGCGAGATGCGCTCAAGCGTACTGTCATGAATGTCTGTTGCCATTTTTCAGTTCCACGAATGCCGCACGGGCAGTACGTCATTCAGAAAATAGTTGCCGACCAGATGCAACTTCCAGCGCACGGGATCGTGCAGCGTGTGGGTGCGTGCATTGCGCCAATGGCGATCGAGGCTGTGTGCCGCGCGCGTCGACGCGGACCCCGCCAGTTCGAACAGCTTCTCGCTGGCTTCAAGCGCGATGCGCGTCGTGAGCACTTTTGCCTGAGCCACGGCAACGGACGCACGCGCGCTCGCCGCGGCATCGACCGGCTGCGAGGCGGTGGCGTCGAGCGTGTGGCCAGCCTCGATCAGCACTTCGTGCGCGGCGTGGAGATCGATTTGCAGGCGGCCGACGTCGGCGATGATGTAGGGATCGTCGACGGCGCGCTGCAGCCCCGAATCGATCCACGGCCGGGAACGCTCGCGCACGAAATGGATTGCATCGGCCACGGCCGCCTCGGCGATTCCCTGGTCGATGGCGGCCTGTATCAGTTGAGAAGTCGGCCCGAACAGACCCGGACGGTCGCCAAGCTGCCAGATGGGCAATACATCGTCGGCATCGACGGACACCTGGTCGAAAATCACGGTACCGCTCGCGGTTGTGCGCTGCCCGAACGAATTCCAGTCATCGACCACGCTCAGGCCAGCGGCATCGCGCGGCACCCAGACCTGAACGGCACGTCCTTCGTCGTCGGTCGCGCGGGCCGGAACGCGGTGCGCAAACAGCGCGCCCGTAGAATAGAAACGCTTGCCGTCTAGCCGCAGCCCATCTTCCGTCGCACGCAAGCGCGTCGTGCCTTGCAGGATCGTCGCGCTCGATGCGGAGCGGCGTTCCGGGCCGGCATTGCCGATCCGCTGGCCCGCCAGCACTTCGCCATACAGGCGCGCTTTTTGGGCTGGTGTGCCGATCTCGCGAAGTACGCCCAGCACGCCGAAATGATTTTGCGGGATCTGACCCAACGCGGGATCGGCCGCGCAAAGAATCACGAAGACTTCCGCAAGAGTCGCGAACGAAACGTCGGCGCCGCCGTATTCCGCCGGCACGGTAATCCCTCCCAGCCCGCTTTCGGACCACCGGTCGAGTTCGGCCCATGGCAGGATGCGGTCGCGATCTCGTTCGGCGGCACCCGCTGCGAAGTCTGCCGCGAGGGTGCGCGCCGCATCGAGGGCTTCGGAATCGTCCTTGATGCGCTTGACACGCGCAGGATCGGGACGTCGCGGCAACTGCGCCACGGCATCAGATTGAAATGTCGACATGATGTTGGCTCGAATGCAAAAGTGAAGCCCGCAGCGCTACGATTCGCTTCCGGCCGATCTGGCCGGACTTCACGCCCGTCGCGCGAGACGGCGAACGAGGCGGTCCCCGACGACCTGCACCGCCGTGACAATCGCGATGAGCAACACGATGACCGTCACCATCACAGTCGTGTCGAAGCGCTGGTAGCCATAACGGATCGCGAGATCGCCAAGCCCGCCCGCACCGACGGCGCCCGCCATCGCGGACGAGCCGATCATCGCCACGATCGTGATCGTGAATCCGCCCAGGATGCCCGGCAGCGCTTCCGGCAGCAGTACATGCCAGATGATGTGGCGGCGCTGCGCACCCATCGCCTGGGCGGCTTCGATCAGACCGCGATCCACTTCGCGCAGACTGACTTCGGCAACGCGGGCAAAGAATGGAATCCCTGCGATAGAGAGCGGCACGATCGCAGCCCACACGCCGATCGTCGTGCCGACCAGAACACGCGTGAGCGGCAACAGCGCGACGAGCAAAATGATGAACGGCGTCGAGCGCAGCGCGTTGACGAGACCGCCAAGCGTCGAATTCACAGTGCGTCGCTCGTAGATACCACCCCGCGTGGTCGTGACGAGCACCAGCGCAAGCGGAATACCGACGATCAACGCGATGCATGCCGAAATGCCGACCATCAGCAACGTGTCACGAATCGCACCCGTCAGTTCCGAAAGCCACAGTTCAGACATAGCCAAGCACCTCCACGTGATCCGCGTGTCGCCGCGCACGCTCAACCAGCACGGCGATGCGGCTCGCGAATGCATCCTCTGACCTCTCATGCGCCGACAACCGCGCCGCCAGCACGAGACGCCCCTGTGCATGTCCCTGAATGCGGTCGATTCCGCCATGCACGAAGCTCACCGCGCCGCCGTCCACCGTCAACGCCGAGCTCAATGCCGCAAGGTCCGGATCGTTTCCGCTGGCCCCCGTGTAGCGCACGTCAAGCAGAACATCGGCCGCCTCGCCAAGCAATGCAGGATTGCTCGCCGGCTTCAGGCGGGCGGCAAGATCGTCGGGAAGGGCGTGCACCAATGTGCGCAACAGCGCGCGCGTCGCGTCATGCTGTGGCTCGCCGAACACTCGCCACACGGGGCCTGTTTCGACTACGGCGCCCTGCTCGATGACAGCGACGGTGTCGCAGGCTTCGCGTATCACGCCCATTTCGTGCGTGATGAGAATGATCGTCAGACCGAGACGCCGGTTGATATCGCGTAACAACGCGAGAATCGACTGTGTCGTCTCCGGGTCGAGCGCAGAGGTCGCTTCGTCGCACAGCAAAATGTCGGGATCGTGTACCAGCGCACGTGCAATGCCGACGCGCTGCTTCTGCCCGCCCGAAAGACTCGCCGGAAATGCGTTTCGCTTGGCCGACAACCCGACGAGATCGAGCAGGGCCGAGACTTTCTCTTCGATGGCCGCCCGGGACACGCCCGCGATCCTGAGCGGCAACGCGATATTGTCATAGACCGTTTTCGCCGACAGCAGGTTGAAGTGCTGGAAAACCATGCCGATGCGCCGACGCAATGTGACGAGTCCGCTCTCGTCGAGTTCGCCGACGCTCACGCCGTTCACGAGCACCGCTCCCGAGGACGGCTTTTCGAGTCCATTGACAAGGCGCAGCAAGGTCGACTTGCCCGCTCCGCTGCGCCCGATGATGCCGAATATCTCGCCACGACGCACATTCAACCGTACGTTCGTCAACGCGACGGCGGGCTGACCGCGTGCCGGCTTGAATACCTTGCCTGCGGCGTCGAATACGACGGCAGGTGCGGTGCCGTGCTGGGGCGCTCCGACGGCGAATGCCGATTCTTCCTCGATGAAGCGCGCAGCGTCGAGCAGATGGGTCATGTGGAATTCCTTGCCGATCCTCGTCTCACCACGCGACAGCGTACAGATTGCCGAACGCCTTATCGAGCGCAACTCGCACAGCATGCGAATGCTGGTAGATCGAAATGAACTTGAGGATGCGCGGGTCGTTGACGCTTTCCGGGCGCACCACCCATTGAATCGCAAAGTTCTTGTTTTCGAGGCCATCGAACAACAGCGCGCTATTCGGATCGGCCGTGCCCGCGAGTTTGATAAAGCTCGGATAGCCCTGCGCGAGATCGACGTCATCGAGCGAGCGTGCCAGCTGCGACGCCTCGAGGGCAACGATCTTCAGATGCTTCGGGTTATCGACGATATCCAGCGTGGTCGCGCGGTAGTCGACGCCAGGCTTCAGCTTGATAAGTCCAGCGCGTTGCAGCAGGAGCAGTCCGCGACCGCCGTTGACGGGATCGTTCGCGATCGCAACCGTGGCACCATCCTTCAGATCCTCAAAGCGCTTTACCTTCTTCGAATAGAGGCCGATCTTCATGATCGTGCCGGGAGCAATCGCCACGAAGTTGTAACCACCCTGCTTCTTGGCGTTTTCGAGGAAGGGAATGTGCTGGAAATAATTGACGTCGATATCCTTGTTCGCGAGGGCGGCGTTCGGCGTATTCCAGTCGGTGAATTCGATGATCTTGACGTCGAGCCCTTGCTGTTTGGCTTCCTGAGCCGCGGTCTTCAACGCTTCGATTTGCGGGCTGGTCGATGTGCCGATCTTGAGTGTCGGTGCGTCGCCCGCGAATGCGGATGACGTACTGAAGGCCAGCACGAAGAGGATAGCGTGGACTGCCGACGCGTTTCGAGCTAAAAAGAAACGCCGTAATGTGGACAAAGCTTGATTCATACTCGACTCTCGTCAATGGAATGTATTGATTCAAAGCGCTCGCGACTGCAAGAGGCTCAGATCACGCCTCCACGGACTTCCACGTGCGGGAATGGACTGGGAACCCATTTGGCCGTTAGATAACACCTCGCCGCGCTCAGTCCGGGGAGAGCCGATAATAGAGTCACGCAAAAACCCGGTCTACGAAGCGATTTTCGAATGGAAATCGTAAAACGCGATATGAAAGCGTTGCAGATGGCTTGCGCAACATGCGATCTCTATATGTTTATCTGAATTTACTATTTAGTCTTTGCATAACGTAGTGTTAGCCTCGTTTCGATCATCCGCAGGCGCTTCGTTCATCGTTGCGTCTGTTGTGACATGTATTTCCTCATCAAAACGGATTTCCGCAAGGAACTAACATGAGCGTCGAATTCATCGGCATGATTCAACAGCGCAAGGTGTCGGAAACGCATCTTCCGCAAGGGCCCGCTATCGATACCGACTACGTGCGCGCCTTTGCGCAGGCGCACGAGAACGCCGGCTTCGACCGCATTCTGGTCCCGCACAGTTCGACGAGCCCCGATGCGACGATCACGATCGCCTACGCGGCGAGCGTGACATCGAAAGTGCATTTCATGCTCGCGCATCGCCCGGGCTTTGTCGCCCCGACGCTCGCGGCCCGGCAGATCGCCACGCTCGATCACTTCTCGGGCGGCCGGCTCGGTGTGCACTTCATCTCCGGCGGCAGCGACGAAGATCAACGGCGCGACGGCGACTTCCTGAGTCACGACGATCGTTACGCGCGCACCGACGAATACCTGCAGATTCTGCGTCGCGTGTGGACGGAAGATCAGCCGTTCGATCACGAAGGCCGCTTCTACCGCGTAGAAAAGGCGTTCTCCGAGGTCAAGCCGAAACAGTCGCCGCATGTGCCCATCTATTTCGGCGGTGCATCCGAGCCCGCGCTCGCCGTGGCCGGCAAACATGCCGATGTCTATGCGCTGTGGGGCGAATCGAAACAGCAGGTGCACGAACAGGTGACGCGCGTGCGCGCCGAAGCCGCGAAACACGGCCGCAGCGTGCGCTTCTCCGTGTCGTTCCGGCCGATCCTTGCCGCGACGGAAAGTGCCGCATGGGAGCGCGCAGAACACATCCTCGAAGAGACACGTCGCCTGCGTGTCGAACAGGGCTTCTCGCGCGGCGGTCCGCAGCAAAGCGAAGGCGCGCGTCGCCTGCTCGCGGCATCCGGCGACGGCGTACGCGCGGACGAACGTCTCTGGACCGCCGTGGCAAAAGAAATCGGCGGCCGCTCGAATTCCACTGCGCTTGTCGGCACGCCGGCGCAAGTCGCACAGACGCTCGCCGAATATCATGAACTCGGCGTGACGACCTTCCTGATTCGCGGCTTCGATCCGCTCGAAGACGCCATCGACTATGGGCGGGAACTGATTCCCGCGACCCGCGAACTCACGTCCCGCGAACGCCGCGCCGCCTGACAGGAGCGATCATGAGCACCCTTCTCGCCGCCGATCAACCGTCGCTCGTGCGGCGTCACGCACCCGTGCGCAAGTTCTGGTTCGACGAAGAACCGGAACCTCAACGTACGCTTGCAGAAGAACGTCTGCATCGTCAGCAACGTCTTGCGGGCGCATTTCGACTGTTCGCGCAATATGGCTTTGCGCAAGGTCTCGCGGGCCATATCACCGCGCGCGATCCCGAATGGACCGATCACTTCTGGGTCAATCCGCTGGGTCGGCATTTCGGCCGCATGCGCGTGTCCGATCTGCTGCTGGTGAATCGCCACGGCGAAATCGTGGTGGGCGATGGTCCTGTGAATCAGGCTGCGTTTGCCATTCACGCTGCCATTCACGAGGCGCGCCCCGATGTCGTCGCAGCCGCTCACACGCATTCGCTGTATGGCAAGGCATGGTCGACGCTCGGCCGAAAGCTCGATCCGTTGACGCAGGACTCGTGCGCGTTCTACGAAGACCACGCGCTGTTCGATGATTTTCGTGGCGTCGTGCTCGATACGACGGAAGGCGCGCGCATTGCAGATGCCCTCGGGTCGCGCAAGGCCGTGATCCTGAAGAATCATGGCATTCTGACAGCAGGCCCAACAGTCGAAGCAGCTGCATGGTGGTACATCGCGCTCGACAACGCATGCCACGCTCAACTGCTCGCGGAAGCGGCAGGCACGCCGCAGCCGATTCCTCACGACATGGCAGACCTCACGCATCAGCAGGTCGGCCGCGCAAACGGTGCGCGTCATGCATTCGACAGTCTGTATGAAGGGCTGATCGAAAGCGAACGGGAGTTGCTCGACTGATGGCCATTCACAAACTGAGGCACTTTGTCGGCGAGATTGCGGAACTCGTCGATGCCGGCGTCGATGAAGCCGGGCTGCTCGATCAGGCCGCGCTTGCGCTGCGCGAACTGATCCGCGTCGACGACTGGCTGCCCAATGCCTACGCGCAGCCGTCCGTCGAACGCTACCAGCAATTTCTGCTCTACGCCGACGCACGTCAACGCTTTAGCGTCGTCAGCTTCGTCTGGGGTCCGGGCCAGCAGACGCCGATTCACGATCACACCGTGTGGGGACTCATCGGTGTGCTGCGCGGCGCGGAACTTGCCGCACCCTACGCGCGCAACGACGACGGCACGCTATGCGTGGCGGGCGCCGAAGTACGTCTCGAAGCGGGCGATGTCGAAGCGGTGTCGCCCGCCATCGGCGACATTCATCGCGTGCGCAATGCGTACGACGACCGCACGTCCGTCAGCATCCACGTTTATGGTGCGAACATCGGCGCGGTGCGCCGCTCCACGTATCCGCCAAACGAGCGGCCAAAACCCTTTATTTCAGGCTATTCGAACGACACGCTCCCCAACCTGTGGGATCTCAGCAAGGAAATACCTCTTTCATGACGTCATATCCCGTCCGCACGTATGAAGACGTGCGCGAAGCGCTGCTCGCGCGCCGAGAAATCGCGCTGCTCGATGTGCGCGAGGAAGACCCGCACGCACAGGCTCATCCGCTTTTCGCCGCGAATTTTCCGCTGTCGAAGATCGAACTCGACGCGTACACGCGTTTGCCGCGCCGCGACGTGCCCATCGTGCTATTCGACGCAGGCGAAGGACTTGCGACGCGCGCCGGCGACAAGCTCGCTTCGCTCGGCTACACGCAGATCGCGCTGCTGGCGGGCGGACTCGACGGATGGATTCGCGCCGGCGGAGAAGTGTTCCGCGACGTCAACGTGCCGAGCAAGGCTTTCGGCGAATTCGTCGAAGCGCAGCGGCATACGCCTTCGCTTTCCGCCGAGGCGGTCGGAACCCTGCTTGAAAGCGGTGACGACGTCGTCGTGCTCGACGCGCGACGCTTCGACGAATATCAGACGATGAACATTCCCGGCAGCATCAGCGTGCCCGGCGCGGAACTCGTGCTGCGCGCGCGAGCGCTCGCGCCAGATCCTAAAACGCGTGTGATCGTCAATTGCGCGGGCCGCACACGCAGCATCATCGGCACGCAATCGCTAGTCAATGCGGGGCTGCCGAACCCCGTCGCGGCGCTGCGCAACGGCACCATCGGCTGGACGCTCGCGGGGCAGACGCTGGAGCACGGCAGCAGCCGTCGGTTCGATGCCGAGGCCGGTCTCGATCAGACGAACCTCGCTGCATCGCGCACCGCAGCGCGCGCGCTCGCCGACCGCGCGGGCGTCCAACGCACGACGCCCGATGAAGCCGCTCGCTGGGCGTCCGATCCGTCGCGCACCACGTATCGCTTCGATGTGCGCACGCCTGCCGAATACGAACGCGCGCATGCACCGGGGTTTCAGGGCGCGCCGGGCGGCCAGCTCGTGCAGGAGACGGACATGTTCGCGCCCGTGCGCGGCGCGCGCGTCGTGCTGTTCGACGACGACGGCGTGCGCGCCAACATGACAGCATCTTGGCTCGCGCAGATGAACATCGACGTCTACGTGATCGATGACGCTGCCGGACAGGAACTCACGGCTAGTGGCCCCTGGCGCAGCACGAAGCCGGAGCCCGCGCACACCCCCGCTTTATCCGCGGAAGAACTCGCCGCGCTGCTCGCCGATCCATCGAGCCGCACCGTGGTGATCGACGTTACGTCGAGCGCGAACCACGTGAAGGCGCATATTCCGGGTGCGCACTGGATTGTGCGTTCGCGCCTGTCGAACGATGTCGACGATCTTCGCGCGCTGCCCGACGCGAAACGTTATGTCGTCACCTGCGCGACCAACGCGCTCGCACCGTTCGCGGCCCCCGAAGTTGCCTCGCTAACGGGTAAGCCCGTGCATGTGCTGGAGGGCGGCACATCAGCGTGGATACGTGCGGGATTTGCGACCGAATCGGGAGACGCCCGGCTCGCTTCGCCGCGTATCGATCGTTATCGTCGTCCGTATGAAGGGACCGACAATGCGCGCGAAGCGATGAACGCGTATCTGGAATGGGAATACGGCCTCGTCGCGCAACTCGATCGCGACGGCACGCATGGGTTTTTCGTGATCTAAGCGCGCCATCAGGCGGCGCGTGACAGGCGTGCCGCCGCCTTGAAGCTCTGTTCGACGCTTTCCGCGAGTACGGCGAGCGCGGACTGCATCTTGCCCAACGCGCGCGAACGTACGATCCACACGGCGATTTCAGGTTTGAAGTCGGTGATCTGAACCACGTCGAGGTGCGCTGCATGCACGCTGCTGCGCAGCAACGGCAGCGGAACCAGCCCCAGGCCAACGCCGTCGGCGACGAGTCCGAGCTGCAATTCTGTGCCGAGCGTTTCGAGGTTGAGCTTCAGCGTGTAGCCTTTCGCCGCGAGAGCCTGCTGCAAGCCCGCGCGAAAACCGCAGCCATCGGGATTTAACACCCAGCCATACGCCTCGCATTCGGCGAGCGCATAAGCACGCTTCTTCATGCTGCCCTTTTGCGCGACCACAGCCAGCTTCAGTTCGCCCAGCGTTTCGCCTGCGAGCGTTTCCTGTAACGCCCGGTTCGTTGGCAGCAGCACGAACGCCGCATCCAGTTCGCCCTCGTCGACCTTCTGCAGCAGCGGGTTGCCCCATCCCGTCGACACCCGCGCCCGCAACTCGGGATGCGCACTGCGCAGCGTATGGAGAGCCTTCAGCATCGCCACATCGGCAACCGTCTGTGCGACGCCGAGGCGCAATACACCCGCGAGTGGCGCGTCGTCCGCGACCAGATGCCTGAGCGCGTCCACCTCGCGCACGATGACACGGCATTGCTCGAAAACGACGCGGCCCATCGGCGTCGTCTTCAGCGGTTTCGTATTGCGATCGAGCAGCTCGACGCCGAGCGCCTCTTCGAAGTTCTGGATGCGGCGCGTCACGGCAGGTTGCGTCAGTGCGAGAGAATCGGCGGCCTGACTCAGCGACTGGCTGCGCACGACGGCAACGAAGGCCTCGATTTCATCGAGTTTCATGGATGATCTTGTCGTTGATTGAAGTGTTGGTGGAGCGACATTAGCGTGCAACCGCCCGCATGCTCAAGCGGTACTTCCCGCTTTCCGTTTTCCTCCCACGCATATTAACAAAGAAGAACAATGCGTTTGCCTTATAAAACCTGCGACCGTATCGTGTGTTCTTATCCAACTACCTCATGCTGCGCTCCCTCATGCACTTTTTTCCCAATCGATTCCTGCAAAGATTTTCCGGCCTTCTGATTTGCGCGATCGTCGCGAGCGCATCGCCTGTCGCGCTGGCAGACACGACGCTGAAAGTCGGCGACCAGCAGTTGCAGACGCGAGGCATACTCGAAGCGTCAGGCCAGTTGAAGGACGTGCCCTACAAGATCGAATGGTTCAACTTCCCTGCTGCGCAACCGCTGGGAGAGGCGCTCAACGCGGGGGCAATCGACGTCGGCGGCCTCGGCGATGCGCCGCTGATCTTCGCGTACGCAGCGGGCGCGCGAGTGCGTGCAGTAGCCGCAACGCGCTCGACGCCGACGGATCTCGCGATCATCGTGCCTGACGCATCGCCCATCAGGACGGCCGCCGATCTCAAGGGCAAGCGCATCGCGACCACGCGCGGCTCAATCGGCCATTACCTCGCGATCGCGACACTCGAACGCGCGGGCATCAAGCTCTCGGATGTATCGCTGCGCTTCATGCAGCCCGCCGACGCAAAAGCAGCGCTCGCGTCCGGCAACGTCGACGCGTGGTCCACGTGGGACCCGTATGTCGCGCTCGCCGAGCAGCGCGATCACGATCGCAGCATCGCGAATGGCGTCAATCTGTCTTCTGGCCTTAGCTTCCAGGCTGCGACCGAAACGTCCATCAAGGACAAGCATGCCGAAATCGCCGATTTCCTCAAGCGCGTCGCGGCCGGCCAGCGCTGGGCGCTCTCGCATCCGGACGAAGTGGCCGCAATGCAATCGAAAGTGACGGGCTTACCGCCCGAAGTGCTGAAGACCGTGTATCAGCGCGCGCAACTGCATCCCGTCGTCATCGACGATGGCCTCATCGCCGAACAGCAAAAGACGGCCGATCTCTATCACCGTGCGGATGTGATCAAGACACCGCTCGATGTCACGAAGAGTTTCGACCGGCAATTTCCGCTCTCCGCACAGTGAACCGACCGACCATGACCAGCCGTCAACCCGAAGCCGCGCTTGCCGATGTAGAACGCGACGCCGATGCGCTCGAAGCACTCGCCGATCTCGACAGTCCGCAAGCCGATGCGTGGCTCGCCGCGCTGACGGCCGAATTCGGCGCAGGCGCCGCCGCGCTCGACGCCGGCCCGATCTTCCCGCACGAGAACCTCGCCCGTCTGCGTCGCGCGGGCCTGCTTTCGCTGACCGTGCCGCGCGCGCTCGGCGGACGCGAAGCCACGCTTACACAGGCGCTCAAAGTGGTCCGCGCGGTAGCGCGCGGCGAACCTTCGACGGCGCTGATTCTCGTCATGCAATGCCTCTACCATTTGCGCCTGCAAGCCAATCAAAACTGGCCACTCGCGCTGAAACAACGCATTGCGCGCGATGCCGTCGAACGCGGCGCGCTGATCAACTCGTTGCGCGTCGAGCCCGAACTCGGCTCACCTTCGCGTGGCGGTCTGCCCGCCACGGTTGGCCGCAGCGAAGGCAATCATTGGATACTGAGCGGCCGCAAGCTGTATTCGACGGGCAGTCCCGGTCTGACCTGGTTCGCCGTGTGGGGACGCACGGACGAAGCGGCACCGCGAGTCGGCACGTGGCTCGTTCATCGCGACACGCCGGGCATCCGTTTCGGCGAGCCGTGGAATCATCTGGGCATGCGCGCGACGGGCAGCCACGAAGTGATCTTCGACAACGTACGCGTACCGTTCGACCAGGCCGTCGATCTTCAACCGCCCGGCCCGACCAACGGCATGGACCCGGTGACGAGCCTGTGGATGAACGTGTTGCTGCCATCGATCTACGACGGCGTCGCACGCGCCGCGCGCGACTGGTTCGTGCAGTGGGCGGCGCAACGCGTGCCTTCGGGACTGAACGCCCCGCTATCGACGCTCGACAGTTTTCAGCAGACGGTGGGGCGCATCGATGCGCTGCTGTTCAACAACCGCGTGCTGCTCAATGCAGGCGCAGCCGGCCAGATCGGTACGGTCGAAGCGCCGACCATCAAGTATCTCGTCAGCCAGCACGCTATCGATGCCGTCGAGCTCGCACTCGAAGCGAGCAGCAATCCTGGCCTCAGTCGCAACAACGCACTGGAGCGCCACTACCGCGACGTGCTGTGCGCGCGCATTCACACACCGCAGAACGACACCGTGCTCGGCAATCTGGGCCGCGCCGCATTCACCATCACTTCACCCACGAGGAGCGAACCCAGATGAGCGTCGAATTCATCGGCTATGTGAGCCATCAGGAATCGAGCGAGATTCATTTGCCGAAAGGACCTGCGGTCAATCCGCCGTACATTGCCGCCGTCGCGCAAGCGCATGAATATGGCGGCTTCGACCGTGTGCTGATTGCGCACTCGAGCGCGTCGCCCGACGGCTTCCAGATTGCGTCGTTCGTCGCGCAGCAGACGAAGCGCCTGGGCATCCTGCTCGCGCATCGTCCGGGCTTCGTCGCGCCGACGCTCGCCGCGCGGCAGCTCGCGACACTCGATCACTTCAGCGCGGGACGCGCTGCCGTGCACATCATCTCGGGCGGCGACGACGCGGAGCAGCAGCGCGATGGCGATTATCTGTCGCACGCTGACCGGTATCGGCGCACCGACGAATATCTCGATGTGGTCAAGCGCTCCTGGACCAGCGATCAACCGTTCGATCACGATGGCGCGTTTTACCGCGTGACGGGCCACAAGTCGCAGATTCGTCCGTTGCAGCGGTCTCATTTGCCGGTGTATTTCGGCGGATCGTCCGAGCCGGCGATCGAGGTCGCGGGCAAGCACGCCGACGTCTACGCGCTGTGGGGCGAGTCGCTCGCGGCCGTCGAAGAGACCATCGCGAAGGTGCGCAAAGCCGCCGCGCGCTATGGCCGCGAACAGCATGTGCGTTTCAGCCTGTCTCTGCGTCCCATCATCGCGCCCACCGAAGACGCCGCATGGGCGCGCGCCGAATCCATTCTCGAGCGCGCGAAAGACATTGTCGCCACGTCGCCGAATTTCACGCGCCGGCCGAAGAACCCGCAGAACGTCGGCTCGCAACGGCTGCTCGCCGAAGCCGATAAGGGCAATGTCGTCGATACGCGACTGTGGACCGGCATTACCGCGCTCACGCGTGCGGCGGGCAATTCGACGTCGCTGGTCGGCACGCCGCAACAGGTGGCCGACGCGCTGCTCGAATATCACAAGCTAGGCGTATCGACCTTCCTGATTCGCGGCTTCGATCCGCTCGAAGATGCGCTGGCGTATGGCCGGGATCTGTTGCCTGTGGTGCGCGCCGCCGTCGCGCGCCAAACGGCACCCGCTTGATTATCTCTCTCACGCAACCGACGCGCGCCTGCTAACCAGGCGCGCGTCGCGGCTTTTTGCACGTCAGGCAAGCACGTCCGAAAACACACGCGCCGCGAAACGGTCCGAATTGGTACCGTCGTTCAACACGCCGACCGATTTCAGATCGTCGGCATAGAGCGCGATTTCCTTCTTGAACGCATCGCCCACCGGATGATGGTGGTCCGTATGGCTCTTGAGCATCGCCGTCAGTTGCTCGACATTCGCGCCCGGCGCGTTCGGCGCGAAGATCGCGGCGGCCTGCGCGGGGTTGTTCGCGGTCCACTCGGTCGCTTCGAGCAAGGCCTGAGTCAGCGCTTGCGCCGTCGCGCGGTCCTTGCGGATCAGCGAGCCGCGCACGCCCAGCACGCAGCACACACGGTTCGCGTACTCGCCGCACAGGTTGTTCGACACTTCCTGCAAATGGTCGCCTTCGCGCAAGGTCCAGATGGTCGGGTCGCCATCGGCGATCGCCTGCACTTCGCCCTTTTTCAATGCTTCGCCAAGCAGCGGAGCGGGATATTGACGCCAGTGCACATCGTTGTCCGGATCGACGCCGATCTTCTTTAGCGTGACCGCGAAGAAATTCTTCGCGGGGCTCGCCATGTCGCTCACGCCGACCGTGCGTCCCTTAAGCCCCTGAAGATCGACGATCCCCGACGCCTTCGTCGCGAGCAGTCTCATGCAGCCGCCGTGAATGCCCGCCGTCAGTTTCACGTCGAAGCCCTGTTCAAGCGGTTTGATCCAGCGCAGCGCCATGCCGACGCCTGCATCCGATTTGCCGGTTGCGATCGCTTCGAGCAGCTGGTCGGTCGAGCCTGCGAAGTTGACCAGTTCAACTTGCAAGCCATGCTTGCGGAAAAAACCCTGCTTCTCCGCGACCGGCACGGGCGCGGTGCAGATCGCCGACGCGTTCCATGAAAGCTTGAGCGGCTTCAGCGCTTCGTCAGCCGATGCGCGCACGCCCGGCAGTCCGAACGCCGCGCCGCCCAGCGCAGCAGCGCCGGCGGCCCACGCGGTGTTGCGCAGCCACACGCGGCGCGCGGCGTTCGATGGCTGATTGTCGTCGGTATGGTTCATCGTGTTGCTTCCCTGTGCTTGAGTGGATGGTCTATGGCCGCGTCTGCGCGCGGGCTACGTTTCGAGGCCCAGCAGCCCCAGTACATCGCGGCGCAACGACACCAGCGCGGGATCGTCGCGATGGCGCGGATACGGCGCGTCGTTGCGAACCTCGGAAACGATGCGCGCCGGCCGTTCGCTCAGCACGATCACGCGGTTCGCGACGTACAGCGCTTCCTCGACGTCGTGTGTGACGAGCAGCACGGAAAACCTTTCCGCCTGCCACAGCCGCACGAGTTCCGCCTGCATGCGGATACGCGTCAGCGAATCGAGCTTGCCGAACGGTTCGTCGAGCACGAGAAGGCGCGGGTTATTGACCAGCGCGCGCGCGAGTGCCGCGCGCTGCGCCATCCCGCCCGACAGTTGATGCGGAAACGCGTTCGCAAACGCGGACAGGCCGACCGTCTGCAGCGCTGCGTCGATACGTTCCGCAGTTTCGCGCTTCGCCTGATCGCCGCGTGCTTTGCGCTGCGCCTGGGGACCGAGCCCGACGTTGTCGCGCACCGTGCGCCACGGAAACAGCGTCGGGTCCTGAAACACGACGACGCGCGACGGATCGGGACCAGCGATCGCTTCGCCGTCTGCGTGGATCTCGCCGCGCGCGGGCGCATCGAGGCCGGCGACGAGCCTCAGCAACGTCGATTTGCCGCAGCCGCTAGCGCCGAGCAGCGCGACGAACTCGCCGGGCTCGACCGTGAGGCTGATGTTGTCGAGCACGGGCAGCGCCTCGCCGCGCAGCGTGAATTGATGGCTGACCTCGCGCACATCGACTCGCGTGCCTCGCCGCGCGTGAGCGGACGACGCCTGCCGAAACGACCCGGAAAACGATTGAGACAGAGAAGCGGCTACCATTTGAGCAATCCTTTTTGCCATGTCAGCAGACGGTCACGCACGCGAAACAGCAACGTGATGAGCCCCGAGCACATCAGCGCCATCACGAGCAGCGCGGCGTACATGTTCGAATAGGCGGCCCAGCCCTGCGCCCATTGCAGATACCAGCCGAGGCCCGCTTTCACGCCCATCATCTCCGCGATGATCAACACCGCGAACGACGCGCCCAGACCCATGAACAGCCCGACGAATACAGAAGGCAACGCAGCCGGAATGGCGACGCGAAGAATCAGGAACGATGGCCGCGCGCCGAGAGTGCGGGCCACGTCGTAATACGCGGAACTCACGCTCGCTACACCGGACCATGTGAGCACGGCGACCGGGAACGCGGCAGCGAGTGCGATCAGGAACACGCTTGCACTGAAGCTCGACGGGAAAAAGAAGAAGGCGAGCGGCAGCCACGCGGTGGCGGGCAACGGACCCACAAGGCGCAGGATCGGATGAAGCCAATACCCCACCGCCTTCGACCAGCCGATGCTGACGCCGATCACGAAGCCCGCCAGCGCGCCGCACACGTAGCCATACGCGAGCAACACGAACGAGTGGCCGACGCTCGACGCGAGTCTCGGCAGATCGTCCGCATAGACGGCGAGCAATGCTTGCGGGGGCGCGAAGAACGGACGCGGCAGCCATTCGAGCTGCGCGGTGACCACTTCCCATGCCGTCAATCCGATAGACAGCGCCAACAGCCAGGGCGCCGCGTTGAGCCACGCCTGCACGCGCAGACGCTTTGCGCTTGCCGCGTGTGTCGAGGCATTCACTCTCCAGCCCGCCACGCCGATACCCGCCGATAACACCGCGAACAGCAGCTTGAGGATCAGCAGTTCACGCGTGTATGGCCAGTCGTCGAGTGCGGGCCACCACTGCGTGATCGCCGCGCCGCCGAGCCATCCAAGCGCGGCGAGCCCGGACACGATCAGCTTGGGGTCGTGCCGCGCAGTGCTCGCGGCATCGGCGGCAAGATTGGCCCGAGGGAAAGTTTGTGTTTGCGTGGACATGTCGCGCTCCGTCAGTCGAGGTCATGCGCTGGCAAGATGGGTTTCCGAGATCGCGCGCACGTCGATCCGGCGTGGCAGGATCGCGTCGCGGTTCGCGCTGTCGGCTACTTTTTGCAGCGCTTCGATGTCCGCGTCGGTGACGAAGTGCTGCTTCAGCGAAGCGCGCTGCGTGATCTGCTTCGCGGCGTCGAGTGGCGAGCGCGTGAGCGTCGCGTAGATCTGCGCATAGGCATCGGGGTTCGCAAGGGCCCAATCGCCGGCGCGTTGATAGCGCTTCAGGACATCGGCAATCGCCGCGCGTTTGCGCGGGTCCGTCAGCGAGTTGCCCGACGCAGTGATGAAGCCGAGGCCGCTGTTGATCCCGCTGCCGTCGCGCAGCACCCTGCCGCCGCGCTGCACGGCGATTCCGTAGTACGGGTCGAAGGTCGCCCACACTTCGATCGAACCGGACGCGAAGGCGGCGAACGCGTCGACCGGCAGAATGAAGCGCACGTTGACGTCATCTTTTGATAAACCCGCTTCCGCCAGCGCGCCATAAAGCTGGAACTGCGAAATGCTGCCGCGCGCCGACGAGACGAACACCGTGCGCCCCTTGAGGTCGGCCACGGTGCGAATAGTCGAATTCGGGCTCACCAGGATGCCGAGTTGCGCGCCCGACCCGACGCGGGTCGCCACGATTTTCAACGACGGGTCGCCCACTGCCGCGGCGAGCACTGGCAGGTCGCCCGCAGGCGCGAGATCGACGGCGCCCGCGCGTTGCGCTTCGAACAAGGGCGCGGCGCCCTGGAAGTTAGCCCAGCGGTATGCGTAAGGTGCGCCGTCCAGTACATTCGATGCTTCGATCAGCGCCCGCGTGCCGCCGGCCTGATCGCCGAGCACCAGCGTTACGCCGTTGCTTGCCGTGCTCGCGTTTGGACTGGCCGCGGACACGCTTTGCCCACGTGCCGCGGCGGCCATTGCGGCGAGCGGCGCTGCAGTGAGCGCACGCAACACGCGTCGCCGCGTGGAAAAAGACGCTGGAACGGAAGGGGTCATAAGTCCTCGCCGAAGATAGTCAGCACAGAGTAGCGAGGAAGGACCCGCGTGAGAATTATTCGATTTCGATATGTTTATATTTATTCAATATTTATGTTTTGCATGTCAGCAACGCATCAATAGGTGAGTGCGCGTCCAGCGCGTGATGCGATGCCACGTTCGGGGGAGACGTGGCTTATCCGGGAATAGGAGCCGTCGCGACGCGGATCGGATCACGCGGGCTCGGTCGTCACGCCCCAGGTGAGGGTGCCGCCCGAAACCGGCTTCTTCGACGCGCTTTGCCGCGCCTCTTGCGCGGAGTCCGCGCGGTAAGCTCAACGATGTATATGGGCTAAGCGTGGCAGCGCGTCGAACATAAGCTAATTCTGCGCACCCGAAGACTTATGCCGTTCAATGAACACGAGCCAGCAATTCGAAACTCGCGTCCTGATCGGCGGTAGGCTGCCGGTCGCGCCCCCAGCCAATCGCGCGACGGTACTGACCGAATTCGACCGGACGCACTTCCCCCTTCGGCAACGGCTCGACTTGCGGCGCGACGAAGAGCGCATCTTCCGGGCAATACAGTTCGCACATGAAGCATGTCTGGCAATCGCTCTGACGCTCGATACGCGGCGGTTCGTTCGGCACGACCTCGAACACGTTGACCGGACACGCCCGCACGCAGATATTGCAGCCGGTGCAGCGCTCGCTATCGACAATCTCGATCATGCGGCAACTCCTTTGACGAAATCCGCCGAGCGTCGTGCATCCAGTCTTTCGACCCACACTCTGTCCAGTCCGCTGCTCAACAACCGTTCGCGCTGCGCCGGGTCCGGCGTCGCATGCTCCTTCCTCCGATGCATGCCGCGCGTCTCGGTGCGTTGCAACGCGCTGCGATACATCCAGCGCGAGGTTGCCAGCATCGCTGCCGCCTCGCGCGCACGCACGGCCTCCTGTGCGCTGCGTGCTGGAGCCGCCCGGCGTACCCGCTGCCATAGCGTATCCAGGCGCGTCAGCGAGTCTTCGAGCAGCGCGCCGTCGCGCGTCCAGTTGCGTTGCGTGGGAAACACTTCCTGCTGCACGCCCCGGATGACTTCATCGGCGTCATAAGGCGCACTGCCGCCGCCGTCGCGCAGCGCCACGCCTCCGGCGCGCACGACGCATGTTGAGCGCGTAGCGCCCCGTCGTGAGCGCGCATAGTCCGCTGCGCCCGCGCCGGCCCAAAAGCCGGACGACATCGCCCACGCCGCGTTATGGCTGCCGCCTCCGGTAAAGCCGCCGCAGATGAGCTCGCGCGTGGCCGCATCGCCAGCCGCATACAAGCCCTCGGCGGACGTCGCGCAGGACTCGTCGATCAGATGCAGACCACCGGTTCCACGCACCGTGCCTTCGAGGCGCAGCGTAACGGGAAACCGCTGCGCGAATGGGTCGATGCCCTGACGGTCGAACGGCAGAAAGAAGTTGGGCTGCGCCTTGCGCATCCATGCGCGGACCTGTTCGTCGGCGCGATCGAGGCGCGCGTACACCGGCTGGCTCTCCAGAACCTGAGCGATCACACCGCGCCCATGAGACGATCCCGCGCCGGGAATCGCCGATCCGTCGCGATAGTAGAAAGTCGCCCAGTTGTAAAACAGCGATTTGGTCACCGACGAAAACGCGGGCCCAAGTCCATACGCATTCGAGAACTCCATGCCCGACAGAACCGCGCCCACTTCGGCGGCCATCAGCTGGCCGTCGCCCGTCAGCACGTTGCAGCCGAGCGCGTTGCTGAGAAACGCGCAGCCGCCCGTCGCGATCACCACTGCGCCCGCGCGCGCGAGCCACTGCTCGCCCGCCTGACGATCGACACCCGCAGCACCCGACACCGTGCCGTCCTCGTCGATCAGCAATTCGAGCGCGGGGCTGTGGTCAAGGATGCGCACGCCCGCCTCCTTGACGCGCTTGCGCATCAGCCGCATGTACTCAGGCCCTTGCAGCGACGTGCGCCGCTCGGTGCCGGTTTCGTCGAGCGGGAACGGATAGCCCCACTCCGCGAGTTGCTGCACGTTCAGCCAGGTCTGCTCCAGCACGCGATCCATCCACGACTGGTCCGCGAGTTCGCCGCCGAGCTTGAAGCGGCTCGCTTTCGCGGCAGCGCGCGATGTCCCGTCCGGCGGCACATACCAGACGCCGGTGCCCGCTGGCGCGGTCGCGCCCGACGTGCCGCAGAAGCCTTTGTCCGCAAGCACGACTCGCGCGCCGCGCGCGGACGCGCTGATCGCCGCCCACGCGCCGGCGGGACCGCCGCCGATCACGAGAACGTCGGCATCGTGCCGCGTGCCCTTATCCGCGTGAGTGACCCTGGGCGCACCGCTTCTCGCCGGATTGTCCGTCATGAAAATGCATCTCCTGTGATGACCGTTGCCGTTCCCTCACGAAGCCAAAGCGCGCTCAGCGCTCGCCTTTCCAGGCCGTGAGCCGCCGCTCCGCAAGCAACACCGCGTGATTGAAGACGAGCCCGAGCAGCGCGAGCGTGACGATGCCCGCGTACATCTTCGGAATCTCGAACGTGAATTGCGAGTAATTGACGAGGTAGCCGAGCCCCGCCTTCGCGCCGACCATCTCGGCGGCGATCAGCACGAGAATCGAATAGGCCGCCGCGACGCGTATGCCGGTGAACACAGCCGGGACCGATGCTGGCAATACGACTTTGCGAAACAGTTGCACCGGCGTCAGTCCCATCGACAACGCCGAGCGGATCAGGAGCGGATCGACGTTGCGCACGCCGCTCACGGTGTTGAGCATGACAGGCCACACGCACGAATAGACGACCATCGACACCTTCGAGGTCTCGCCCATTCCCAGCACCAGCACGAACACCGGAAGCAGCGCGAGCGGCGCGGTATTGCGAAACAGTTCGAGCAGCGGATCGAGCATTTCGGCCAGCGTTCGATACCAGCCAATCACTAAACCGAACGGCACGCCAACCGCGACTGCGATCGTGAACCCCGCGAGCGCTCGCGACGCGCTGGCGAACAAGTGTTGTTCAAGCTCGCCCGAACGCAGCATCTCGACCAGCGCGCCAAGCACCGTCGAAAAAGGCGGCAGAAACGTCGCGTCGATCCAGCCAGCACGCGGCAGAATCTCCCACAGCGCACAGAACGCGACGATCACGACACCGCCGCGCAGCACGCGCGACAATGTCGATACGAGACCAGTCGCCCACGAGCCAGCCGACGAAAAGCGGGTGGATAACGTACTCATCTTCGTTCGGGCTCCAGGTTCAGGCCGCATGCGCGACCGCCGCGCGCGAGACCGCGCGCGGCTGATGCGTCAGTTGCCAGATCTCGTGTCTCAGCTGCACGAACTCAGGTTTGGAGCGCAGGTCTTCATTCAGGTCGAGCCGCTCCAGATTCACGTCGAGCGCATGCGTGACACGTCCCGGCGCTGCCGCCATCACCAGCACGCGCTGCCCGAGATAGATCGCCTCATCGATCGAATGCGTGATGAACACGATCGTGGTGCCCGTGCGTTGCCAGATCCGCAGCAGTTCGTCTTGCAGTGTCTCGCGGGTCTGAGCGTCGAGCGCGGCAAAGGGCTCGTCCATCAGCAGCACGTCGGGCTCGAATGACAACGCGCGCGCGATCGCAACACGCTGCTTCATCCCGCCCGACAGTTCATGCGGATAGCGGTCGCCGAAACCGCTCAGGCCCACGAGTCCGAGGAATGCGCGAGCCTTCTCCGTGCGCTCCGGTTTCGGCACGCCTTTCGCCGCGAGGCCGAACTCGATGTTGCCGAGCGCGGTCTGCCACGGAAACAGCGCGTACTGCTGAAACACCACGCCCCGGTCGAGACCCGGCCCTTCGACCGCGCGGCCATCGACGAGAATCTGTCCACGGTCGGGCTTCGCCAATCCCGCGATCAGATCGAGCAGCGTAGTCTTGCCGCAGCCGCTGGGTCCGACGAGCGTCACGAACTCGCCAGCGGCCACGTTGAACGACACGTCCTCCAGCACGCTGAAGTGTCCGCGCCGCTTCAGATGAAAACCTTTCGTGACGTTGCGCACGCCGATTGCAGCACCCATCGCAGGCCTCGGAAGTCGACGCGATAGCGCCCTAGTGGGACGCCACCGACTGATTGAACGGATTGAACTGGTTCGAGTAGATGCTCTCGGCTTTCACCTGGTTCTGCTTCAGCACGCCGTTTTTCACGTACCAGTCGATGTATGTCGTGAAATCGTTCGCGTCGATCAAGCCGCCCTTGCCGCCGACGCCCGCCGACTTCCAGTAATCGACGATCGTCGTATCCTCGTTGCGATGCCGCGCTTCGACGATCTTCTTCAGACGCGCGACCACTTCGGCGCGCGGCGTGGTCTTCGCCCATTCGATCGCGCGCGCCGTGCCATCGACGAACTTGCGCACCGTGTTCGGGTTCTGCGCGATGAAGCGATCCGTGAACAGATAACTCGCGTAGCCGAACGAGCCGAACAGTTGATAGTCGGTGACCAGCAGCGTGGCGCCGCCTTGCGCGAGCTGCTTGTCCTTGATGATGTCTTCGAGGAACACCGCGTCGAGCTGCTTCTGCTTGAGAAGCTGCGCGAGGTTGACCGGCGGCGCGGCGACGAACACTACCTTGTCGATTTCATCTTTGGACAACCCCGCTTTCTCCAGATACGCCGTCACCAGGTATTGCTCATACGCACCCGGCGTATTGACGCCCACCTTGTGCCCGATCAGATCGCGCGGACCATGAATCGGACTGCCCTGCAACACGAACAGTCCGCCGTTGGTGTCCTTGTCGGTGCCCACGTACGAAATCACGGCCTTCACAGGCGCATGCGCGGCCACCAGCTTCACGATAGATCCGTTGAACGCGCCGCCGAAATCCACGTCTCCGGTTACTGCGGCCTGAATGTCCTGCGGTCCGCTGATCGTATTGCCGACCCACTTCAACTTGATCGGCGCGAGATAGCCCAGATCCTCGGCAAGCTCGGGATACAGCACCTTGCTCGCCCAGCCCTGATAGCGCAGTTCGAGCTTTTCAGGAGTCTGCGCAAACGCAGACGCGCCGCAAAACAATCCGCCCGCGATCAGCGACGCCAGGTAGAAGATCCATGTGACACGCTGCCGCCAGCGTCGAGCCGTTTGCTTCATGTTCCGTTTCTCCGTGATCCGATGCCGAAGGCCGAGCCCCAGTTAGAAAACCCCGTCGTGCTCCAGCGTGATGCGGTGAATGCGCCGCCGCGCCGAGCCGTAGTCGCGCGCCGCGTAGTGTTGGACCTGACGGTTGTCCCAGATCGCGACGTCGCCGGCTTTCCACTCGAAGCGCGCCTGCACTTCAGGCGTCTTGATCAGGTCGTATAGATAGTTCAGCAGGCTCTGACTCGCCGTCTTCGAAACACCGAGCAGATGGCTCGTATGTCCTTCGTTGACGAACACCAGCTTGCGGCCGTTTTCAGGGTGCGTTTTGATCACCGGCACTTCGATCGGCGGAAACTTTTGCGAAGCGTCGCGCACCCGTTCGAGCCCGGCCTGAACGTTGTCCTCGCTCGTTCCCTCGGGAATGTCGTAGCCGCTCAACAGGTCCGCAAGCGCATGCTTTTTCGGCGAAGCGATGAACGTGTTGACCGCTTTCAGCTTCTCGAAGTAGCGGGCCAGATCGGGATCCAGCAAGTCGTAGACTGCCGCCGACGAGGTCCAGATCGTGTCGCCGCCGCCCCCTTCGGGAATCTCCTGTGCGTGAAGGACGGTTGCCTTGGGCGGCTGTGCCTGCCATGAAACATCGACGTGCCAGTTGTCGGTGCCGCCGGATTGCGTCTTCTCGCTATGGGCGATGACCTCGATCTCCGGGAAGCCCGCGACGGCCGGCAGATAGATGTTCTTGCGAATGGGCGTGCCGAAGATGCGTGCCAGCGCGACATGCTGCTCGGGCGTAAGCTCCTGCTCGCGAAAAAAGATCACGCCGTGATCCACGAGTGCCTGCCTCACGGTTCGCTGGTTGGCGTCGCTGAGCGGTTGGGACAGGTCGACGTTTTCGATGACTGCGCCGATAAGCGGTTTGTATCGGCGCACGCGAATGTCCTGATGTGCTGCGGAGTGCGGTTGCTGAACCTCGAGTACTGAACTCATGGCTTCCTCCTTATGGGATCGATGGCGGACTCCATGAAAGCAGAGCGCGCACGGCATCGGCAACCAACGATTCCGCGCATGAATATGTGACGGATAGCGATTCGTTTAGTCGGCGCGGTCATACTAGGTTCGAACCAAAGTTTCTTTCCGTGCGGGCGATGCGTTGCCTATAGTCAAAGATTCGCCGTTTCGATAGCGCTCGATGGTTGCGCTGGCTACGGCGTCGCAATACGTGTTCGAGCGGAACAAGGATGACAAGCCGCGCCGCGGAGGCGCGATGTGACACGACCGGCAAGGGCTGCCGGTCGGCATGTTTGGCTAATAGATGTGGGCAGGCCGGAGACTGTCCGGCGACGCAAGTGCGGTACTTCGCCAGTCTAATGGACTCAAGAACGCGCGGCGCTCAGGTGGGAAAGAAGCGATTGGCAGGCCGTGGCAGCCCGAGATATTCGCGCAGCGTCGCGCCCACGTATTCACGACGGAACAGGCCGCGCCTCCGAAGTTCAGCGCGGCATCGGGATTGGACGTCGTGACGACGTTCCAGCCTGCCCGCCTGCCGCTGATGTGATCGAGCGATGCGAAGCGCCGCGCGACATGGTAAGGGGCGTCGAAGGTGGTCGAGGCGGTGGCGACGAGGCCGATCTTCTCCGTTACCGGCCAGTGCGGACTGGATGGATGCCGACCGCGCAGTCACGCTCGTCGGCGAAGCGTGCTCATGTCTCGCGCTTCGCCGAATGCGTTGTTGGGCTGGACCGCGGCGAAGGCGTTACGCGCCCGAGGCGCTCCGTTGCTGCCGTGTCCAGGTTGCGCCGCGGGATACCCGAACCATGCGAGGTTAGCGCCGCAGCGCAATGAACGATAACGGAATTTGCGACGACGGTGAAGGAAGCGAATCTTCAATGGCTATCGTGGCGTGTCAGCTATGCATCGCGCTTTGTGCGGCGCTCATGGAGCGATCGCCGTGCTTGCCGCCCGCGCATTTCACACGCGAGGAAGCGGCGGCCATTGCTGGCCGCCTGTTTCAGCGTCGCGATGACAGCCGCCGCACCACCGACACCAGCGCATCGACCTCATCGCAGGTGTTGTAGAACGCGAGCGACGGCCGCACCGTTGCCTCGACACCGAAGCGACGCAAGATCGGCTGCGCGCAGTGATGCCCGGAGCGCACCGCGATGCCCTCCTCGTTGAGCGCCTTGCCCACCTCTTCGGTTTCGTAGCCCTTCAGCACGAACGACAACACGCTGGCCTTGTCGCGCGCCGTGCCGATCAGCCGCACGCCCGGCACCGGTTGCAGCACGCTCGTTGCGTACGCGAGCAGATCGTGTTCATAACGCGCGATATTCTCGATACCAATGCGCTGAACGTAATCGATCGCCGCACCCAGGCCCACCGCATCGGCGATATTGCCCGTTCCCGCTTCGAAGCGATTCGGCGGCGGCTGGAACACCGTGCGTTCGAACGTCACGTCCGCGATCATGTTGCCGCCGCCTTGCCACGGCGGCATATCTTCGAGTATCGCGCGCTTGCCATACACCACGCCGATGCCGGTCGGACCGAACACCTTGTGGCCCGAGAACACGAAGAAATCCGCGTCGAGCGCCTGCACATCCACCCGCATGTGCGATACCGACTGCGCGCCATCGACCAGCGCCTTCGCGCCCGCACGATGCGCAAGCTCGACAATCTCCCTGACCGGCACCACGGTGCCCAGCGCGTTCGACACCTGCGTGACCGAGACGATCTTTGTCCGGTCATTCAGCAGCCGACGGTATTCGTCGAGCAAAACCTGCCCGCTGTCATCGACCGGAATCACCCGCAGCTTCGCGCCGGTCTGCGCGGCAAGCTGCTGCCACGGCACGATGTTCGCGTGATGCTCCAGATGCGACACGATGATCTCGTCGCCTTCGCCAACGTTCTGCACGCCCCACGTCTTCGCGATCAGGTTGATCGCTTCGGTGGTGCCGCGCACGAAGATGATCTCCTCCGGCGATGCCGCGCCGATGAAGCGCTGCACCTTGCTGCGCGCCGCCTCGTAGGCATCGGTCGCGCGGCCGGCCAGAGCATGCGCCGCGCGATGGATGTTCGAGTTTTCGTGTGCGTAGAAATACGCGAGCCGGTCGATCACCGCCTGCGGCTTGTGCGTCGTCGCGGCGTTGTCGAACCACACGAGTTGCCGGCCGTTGACGCGCTCCTGCAGAATCGGAAAGTCGCGGCGAATCGCATTCACGTCGAACGGTGGATGCGCCGCGCTTGCCGCCTGCGGGACGTTCTGCGCGCCATGAAGCGACTGCCCCGGCGTGCGAGAACGATCCTGCATATTCAGGAAATAGTGTGACGGGCTCGCGGGTTGCGCCGCTGCGGGTGAAGCAGCCGCCCGGTCATACGGAAAGCGTTGTTCGACAAGCGGCCCGTCAACAGCAGGCAAGCCGAGCGATTGCGCGGTCACTTCCTGCCAGCCCGGCACGACGATCTCCGGCGGCACGGCGGAAGTCTCTCGCGAGTGCGTCGCATCGCCGAGGAAGTAGTAAGGCGAAGCCGACTGCCTTGCCAGCGCTCCACCGCCGCCCTGACGCTGCGCGCCCTGTCCTTCCGGCACACCCAGCGCGGCGCTGCCAAAAGGCGGATCGAGCGCGGGCGCTACCGTCACCACGTTATCGGGCAAGCCGTTCTGAGCCGCCGCATGCGGCACCAGCGCGGGCGCGCGATGCCCCAGCGACAGAACGTGCGTCGGCGAAGGCAGCAGGTTGCCGCCCGGCACGTGACCTTGCGGCAACGCCGCGCCCGGGATGCCGGTGCCCGTGCCTCCGGGTCCCGCGAGCGGCGAACCAGCCGGAGCTGGATTGCCGAGCTCGCTGGTCACGGGCGCGGTGAACGGCTGCGTGCCCGCGAGACCCGGCGTTGCCGACGTATCGGGCGCATTGCCCGGCAGCGCCGAGAAGAACGCGTTAGCGAGCGACGCCAGAAGCGCGGGGTCGGGCAATCCCGCTGGAGGACCGTCAGGCACTTCGTGCGACAGGACGTTGTCCATCGGCTTACTTGTAGGTGTCTGGGTAGTCATGGTACTTGCCGATCTCCACGTCATCGAGAACCGCCAACGCGTCCGGCGAATGCACGGCGAGCGAGCAATAGAGCGAGATCAGATACGACGCGATCGCATGATTGTTGATGCCCATGAAGCGGACCGACAGCCCCGGACCCTGCTCGCCCGCGACACCCGGCTGGAACAGGCCGACCACGCCCTGGCGCTTGTCGCCGACGCGCAGCAGCAGGATCTTGGTCTTGCCGTCCGCAACCGGCACCTTGTCCGACGGAATCAGCGGAATACCGCGCCATGTCAGGAACTGCGAGCCGAACAGACTGATGGTGGGCGGCGGCACGCCACGGCGCGTGCATTCACGGCCGAACGCGGCGATCGCGAGCGGATGAGTGAGGAAGAACGCGGGCTCTTTCCAGACCTTCGTGAGCAGCTCGTCGAGATCGTCCGGGGTCGGCGCGCCGGTCAACGGAAACACGCGCTGTTCTTCAGCGACGTTGGCGAGCAGACCGTAATCGGGATTATTGATGAGCTGGCTTTCCTGCAGCTCCTTGATCGTTTCGATCGTGAGGCGCAGTTGCTCCTTGATCTGATCGTGCGGGCTGCTGTACAGATCCGAGACCCGCGTATGCACATCCAGCACCGTGCTGACCGCATTGAGAAAATACTCGCGCGGCGCTTCCTCGTACGGCACAAAAGTGCGCGGCAATGCGCTCTCATCTTCACGCGCGGTGCAGGCGGCCACCACCGCTTCAGGATTCTTCACCTGGTTCAGACGATAGATGCCTGCCTCGACCGGCAGCCACTGCAGCAGGTGCGTGAGCCAACGCGGCGTGATCGTCGCGAGTTGCGGAACGGTTTTGGTGGCATTAGCTAGTTGCCGTGCTGCGGTATCGCCGAGCGCCGTCAGGCCGCCCACTGTTGCTGTCATCTGTTGCTCCGGGGTTGTTAGATGAAAATCGGGAAAGCTTATGAGCGGAACAGATTATCGAGAGCCAACCCCGGCCCTTCAACATGCTATAGACAGCAACGTTCGATCTAACGCAGCGAAGCGGGATCGACCTCCGCAGTTGCAGCGGCAGGATTGAGCAGACGTTCTATCGGCACCTGAAACGCGCGCGCGAGTTTGTCGACCGTGACGATAGATGCGATCGCGGCACCGCGTTCAATCTCGCCGACATAGGAGCGGTTCAGTTCGGCGTACTCGGCCAGTTGCTCCTGCGACCAGCCATAAGTCTCGCGAATCCGTCTGACCGCCGCGCCGAATTCCCTGACGAGGCCGCTCATCGCGCTGCTCCCGTCACGAGAGGTTCGTCCTCCCGCTGCGCGCGTGACGTGCGTTCGCCCGGCACGGCAACGCCGGTGCCTTCATTGCGCGACACCGCCTGCGTCACGTGCGACCCCGGCGCGACATCCTGCGTGAGCCACACATTGCCCCCGATCACCGAACCCCGGCCGAGCGTCACGCGTCCGAGTATGGTTGCGCCCGCGTAGATCACCACGTCGTCCTGGACGATCGGATGACGCGCGTGCCCCTTCTCCAGGTGCCCTTGCGCGTCGCGAGGAAAGCGCTTGGCGCCGAGCGTCACCGCCTGATAGACGCGCACCCTCTCGCCGATCACGGCCGTCTCGCCGATCACCACGCCGGTGCCGTGATCAATGAAGAACGCCGCGCCGATCTTCGCGCCGGGATGAATATCGATCCCGGTCTGCGCATGCGCATGCTCAGCAACGATCCGCGCCAGCAGCGGCAAACCGAGTCCGTACAATTCGTGCGCGATGCGGTGGTGAATCATCGCGAGCACGCCCGGATAGCACAACAGCACTTCATCGACGCTGCCCGCCGCGGGGTCGCCATGAAACGCGGCGAGCACGTCGCTGTCGAGCAGCGTGCGGATTGCCGGCAAGCGCGTCGCGAACGCGCGCACCGCGACGCTTGCCTGCGCTTCCACCAGGGCCGCGGGCGGTGGGTCGTGCCGGGTGCGGTAGTGCAACTCCAGCCGCGCCTGCGCCAGTAGCGCATGCAAGGCCGCGTCGAGCGCATGCCCGACGTAGAAGTTCTCGCTCTCCTGCCGCAGATCGGCGGGCCCGAGACGCATCGGAAAAAGCACACCCTTCAGCGTATCGACGATGTCCGCGAGCGCTTCGCGCCCCGGCAACTCGCGCCCGCCTGGTTCGAGCGAACGCTTCTGCACTTCACGCCACTGCTGGCGCACCGTCTGAAGCGCCTGAACTATTTCATCGACGTCGAACACTGCCACAGCGTTGACTCCCCATAAAGTGCAGCGCGGACCGTTTCAGGTGCATCAGTCCTGAATCCACGGCAGGCCGTGAAAACGCCAACCATTGCTGGCGCCGCGCCGTTGCGCGTCGTCCAGCTCTCCTTCGAAACCTTCCAGCACGTTGAAAACCTGCGTGAAGCCCGCCTTCGCGGCAGCCTCGGCCGCCAGCGCGGAGCGGTTGCCGCTGCGGCACAGCAACAGCACGACCGCATCCTTGCCGGTCTTCGCTTCAAGCTCGCGCACGAAGCGCGGATTGCGCGTCAGGCTCGTGCCAGTTGCCCATGCAACATGCAGACTGTCCGGCACGAGTCCGACGAATTTGCGTTCCTCGGCAGTGCGCACGTCCACGAGGACTGCGGCGCCGGCCTGAACGAGTGCCCACGCGTCTTGCGGCGGCACGCCGCCCGCATAGGACAGGCCCGCTTCGGCAGCGCGTGCGCGGGCGCTTTCGAGCAGCGCGTCGGTGGATCGTTCTGCGAGTTCAAGCGTCATGACGTCTCCTTCGATATAGCGCGATTCCTTACGCGCTGTTTCTAGACAATGGCGAATGCAACCGCCTATAGCCATCAGGAGACACTATGAGAGATCGGCGACCGAAGCCGAACCAATTTATTTTCATTTCTAAAGAAGCATCGGTTTAGTCGCTGCGACTTACGGAAACGCTGCTTGCCATTCAATCCGGCGGCGGATCGTGCGGCACGACAAACATGCCAGGCGTGTATTCCATATGGAAATAGCCGCCGCGCGCATACGCCGCGATCCGCTCCGCCGATTGCGCGCGCTCGTCTGGCGCGCGTAGTCCGTCGGAACGCTCATCGGACTGTGCCGATGAACGCTTCGCATAACGCTGCCGCAAGGTCCGCACGGGATGCAGCAGCCCACTCGGGAAAATTGCCGTGGCCATGCGACCTCCATCGATCCATTGCTGTATGGACTCAATCTAGCGTTCGCATAAAAGAACGGCAAACAAGGTTTGATGGATTGGATTTCACTACGCGTATCAAACGCTAATCTTTTCTGGACGATCGAACGTCGCCGCGTTCCGAGGCCTTCGAATCAACAACGTCGATCACGCTTTTTCCGGCGACGCCGCGGCACTCTTCGACGCCATCGCAGGGGCATTCGTTTCACTGCGTCGAAACGCATTCGCGCCGCTATGCAAATGCCAAATCAATATTGGCGCGCGCGGCAAGCCGCTGACGATAATCAGGCGCATCAGTCTCTCTTCTCGCGGCAACCCGTCCAAGGAGCATTGATATGACAGCAGCTGTTGACACTCAAGCGGAAAGCGCGCTCTCGCGGCTCAGACACGCCAATAATGACGCCCTTCCCGACGACATCGAGCGGCTCGTGCAATCGCATGACGGCGATAACTGGATTCGCGCGCTCGCGTTGAATCCGGACACCACCCGGCGCTTCGTCCGTTACTTCGAACAACTGTTTGGCGCGACAGGCGGGAAGCTCCCGCTCGTCGAACGCGAACTGATCGCGGTCGTTGTCTCCACGACCAACCGCTGCGGTCTGTGCGCGCTTCATCACACTCACGCACTGGGCGCCGCGCTCGACGATCCGGCAAAAGCACGCCGCATTGCCACGGACCTTCATTTCGCGGGGCTTTCGTCGCGTGAGCAGGCACTCGCCGATCTTGCGATCAAGGTGACGCAAGACCCGCGCAGCGTGAATCAAAAAGATTTCGAGCGGCTGCGTGGCGAAGGCCTTTCCGAGCTGGCCATTCTCGAAGCTGTTGAAACGGCGTCGTGGTTCAACCACACGAACCGCATTTTCATTTCGCTGGGCGTCGTCCCCGACGACAAATACTTCGCTTGAACAATCGTCGTATGGGAGAAGGAGAAAATCACTGTGAGCACAGTCAGTACGGCACTGGAACCCGACCTATCCGCCCCCACGAATAACGAAGCGCAAGCCGCCAACACATCCAGTTCGTTGCTCTCTGAAGCGCTGCTCGATCGCATCGGTACGCGCGCGGCGCTATACGATCGTGAGAACCGATTCTTTGCCGAAGACCTCGACGAGCTGAAACAGGCGGGATTTCTGCGTGCGAGCGTGCCAGTCGAGTTGGGAGGCTTGGGGCTTACATTGCCCGAATTCATCCAGCAGCAGATCCGGCTCGCGGGACGTGCGCCCGCCACGGCGCTCGCGTTGAACATGCATCAATACTGGATCGGCGCGGCGCTGCATTTGCGGCGGCTTAGCGACAACTCCGCGCAATGGATTCTTACCGAGGCCGCAGCCGGCAAGGTCTTCGCCGCAGGCCACGGTGAACCCGGCAACGATCTGGGTCTCGCCCACTCGTTCGTGAAGGCGACGCCGCTCGCCGACGGCAGCTACCGCTTCGACGGCCGCAAGATTTTCACGTCGCTGGCTCCCGTTTGGGACTGGCTCGGCGTTCACGGACTCGACGACTCGGACCCCGCGCATCCTAAGATCGTGCATGCGTTTATCGAGCGCAGCGCGCCGGGTCATCGCACGGTCAAGACATGGGACGCGCTCGGCCTGCGCGCGACGCAAAGCGACGATACCCTGCTTGAGGGCGCCGTGGCGCGCAAGGATCGCGTAATTCGCGTGCTGCCTGCCGGACCGCCGAACGATCCGTTCGTCGACGGCATTCTCGGCGCCGTCCTGCCGGGGCTGGCCGCCGTGTACTACGGCGCGGCAAAACGTGCGTTCGCTCTCGCGCTTGCGTCCGCCACCACGCGCTCATCCGCCGCATTGCAGGGCAGGACCTACGCATACAAGCCTCTCACGCAGCGCAGCGTCGCCGAGGCGTCGATCGAACTCGACAGCATCGAGGCATTACTGGAACGCGTCGCCGATAGATGGTGGTCCGGGCAACCGGAGCCCGAACCGTGGATCGCGAAACTGCTGGCCGCGAAACAGCACGCGGTGGATGGCGCGCTGCGCGTCGTGAACCTTTCGCTGCAAATTGCCGGGGCCGGCGCGTTGGCGCGGCGTGCGGAACTGGAACGGCTATATCGCGATGTACGTGCGGGCGCATTCCATCCGCCTAACGCTGATGCGTCGTTCGAGCTCATCGGCCAAGCGCGCCTCGGTGTGCTCGGTCTCGTTTGAAGGAAGCCTTCGCTGCACGCAATGATGCGTCGGCGAAGGCCCTGTCTAATCGCAGCTTCGGCCACCTTTACGAGCAGGCGGCGAGTACTGCCTCACCGTCGCGCGAGCATGGCAAGCGAGCGATGCTGCTGCAATTGCGAGTCATATCCGGCAAGCGCGCCTTCGAAAGAGCGCACAGCCGACCATGTCGCGAATAGTGGTTGTGACCGCGTCTTCGTGTGTCGTTTCGGTCGCTGCGGCTCCATTCACGACGTGACGCGCACCGCTCAGGCAATAGCCCGAAACGCGCCGCGCGTTCAAACATACACGCACGGTGCCGTTTTCGATCAGCGGCGCGAGCGCGGCTTCCACTGCCCGCTCCGAAACACCGAAAAGAAGTGTCGGCCGGTTCGCGTAGGAAGTCATGTTGCATCTCCATTCGTCTGGTTCCTCAACAGAGGTGACAGAGGGCCGATGGGAATGTTCCAGCTCGCACACCGCAACGGACGCCTGATCGGTTGGACTCCCCTGTAATCGACCAGCGTCTCGAGGCCTGCTTTATGCTGTTCAATCTCCAGGCTCGGGAATCGCCCATTTTCGATTCGAACAAGGAGATAGGCTCATGAGGGCCAGGTCCGGGCGGCACATATCTGCGCCACGGGCGGTCTACTACGCCCTCGCATCGAATATCGCTGTCGCCGTGTGCAAGTTCGCCGTCGCGTTCTACACCAACTCGGGGTCCGCACTCGCCGAAGCCGTACACTCCAGCGCCGACTGTCTGAACCAGATTGCGCTGCTCGTCGGGCATCGCGCCGCGCGAGCCGAGCCCGACGAGCAACATCCACTCGGCTTCGGTCGCGCGACCTATGTCTACGCAATGCTGGTGGCGCTGCAGCTTTTCATCTTCGGCGGCGTTGCGTCGATGGTGATCGGCGGCTTTCGAGCAATCCATCACTCACGGCTCGAACAGCCTTTGCTCGCGATCGCCGTGTTGTGCGTGTCCGGCGTGATCGAGGCAGTCGCTCTCAGAGCCTCCATTCGCACGATCGAACCCCGCCATCGCGCCGGCGGGCTACTGAAATGGTTCAGGGAAAGCGGCAGGCCGTCCGTGATGCTCGCGGTCAGCGAGGATGTCGCCGCGGTAACGGGCGTGCTCGTCTCCCTGATCGCGATCGGCATTACGGTGCTCACCGGCAATCCGCTTTACGATGCGCTCGGCAGTGTCGGCGTCGGCGTCGTGCTGATGGTCACGGCTCTGTTCTCGATGCGTGAGATTCAATCGCTTCTCGTCGGTGAATCGGCGCACCAGCGCATACGCCAGGAGATGCGCGCGTGGCTCAGCGAGCGCCACGAAGTCCGTCGCATCGTCAGTCTGATCGCCTTGAAGTGGTCGGAGGATCTGGTGATTGCGATTCAGGCCGAACTCGAACCGCACGACAGTGCGAACGACATGGTGCGCACGATCAACCACCTCGAGCACGAATTGAAGGAGCGCTTTCCCTCCGCCCGATGGATATTCTTCGAGCCCGAATTGCGAGAACATGGCCGAGCCCGCTCTAGTAACGAAAGAGAGCATCGGCGACACGTGGCGCGCCGCTTGCTTCGTATACTAATGCGCAGGCGAGACGCAGAGGGTTTGTTCCCCCAATGAACGGCTCGGTCAGGCCGACCCGCGATACGGCTGAGGGTGGCAATGGATAGCTTGCAGTGTGAGTACGACGATTGCGTGGTGCTGGTTCGCGCACTTCGGAACTGGATTGACCGCCACTGGCCCATCGACCGAGCGCGCGTCAAGGCCGAGATGGGACAGCTCATCGACATGGTGGAACGGGCCGGACCGCGCGACGCGATGTTTCACGGTCGTCTCGATGCGGCGCGCTCGCTGATCGTGCTCGGGCGATTGACGGACGCGCTGGACTGCGTCGATACGCTACTGCCGGTCGTGCAACAAAGCGAGCACAGCCCCAGGCGTTGGCCGATTACCGCACGGCGCTGGAGACCGTAAAACTCGCCAAGGCTTGATCGAACGCATCGCGCCTGTCGCAACGACTCAGGCCGGATAGCCTACCGGGATCAGATAGAGGACGGTCTGGCCGCGAGGCAGCCCGAGCTTGCGCGCCGCCGGAGCGCCGTCGACGGCGCCCACGGGCACGGCGACGAGCCCCAGCGCGACGATCTGCAGCAGCATGTTCTCGGTCGAATGCCCGACTTCGAGATCGGCATACAGATTGGCTCTCCCGCCATATCTCGCGGTCAGCCTGCTGGGGTCGGCGGCCACCACGAGCAAGGCCGGGGCCGCCTCGACCGACGCCTGATTGACCGCAAGCGCTCGCAGTTCGGGGCGCAGGTCGTGGCTGGCGCGCTTCTCTGCCCGATGGCCTTGCGGCAGATAGTGCATCACCTCCGTAGCAGTCACCACGTACAGTTCGAGCGCATACAAAGCGCCGGCCGCCGGAGCCGCACGCTTGCCGTCCGAGCTGGTGATGCCCTGCCCGGCCCACATCAATTGGCCGATGACCTCGACCGGCAGCGGCTTCGACGCGAATCTGCGCACGGACCTGCGCTTTGCGATGGCTTCCTCGAGGGACACCGTGCCTGTGAGGTTGGGCTTGGGCAACTCGATCTGATCGGTGAATTTCGCCTCGGCTCCGTGCGCCAGGCTGGTAGAACCCTCGGCGAGCGCGCCTGCGGCCAGCGCAACCAACAGTTCACGGCGTTTCATTGGGCACCTCCATCAGCAAAAAAGCAGGCTGGCAGGCAAAGCCTGCAGCCTGCGCGATTCTCGGCACTGCGCGTTGGCAAACACGGTCAGGCAACAGAACCCGCAACCGGTGTATGCCGCACATCCGACAGATAGATCAGGATCAGCGAAACCCAGACGATCCCGTAAACGAACATGAAGCAGGTCGAACGCACCCTGAAAAAATCCAGCAGGATGCCGAAGATTATAGGCAGCAGGAATCCGCCCAGGCCCCCTGCAAGCCCGACGATCCCGGTGACGACGCCCATGATCTCCGTAAAATCGTCGGCCACGTACTTGAAGTTCGACGCGATGCCAAACGCGAAAGCCGCGCCGAGCAGGAACGCCAGCGCAACGAACGCATAGACGGTTACGCGCAGGTGAATGCTCGCGGTACCGTCGATCGTGTGAATCACGAAATCGGTCGGCGGATACGACAGCTGGAACAGGCAGATCCACGCGACGCATAGTCCCTACCACGTCACGCTATGGGCGCCGAGGCGATCGGCCAGCGCTCCGCCTACCGCCCGCAGCACCGACCCCGCGGATAGTCCGTCTGCTGCGTTTCCCAGGTGACGATGCCGCCCTTGACATAGATCTTCCAGGAGCAGGACCCCGTGCAGTTCACGCCATGAGTGGAACGAACTATCTTGTCGTGCTGCCAGCGTTGGCTGGTAAGCATCTTCATTGCCGGTCTTCATCTGTGACAGCACCGTGACCATCCGAAAACTGCGGACGGAGGGCCGTAAAGTAACGTAACCTGTCCAGGAGATGGCTCATGTGCGTCCTGCCTCTATCGGAGTGGGTCGGCGCAAGGTCGCGAAGGGGATTTGAAACGGACAAACTGCGGACCACGTCCGCTTCGTGCCTGAAGGGCTGCCTTGATGCCCGGCACGGACGCTCCTTGGCACACTCAACGTCTCCATCTATGGTGACATGCGTCAAGTCTCCCTCAATCGGACTTTGGTCCTACAAACGCCGCCCGCGCGGTGGTGTAGGTTTGTGATGCGCAACCGACAGGAGAGCAATCATGTGCCGTTGGCTCGCTTATACCGGCAACCCGCTTCAGCTCGAAACCGTGCTGTTCAATGCCCGGCATTCGCTGATCGATCAGAGCATGCATTCGCGGCTCGGCGCCACCACCACCAATGGCGACGGTTTCGGGATCGGCTGGTATGGCCATCCCACCGACATTCCGTTTCGCTACCGCTGCATCCAGCCCGCATGGAGCGACCGCAATCTACGCGAGGCAGCACGGGCGATCCATTCGCCGCTATTCGTTGCGCATATACGCGCGGCGACCGACACGCCGTCGCAGGAAACCAACTGTCATCCGTTCCGCCACGGCCGCTGGCTGTTCGCGCACAACGGGCTGGTGCGCAACTACCCGAAGGTGCGCCGCGATCTGATGGTGCAGATCGACCCCGAACTATTCCCCTCCATCGAGGGCTCGACCGATTCCGAGGTGCTGTTTTTTCTCGCGCTGTCCTTCGGGCTGGAGCTCACGCCGGTCACCGCGCTCGAACGGATGGTCGGCTTCGTCGAAGCCACCGGCCGCCGGCATGGCATCGATGAACCGCTGAACATGACCGTGTGTGCGACCGACGGCGAGCAGATCATCGCGGTCCGTTATTCGAGCGAAGGGCAGTCGCGCTCGCTGTTTCACAGCACGTCGTTCCGTCATCTGCGCGAGTTGTATCCGGACGACGAGCGCATCAGGACGGCCGGCGAGAACGCGTTTCTCGTGCTGTCCGAGCCGCTCTCCGACTTGCCGGGCATCTGGCAGGAAATCCCCGAGAGCACGGCGGTGGTCGCACGCGGCGGCGAGATCGAGCAGTATGCGTTCAAGCCGCGAATGAACTGAACCGCGCCTGGAATTTTGCGCCCCGCCGCCCTATGCTGCGGGAATGAGCAAGGTCAACGGCACAAAACGTGCATACCGGCTCGGGAGAAACGCGGCGTGTCATCTTCGAATCCGGGACCGACGGCAGAAGACAAGCTCGCCTTCTGCGTCGCCTGCACCGCACTGGACCAGGCGACTCGCGATCTGCAACAGTTGAGAAGTAACCCGGCAACATCGCTGAATGCGCTGTCAAGAGCGCAGCGCGACTACGAATTGACCCGGGTGCAATGGCAGCGCTGCCAGTGGCAACTGCGGGCCGCAACGGCCCACGCCGTGAAGAGACCATCACAATGCCTCGGCGCGGTCGTCATCGTTGGGCACGACAAGGCGGTCCGGGATTCTTTGCGTGTTCTGCTCAATGTAAAAGGATATGGACGCTCCAAAGCGCTCGGTTTCGACCATTGGCATGAAATATGGCTCGAGCCATCGCGCCAATTGATCATTCTCGACATTCCCGTCAATTCGATTACGACAGCGTTGTGGTTCGTGGAGAGCTTCGATACAAGCATCGATAAGCCGCGCATCATCGCGCTGGCGCGGCCGGAAGACGCAGCCAGTTTCGCTGGCAAGGTCGATGCCATCGTTGCCAAGCCCATCGTGCTCGAAGAATTGCTTTACGCAATCGACTTGATCCAATTGCAGACGAAGACTCCTGCGCATCATGGGTGACGGTGTCCGTCGGCACGGCCCGAAGTTCGTTCGTTCCCTGTAGAAGCCAGTATTTCCGCGTATTTCCACCGAAGCCGCGCTTCGCATCTGCTTGCCGAAGCCGCGCAACGCCGCCACGAACACCCCGGGCCCGCAATTTGCTAAATGTGGCGGCGAGGTGACATATATATGAACGACGATAAATTGATCGAGCCGGAATCCGCCGTACGCGATCCCGTCGAGCGATCCTGGATCAGACGCCTGGGCCCTGGCCTGATCACGGGCGCGGCCGACGACGATCCCTCCGGCATCGGCACTTATTCGCAGGCAGGCGCGCAGTTCGGGTTCAACCTTCTGTGGGTGATCCTGATCACGTATCCGTTGATGACCGCGATCCAGCTGGTGAGCGCGCAGATTGGCCGGGTGACCGGCAAGGGCCTCGCGTCGAACATCCGCGTGCATTATCCGGCGTGGCTGCTGTACGGCGCGGTCGCCCTGCTCGTCGTGGCAAACGTGATCAACATCGCCGCTGACCTGTCGGCGATGGGCGCCGCGGCCGGACTGCTGCTGCCAGGTCCGCAGCACCTTTATGTCGTCTGCCTCGGGACGTTCTCGGTCATCCTGCAGATTTTTGTCCCCTACGAAAGCTACGCGCGGATTCTGAAGTGGACCGCCCTATCGCTTCTTGCGTACGTCGCGGTCGCTCTCATCGTGCCGATCCCTTGGGGCGAAGTCGCGCGCGCGATCGTGTTGCCGCGCATCTCGCTGACGTCGGACTATCTGACCATGATCGTCGCGGTGCTGGGCACGACGATCAGTCCGTATCTATTCTTCTGGCAGGCGTCGCAGGAAGTCGAAGAAATGCGCTCGGCACCGCAACAGGCGCCGTTGCGCCGCGTGCCGCACCAGGCGCCCGCGCAGCTGCGAAGAATCCGCTTCGATACCTGGGTCGGCATGGGCGTGTCGAACTTCGTGGCATTTTTCATCATGTTGACGGCGGCGGCTACGCTGCATCTGCATCACATCGAAGTGAAAACCTCGGCCGATGCCGCGCGCGCGCTCGAGCCGTTTGCCGGGCGTTTTGCTTACGTCCTGTTTGCGCTCGGTATCATCGGCACCGGCCTGCTCGCACTGCCGGTTCTCGCCGGCTCGGCCGCCTACGCCGCCGCGGGCAGCTTTCGCTGGCGTAGCAGTCTGGCATTGCATCTGACGCTCGCGCGCGAATTCTATGCGGTGATCGCACTGGCCATCGTCGGCGGTGTGGCCATCACCTTCATGCATTTCGACCCTATCCGTGCGCTCTACTGGAGCGCGGTGATCAATGGCATTACCGCGGTGCCGATCATGGTCGTCATGATGCTGATCGCGCGAAGCCGGCGGGTCATGGGACAGTTCGCCGTCAAGGGCGTGCTGGCCTGGGGAGGATGGCTCGCAACGCTCGCGATGGCGCTGGCGGCGGTGGGCGTGTTCGTGCCGTCGTAACCAGACGCGTGTTCACCTCGAACCCGGCTTTCGTATGTGAAAACGATGCTTCGCAATTCGCGCCGCACGGGTTGCGCAACGGCAACCGTATCTGAACTTCCTCGTTTTACGTTCGTCTGAACGGTGCGTCCGGCCACGGACGGCGCCGCCACATGCTGACGGTTCGCCGACAACCGCGTGGCCGCTCCCCGTTCGACGATCAAGGAGGATTGCACATGCCGAAGAAGCGTTCAGACGAATCGCCAGCCGCACGCGGCAACCGCGGTAGCAGGATTCTCGCCGCGCCGGTTTTCTCGCAACCGCAGCCCACGCCGGACCCGCAAACTTTCGTGGTCAGGCACGCATCCGACACCGCGGCCTACAAGGTCATCGACGAACTGAACCGCGAGCACAAGCTGAAGGCGCTGCCGTTTCCGCCGCCGCGCGGCGGCACCGAGCCCCGGCTGACGTTTGCCGAAGTGGTGAACAACAACCAGAAGCTGCTCGATACGATCAGCGAGAGTGGACAGATCGTCTTTCACGCCACCGGCGATTGCGGCAGTACCAAAGGTCCGTCCACCCAGAACGAAGTCTCGGACAAGATGGTCAGCGACTTCGACGAAGCCGATCCCGCCGAGGTGCCGCAATTCAACTTTCTGCTGGGCGACATCGTCTACAGCTTTGGCGAGGCGCAGTACTACTACGATCAGTTCTATGAACCGTATCGCAACTATCATGCGCCGATTCTCGCCGCTGCCGGCAACCACGACGGAATGGTTTCGCCGTTGAAGCATGAGAAAAGCCTGCAGGCGTTTCTCAGGAACTTCTGCTCCGACTGCTTCCAGGTCTCTCCCGACGCGGGCCACCTTTCGCGGACCGCGCAAATTCAGCCAGGCGTTTTCTTCACGTTCGAGGCGCCGTTCGTGCGCATCATCGCGTTGTATAGCAATACGCTCGAGGACCCTGGTGTGATCGCGGACCGTCACATCGGCAACAGTCAGCTGAAGTTCCTGAAAGCGGCGTTATTGCGGGTGAAGAAAGAGAACTATCGAGGCGCGCTGCTGTTCGCGCATCACCATCCGCCGTATGTGGCGCGCGGGCGTCACGGCTGGAGCGTGGAAATGCAACAGCAGATCGATACCGTTTGCGATGAGGTCGGTATCTGGCCGCATGCGGACCTCGCGGGACACGCGCACAACTATCAGCGCTTTACGCGAACCCGTTCCGATGGCACCCACATCCCTTACATCGTTTGCGGCAACGGCGGTCACGAGGTGCAGCGGCTCACCACCAACGGACAGCCGCCCCTTCGCGCGCCGCAGCTGATCCAGGCCGCGTCGAAAGACACCGATGCGGTCGTCCTTGAAAGCTACGACGACCGCAACTTCGGCTATTTACGGCTCGTCGCCAACGCGAGGCAGCTGCGCATCGAATACCATCCCGCCGTCGACGGACCCAATACGAAAACCCCGGACGACCAGGTGACCATCGATCTGGCCACCCGACAGGTCGCTCATTATGTCGCTCGCGACTCGGGCATACCCGCTCTTGCGGAGCGCATTCGTCAATTCGCGCAGGTCCAGCCTCGCGAAGACTGACAGGTGCGCAACTCGTCCCGGTCCGATGCGATCCGCGGCTCCCGCTGGTTTCCCCGCATTAAAGATTCGTGAAAATCTACCGTAATCGTAAAAGTGAGGCGGCTCGCAGCGTTCGAGCCGTCGCTCCACCCGGTAGTCGGAGAACAGCGTGAGATTCAAAGCGGCCTCGTGCCCCAATAAACCCAACCCGATTGAGTCCCGGGTCGATAGCGACGCACACCCGAATGGCTGGTCAGCCCGCAACCAGCAGTTTCTTTCCTATTTCCTGTCGCGGTATGGTCAACGCAGGACCATACCGCTGACGAGTCTCTGCATCGCCGTCATTGCCGGCGTTGGCGTCGGCGCTCTCGTGCATCAAGCGGCCAGTGAAGCGGCGACTACTCTACGTGTTGCGTTGTCGATGATGTCCGGCGTCGCCGGCCTCGCGATCGTTCGTCGCAAACTCGGCCTGGATCACGCGCGGCAAAGCGCCGCCACCGCATTGGCGAGCGGGCTTCTGCATGCGAATCGCGACTGCCTGAAGGTGCTCTCTACCGACGGAAAAATGCTGCGGGTGTCGGAGCATGGCGCGATGTTGATGGAAGCGGAGTCGCCGGAGCAACTGTCCGGCGCGGACTGGCTCGCTTTCTGGACCGGCGAGGACCGCGCGGCGGCCGAGCAGGCTTTGGCGGGCGCCGCCGCCGGCAACAGCACATCGTTCACGGGAAGCTGCGCGACGACGCGCGGGCGCACCAAATGGTGGAACTCGACGCTCACGCCAGTAACAGGCGACGACGGCGCGGTGACCGCGCTGCTTTGTGCGTCGGAGGACGTCACCCAGCAATCGGAACTGTTGAAGACACTGCGCGAACGCGATGAGCTGATGCATGAGATGGAGTTGCATGTCCGGCTCGTGTTCTATTCGTATAGCTCGCATTTCGAACACTGTCATCACATCAGCGCGGGGGTCGAACGCGTGTTCGGCATTACGCCTCAAGAGCTCAGCAACCGGCCTTCGGCGTGGCTCGACCTCGTGGTGCCGGAGGATCTGGAGCCTTTGCTCGCCGAGATGAACCGCATCGCGTCCGAAGTGTCGGAAGGCCGCTTCGAATACCGCATCCGCCGCCCGGACGGTTGCCTGCGCTGGATCAGAAGCACGGCTTACCCCGTGTGCGATGGCTCCGCGAACGTGGTGCGCATCGTCGGCGTCAGCGAGGACATCACGCTGGAACAGGAACGCCTGGCGGCACTCGACCATCTGGCCTACACCGATGGGCTGACGGGGTTGGCTAACCGCGGCGCGCTGATCCGCCACATGAAGAAGCTTTGCAGGCAGAACGTCGCCTTCGGTCTGATGTTCGTCGATCTCGACCGCTTCAAGGTCCTCAACGATACGCTGGGCCATACGGCCGCTGACCGTCTGCTGCAGGACATCGCCAAAGTCATCCAGGGCGCGCTTCCGCCGGATGCCTGTGTCGCGCGCCTCGGCGGAGACGAGTTCGCGGTGATCGTCAGGGGCGAGAGCGACAAGGTCACGCTGGCAAGCCTCGCGCAGTCTCTTCTGAACCTGTTTTCAAGCGACGTTCGAAAAGACCACGCCGCGCCGTTCGTCACGGCGTCGATCGGCATATCCATCTATCCCGAGCATGGCCGCGATCACGAGGCGCTGCTGACGAGCGCGGACATCGCGATGTATGCGGCGAAAAAAGGCGGCCGCAACGGCTTCCGGTTCGCCGACGAAGCGTCCAGCGATGTGCTCGGAGATTTCGAACTGGAGTGCAATCTGCCCACGGCGCTGGCGTCGAACCAGTTCGTGCTGCATTTCCAGGGTATTCACGAGCCGGCCTCTCTGACGGTGAAAGGCGTCGAAGCACTGGTTCGATGGAATCATCCAGCGCGAGGTCTGGTGGGTCCCGGCAGCTTCATCCCGATCCTGGAGGAAAGCGGGTTCATCGTCGAAGTCGGGGCATGGGTCATGGACGCGGCCCTCGCTCAACTCGCCGTCTGGCAGGCCGCCGGCAAAAAAGGGCTGTCGATGTCGGTGAACGTGTCCGCGCGTCAGTTGCGGGATGACTCGCTGGTCGCGATAGTCGACCAGGCGCTGCGAAAACACCGGGTGCCGCCGCGCTGCCTGCAGATCGAACTGACCGAAAGCGCGTTGATGGAAAACCCCTCACTCGCGCAGGCAACGCTAATGGCGCTCAAGCGCCTGGGCGTGCGCATCGCCATCGACGACTTCGGAACGGGATACTCGAGCCTGCGCTATCTGGCCGATTTTTCGCCGGACATCGTCAAGATCGACCGCTCGTTCACGGCCAGGCTGGGCCGCGACTCGGCGGTCGCGTCGATCGTCCGGGGCATCATTCAGATGTCGCACGAACTCGGCATCAAGGTAACGGCCGAGGGTGTCGAAACGAATCAACAGCTGCATGCGCTGCGCGACGCAGGCTGCGACTTCGTGCAAGGGTTCTTTTTGACGAAGCCGATGAAGGCGGAGAATCTGGTTCAGTGCGAATGCTCTCTGTCCTCGTCCGCAGCAGCCTCGGCAGCTAGCGTCTGCTCCCATTGAGAAACAGATCCGCGACGACCGAGCGCAGCCATCGATTGCCGGCTTCGTGATGGTATTTCGCGTGCCAGTGCTGGCGCACCGCGAACCTGTCTACCGGAAAAGGACACGAATGGACCACGACGTCGTTCGTCCGCGCCAGCGTCTCGCCAATGTGCCGTGGCAAGGTAGCGATCAGATCGGTCGACTTGATGATCGATCCGAGTCCGAGGAAGCCGGGCAATTCGAGCACGACGTCGCGTTCGATGTTCTCGCGCAATAACGCCTGTTCGAGCAGTTGGCCGCCCGTGCCAGCCGCAATGACGACATGCCCCTCGCTGCCGTATTGCTTCAGACTCAGCCGCGCACGCACGCGAGGATGATTGCGGTTCGCAAGGCATACCCAGTCCTGCATATAAAGCTGTTGCTGGTACATACCGCCCCCCAGCCATGGCACGTGCCCGATCGCAAGATCCGCCTCGCCGGATTCGAGCGCCCGCTCCGTATTGCCGTCGATCCTTGCCGCTTCCAGCCGAACGCCCGGCGCCTGCGCCCGCAAATGCGCCAACATTCGCGGCAGCAGCGTAATGTGGCTCGCGTCCGTCATGCAAATACGAAAGCGTCGTTTGGCGGTGGCGGGATCGAACGAGATCTCCCAAGCAGCGAACCGGCGCAGCGACTCCAGAATTTCCCTGCACGGCCCGATCAGCGCGTCAGCCTGCGGCGTGGGCGTCATACCGCCCGGCGTGCGAACGAACAATGGGTCCTGCAAATGCTCGCGCAAGCGACCCAGCCAGATGCTGACCGTCGGCTGACTTTGCCCGAGCTCCTCTGCGGCGCGCGTGACGCTTCGCACGTCGTAAAGCAGGTCGAAAAGCTGAAGCAGCTTGAGGTCCGGAAGCTCAGTGGTACTCATGGCGGTATTGTCATTTGCAATATCGCCATTGTATCCATTACGTTATGCCCATGAATGGACGTCCGTACCGTGGGCCTCCTCGCCCCCATATGCGTCAAATGAGCGGAACGGTCAGGCGGTCGATGATCGCTTGCGTCTGCGGTCGAACGCCGCGCCACCACTCGAACGCCTCCGCAGCCTGCTCGACGAGCATGCCGACGCCGTCGGCGATGCCCTGCACGCCCGCATTTCGCGCGAGCCGCAGGAACGGCGTGAGTCCCTTTCCATACGCGAGTTCGTACGCGGTTCCCGCTGGACTGAACACCTCCGGGGGAACGGCGGGCAACTGACCGGTCAGGCTCGCCGATGTCGCGTTCACGACGAGGTCGAACTGCCCCATCCCATCGAGTTCCCGGTAGCCGCATGCGATCAATGGGCGGCTGCTCGCGACTTGCGCGACCAGCGCCTCGGCCTTGCGCACATCGCGATTCACGACGACCAGTTGCGCCGGACGCGCCGCGATAAACGGCAGCAACGCGCCACGCACCGCTCCACCCGCACCCAGCACGAGCACGCGCTTGCCCGCCATCGGCTGAGCGAGGTTCACTTCGATATCGCGCACGAGACCGACGCCGTCGAAGTTCTCGGCAATGATCCGGTCGTTTTCGAACTTCAGCGCGTTCACGGCGCCCGCGAGCGCGGCCCGTTCGCTGCGCTCGTCGGCAATCGCGAACGCTTGCAGCTTGAATGGTGCGGTGACGTTCATGCCTCTGCCGCCCGCGGCGATGAACGTCTTGACGGTCTCGGCGAAAGCGTCGGCGGGCTCGATCGGACCTTCGATCGCCGAGTAGCTGATGTCCTGTCCGGTCTCCTGCGCAAACAGACCGTGGATCAGCGGAGATTTCGTGTGGCCGATCGGATTGCCGATCACCGCGTATCGGTCGCTCATCACGCGCTCCTCTTCGAAAACAGCACGCCCTGGGTCTGCATCGCGTCGATTTCTGCGGCGCTGAATCCGAGCGACTGCGCGACTTCCGCGTTGTGCTGCCCCAGGTCCGGGCCGACTTCGCGGATAGACGTATCGCAGTCGGAGAAGCGGAACGGCAGGTTAGGCAGGCGCAGCTTTCCGAAGCGCGGATGGTCCTGCTCGATCACCATGCCACGCGCGACGATCTGCGGATCGTTGAGCACTTCATCGATGCGCTGCACTTTTGCGCAAGGCACGTCGACGCCATCGAGCAGCGCCAGCACGTCGGCGACCGGGCGCGCCGCAACCCATGGCTTCACGACCGCGAGAATTTCTTCGCGATGGGCGTTGCGTCCGTTCAGACGGTGGAACCTCGCATCGGTTCCGAAGCCGGCCGGACCGCCGTGCTGTTCGACGAGCGAAGCAAACCGCTTCCACGCATCGTCGACCTGCGCGGCGATCACCAGATCGCCATCGGCCGCGCGGAACACGCCGTACAGTGTCGACGTCGGCATGTCGTGCCCCGTCTGCTCGGGCAGCACGCCTTGCATCGTGTAGCACTGCACCGCGTACTCGTGCATCGACACCAACGTGTCGTACAACGCCATGTCGATGTGCTGGCCGCGACCGCTCTTCACGCGGCCGAGCAAGGCGGCGTTGATCGCGGCGACCGCGTGAATGCCCGTGTACATATCGCCGAGCGAGATGCGCATCAGCGGCGGCGGTTCACCCGGATTGCCGATCATCTGCATGATGCCGCTCTTCGCCTCGGCGATCAGACCGAAGCCCGCGCGATGCGCGTCGGGTCCGGTGTGACCGTACGCCGAAATCGAGCAGTAAACGAGACCCGGATTGCGCTCGGACAGCGCGGCATAGCCGAGGCCCAGCTTGTCGAGCGCACCGGGCCGGTAGTTTTCGATGAACACATCGGCCGAATCGCACAGGCGTTGCATGAACTCCTTGCCGCGCGGATCTTTCATGTCGACGCTGACGCCGCGCTTGCCCATGTTCAGTTGCAGGAAATAGGCGCTTTGCTGGTCGTCGAGGATGGTCGCGTGCTGCCGGCCGGCATCGCCGCTGCCGGGACGCTCCACCTTGATCACTTCGGCGCCGAGCGCCGCGAGGCAGCGGCCCACGTACGGACCGGCAAGAAAGTGGCTGTAGTCGACGACGCGAATACCTTCGAGGGGGCGGGCTTGCATCAGTTCGCTCCCGGACGGCGCGGCACCATCAGGCGATGTTCGCCGCGCTGGACGACCTGGCCGTCCTGATTGATCAGTTCGGACGGCAGCACCACGATGCCCCAGTCCGGACGGCTGTTGCTCGCGCGCATATTGCCGACGCGGAACTTGACGTGAAGCACGTCGTTGACCTTGATCGGCAGCAGGAAATCCCACGTCCAGCCGAGCGACATGCCGGGCAGAAAGCGATAGTCGCTCTGCGTCTTCAGCCCATCCGCGATCGACAGGCCGAACAGCCCGTGCGCGACGATCGAACCGAAGTGGCTCGCGTTCGCATATTCCTCGTCGACATGCACGGGCGTGTGATCGCCGGTCAGATCGGCGTAAGCGAGAATGCGTTCTTTCGTGACGGTATAGGTCGGGCTCACGCACTCGTCGCCCTCGTTCGCGTCGTCCCAGTACTTTTCGATGATCGTGCTCATGCTTTACGCCTCCGCGCGTGGATTGATCGCCAGCGCCTGCGCAACGCACGTGGCGGGTTTGGCCTGAATCAGTTCGACTGCGAGTCCATCCGGCAGACGCAGCCAGTTGCGCCCCTGCGGCATTTCACTGACGCCGAACGCTTGCGCCGCGTCGAGCGACGCCTCGAGGTCCTCGCACATCACGCCGAGATGCGCGAGCCGGCCCTCGGGACCTTCGTAGCGCGGATCACTGATGAACTGCAGTCCGCCGAGCGTCCAGTACTGACGCGGCTCGTCGCGCGTGCCATCCACCTCGCGCATGGTCATGCCGAAGACTTCTTCGAAAAAGCGGATATGCCAGTGAATATCCGTCACCCAGATGGCGACGTGCTCCAGATAGGCTTTCGCGCCGCTCATGCCGTCGCTCCTTCTCGCTGACGGTCCGTCAACGCGCGCTCGATGCCCTTGATGCACGCGACGAGCGTCGAATTGACCGGCGTCGGCACGCCGAGGCGCTCGCCCCAGCGCACGACCGCTCCGTTGATGAAGTCGATTTCCGTGATCGAGCCTTTTTCGAGGCTCTGCAGCATCGAGGTCTTGAACGCGGGCGAGAGTCCTTCGGCCGCGAGCGTCCAGGCTTGTTCCGCTTTCGTCATCGAAAGATGGATGCCGGCGGCCTTCGCGGCTGCCATCGCTTCTTCGATCGCCGCCAACGCGGTAGCTTTCAGAACGGGCTCTTCGTACAGTTGCCCATACGTCAGACCGGTGATGCCGGTGATCGCGCCCGTCGCGACGTTGATCAGCAACTTGTCCCACATGGTGCCGAGGATGTTGTCGCTGATCGTGGTCGTCAGACCCGCGCTGTTGAACGCGTCGGCGATGGCGCGGACCCGGTCGGTGACCCGGCCATCGAGTTCGCCGACGATCGTCAGCTTTCCGTTCACGCCCGACTGGATGTGCCCCGGCGCCTTCAGCACGCCGCCCACATAGGTCTTGCCCGCCAGCACGCGCTCCCGGCCGACGATTTCGCTGAGCACGTCTTCATGGCCGAGGCCGTTTTGCAGCGACAACACGAGCGTGTCGGGTCCGACGAGATCGAGCGCGCCGCGCATTGCCGAATCGGTGTGGAAGGACTTGACCAGCACGATGACGAGGTCCACCGGCCCGACTTCGGCGGGGTTCATCGTCGCACAAACTTTTACGCGGCGGGAGCCGTTGGCATCGTCGACTAGCAGGCCGTCGCGGCGCATGGCCTCGACGTGCGCCGCGAAGCGGTCGACCAGCCACGTCTGATGGCCGCCTTCAGTCAGCGCGGAGCCGATCGCGCAACCCAACGCGCCGGCTCCCAGGAATGCGATCTTCATAGATGTCTCCGTGATATGGAGACGAAGATACGATTCCGACCTCATGCTGGCAATGCAATGGATGCAATAACGTCATTGCCGATTTTAATATCGAGGCTATCAATGCGTGCCCACCATTTGCCCGCTCTGTCCCGAGCTCATCGCCGCGGCGCTTTCCGCTCGGTGCATCGCGGCCACCTTCGCTTCCGCTGCCTGAATATCGGCGGGATACGAACCATCATCGCCCATCGACGGGTTGTATCCCGCCGCTTCCAGTTCCTCGAGTTCGTGCATGACCTCCGCACGCGTGAGTTGATGAGGCTGGGGCTCCGACACAGTTTGCGCCTCCGCGCTTGCGGAACTCGCCATCAACATCGCACCGGCGATCATGAGGCTCAGTAACGGGGAAACCGCGTATTGATTCAACGAATCGGATTTCATGATGTACTCCTTTTGACCTGAGGATGTATTCGCGCATCTGCATTCACTTCGGACCGTCTCGTCAGATCGTGAGTGTTACGCGATGCACATCCGGTAGACGGAGTTTTCTCGTTGGATATTCCCGGTCTTTTCTAAATAGAACTACCACGCAATCTCCGACGTTCGATCCCATTGCGCAATTGACCTGCGACGAACGCGCCGACGATCAGAGACAGATACAAGGCCACGAGATCGTGACGCCATGCGTTCAATGCAAGCTGATGCGCAATCAGTTTCGGATCGGGAGTTGGAAGGACCGCCCGCTTCGCTTCGACCGCTCGCATCATCCGGACAAAGCCTGCGGCGGACAGCAATGGCAGCACGATGACCCATGTCAACAGCACGGGCTTCATGCGAAGCGCCCAACGCATGTGACGCAAGCGAAACCATAGTCCGAGGCATCCGTGTATCCATCCCGGCGCGAGCAGCGCAAGCTGCAAACCCTGCGTACCGGTCGTCAGCAACTGGATCACGACACGCTCGTAGTCCGGTTCGAAGCCATAGAGCGTGGACGCGAGCCGGGTCGTCACAGCATGACGGATCAGCAGCAGCGGCAGGCTGAGTCCTGCCCACAGACGCACCCATTCCGCCAGAGGCAATGCCCAGTGACGGCGGGCATAAATCGTTCGCATCGCCAGCACGAAATGCAGCGCGGCCGCTCCGTATAACGCGATCGTTCCAGGCGCGCTGCGCCAGAGCCGCAGCGCCAGAACCAGACCGCGTCCGGCCAGTTCGAGCGACCAGATTCCGAGCGCGTGATTGAGCAGATGGAGAAAGAGATAGACCAGCAACACCACGCCGGAGCCGAGTTGCAATCCCCGCAAAGCGGCCTGCGTCCGCAACGTCATGCGAACGTCCCGCTGGTGTCGTGCGTCACGTGCGGGGCAAACGCCGCATCGTCGATCATGTTCATTTGATCACCCATCCGATGTCAGTCTTACCTGCAAGACCATCGAGATGCGGTGCTTATTCCCGATTCGACTCACGTCGCATCATCGGTTCGAGCGAGTACGACACGCTGGCGTGCCGGCGATGACAATTCGGCTCGTGTTGCACGAGTAGCGACTACACTGGAAGTCTTAGTTCGGCTGTCGGTCGTGCCACGCTTGGAATAACTGAATCAACCTTTCGACGCGCTGTCGGGTTCAATCTGAGATGTGTCCCGCAAAATGAGTTCTGTCGGTAGCGCTCACGGTCCCCACATTGGTGTCCAATCAAACATCATCACCCGATGAGAACCTTCCAAAATTTCAAATCATCCGATGTAGCGATCATCTTCACATAGCCCCCTTTAATTAAATATCGCTTAACCGTTGTCGTAGATGGCGTGAAATACAAATAGGCCTTGTCGACGACCACTTGACGTTGACCTTGGTGTGTGTTGATCTGTGTCCGATTGAGCGTCACCGAGTAAGGCCCATAGAAAAAATCACCAAGCGGATTTTTCTTAATTTTCCAGGTCAACTGTCCATCAAAGGAAGTCAAGTCCGCCACACCTCCCTTGGCACCGAAAAATGAGTCGAAGTGGATCTCAGCGTGTTGGCCATCTTTGCTTACGTGTGTCCCTCGAGGTTATCGATTCCGACTGCGCTGCAGTCGATCCGGTTCCGGACTGAGTTATAAAACAATATGATCCTATGACAGTGCCATCTGCTGCCTCCGTTCGTTTGATCTTGAAAGTCGAGTACGGCTTGCTCGAGCCAGCGATGTGCTCGATGAATTCCCAATCACCGGAAAAGTTGTACCCTTCGGCCCGTGAGCGGAGGATAAAGCGAGCACCCATCCCAGCACTATCAAAACGGGGAATTTTTCATTTATATTTTCACGCGCAAGCAATCGCCACCCTGTTCGACCATCCTTTAATATTTCCAATCCGGTTTTGATCGTTGACTATGAGCTCGGTGTGGACCATTAATTCATATATTCAGTTTGAAATCCTGAAAATTTATGTCCATCGAAATAGAAACAAAAATGGCCGTTTGTAGTCGATCGATAAACCAAAATAGAGCCATCAACGCATATCTTGTTGCCGCCCGCGGAGAAAGTCAGCTTTGGATTTTTCAAGATCTTTGAATTTATCATATTAACCTTCCCAGCGTAGTAATCGAATGGCATCGGATATGCGATCCCACTTTCCGCATCGATTACAACAACACTATCGCCGTAGTATTCCGAAGGGCGCCACTCTTTTATGTTTAACAGGATGTAGTGACCATTAAAATTTGCCGTCCGCCTTTCAATTGCATCTTTCATTTCCGAAACATGCCTCTCGTCACAAAAATCGATAGGAGAGTACATATATGAGCAATCGTTATGAGAATAAGCGATTTCCACATGACTAAATGGGTGATTGGCCGTGACAGCCAAGGACTTCGCATGACAAGTTACAGCGGTCGCGCCACATGTAGCGATCAACAAAATACAATGAAAGGTATTTTTCATGTTATATCAACGTGATTGAGAGATTTCAGCGAGAGTGCTTCTAAGCCTATTGGTGGAAGGCATATACGCGTGGTTATTCGCTCCCTCATAGTAGGAGAGCGAGCCATCAGAGATTCTTCCGTCTTTTATTCGACAGCCAGCGGGGGCCGCGATGGATGCCCATTCTTTAGATGCCGCATATTGAGCGTCATCTAAAGTTCCAACGCCCTGCCCGATGAACTTTGCCAAAACACCTCCGCCAGCATGAAAAATCAGGAAGTCACTGAACATTCTCTCTTGCGCATCCTCGTCATATTTCTCATCTCCCGTTAGACCCAGCCTGGCCTTTCCTTCTCGGAGAGTCGGAATGATCGTCTGGTACTTGCCCGTTGTATAAAATCGAGCAGGGTTCATGTACGAGAAATGCTCTGTCGCCAGTATTTCGTTTATTGTTTTCCCGGTAACGGTCCCCTTTGGCTTTGTCATATACGAATGGCCTACTGCGCCATGAACGCCGTTTGTTCCAGTGTTGTACGACTCATATCCACCTTCTCCCCCAGAAATGATGTCGCCAATTTTTCGAATCAACTCCGTTAACCTTCGTTCCGATGTAAGGAAATTCCCCACCAGCCCGATCGGATTGATGTGATACACATCCGATCCGGGGAAGCCAGGGACGCCCGCCGCCACCTCGTCCCACCACACCAGCTTCGCGATGCGCTTCTTCTCCTCTTCATGCTCAG
>NZ_JAYMRT010000018.1:0-132031 GCF_038900515.1 Burkholderia sp. JPY481
CAGGACCGTGAAACGACTCCACGCCGATGATAGTGCGGATTGCCCGTGTGAAAGTAGGTAATCGTCAGGCTCCCCCACAAGCCAGAAACCCCACCCCCAGCGGTGGGGTTTTTGCGTTTACGCGGCCAATTCCGCGCGCTTCAACTACTTTCCGATCCGAAGCGCATCCGCGTAACCCGGCGACTTCCGACACGCTCGCTTAAAATCCGTGTCCTTCCGGCTCAGGCGGTCGGCACTTCCTCTAAAACCGCTATGCCCGCTTTCGCGCCGGCGCTCGATCGGATCCCCCTGCAATAAACCGGTCGAGTCTCTCACTGGCCTCGGTAATCGCCCAAAGCGGAGCGCGATGCAACTGCCGATCGTACCTCGTCGCGATCGATGCAAAGAGCTCGAATCGCGCTTCGTCCAGCTTCCATTCGTCGCGTTCCCGACCTGCGTCGAACACCATCGCCGAGGCGCGATCCGCGGCGTGGAGTTCTTCATGGCTCATCGAGCCGAAGCCGGCATCGGCGAGGTAGCTGGTCAACAGCATGATCTGCGTGAGCGTCTGTGCATCGCTCTTCGTGCCGACGCCGCGACGCAATGCGTCGAGCGACAGATGAACTCGTAACGCGAGATCGTCGGCGATCTGGCGCGCGATGGGCAACAGCATGGCTTTGGCATGCCGCGCGCGGGCGGCGCTGGTGTTGCGGAAAGGAATCGGTTGTGCCATGGAGATCCAAGGGGTTTGCCTGAGCACATGCAATAACGGCGCGCTTCGCAAAAGGTTGAGCCTTCATTGCGTTTTACCCGCTTCCTTCGACGAAAACGTTTGCTGGCAACCACTTGCGCGCAAATTGCCGGCATGTCGCGGCGTCTGTAGTCGAGCGGATTGACACCTACATCGCCCGCGGTGCGCCGTTTGCTACCCTCGAATCCAGCGGTTTTCCCTCCCATCCTTCGCCCACGGAAAAGCGTCGCCACATTCCGACCTCGCGGACGTCCGGTCGTCAGCCTTGGCCAAACCTCTCTATCATGACAATTGGAACAACACCGACCAGCAAGCCGGAAGGGAGCAAGTCCGGCCCGCAAGCGCCATCCAGCTGCGTTCGACCCAAGGAAGCATCGATGCGGGCTCCATGCGGTGAACTGCCTCGCGCGCTCGATCATGCGCCGCGTCGCCGCGGCACGGTCGGCTGTCTCGACGTGCCTGTTCCCGATGGATGTGATCAGCGGCGCGGGCCACGACGCGGTCTATCTCGCGCGCGTCACACCCGGCAAGACGATCTTCGTTCCATGAAAGGACGGCGTCAGCCACAACGAAACCGAGGACGCGCGCCGATCAGCTGGAAGCCGGCTTCAATATGCTGCTGCAGCTGAGCGCGACGTCGAGGACAGGGAGCATACGCGCATGAAGATCCTGATCGCACGAATGAACCACGAGACCAACACGTTCTCGCCGGTAGAAACCCCGCTGGCCGCATTCGGCCGCAACGGTCCCAGCTACGGCCGCGCCGCGTTCGACGAAAACAAGGGTATGCAAACCGCGATGGCCGCGTTCATCGACGCGGCCGAGCGCGTCCACGCCGAAATCGTGACACCGATCTCCGCCATGGCGAATCCGAGCGGGCCAGTGGACGCCGCCGCCTACGATACGATCAGCGACGCGATCGTGGCAGCCGCGACGGGCTGCGACGCGGTAATGCTCGATCTGCACGGCGCGATGGTCGCCGAAAACTCGGTCGACGGCGAAGGCGATCTGCTCGCGCGTGTCCGTGCCTCATTGCCGCAAGCGCCGATCGCGGTCGCACTCGATCTGCACGGCAACGTCACGCAGAAGATGATCGACAACGCCGACATCATCGTCAGTTTCAAGACCTATCCGCACGTCGACATGTACGAGACTGGCGCGCACGCGGCGCGCCTATTGTTCGACATGATCGACGGCCACGCAAAGCCGGTCATCGCGTGGCGTCAACCGCCGCTGCTCACGCACACGCTGCGCAGCGCGAGCGCCGACGGCGCGATGAAACGCGCGCTCGATGCCGCGCACGCCGCCGAGGCCGAGGGCATGCTCGCGGTGTCGGTGCTGGCGGGCTTCTCGCTCGCCGATATCGACGCGCCATGCATTAGCGTCGTTGTAGTCGGCAATGGCGAGCGCGCGGATGCGGAGGCGGTCGCCGAGCGAGTCGCGCGGCAGATCTGGGACGAGCGCGACGATTTCGTCTATCGCAGCGCGCCGCTTGCCGAATCGGTCGCGCGGGCGGCGTCGCTCGCGCGCGGCGCCGACAAACCGGTGCTGCTGCTCGATCATGGCGACAACTGCATGTCAGGCGGCACGTGCGACACGATGGATCTGCTCGAGGAAGCATTGAAGCAGGGCCTCGAAGGCATCGTCAGCGGGCCGTTGTGCGACCCGCAGGCGGTCGCGGCCCTCGCGGCCTCAGGAGTCGGAAGTACAGTCACGCTCGCGATCGGCAACAAGCTGACAAACGATGCTTTGCCATCGCGTTCGCCGCTCGCCCTGACCGGCGTCGTGCGCGCGCTGACGGACGGCGAATACGTGATCAGCGGTCCGACCTACACGGGCCAACGCGCGTACATGGGTCGCGCGGCGGTGCTCGACACTGGCACGGTGAAACTCGTCGTGACCGAACACACGCATGAGCCATGGGATCTCGGCGTGTTCGAGAGCGTCGGCATCGATCCGCGCCGCGCGCGTTTTCTGCTGCTCAAATCACGCATGTATTGCCGGCCCGTATTCTTGCCGATCGCGGCGGCGCTCGTCGAATGCGATAGCCGCGGCGTCACGAGTTCGGACTACGGTCTGTTCAGATTCGAGCACGTGAAACGGCCGGTTTATCCATTGGACCCTGACACCGAATGGACCGCGACGAACTGATCAACACACATGCGTTTCGATAAATCGCCGCAAGGGCTTGTGAAGTCCGCAATGAGTCTCTATAATTCGCGCCTCTAAAGGCTCGTAGCTCAGTTGGTTAGAGCACCACCTTGACATGGTGGGGGTCGTTGGTTCGAATCCAATCGAGCCTACCAACGCATCTGTGACGTAGACGAAAGCGGTTCCGCTTTCGTCTACGGTCCTGTCAAATCCATCCCGTCGTTCCCGCAGTTTCGCCGTTCGGCATCACGTTCCCTTCGTTTTCGTTGTCCGCTCGTGGCTCACAGCTCGCGCACATTCACGCGCTCTCTGCCGCTGCCGCGTCGTCGTTCGACAACGCGCGGCGAGGTCGCGCTGATCTCCGGCGGCGGCTCGGGCCACGAGCCCGCGCACGGCGGCTACGTCGGCCACGGCATGCTGAGCGCGGCGGTGGCCGGCGAAGTCTTTACATCGCCATCCACCGACGCCGTGCTCGACGCAATCCGTGCGGTGGCCGGTCCCGCGGGCGCGTTGCTGATCGCCAAGAACTACACGGGGGACCGCTTCAACTTTGGCCTCGCGGCCGAAATGGCGCGCGCCGAGGGCATTCCCGTCGAGATGATGATCGTCGCCGACGACGTCGCGTTGAGCGCGAGCGCGATCACGCGGGCCGTCGCGGACTAGCGGGCACGGTGCTGGTTCACAAGATCGCGGGCGCGGCAGCGGCGCGCGGTTTGCCGTTGGCCGAGGTCGCGCGGATCGCCAAAGAAGCGGCCGCGTCTCTCGGCACGATGGGCGTCGCGCTGACGCCCTGCACGGTGCCGGCCGCGGGCAAGCCGGGCTTCGAACTGGGCGATCGCGAAATCGAATGGGGCCTCGGCATTCATGGCGAACCCGGCGTGGCGCGCGGTGCGCTGGAGCCGGCCGATGCGATGGTCGGCAAGCTGCTGGCAACGACCTCGCGTACCGCCTCGATGCATCCGCGCCGCGGGCGTTCGAGTTATGTCGGCGAGCGAGCGATCGGTCATGTGGACCCGGGCGCGCACGCGGTGGCGTTATGGCTCGCAGCGATTCGCGAGGCCCTTTCCGGTCAGGCGCGGGCGAACGCGAACGCTACTGCGAACGCAACGGGCAAACGAGCTTGCACGGACGAGAAAAACAACGATGCCTTCAAGGCCGCAGCAGATCGAACCCCGCGAAAGCAACGACGCCGCTCAGCGCGATCAGCGCCACCGAATGCTGTCCAACGTACAGCAGCCCGGCGGCGGACCAACACGTGACGGCGAAAGCGGCGATACGTTTCATGCTTCCTTCTTCTACGACTCGAACTCAAAAACCGGCTCAGAAGCCTAGCGTAACGGCCAGCAAGCCACTGACGACACCGCACACCACCACCGCGCAGGCCACCATCGTCAGCACGCGCCGCGGAAACGACCGCGCGAGCATCGCGAGCGACGGCACGCTGACGAGCGGCAGCGTCATCAGCAGCGCGCCGGCGGGGCCGGCGGCCATACCGAACGACAGCATCGCCTGAATGATCGGCACTTCACCTGCGGTCGGAATCACGAACAGCGTGCCGGCGATCGACAGCGCAATGATCCACAGCAGGCTGTTGTCGACGTCCGGGCCTATATGCGGAAACAGCCACGCGCGCGCCGCGCCGAGAATCAGCACGAGCACGATGTATTCCGGCACGAGCCGCAGCGTCATGCGCCCGAGAATCGAGATCCAGCGCGAGAACGCGGTGCCCGGATCGTCGGCGCTGACCAGTTGCGCGACGGCCTCTCGCGACGCTTGCGCTTCCTGCGGCGTGACCATGCGGTTCACGAGGTAGCCGAGGCCGAACACCATCACGATGCCGAGCGCGAGACGCAGGCCCATCCACTGCCAGCCGAGCACGAAGCCCATGAAGATCAGTGTCGCGGGATTCAGCGCGGTATTACCGAGCCAAAAAGCAATCGCCGCACCCGGCGCCGCTTCGCGTGCGCGCAGGCCGGCGACGACCGGCGCCGCGCAGCAGGTGCACATCATGCCCGGCAACGACATCAGGCCGCCTTTGACGACGCTGTTGAAGTCGGCACGACCGAGCGCGCGCGCGACCCACTGCGGCGGAATCAGCGCCTGCACCGCGGAGCCGAGCAGCAGGCCGAGCACCATCGCCTGCCAGATCGCCTTGCCGTACGTGAGCGCGAAGTCGATCGCGGCCTGCCACGAGGCCGCCGGGGCGCTCGCGGACGTGCCCATCAAGATCGACTTGCCGATCGAATGCTGGCTCGCGGCGACGAACGCGCGGTTGTAGTACGGAAACCACTTCACATAGAAGAGGCCGACGACGGCGATCAGCAGGAATACGACCCAGCCAAGCGTGACGCGGGGTTGCCGAAGGGTTGATTGCATGATGGTTCTTAAATGTCGTTGTGAGTCAACCGAGGACTAGCGTACGGGTGTCGAGCTGCGCGAGCAGCGTTTTCGCCTGCTCGACGACGTCGGCATCGTTCGGGCGGAAATCGAGTTGCAGCGCATTCGGCAGCTGATCGAAATGCTGGCCGCTGCTGCGCGCATACGCGGGATCGTAGTGAAGTTCGATCAGTTCGTGCGCGAGCTCGGCGCGCCGGTTGTCGTCGACGAGCCGCTGCCAGCCCGTGACCCGCTCGCGGCTGTGCAGACCGATCAGCCGTTCCAGCTGTCCCTTGAAGTAGTCGGGATGCTCGAACAGATGCGCGTAATCCTGCAGCAGAAATGCCGCGCGATCCTCCCGGCTCGAACGCACCTCGACGCACGCGCCTCGATGAAACGTTTCGAGCAGCGCGAGCGGCAGCGTGACGGTGCCGATGCGCCGGCTTTCCGCCTCGACGAACACCGGCCGGTTCACGTCGAAATCTTGCAGAGCGGTGACGAGCAGCGTGTCGAAACGCTTCTGCGACGGCTGCTGCACGCCCGTGTACGCGCCGAGCAGCGAGCCGCGATGCGAGGCGAGCGCCTCGAGGTCGAGCGTTTGCGCGCCGGCCTGATGCAGCGCCGACAGCAGCCGTGTCTTGCCGCTGCCGGTCGGGCCGACGAGCGCGATGTAGCTGAAGCGGCGCGGCAGGGTTTCGAGCCTCTCCAGCGTGGCGCGCCGATAGCTCTTGTAGCCGCCCTCGAGTTGCCGCGCTGACCAGCCGATCATGTTGAACAGCGTCGTGACCGAGCCCGAGCGCTTGCCGCCGCGCCAGCAGTAGATGAGCGGGCGCCAGTTGCGCGGCCGGTCGGCGAACGTGGTTTCGAGATGATGCGCGATGTTGCGCGCGACGAGCGCCGCGCCGAGCCGCGTGCCCTCGAACGGCGACACCTGCTTGTAGGTCGTGCCGACCAGCACGCGTTCTTCGTTGCTGAGCACTGGCGCGTTGGTCGCGCCCGGAATATGGTCTTCCTCGAACTCGAGCGGCGTGCGAACGTCGACGATTTCATCGAAATCGTCGGCTTTATCGAGGCTGACTAGAAGACTTTTCAAGGGAGTAGGGACAAAACGGACCGCGGGAAGACCGAAATTATCGCATGCGCGGCTCGTTCGGGCCGGTTATGCGTCCTTGCCGGCGTTCTCCGGTGACGCGTCCCCTCAGCCGCCTGCCTCAGATGACCTCGACTCGCGCTTCCCCGCTCACCAGCTCGCCGATCACCCGCGCGTCGGCGAAGCCATCGGCGCGGAACAGCGCGAGCACCTCGTCGACCGCATCGGGCGCGCACGACACCAGCAGCCCGCCCGACGTCTGCGGATCGGTCAACAACGCGCGGCCGGCGGACGGCAACGTGGCGGGCAGCACCACGTCGTGGCCGTAGGCGTCCCAATTGCGGCCCGATGCGCCGGTGAAGATGCCGGCTTCCGCCAGGCTCGCGACGTTCGGCAGCCACGGCAGGTCCGCATAGCGCACGCGCGCGGTCAGCTTCGAGCCGCGCGCGAGTTCCAGCGTGTGACCGAGCAGGCCGAAGCCGGTGATGTCGGTCAGCGCATGCACGCCGTCGAGCCGCGCCAGCTCGGCGCCCGGCCGGTTCAGCTTGGTGGTCGCGCCGATCATGGCCGCGTAGCCGGCGTCATCGAGCCGGTCTTTTTTCAGTGCCGCGGACAGAATGCCGACGCCGAGCGGCTTGCCGAGGATCAGCACGTCGCCGGCCTGGCCGCCCGCGTTGCGCTTGACGCGCTTCGGATCGACGATGCCCAGCGCAACCAGGCCGTATATCGGCTCGACCGAATCGATCGAATGGCCGCCCGCGAGCGGGATGCCCGCGTCCGCGCAGACCGATTCGCCGCCTTTCAGCACGGCCGCGATCACGTCGTGCGGCAGCACGTTGATCGGCATGCCGACGATCGCGAGCGCCATGATCGGCTTGCCGCCCATCGCGTAGACGTCGGAAATCGCATTGGTCGCGGCGATGCGGCCGAAGTCGAACGGATCGTCGACGATCGGCATGAAGAAATCCGTGGTCGCGACGATCGCCTGGTCTTCGTTGAGCTTGTAGACGGCGGCGTCGTCGGCGGTGTCGTTGCCGACCAGCAGGTCGGGAAAAAACGGCAGCGGCGCGCTTCGCTTGAGCAGATCGGCGAGCAGGCCGGGCGCGATCTTGCAGCCGCAGCCGCCACCGTGCGACAGGCTCGTAAGGCGGGGCGACTGGCTTGCTTGGACTTGGGTCATGAGAGCGGGAGTTCGGGTTCGTCGAATGACCGCATTATGAGGGTAGTTTTCACACTGTGCAGCGTCGGCGCGGGCCGCAAACCGGCTTTATGCCAAAGCGGTATATCCGAACGATAAACGCCCGCGTAAAAAGTACTAACCCCGAAGCAAATGCCAACGGCAGGTGAGGCGATGAAACGAATTGTTCACGCGCTAACGCAATTGCGCATCGCCGCGCGAATTGATCGCCGTCGCCAATTAGCAAACCAATTACCGCGCGGTTGCAATGCCTTATTTATTGCTGCCCGCGCCGGTCCCATACAAGCCATTGTTGAATCCGCCGGCGCCTTGGGCTTTTTGTCCCTGGCCGGCGGTTTTGCCGCGCGCATTACCTTGTCCGCTGTCTTTCGACTGAGGCGTTTGCGATTCGTGAACCGCCGATGCGGCCGGTTCAGGCTTCGAACCCATTCCGGACGAACGGCTTTCCATGTGCGAAGAGCCGCCCGACTGGGGAATCTGCGCAAGGCTGGGAGAGTTGGTGGCCAACAGTGCGGCGCCGAGAAGCGCAAGCGAGGCTGCGCCGGCTACCGCGCGGCAGGAGTAAGTAGAGTAGTTCATAGGAGCGAATAATCCGTCGAGAAGGTCAATTGAATTTCACCATTCGCGGATAGAGCATGAACGGTGCCCGGCACCTGGAATAAATCGTGCAGGCAGGGTGCGCCGTTCACTCAACCGATTTTCGCATGTCCGATTTACCCGGGTGGCCAATGCACTACGATCGAGGTACATGTCGTGAAACGGCATCTATAATCAATTTTGTTCCCAAAAGAGCCGAGGCCATGCAATGACGCAAATGACTCGGCGACAATTCCTGAAGGTTTCTGCCACCTCGCTCGCCGGATCGAGCCTAGCCCTGATGGGCTTCTCGCCGACACCCGCGCTGGCCGAAGTCCGTCAGTACAAATTGTCGCGTGCTACCGAAACCCGCAACACCTGCCCGTACTGCTCGGTGGGCTGCGGCGTCCTCATGTACGGGCTTGGCGACCAGGCCAAGAACGTGAAGACGAGCATCTTCCACATCGAGGGCGACCCCGACCATCCGGTCAATCGCGGCACGCTGTGCCCGAAGGGCGCGAGCCTGATCGACTTCATCCATAGCCCGAGCCGTCTGCGCTATCCCGAGTACCGCGCGGCCGGGGCGAACGAGTGGAAGCGCATCTCGTGGGAAGACGCGCTCGACCGCATCGCCAAACTGATGAAGGAAGACCGCGACGCGAATTTCGTCGAGACGACCGCAGACGGCAAGAAGGTCAACCGCTGGCTGACAACCGGGATGCTCGCGGCGTCGGCCAGCAGTAACGAGGTGGGTTATCTGACGCACAAGACTGCTCGCAGTCTTGGCATGCTTGGATTCGACAATCAGGCGCGTGTCTGACATGGCCCGACGGTGGCAGGTCTTGCCCCGACGTTTGGCCGTGGAGCGATGACGAACCATTGGGTCGACATCAGAAACGCGGACTTGATTCTCGTGATGGGCGGCAATGCGGCCGAGGCCCACCCGTGCGGTTTCAAATGGGTCACCGAGGCGAAGGCGCACCGCAAGGCGCGCCTGATCGTGGTCGACCCGCGCTTTAATCGCACGGCGTCGGTCGCGGACTACTACGCGCCGATTCGCACCGGGACGGACATCGCATTCCTCGGCGGGGTGATCAACTATCTGCTGACGAACGACAAGATCCAGCACGAGTACGTGAAGAACTACACGGACGTGTCGTTTATCGTCCGTGAGGATTTTGCGTTCAACGACGGCATGTTCTCCGGCTACAACGCCGACAAGCGCAGCTACGACAAGACCTCGTGGGACTACGAGCGCGGCGACGACGGCTTCGCCAAGGTCGACCCCACGCTGCAGGACCCGCGCTGCGTCTATCAGCTGATGAAGAAGCATTACTCGCGCTACACGCCCGAGCAGGTCGAAAAAATCTGCGGCACGCCGAAGGACAAGTTCCTGCACGTATGCGAGATGCTCGCGGCGACGTCGGTGCCGGGACGCGCGACCACGATCATGTACGCGCTCGGCTGGACGCAGCACTCGATCGGCTCGCAGATCATCCGCACCGGCGCGATGGTCCAGCTGCTGCTCGGCAACATCGGCATCGCGGGCGGCGGCATGAATGCGCTGCGCGGCCACTCGAACATCCAGGGCCTGACGGACCTCGGCCTGATGTCGAACCTGCTGCCGGGCTACATGACGCTGCCAATGGAGGCGGAGCAGGACTTCGACGCCTACATCGCGAAACGCGCCGCGCAGCCGCTGCGGCCGAACCAGCTGAGCTACTGGCGCAACTATCGCGCGTTCCACGTGAGCTTCATGAAGTCGTGGTGGGGCGACAAGGCGACCGCCGAGAACAACTTCGCTTTCGACTATCTGCCGAAGCTCGACAAGTCCTACGACCTGCTGCAGGTCTTCGAGCTGATGAGTCAGGGCAAGATGACCGGCTACATCGCGCAGGGCTTCAACCCGCTTGCCGCCGCGCCGTACAAGTCAAAGAACGGCGCGGCTCTGGCCAAGCTGAAGTGGCTCGTGATCATGGATCCGCTCGCGACCGAAACGTCGGAGTTCTGGAAGAACCACGGCCCGTTCAACGACGTCGACAGCGCATCGATCCAGACCGAGGTGTTCCGTCTGCCGACCACCTGCTTCGCCGAGGAACGCGGCTCGCTCGTCAGTTCGAGCCGGGTGCTGCAATGGCACTGGCAGGGCGCGGACGGCCCCGGCGAAGCGAAGAGCGACCTCGAGATCATGGCTGGGCTGTGGCTGCGGATTCGCGACGCTTATCGCAAGGACGGCGGCAAGTATCCCGATCCGATCCTGAACATGAGCTGGCCGTATGCGAGGCCGGACAGCCCGACGCCCGAAGAAATCGCGATGGAGTTCAACGGCAAGGCGCTCGCGGACGTCACCGATCCGAAGGACCCGACCAAGGTGCTCGCGAAGAAAGGCGAGCAGCTCGCGAGTTTCGCGCTGCTGCGCGACGACGGCTCGACTTCGAGCGGCTGCTGGATCTTCTGCGGTGCGTGGACCCAGGCGGGCAACCAGATGGGCCGCCGCGACAACTCGGACCCGACCGGCATCGGCAACACGCTGAACTGGGCGTGGGCATGGCCGGTGAACCGGCGGGTTCTGTACAACCGCGCGTCGTGCGATCTCAACGGCAAGCCGTTCGATCCGACGCGTAAGCTGATCGCGTGGAACGGCAGCACGTGGTCGGGCGCCGACATTCCGGACTTCAAGGTCGACGAGCCGCCTGACGGCGGCATGAATCCGTTCATCATGAATCCGGAAGGCGTCGCGCGGTTCTTCGCGCGCGACGCGATGGTCGAGGGGCCGTTCCCCGAGCACTATGAACCGTTCGAGACGCCGCTCGGCTACAACCCGCTGCATCCGGACAACAAGCTGGTCGTCAGCAACCCGGCGGCGCGCGTGTTCCCGGCCGACAAAGCCACGTTCGGCACGCACGAGAACTTCCCGCATACGGCGACCAGCTATCGGCTGACCGAGCATTTCCACTACTGGACGAAGCACGCGAAGCTGAATGCGATCATCCAGCCCGAGCAGTTCGTCGAGATCGGCGAAGATCTCGCGAAGGAGATCGGCGTGGTGGCGGGCGACCGGGTCAAGGTGAGCTCGAACCGCGGGCATCTGATAGCCGTCGCGGTCGTGACCAAGCGCATCAAACCGCTGACTGTCGAAGGCAAGAAGGTGCAGACCGTTGGGCTGCCGATTCATTGGGGCTTCATGGGGCTCGCAAGGCCGGGCTATCTCGTCAATGCGCTGACGCCCCCGGTGGGCGACGGGAACTCGCAGACACCGGAAACCAAGTCGTTCCTCGTCAAGGTCGAAAAGGCATAAGGTAAAGAGATGGCACTGCAATCACTGGACATCAGACGCGTCTCGGCCACGACCACGCAGCCGCCGGTGGCCCGCGCGCCGGCCTCCGGGCAGGTCGCGAAGCTCATCGACGTGTCGAAGTGCATCGGCTGCAAGGCGTGTCAAACCGCCTGCATGGAGTGGAACGATTTGCGCGACGAAATCGGCGTGAACGTCGGCGTCTACGACAATCCGCCCGACTTGACTCCGGATTCGTGGACCGTGATGCGTTTCGCGGAGTACGAGAACTCCGCCGGCGATCTCGAATGGCTGATCCGCAAGGACGGCTGCATGCACTGCGAAGACCCGGGCTGTCTGAAGGCCTGTCCGTCGCCGGGCGCGATCGTGCAGTACACGAACGGCATCGTGGATTTTCACGAGGAGAACTGCATCGGCTGCGGCTTTTGCATCGCGGGCTGTCCGTTCAACATACCGCGCATGTCAAAGAAGGATCGCCGCGTGTACAAGTGCACGCTGTGTTCGGACCGCGTGGCGGTCGGCCAGGAGCCGGCCTGCGTGAAGACCTGCCCGACCGGCGCGATCATGTTCGGCACCAAGGAGGACATGAAGCTGCAGGCCGAGGACCGCATCGTCGATCTGAAGGAGCGCGGTTTCCAGAACGCTGGCCTGTACAACCCGGAAAAGGTCGGCGGCACGCATGTGATGTACGTGCTGCATCACGCCGACCGGCCGTCGCTGTATCACGGCCTGCCGGACGATCCGCGCATCAGTCCGATGGTGACGTTGTGGAAGGGCATAGCCAAGCCGATCGGGCTCGCCATCATGGGGATCGCCGCGCTCGCGGGCTTCTTCCACTACACGCGCGTCGGTCCGAACGAGGTGACCGAGGCCGACGAAGCCGCCGCCGTCGAGGAAGCCGAAGAGGCACGCCGTTCGCGGGAGGGTAAGCAATGAACCACTCTGAGCACACCGACTTCACGGACGTGAAGGGCAACCGCCTGATCGTGCGCTATACGCCGAACGAGCGCACGAACCATTGGATCACCGCGATCTGTTTCATCCTGCTTGCGCTGTCCGGTCTCGCGTTGTTCCATCCGTCGATGGCGTTTCTGTACTTCGTGCTTGGCGGCGGACAGTGGACGCGAATCCTGCACCCGTTCATCGGCTGCGTGATGTTCATCTCGTTCCTGATCCTTGCGTTGCGCTTCTGGCATCACAACTATCTGGACCAGGCGGATATCCAGTGGATGAAGCAGTACCGCGACGTGCTGAACAACCGCGAGGAGCGCCTGCCCGCAATCGGCAGGTACAACGCCGGGCAGAAGCTGCTGTTCTTCGTGATGGTGATCTGTATGCTGCTGCTGTTGCTGAGCGGCATCGTGATCTGGCGGCGCTATTTTTCGCTCTACTTCCCGATTGGCCTGATCCGGCTCTCCGCGGTCGTGCACGCGGTGACGGCGTTCTTGCTGATCGTCGGCATCATCGTGCATATCTATGCGGCGCTGTGGGTCAAGGGCTCCATAGGTGCGATGACGCGCGGCACCGTTACTTATGGCTGGGCGCGCAAGCACCATCCGAACTGGTTCAGAGAAATCATCGGCAAGTAAAGTATGTTCAATCGGCGCTGCCTCAGCGCGTGTCTCAATGCGCCGCACGCAGCACCCCGCGCACCGGGCCGCCGCGCCACGTCGATGACGGGCGGCGGCTCTTCAGTTTTCAGAGGTCGATAACTTGGCTCAACGCATTCTCGAAGCCGCCGACATCGAGTCGCTCGATCCCTCGGCAATACCCCGCATCCGCATGCCGGAGCGGCTCGCGGTGTTCGCGCCGCGCGCCGCGCGCCTGCGCCAGCTCGCCTCGCGCGGCAATCCGATTGCCGGCTATCTGCGGCTGATGGCGGCGCTGGCCGATGCGCAGCAGGCGGTGCTCACGCACTTCAAGGCACAGCCGCCGAGCCCCGAGCTGATCGCGAGCGCGCAGCAGTATTCGATGCCGCTAATTCCGGCGCTGTCCGGCGCGCGCGATCCGGCGTGGCGCGACGTGCTGCTGCAACTGCTCGACAAGATCGAAGCCGCGGGTCCGTTGACGCCGCCGCTCGTCGCGGTGTTCGCGCGCCTGCGCTCGCTCGACGTCGCCACGCTCGAAGCGCAGGCCGACGCGATCTTCGCGCAGCGCTTCGCCGACGTCGAGCCGGCGAGCGCGCCGTTCATCATGGCCGCGCTGCAAGTCGTATGGACCGACCTCGCCGCCGACATCGACAAGCGCGCCGTGCCGTATCTCGACACGCCGGGGCTGTGCCCGGTGTGCGGCTCGCATCCGGTGGCGAGCACGCTGCGCATCGGCGGCGCGTACGACAACTATCGCTATCTGCAATGCGGGCTGTGCGCGACCGAATGGCATATGGTCCGTAGCAAATGCTCGAACTGCGATTCGACGAAAGGCATCGCGTACCACGTGGCCGGCTCGCCCGACGCCGATGCGGCCACGCGCGAAGCCGAAACGAAAAACGCCGTGCTGAAGGCGGAGTCGTGCGACGAATGCCATACTTACCGCAAGATCGGCATCCAGGCGAAGGACTACGAGTTCGATCCATTCGCGGACGACCTCGCGAGCCTCACGCTCGATCTGCTGATGGGCGCGGAAGGTTACCGGCGCGCGTCGCCGCATCCATGGCTGTGGCCGGAGCAGACGGCCGGCGCGACGGAAGCGGAGGGCGACGAGTCCGCCTGACGGCGACCTGGCCGGACGCAAGTTCAACACGACATAAGGATTGCTCGTGAGCGATGTGAGCAGCTCGGAATTGCGTGCGCTGATGGCGCGCGTGCCGTCGGTGGACAAGGTGATGGCGTCGGCGGAATTCGCGCCGCTGATCGGCGAATACGGGCGCACCCAGGTGCTCAATGCGCTGCGCGATGCGCTCGATGCGTGGCGTATCAGCGCGCAATCGGGCGATGCGGCGGCCAACCCGGCGGTGAGCGCGCTCGATACCCCGCAGCTGCATGCGGCGGTCGCCGCGGCGCTGCTCGCACGCAACGCGTCGCGGCTGCGCAGCGTATTCAATCTGACCGGCACCGTATTGCACACGAACCTCGGCCGCGCGCTGCTGCCCGACGAGTCGGTGCGCGCCGTGATGACCGCGCTCACGCAACCGGCCAACCTCGAGTTCGATCTCGCCACCGGCATGCGCGGCGACCGCGACGACCTGATCGACGGTCTGATCTGCGAGCTGACCGGCGCCGAAGCGGCAACCATCGTCAACAACAACGCGGCCGCGGTGCTGCTCACGCTGTCCGCGCTCGCGGCGAAGAAGGAAGTGGTGGTGTCGCGCGGCGAGCTCGTCGAAATCGGCGGCGCGTTTCGCATTCCCGACATCATGAGCCGCGCGGGCGCGAAGCTGCGCGAAGTCGGCACGACGAACCGCACTCATCTGAAGGACTATGAACAGGCGATCAACGCGCGCACCGCGCTGCTGATGAAAGTCCACGCAAGCAACTATGCGATCAGCGGCTTCACGAAGGAAGTCGGCATCGACGAGATCGCGCCGCTCGCGCACGCGCGCGGGCTCGCGGTCGCTGTCGATCTCGGCAGCGGCACGCTGGTCGATCTCGCCGAATGGGGCTTGCCGCGCGAGCCGACGGTGCGCGAGACCGTCGCGGCGGGCGCCGATGTGGTCACGTTCAGCGGCGACAAACTGCTCGGTGGGCCGCAGGCCGGGTTGATCGTCGGGCGGCGCGATCTGATCGCGAAGATCAAGAAGCATCCGTTGAAGCGCGCACTGCGCGTCGGCAAGCTGACGCTCGCGGCGTTGGAGCCGGTGCTGCGGCTGTATCGCGCGCCCGAGAAGTTGACGGAGCGGCTGACCACGCTACGGCTCCTCACGCGTGCCGCCGAAGACATTCACGCTGCCGCGCTGCGCGTGCTACCGGCGCTGCAGCAGGCGATCGGCGCGCGCTACACCGTGGCGGCGGAACCGATGTTCAGCCAGATCGGCAGCGGCGCATTGCCGGTCGACGTGCTGCCGAGCCATGGCCTCGTCATCAGGATGAGCGACGGCAAGCGCGGCGGCCGTCATCTGCTCGCGCTCGAAAAGCAGTTGCGCGAGATGGCGCGGCCGGTGATCGGCCGGATCGCGGACGACGCGTTGCGGCTCGATCTGCGCTGCCTCGAAGCCGCCGACGAAGCGCAATTGATCGCACAGCTAATCGCGCAACCGGAAAGCAACTGAAGGACAGGCACGCATGATCGTCGGTACAGCGGGGCATATCGACCACGGCAAAACCAGCCTCGTGAAGGCACTGACCGGCGTCGATACGGACCGGCTCAAGGAAGAAAAAGCGCGCGGCATTTCGATCGAGCTCGGCTACGCGTACGTGCCGCTCGAGAACGGCGACGTGCTCGGTCTGATCGACGTGCCGGGCCACGAAAGGCTCGTGCATACGATGACCGCGGGCGCGAGCGGCATCGACTTCGCGCTGCTCGTGATCGCCGCCGACGACGGCGTGATGCCGCAAACCCGCGAACATCTGGCGATCGTCGAACTGCTCGGCATCCGGCACGGGGCGATCGCGTTGACGAAAGTGGATCGCGTCGACGACCAGCGACTGCGCGAAGTGCACGACGAAGTGACTGCGTTCGTCGGCGATAGCGTGCTGCGCGACGCGCCGGTATTCGATACCTGCGCGACGCGCGCGGGCGATGCGGGCGTCGCGGCGTTGAATGCGCATCTGCGCGAACAGGCCGCTGCATGGCGCACGAAGCGCGATGACGGCCTGTTCCGCCTCGCCGTCGATCGTGTGTTCACGCTCGCGGGGCAGGGCACGATCGTGACGGGGACCGTCGTAGCAGGCAGCGTGAACGTCGGCGACACAATGCTGCTCGCGCCGAAAGATCAGCCGGTGCGTGTGCGCGGTATCCATGCGCAGAATCGCCCCGCCGAAACCGGCCGCGCCGGTCAGCGCTGCGCGCTGAATCTGGCGGGCATCGACAGGAGTGCGATCGAGCGGGGCGACTGGATCGTCGATCCGCGACTGTCGCAAGGCAGTGAGCGTATCGACGTCACGTTGACGCTGCTCGCCGACGCGCCGCACCCGCTCGAACACTGGACGCCGCTGCATGTGCATCTCGGCACGCAGCATCAGGTTGCGCATGTCGCGCTGCTCGAAGGCGATACGCTCGCGCCCGGTCAGCGCGCGCGCGTGCAACTGGTGTTCGAACGGCCGCTGTGCGCGGTGCCGGGCGATCGCTTCGTCGTGCGTAACGCTCAGGCCAATCGCACGGTGGGCGGCGGGCACGTGCTCGATCCGTTCGCTCCGGCGCGCAAGCGGCGCTCGGCGGAACGCTTCGACCGGCTCGACGCGATACAGACGCTGCTCGACACCGGCTCGCTCGATGCGCTGTTCGCGCGCGCGCCGCACGGTTTGTCGCGGGCGTTGCTGGAGCGCCTGACGGGCATGCCGGCAGCCACGTTCGCGTTGCCCGCCGGGACGCGCACGATCGAACTACCGGGCCATGACGCACTGCTGCTCGCGGACGCGACATGGCATGCCCTTGCCGGGCGCGTGACGAGCGCGCTCGCGCAATATCACGAGCGCTCGCCGGATGAATTGGGCCCGGACGTGTCGCGCTTGCGGCGCATCGCGGCGCCACTGGTCGACGACGCGCTGTGGCGCGCGTTGGTCGACGATGCGGCGGCGCGTGGCGAGCTCGTCAGACGCGGACCGTGGCTGCACTTGCCCGACCACACCGTGACACTCGACGCAGCCGATCAGGCGCTTGCCGCGACGCTGCTGCCCGAGATCGAGGCGGGACGTTTCGATCCGCCGTGGGTGCGCGAGCTCGCAAACGCGCACGGTGTGCCGGAGGAGCGCATGCGACAGTTGCTGCGCAAGCTCGCGCGTCAGGGCGAGCTGTTCCAGGTCGTGCATGACCTGTTCTATCACCAGCAGGTGATTCGCGAACTTGCGTCGATCGCGGCGACGGAGGCGCAGAAGAACGCCGGCACCGTGGCGGCCGCGCCGTTTCGCGACGCGACCGGACTCGGCCGAAAACGCGCGATCCAGCTTTTGGAGTTCTTCGACCGGGTTGGGTATACTCGCTTCCACCGTGGCCTGCACCTCGTGCGCACGGATAGCCGCTGGCTCGATCTGCGTTGATCCGGCTTTTGCGGCCTGTTTCTATCGGGCACGCGTCATTCAATCACCGTAGGAAGGCATTCGTATCCGGTGGTGCGGCTGGGCTTCAAACCCAGTTGAGGGCGTCAGACGCTCTCAGGTCGGTTCGACTCCGGCTGCCTTCCGCCATAAGAACATCGAGTCGCCGCTTGCTAAATCCTGTGCTGGCCGACATTGCCAGCGACTACGGTTTTGGCCGCGATCAGGCGCGCGCCATCGCTCTTGATCCTGAACAGCACCATCGCGTCGAAACGGAAGCGTTCAAGTCGGCGAATACCGGTGTCCGTTCGGTTCCTCACTTTGTCTTTGGGGAAAGCATTGCCATCAATGGAGGGCGCAGCGAAGACGAGATTGCTGCGGCAATACAAGCAGCTTCCGGCGCGATCTCTCTCTGACGCGGCTTCCTCAAATCCAATGACTCGGAACTCGGCGTACGCCAAGTCGATAAGGTTCTGCGATCCGTTGACTGTGTTGGCCGATGCCCGACCAACAAGACCGGCCGTCGGATGACCGCAATACTTCAAGAAGCGACGAAGGGACCGCGATCTTACGACCGACCGCAATGGATCGGGTTGAGTCCGTGCGCTCCCCAAACTCATCGCTCGGAAGCGGTCACTGGATTCAGCGGCCCGCAACCGGCCAGTCGGCAGTGCGCACTCCTGACCCGTTTCTGACGCTCGATGCAACACCGCCTTAACGACAGCTTTCAAGGTGCATCGGTCAATGCTGGTCGAGATACAGCTTGGCCAGTCGTACCTCCGGCCGCACCGTGTCCGCGTTTTGCGTGAGCGTGACAAGCTTCGCGTAGTAGAGTTGCGCCTTCTTATCGTGCGCCAGGTCCGCTGCTTTCGCCGCACCATACAGGCCACGCAGGCGGTTCGGGGTTGCTTGCATCGATGCCTCATACTCCTTCAGCGCATCGGCAGGTCGCTTCAGATCGAGCAACATTTCGCCCAGCAACTCCCGCATCGGGTAAAGCCGGTTCTCCATCGCGACCTGCTTTTCGCTGCCGTCCTCCAGATCGGCGGCGGCGTGCATCTGCTTGAGCGCCTGATCGTCCTTGCCCTGAAGATGATCCAGCCACGCCGAGGCGGCGAGGATTTGAATCTGGACCTGATCGGCCCAGTATGGCTGCTTGGCCTCTTCGAGCTTGGCGCGCAACTGCATGAGCATGTCGATATTGGTCTGCGCCATGTCCGCCTTGCTGCTGCGAGCGCAGCCTAGTGCACGGGCAAAATACGTGATTGCCTCAGCTTGCGGCCAGCGGCTGCCACGCGGCTCGAGCGTGGCAGCCTCCTGCCAGTCGCCGCGCTCGAGCGCATAGCGTGCCGGGATGGCAGCCAGCGCCGTGTAGACTGCCAGTCGGTCGAATGGAAATTTCGTGACAGCATTGGCGTCATCGCGCACCTGTTTTGCACGCGCGTCCTGGCCCAGCTGTAGATAGGCGTACTCCATGAAATCCCAGGAATGGGGCGCCCCTGTATGGGTGGCGCCCGGCCAGCTTCTGGCGGCTTCTTCCTGCATCACCTTCAGCGCCGCTTCGTTCGATTTGATGGATGCATCCCACATGCCGAGCATCGAGTAAATATGCGACGGCATGTGCAGGGCGTGCGGCGCCGCCGGGGCGATCTGCGCGTATTTGTTGGCAAACGGCAGTCCGCGCTTCGCGAGCGGCGGGTAGTCGTAGCTGTGGATCAGGTAGTGCGCGACACCGGGGTGGTCGGGCTGCTCACGGTAGATTTTCTCCAGGATCGTTGCAGCCTCGAGTTGGTTGGCGTACGTCTTGTCGCTGGGGTCCGCGGCCTCGTTGAGCGCAAGCGCATAGAAAATCGCGGCTTCCGTATCGTCGGGATATTTCTGCGTCAGGCGTGCCATCGCATGCTCGTATGCCAACGTGCGCTGGCTTTGTGGGACTTTGTCGTAGTCTTTGTAAAATGCTTCGGCAGCCAGCAGCCAATCGCGCTCCCGTTCGGTCTTGGGATCCAGCGCCAATCCCTTCTCCGCAGCTTCCCATCCGCGCTTGAGTGCCGTCTCGTCAAACGGCGGGACCAGCGGATTAGGACGCTGGGCAATTGCAATGCCCCAGTATGCAATCGCACATTGCGGATCGATCTGGGTCACGGCCTCGAACGCCTTGAGTGTCGAAGGGTAAAAGAAGGAATGGAGCATCGCCAATGCCTTCTCAAACTGGCTTTGTGCCGCAAGGCTGCACGAAGTGGGGAACTTCACGGTGCCGAACTTGCCGCCAGTCGGCGGCGCAGCGGGGTGTTCTTCGTGCTGGGCGAGCGCGGGAGCGGATGCGAGGACCGCGAGCAGGCATGCGGTTATTAGCTGCTTGTGATACATGATGAACATGATGACCTCCCCCGCAGGATGAATGGCAAACTTCACGCGAGATCGTCGAAAGCGGTGGTGCCAGGCGGCCCGACGGCGATGCCCATCGCAATGACATTGTCGTGGGCGAGGGCTCCGGGCGCCGTGGACTATTCCGACGGGAGTGAGTGGTGAGCACTCTTTTTCTAGTCAAGGCGTTACGTGCCCACAAGCTCGGAAACCCTAGGCGGCTGCACATTTTCACTAACGGATCGAACGCACAGACCAGTTGCAGCCGCTTAGCCATCAGCCCACCGCGCAGTCGTTCAAAGTTGGATTGGCCGCAAGGCACCGTCCCCGGCATTGGCCGATGAATAGGCTTGCATCGTCACTGATCGAACGGCCGGTTACGGGTGAGGAACGGACGCGTCAATGTCACTGGTACGGTTCGGTCGGATGGCCCTTGGTGGCCGCGTCGAGGCAATGCCACTGGCGATCTCCTCGCCGAAGACCGGTCATCGAGCGTGGCCGGACGAGAGCTGGGAGACCGAAGTGGATGGCGACCTCGACCGACCGCTTGTGGCCGGAGGACTAAACCCCTCGCGCGCCTCGCTCCATGCAGAAGGCATAGCCCCTTGAGTCATTCACTGATAACGACGAACCTAAACGAAGACCCGACTTGTGGGTCGATCGTCTTTTGCTGAAAGGGAGCATGAATGTGAGTGGTGCGAGCGTTAAAATCTGCGCGATCCTGGTTATGGTCCCCATAAGTTGTGGCTCGATCCACGCTGGCGCGCACACGGGTGAGAACATGGGTGCTGGCGCGACAGCGCAGCGGGTGGAGGACTCGACGTCGCGGCTTCAGAACAGGCCGGACAGCGCCGTGAGTCGTGACGTCCGCAGCGCCCTTAGGCGGACACCGCGCCTGGATGCTTCAGGGATTCGGGTCAGGGCGCGCCTCGGCGTCGTGACGCTGACGGGATGGGTGCCTGAGCACAGGCAGATCGCGCTCGCCGGCAACACGGCAAGATCGGTGCGCGGAGTCAGATCGGTGACGAATCAGTTGACCTTGCGGAACAGCCGTTAGCCAGCGATTCGAAAGAATGAAGCCATTGCGGTCCTTCGTACCTCAGCGAGTTCGACCTATTGTGAATGGCCGTTTCCGGGCACTTCGAGCAGGCGTTATCGAATCGTTTCAGCCATTGGACTTTCTCGTAAGCAGACGACCGCGTCGGGAATGGGCGCGCCAGCGCGAGACGTGCGCCCGCACGATGCGCGATGCCTACCGAACACCGCTTCCCTATCAGGGTCGCCCGGGTCATCGAAATATTTGAGGAGGGCAACTGTGAATCTAGCCGGGACAGTTCGTCTTCGAGCTAACAACAACGAAGATTCGTAGTCCAATCCGTCTCCGAGTGCCGACCACGGACGCAAAGCTGTTTCCCGAGGTGGATAAGAGAGCAGAGGGGCTACTGCCAATGGCACTACCCAGGAGGAACCATGCTCCCGCTCATTCTCGGACCACGATACAACATCCGCGTCACCTGCGATGCCAGCCCCAGCAATGACCGAAGCGAATCGACGCTAGAAGTCAATCCGACCAATCCGTACAACATGGTCGGGTCGTCCAAACGATTCACCGACCCCCACACCTATGCGTTCTCACTCGCCGCGTATTCGACATTCGACGCGGGCCGATCGTGGCAGGAGGCCGCGCCGCTCGGGCTGCTCGCGGGTTGGGACGGCGTGTCGGATCCGACGGTCGCCTTCGACGATGTTGGCGGCGCGTATCTCGTTGCTCTGCCGTTTCAGGGCCCGGAACCGATGGCCATTGCGGTCTACAAGTCGACGGACGGTGGTTTGACCTGGTCTGCGCCGAACCTCATTCACTCGGCGCAGGGCGATGACAAGCAGTCGGCCGCGGGCGATACGAATCCCGCAAGCCCCTATCACGGCCGCGTCTACGCCGCCTGGGACGGTCCGGGTGGCATGCTGTTCGGGCGCACGATCGACTACGGCGCCAGCTGGCGCGGCACCGGTGCGAGCCCGGTCGGAACCTCGCTCGCCCCCGACTCCTTCGGACCTCAGGTCGTGGTGGCCGCGGACAGCAGCGTCTACATCTTCTTCATCGCTGGCAACGACATTCAGTTTGTCAAATCCACCGATGGCGGGGACTCGTTCTCGAACCCGGCCACCGTCGCGAGCGGAATCACGGGTTTGCCCGGCCAGCTACCCGGTGGGACGTTCCGAACGCCTACGGTCGCGACGGCCTGTGCCGGCGCCAACGCGACCGACCTGGTGGTCGGCTGGGCCGACTATCGACAGAACGTCGCGCGCATCTACTATGCGCGATCCAACAATAGTGGCGCCAGCTGGCAGGCCGGCACCGGCTCCGGCATGCCGTTGCTGAGCGGCGGCGCCGTTTCCGCGCCGGATCAGCACGAGTTCCAACCCCAACTCGCCTGCACGCCAGACGGAGACGTGGGCTGCGATTTCTATCTCTTCGGGCCGAAGGGCGGCGGCACGACGCCGCTGATCGACGTGGTCCTGACCGTGTCCGCCGACAACGCGGCGAGTTTCGTGGACCGAGTGACGGTGACGGAGATGCCATGGGACCCGACAGTCGATGCCGTTTGGGCGCACGGCGATCCGAACATCACCTTCATCGGTGATTACTTCGGTCTGGCGGCGAGTCCGCTTGGCTTCTTCCCGTTCTGGATGGATACACGCACCGGAACCCAGGAGATGTTCACGGCACGAGTCGCGGTCCGTCCCGCGAACGTCTACATCCGGGACTCCTCGAGCGACACTGGAACAGTCCCGTCACCCGGCAATCATTGGGAGGCCCCGGACCTGATCGTACGCCGGCAGCAGGACGGCAATACGGTCTGGGTCGATCAGGATCTGTTGCGCGACGGTGTGACGGATCATTTCATCTACGGCAAGATCACCAACCTGGGGCCCAATCCCGCGGAGAACGTCACGTTCGCGGTTACCGTGGGCAACTATCCCGCGCTCGATGCGCTGCCCGGGCTAGAGTTTCGTTATCCGCAGGATTGGTATCCGGGCGACTGGCAGACTGCGGCGGTCCAGCAGAGGCACCTGTATCTGGGTGAGAGCGCACCGCAGAATCTGACGGTGGGCGCTACGCGCATCTTCGGTCCCATTCGCTGGCCGGCCGTGCAAATTCCTCAGGAGGGCACGTGGCACCCCTGCCTGCTGGCCGAGGCGCGTGGCAACAACAATGACTCCGCAGGCGGGCTCAATGGGGCGCCGGTGCTGGTCGCGCCCGGTACCTGCGATTACGGTAGCTACTTCTGGGGCGACAACAACGTCTGTCAGCGCAACCTCTCATATGCCCATGTCTTCGCCAAGGCCGAGAGCCTGATCGAGTTGCCCTTCATCGTAGGTAGTCCGTACAGTCATGCAAGGCTCGTCGAGGTTATCGTCCACAAGGACGGCCGGCTCGACGGCGTGCCGATGATTCTCGAACTGCTTCCGCCCAGGAAGGGAGAGAAACCGGCTGTACCTGACAAGACCCACCTGCATGGCGCCAAGCTTGCCGGCAAGCATTGGAACCTGACCCATCGGGTGGCTGGAGTCGGCTTTGCGATCGAGCCGGGGCAGATTTTGCGCCTGAAGCTGTCGGTCAGGATGCCAGAAAACTTCGATCTCGACGCGCCCGCCAAAGTGACCCTGTTCCAGCGCAACGACAGCCATGTCATGACCGGCAGCGCCATCCTGGAACTGGTTCGCGTTCATGCCACGCAAGCGGACAAGGAACCTAAGAAACGTGATGCCAAGGCGCGCAACAAAGGGCGATAAGGGCGATGACACCACGCATGACTGAACCTGTCGTCTTCACCTGCCTCGACGCGGCCAAATCCGGCCATTCGACAATGTTGACCAGATCGTCAACAATCCATGAGCTTGTTCGAAATCAACGCGAAGAACGAACGCGTAGACTTTAAATTCGTCAGCGCCGATATCAAATCAACCCGGAAGAGCTATGCCGAATTTTTCATGGGAACCGCTGGATTTTCTGGAGGTTCTTAATGTGGTGCCGATCGAGGAAGAGTACGGAATTTCGTATCGGTACGTTGTCTCCCGGACACCGGTGGTCCTGAGTCTAACAATATGGGCCACTTAGCTGTGACGTGGAACTTTTGATCAGTTATGAAGGAGTAGCAGAGCCGCTAGTACGGCTCAATTTGTTGGATTGTCCGGGGCACGGGTCGTGCGAGACGATTGCCGTACGCACATTGAATTTTCAGCCGCGAACTTGTTCAACGGGCGCTACGATTGCGCGGACGCGCCACCATACGGATTCCGTTTGCAGATTCAGCCGTCTATCCAGCTCTCAACATTTTCCCATCCTGTCTAATCGCATCTGACGTCTGCGAGGGGCGTCTCACCCGCGCTTCTCATGGCGGCACGCGGCCAACAAGCGTCCTTCGCCTTGACCGTCAGACGGACGTTCAGACGTCGGCTCCGCACTGCAAACGGTCACTGGCCTTCGGTTGGTTGTTGTCGGAATAGTAAGCGTGTGATAACACGCGCCGCACTACGAACGGGCATGGAAGTTCCACGCGAAGGCGCAAAACGCTGAGATATTGACGTGCCCCAGCGATGCTAACGGCTATTCTTCAGACGCAGCGACTCACGCGTTTCCGGCCGGCTCTGCGGGTCGTCGGCAGCCATTCCGTACACACGCCGGAAAGGGGGCTGTATGTCACATCCAGGACTACTTCGGCCCGCGCGACGCGCACTGCGTCGACAGCAATCGCGCGGATACGTCTGGCTCGCCGTCGGCGTTTCGCTGACTGGACTGTCCCTGACACCCTTGGTGTTCGCGGCGGGTGTGCTTCCACAAGGCGGGACCTACGTCGCCGGCGCGGGCACGATAGCCAGCCAGGGGAATGGTCTCTTGATCACGCAACCGGGTTCGACGCGCGGCGTGATTGACTGGAACAATTTCTCGATCGGCAGGCACAACAGCGTGACGTTCGACAACGGTTCGGGCGCGACGCTGAACCGGGTAACGGGTGGCACACCTTCGGCCATTCTGGGCAGCCTCAGTGCGACGGGAAGCCTCTATGTGATCAATCCGCAGGGCATCGTCGTGGGGTCATCGGGCGTAATCACAACGGGCGGACGTTTCGTCGCGTCCACTCTGGATGTCTGCAATGACGCCTTCATGCAAGCCAGCGGCGCGCTGACACTCTCGGGCGACTCCGATGCAAGTGTCATCAACCTCGGTAGGATCAGCTCCAGCGGCGGCGATGTGTTCCTGATCGCGCGGGGCGCGGTGACCAATGCGGGCGCCGTCTCCGCGCCCAACGGCACGGCGGAACTGGCCGCAGGCGAACAGGTACTCCTGCGGGATTCGGGCAGCAGCAGGCAGGTGTTCGTGCAAACGGGCAGTCAGGGCACGGTCATTAACAAGGGGCGGATAACGGCCGCACAGGTCGGCCTGCAGGCCGCCGACGGCAACGTGTATGCGCTCGCCGGCGGCGGTGCGCGCATCCGCGCAACCGGCACGGCCAGCCGCGACGGACACGTCTGGCTCGTTGCCGACAGCGGCCGTGTCGATCAACTCGGCAAGATCGCCGCAAGCAACGCGGACGGCAGCGGCGGAACGGTCGATACACAGGCGGCACAACCGACCTTCGGCAAGCACGCGGTGGTCGATGCAGGTCAGTGGAATCTCTCAACGCCTGCTTTCACGATCGATGATGCCGCCGCGCATGCGTTGCAACGCAGCCTGAACGCGGGCACCTCGGTGGATGTCGAGACGACGGGCGCCCACGGGGCGACGGGCGATCTGGGCGTCGCGGCGAGCATGCGCTGGTCCGGTCCGGCTTCGCTCACGCTCGCCGCGTACCACGACGTCTCGGTAGCGACGGCTACGACCATCGCGAACTCCGGTGCGGGCAACCTGACGTTGCGCGCGGACGCGTCGGGAATTGACAACGGCGGCAGCGTCATCAACACCGGCACGATTGACTGGTCGCGCAGCACGGGCATCGTGAGTGCATTGCATGACATAACCGGTGAATACTTACCCGGAAACATCCTCTCAAACAGCACATGGTCTGCCGCTCCAGACAGTGGTCTGGTGACGCAAGTTACCGTCTATGCGCTGGTGAATACCGTCTCACAGCTGGGCGCAGTTGGACTCAACCCCTCGGGCAACTACGCGCTCGGCAGGGACATCGACGCGACGCCTCCGCCCGGTGAATTCAGTCCGACCGTGGCTTCGTTCTCGGGCCAGTTTGATGGCATGGGACACACGATTTCGAATCTTTGGTTATCTGAATCGCTTTTCGGGGAGATCGGGTACTCGGGCGTCGTTCGGAACCTCAACATTCAGGGCACTGCCAACTTGCCCAAGTCTGACGCCTGGGCGGGCTTTCTCGCAGACAGGAACGACGGCACGATCGCATCCGTGCATTCAAGCGGCAGTGTTACTTCAATCGGCCGTCTTTCAACTGGAGGACTTGTGGGCTTGAACTTCGACGGCACGATCACGCGTTCCTCAAGCACCGCCGACGTTTCATCTGATTCCGCGACGGGAGGCCTGGTCGGAACCAACAGCTTCGGCGTAATCCGGCAATCGTTCGCATCGGGCGATGTCACCTCGACCCATCTCCAAGGAGCGGGCGGTCTGGCCGGCTACAATTTTGGCGTTATCACAGAGTCTTATGCGACTGGAACAGTTCATGTGCAGCCGCAATGTGACACCGTCAATGCGTGCGGGGGTGGGCTAGTTGGCGGGACTTCAGGCACGATCAGTCAGTCGTTCGCAACCGGCAAGATTGACCAGCCATCCGGACCTGCAGGGGGGCCGGGCGGCATCGCGGATTACAACGCAAATTACATCGCGTCTTCCCCGGGGACCATCACCAACGATGTCTACTGGGATACGCAAACGACAGGCGCGCCAGTCGGCGTCCGCACCACGATCCTGGGCGCGAACCTGGGTAACGCTCAAGGCTTGACTACTATGCAGATGAGCACGCCATCCAGCTTTGGTCCTACATACGACTTTAGCCCAGGCGGCGTTTGGGCGATGCCCGCGGGAGCGACGCATCCGATATTGCAGTGGCAACTGGCACAATGAGACCGCCTGTTATCCACAATCGTCAGTGAACAGTCATCCTGTCGCATTGTGGCGGCAATGGGTCAACCACCAGCCGCCGCAATGACTGTTGATTGGTGACGGACCGAAGACGAGTTCATAGTTGAAGGTGCGGTTGGCCGTTTTACTCTGATACCTGCTGTTGGGACCGCGAAGACCCGACTGTCGGCAATGGGGTCGGCTGCTGCCCGATGTCGACCGATCACGGGCGCATTACGTTGCCGGTTCGACGTCGGACCGGGTTCGGCCAGGTTCAGCCATCCACGATTCCACCGTGAGCGCCCGCTTCGCCGTACGCAGCAGCCGTCAATATAGCGTTCATCGCGACATCAGGTGATGCCGCGCTCATCGCCTGCTGAGTATCCTTGATACCCGTATCGCTGATGCTAAGGAATTGATGAATGACGACGACTTGCGCACTCCTCATCACCAAACCGCATAGTTCCGCGAAACACATCGATGCGAGATCGGATCGACGACCTTATAGGGTCGCCTCTGCTGATCCAGCACTTCTGTCCAACGCCTAAGTGTCGACGGAGAGGTCGAGCGAGCGCTAACGTACCGAACACCGAATCGACCGATCTCCTCGGTGCACTCGATTGGGACTGCTCTCGCCGAGATACTCGCAAGGTCGCACGGTAGAATTTCTATGGCGTACATGGAAGCGGCGTATCGAGATGCACGTCGCAAAGCTCCCATCGGTGCCCGGCTAACGCGGACGACGCAGCAGTCTCAATCAGCATTCGGACCGGCCGCTCGACAACATGAGTCATTCAGCCGGCGGTGTTATCCAACACCACCGGCAATGTTTGCTCAGAGATCGATCAACGAAGCACGGCCCAAATCAGGCACGTACAAACGCCAGCAGATCTGCGTTGAGCGTTTCCGCATTGACAGTCAACATGCCGTGCGAAAAGCTGGGGTAGGTCTTGAGCGTCCCGTTCTTAAGCAGCTTGATCGACTTGCGTGCCGAGTCTGCGATCGGGACGATTTGGTCGTCTTCACCGTGCAGTACCAAAGTCGGCACCGTAATCTCCCGGAGGTCGTCGGTCTGGTCGGTTTCAGAGAAAGCCTTGATGCCCTCATAGTGAGCCTTGGCGCTGCCCGTCATTCCCTGACGCCACCAGTTCTGGATCACGCCCGGATGTACGGTCGCGCCCGGACGGTTGAAGCCGTAGAAAGGCCCGGTCGGCACATCGACGAAGAATTGCGCGCGGTTGGCCGCGAGCGCCTGGCGGAATCCGTCGAACACGCTCAGCGGCAGACCTTCGGGGTTCGAGTCGGTCTTGACCATCAGCGGCGTAACGGCGCTGACCAGCACCGCCTTGGCCACGCGTCCCGAAGGCTGTCCGTGCTTTGCGACGTAACGCGCGACTTCGCCGCCCCCGGTCGAATGGCCGATATGCACTGCGTTGCGAAGGTTGAGCGCTTCGACAACCGCAAAGGCGTCCGCGGCATAGTGGTCCATGTCGTGGCCTTCGGACACTTGTGACGAACGGCCGTGACCGCGCCGGTCATGTGCGACGACACGATAGCCGTGCTGCACGAAGAACAGCATCTGCGTATCCCAGTCGTCCGATGACAGCGGCCAACCGTGATGGAACACGATGGGTTGTGCATCCTTTGGGCCCCAGTCTTTGTAGAAGATCTGAGTACCGTCCTTCGTGGTGACGTAGTTCATGTCAGCGATTCCATGTTGATGAGGTGCCGCAGTGTGCGCGCTGGCTTGATGCACTTCCGCCGAAGCGAGGCACGGCGCGCCAACCGCCGCTACGGCGGCGCCCGCGCCTGCCAGCAAAGCCTTGCGGCGCGCCAACGATGGCTGGTCAAACTGATCGTTCATCTACTTTTCCCGGTGATAATTGTTTTTTGTAAGGCGGCGACTGATCTGGGTACCGACAGGGACACCCAGCGAAATCGGACGCAAAGACTCGCGCTTTATGTCATTGCCAATGCTCAGCTCACACCTGCGCCTGACCACCGTCGGCAAAGATCTCGGCACCGTTGACGAAACTCGAATCATCGGATGCGAGAAAGACCACCACCTTGCCGATCTCCGACGGATCCGCAAGGCGACCCATCGGAATCAGCGAGGCGAGGTAAGTCAGCAAGCCTTCCTGGGCTTCCTTTGAGTCGCCAGCCAGTTCGGCCAGTCCGATGGTCTTCGTCGCACCGGGGCTCACGACGTTCACGCGAATTCCACGTTCTTTCAGATCAAGTACCCAACTGCGCGCGAGGTTGCGTACCGCAGCTTTCGATGCGCTATAAATGCTGAACGCTTGCGTGCCGGACGAGCCCGCAGTGGAGCCTGTCAAAATGATGGAAGCCCCTGCGCTCATCAGCGGCAACGACTTTTGAACAGTGAACACCAGCGCGCGCACGTTGCGATTGAAAGTGTCGTCGAAATGCTCCTCCGTGATCTGTCCGAGTGGCGCCATCGTTCCGCCGCCGGCATTGGCGAAGAGGACGTCGATCCGACCTTCTGCGGATCGAAGGGTCTCGATCAACGCGTCGAGGTCACTGTTCGATGTGACGTCACCCTTGATCCCGCGAACCCCATGTCCGATGTTGGCGCAGGCAGCGTCCAACTCTGCCAGGCGGCGCCCCGTGATGTATACCGTTGCTCCCTCGAGAGCGAGTTCCTTTGCCGTGGCCAAACCGATGCCGCTCGTTCCGCCCGTCACGAGTGCCACTTTTCCCGCCAATCGATTGCTCATCCTTAACTCCCTTAGAAAAAATCGATAGGCGAGACGGTAATCATTTCTGGCGCGCGAATATATATTCGACTTATTAAATCTTCTGCTATCGCGGGCCTAAGTCTTAAAAGGCCTCCTGCGCGAGCGATTCGATCAGGACCTTGGCTCAGACGGATTCATAGAATTTAAGAATCTAGAGGGGGAAAGCGATCGGCACTCGGCGTAATGTGTCGCCTCGAGACGCTGGCAAGAAAATTGGCGCCGGAGGCGCGCCTTCGTTCCATTCCACGATGGGCGTCACGCGCACCCATTAAGAGACCGGCAAGACGGACACGCTGGAGACGCCCCTGCAAGGCTCAGGTACGAAAAGGACCAGACCGATGGACCAACAACACCTTCGGCATCGAACCGGCGTGAATCGGACGATCGCCGGAATACAGATCCCGACATCCCGTCTCGCCGCTGATGCAGCGATGATGGCTCGCACATGTCTGCCCGAGGTGCTCTATCACCACACATGGCGCATCTTTCTGTTCGGCTCGCTTCTGGCACGCCAGGAATCCATTTCTGTCGCCGCGGACACGTTGTCAGTAGCGGCACACTTTTCCTGCATGGGGCTGTCCGCGGAATATGCATCGTCACAGCAGCGAGATGCTCTATTGGGTTCCAACGTTAGCGTGTCCGCCAGAGGGCGCTAGCCGCGAGCAAGTTGAGACATCGGATTCGGTCCGCCTGGTCGCCTATCGCTCGCAGCGTTTTTCAATGCCCTTGGCCAACCACGAAGCGACGCTATCGACGGTCGCGGACATATGCCGGCGGCTCGATGGAATGCCTCTGGCGATCGAACTCGCAGCATCGCGAACGGCCAGCCTGGGGCTGGAGGCCATCAAGTCCAACCTCGACAGAAGGTTTTCGATCCTCACTGGCGGATCTCGCGACGCACTGCCGAGACATCAGGCGCTCAAGGCCGTCTTTGACTGGAGTTACCGACTGCTTTCGACAAACGAGCAGTTGCTCTTCCGCGTGATGGGGGTATTTGTAGACGGATTCTCACTGGAGGGCGCATGGTCGATTGCGACAGGCTTCGGCTTGACCTCTCAGGAGACGACTCGCTTGCAAGCCTCGTGTCAAAGTCCCTGGTTTCGATCGATCGAACCTGCGCGAGGCGATATCGCCTGTCGGATAGCACACGCGCCTATGCACTCGATTGCATGGAGGCGAATGGGGAACGCACAGTTGCCGACCGACTGCATGCAGAGTTCTTAAGGAGCCTTGTCGCCGATGCGCAGGTTGCAGTGAGAGAAGCTGCGGGAATCCACCCCCTGCACGTTCTCCGTCGCTAACCCACGTCTCTATCCCAACGCGCGCCAAGTATGCGGCCGCAGTGATTCGATCGCCGAAAGCGTTCGTCTAACCGCTCGAGAATGTCCGCGCCTGCCGTACTGTGTACGGGTTAGGGTCGATGAAGCATGCTACGTCCGACAGCTTCGAGATAGTCACGCGCAAAGCTTTCGCCGCGCGGAAATGCATCCACTATTTCTGTCCTTTCTGACCTCGTCAGAACACCAATCCCATCTCCGAAAAGGTCCATCCGTAAGGCGTGGGCAAGCAGCCGCGAAGTGGCTTCCATACGTTCCGGGAGCCCAAGGGTCGTGTGGATGGCGATCGCGTTCCATACGGTGCTGTGGATTTCTTCACTGATCTGGTTTTGCCGCAAGAAGCGCGCAGCACAATCTGCCGAATCAAGCTCGTATCACCGCTGATCTCAAGCGGTTCACGACCTGTCGCGATGACGCGCATATCGCAATTGTCCGCCGTTAAATCGCGTTCTTGGGGACCAGAGATCCTCTGCGCGCGATCAGCACATTGAGAACCGCGTACGCGCGATTTCCCAGTGGCACTCGAACATCATTCCGCGTCACCGTACGTCGTTCGAGATTCATTTCCAGCGGCCCAGCCGTCTCCACGGCGGATCGATTTACGGACAAGCGAAACGATTCCACGTGATCGCTCGTTGAAATCAACTTCTGGCTCTCTATCGACTGGGCTTTCAAGGACATACTGGAACTTCACTGACTGCTGAGTTACTGCGCGGCGTGCGTGTTGTCGCTCGAATCGAGGGCGCGCAAAAAGCGGCGAACCGTGTTGGGCATTCGGTAAGCGGCGCGCGAGCCTTCGAAGTTTCGAAAAACGAACGCGCTATCAATCACGCCACTCAGTGCCTCGAAGGAGGCCTCTTCAGAAAGTCCAACCGTGCGAGCGATGGTGCTCAGGTCCTTTAGCGATGCATGTTGCCGACTGCTGGCGAAATGACTAAGGATCTTCTGTTGGTCACTCGGCAGATGGTTCCAGGTCCACGATAGCGCTGAGGTCAGCGACTCGTGTCGGGCATCTCCCATGTGCCTGATGACTCGCTTGGGTAACTCGATATCGCGCTCGAATAGCGCCCGTACAGAATCAACACCCAGCAACGCAGTTTGACGCGCGACAAACTCGATTCCTAGCGGCAGACCGTCTACCTCTTGCACCATCTCCCTGAGATAGGGAATCAAGCCGTCGTCGGTATAGGTGGATGCGCGCACATCAGACGCTCGCGCCACAAACATGTCGATGGCGGTACTGAGGTCGCGCTCGTCACAATCGACTCGAAACGGTTCCACGTAGACAACGTCCTCCATGGAAAGTCTCAATGGCGCTCGCGAGGTTGCGATCACAGAAAGCGCTCGCCCGGCAGCGTGCATGGCACTGACGAACTCCGCGACGCGCTCTGCGACGAGGTCGCAATTGTCGACAAGAACGAGCGTGTGCTGCCCCGGTGATGGACCATCGGTCGACCCGGCCGTCTGAATCAATAATTGTTCAATGTGACCGAAGGCATCGGTAGCGGCGGCACCGCTTGCCATCGACAGATAGAGGGTGCGAACCGCGCCATGTTGCTCCAGTCGTCTTGCGGCTTCCAGCGCCAGCCGTGACTTTCCGCATCCCGCCGGACCAACAACAGTGAGTAACGGTCGGCGCTCCTGCACTCGAATGATCAACTGACCCAGGAGCGCTTCGCGTCCGAAGAACTCGTCAAGATAGAGTGGCGGCTTGTACATCGCCAAATCAATCGAAGCGGTGCTCACTAAAGGGTTCACGGGCGCAATAACTGCCGACGCGTCGCCCGGCCGCTCCAGGCGATAGCCACGGCCAAACACATTCTTGATGAGCCCCTTGTGGCGACCGAACAACTTTCGGAGCGCACAGATCTGAACCTGAATGTTGTTTTCTTCGACGATCGTCGTCGGCCAGACCTTGGCCATGATGGCTTCGTTCGAAACAAGAGCGCCGTGGGCGTCGATCAGCATCTCGAGCAAATCAAAGGCACGACTACTGATTTTAACGGGTGAGCCCGAGCGTAAGACCTCGCGGGACTCGCGCAGCACCTCGATTTCGCCGAATTTCATCTCACCCTCGCTGGACCCTTTCCTTCACGGGAAACGGCGTTCGTCGTGCCTCAGGACCGCGACCCGCAACACGCTGTGCACCCGCCCCGATCCCAACCGCGAGGAATCGACCCGGTCGATTGACGAATTGTACCGGCCAAAAGGACGATTCGTCGGGGCCGCAGCCTGTTCAAAGACAGATTTCAGATTCTTTAATAGTTCATTAAGGACTGATGGACCGGATCCCGAGAACAATTCACATCGCCGAAGTCTCCTTCGTCAGGTTCCGCGGACGATAACGACCCAATATGTGGGCGCGGGACTCGAGCATCTGGAGACTGCAGTGATGGACGAGGCGGCGACCGCCTCGGCGTGAATGCAGATGACCCTTTTCGAAGCCGGCTCGCGTTCTGCTCATTGCGACGTCCCGAACGCGGCGCCAGGCGCAATTCAATCTGACCTGCAAGACACGACCAGGAATCCGCGTGATGCGCGATACCAGAGGCAACGATCCTTGGCTGGGCATTGTCCGCAATCTGTTGCTGGCGAAATCCGTGACTGCCGCGACGACACTCCTTTCGGCGACCTGCGCCGAACGCCGCATTCGTGTTGATTTCCGCGCACCGGGGGGCGCGTGCGGGGCCCGGATTGACGACGGAACACGCGCGGCACGCATCGTCAATGTGCTCGATCGCCTGAGCGATCACACCGTGGCGATTTCGTGGCGCGATGCGACGATGTGCCACTACAACGATCAGATCTGGCGCCTGGGCGTCGCCCGACGTCAAGGGGAGTGCGCGCTGACTGGCGAGTCAGTGGGCGTCGGAGAGGCCATCTATCGGCCCATCCCGATCACGCCTCCTCCGCTCAATGCCCAGGCCATGATTCTGGCGAGCGCGCTGGCCGGCGCCGTCAGTCATGGCGATGACCTCATTCAGGAACGTCCGAAGCGGCGTTCGTGCCGGCCTCGAATCTGAGGTCGAACGGACGCCGGATCGGCACAGATCCCTCACCGGCCGATCGGGACGATCGAACGCGAGTCGAAGCCATCACGCCTGCCTGCTGTCATCGCACGTTTTTTCTTCTCACCACCTAGCGAGGTTCCAATGAAATCAGCGTCAGAGCTTCTCACCACCTATCTTGACTCCATCCGCGACCCCAAAGCGGCCGCCGCGCTCTTCGCCGACGATGGCGTGCTCGAGCTTCCGTATCTCGCGAGCATCAACCCTAAAACCGGTGCACAGGGTCCAGCTGCCATCGAAACATTCATCGCGTCGCTACTCGCGGCGGTGCCGGACTTCGCCTTCAAGAACGCGAACATCCTGATCGATACGCCGGACCAGGCGTTTGGCGAGTATGAGGTGGAGGCGCGCGTCGTGACCACTGGCAAGACGTATCGGCAGATGTACGCCGGACGCCTCGTCGCCGAAAACGGAAAAATCAAACTGCTGCGCGAGTCGCTCGACACCGTCGCTGCTCAACGTGCGTTCAGCAAAGACGTCTGACCATCGCACGGGCCTGCTTGCGCCCATGTCAATCCCGCAATCCCGCAATCGCCCGCTCGCGCGCTCGAACTCACGCTTCGGCCGCGCTGCGAGCTGCCTCCCGCGACTGCACCCACGCAGGCGACTCGGTGTTCTCAGTATGTCCCCGGTTCCACCGAGTGACCCTTGCGCTCGGTTTCGTTCTTGTTGTCTGCATCTCAAGTCCTTCCGCGCAGGCTGCCGGAGCTGTCGCTTCAAGCGAACAAGAAGCCCGCTTTCTGTCTGAAAACGATCGGGCTATGACGGCTATGATGAATGGCATGTCCGTTCACCCGACGGGTGACGTCGATCAGGACTTCGTCGCAATGATGGTGCCTCACCATCAAGGCGCGATTGACATGGCACAAGCCGAATTGCGCCATGGGCACGATGAGCGGCTTCGCCGCATCGCTCAGGAAATCATCGTCGAGCAACAACAGGAGATCGTCGCCATGCGGCTCCCTCTGGGCCAGCCCTTGCCCGCTCCGGAGCCTGCGCCTGATCAACTGATGCCAGGGCCGTCCTCTGCCACTCGGACGACTCGGGCCCATGACCACACGAATATGAACATGTCGAAGGACGCGCAATGAAACCGCTTCTCACGCTCCCATCGATAATCTGCGCCGCACTGCTCGCATCGGCGCACGTTTGCTACGCCGGCCAGGCTCCAGGCTCCCTGTCTGACCCGGACATTCCGGTCAGCCACCACGATCGCGTCTATGCGGTCGAACAGTTCTCGAACACCGTGTCGGTGACCGATCCGACAGACAATAAGCTACTGGGCGTGGTCCGAGTGGGCCAGCCGGCACCGACGAATTTCGGCCCGCTGTATCGCGGACAGGTTCTGGTGCACGGGATGGGCTTTTCGCCAGATCACCGCACGCTCGCGGTGGTATCGATCGGCTCGAATTCGGTCAGCTTTATCGACACCGAAACCAATACGGTCAAGCACGAGAAAATATGGCTTTGTGTGTTCCTCGTTTAACCCCGAAATCGATGTGGTCGAGGTCAAATCGCATCAGATCGTGGGTCGTCTTCAACAGTCGAGTCCTTTCTGCCCCAACATCGCGGTATCCCCGGACAACAAGCAGGTCTGGATCACGCTCAAGGATAGCGGCAGGACGCAGGCATTTAGCGCACAGCCGCCCTTCGCGTTGCTGAAGACGCTGGAAACGGGACCGATCACGAACCACGTCAACATGTCCACAACGAGCATGGCATGCTCGCGTACGTCACTGTCGGGGCCCTGAATCGCGTCAAGGTTTTCCGCACCGATGACTTCGAGCAAGTTGCTGATATCCCCGTGGGCAATCTTCCGCACGGAGTCTGGCCGTCAGGAGACGGTACGCGAGTCTACGTCGGGCTTGAGAACGCCGACGCGCTGGCTGCCATCGATACTCGCACCAATACGGTTGTCGCGACCATTCCAATCGGGCAGGCACCTCAAGCCGTGGCCTATGTTCCAAATTCGGTTCCCGAAGGAGACGGCACGCAAAACCTTCAGTCGTTTGGGGGTAGCGGGGCAGGTGGCCAACGTCTATCTCTCGGCCATCGGCGCGGCACAAGCGGGCACGCCCCCGACGAGCGTTTCACTGTTTGATCAAGGCCTGCTGCAAGTTCTCCAGGCTGCCGTGTCAGGGCTCGAGCCGAAGCGCCCCTATGTCTTGGCGCTGGCCGACAAGGCAGACGCATCCGGTCCCCTCGAACCTCTTTCGAACTTCATGACCAATCCCGCGGGCGCTGCAGTCGTCAATGCCATTGGGCAAATCCGCGAACTCGTGGCGCAAGGCACGAGCGCGCCGGAGCACCGTCGCTATCTGGTCATCGCGCCTGTCACCGACGGCAAGCCCGGCTCTCCTGTCCAGTTGCAGCGGATGTAGTCGGGCAATACGGACCGCCCCCTAATTGCCCTTCACACGTGCGGGAAAGCATTCCAGCAACCAATCGATGAACACGCGGAGTCGATGCGTCACGTGTCGATTCTGCGGATACACGATATGAAACGGGTACGGTGGGGGGCGCCACTTGCGCAGGATTTCCACGAGTGTGCCTTCGTCGAGCGCGGCTCTGGCTGAATACGAAAAAGTCTGAATGATGCCCATGCCTGCAACAGCAGCGGCAAGGTGCGCGTTGCTTTCGTTGATGCCAATCCGATGGTCAACCTTGATCTCACTTTTCTCGTTGTTCCGCGCGAAGCGGAATGGAAGTGCCCGGCCGTTCTGCGCCGAGACGTAAGCAATCAAGCGGTGTCCGTTCTTCAATTCGTCTGGATAGGCAGGCACGCCATAGAGCTTCAGGTATTCGGGCGTCGCGCAGGTGACCATCGCCGCGTCGCCGATATGTCGCGCGATCAACGATGAGTTATCGAGCGGACCGCCACGAATCACACAGTCGACATTGTCTTCAATAAGGTCGACCGATCGATCCGACACACCGAGATCGATCCGGATGTCGGGATAGCGCGCCATAAAGTCGGGAAGCAATGGAATCAGCACGTCCCGCGCGGTCGATCCGCCGACGTCGATGCGCAAATGACCGCGCGGGTGTGATTTCGCCGAGTTGAACGACGAATCCATGTCTTCCAGGTCACGAAGGACGCGCGTCGCCTTCGCGTAATAGTCCTGTCCCTCGGGCGTCACGGTGACACGTCGCGTCGTCCTCTGTAGCAGCCGCACGCCCAGATGTGCCTCGAGCTCCCGGACCAGCTTGCTCATGGTCGCGTTTGGCAGATTGAGCGAGTCTGCCGCACGCGTAAAGCTACCCGCCTCGACGACACGCGCAAAGGCACGCATCGCCAATAACTGATCCATTCGAAGTGACTCCCTGGTAATGCCTCTGATTGTGCACAATTGTGCATAGTATTTTCATTATTGTCCATTTATCGAAGAATGTCCGCCCGGTACATTGACGCCATGCCTGAAGCGAAGCGCGGCGGCGAGCGGAGTGTCGAGCTGGACGACACCCACATCGACAAAGCGATGTCGGGCAGAAAACCAACCCTCAATCTACGAAATGGAGCATTCCATGAGCAAGCCACTGAACGGAAAGATCGCCCTCGTTACCGGCGGCACGACAGGCATCGGCCTCGGCGCTGCGCAGGAACTCGCCGCACAGGGCGCACGCGTCTTCATCACGGGTCGTCGGCAAGGTGAACTGGATGCAGCCGTTGCTGCGATCGGGACTGCGGCGACGGGTATCCGCGCCGACGCATCGGTGATGGCCGACCTCGACGCGGTCTATGCGCAGATCGCCAAGGAAGCCGGCAAGCTCGATATCTTGTTCGCCAACGCCGGTGGCGGTGACATGCTTCCGCTGGGTGCGATTACCGAGGAGCATTTCGATCGCATCTTCGGCACCAACGTGCGCGGCGTCCTGTTCACTGTTCAGAAGGCACTTCCGCTGCTTGTCGACGGCGCATCGATCATCCTGACCTCGTCGACGACATCGGTTAAGGGAACGCCGAACTTCAGCGTGTACAGCGCAAGCAAGGCAGCGGTTCGCAACTTCGCACGGTCGTGGACACTGGACCTCAAGGATCGCGGCATCCGCGTCAATGTCGTCAGCCCCGGCCCGATCCGCACGCCGGGTCTGGGTGGCCTGGTGCCTGAAGAGGCTCGTCAAGGACTGTTCGACGCACTCGCCTCGCAAGTACCTGCAGGCCGCATCGGGGAGCCCGAAGAAGTCGGCAAGGCCGTTGCCTTCCTTGCCTCCGACGCGTCGAGTTTCATCAACGGCATCGAGCTGTTCGTCGACGGCGGCATGGCACAAGTTTGATCAACACGGACGACGGCCTCCGATCCGATATCGAGGCCGTTATCGACACTTTTCGACCGCAGCTCCATGAAAAAACTTGCCTTTGTGGGCGCATGGCTGATCGCATCGCTGACCGCGCCCACGGTTCATTCACAGGACGTACGCCCCATGAACAACGACGCTCAAGACATCGTTGTCGCTCAGCATTTGATCGACCGCCACTTCGAGATCTGGAACGAGCGCGATAAGGCGATGCGTGTGGACAAATTTCCGACTGTCTACACGCCCGACATCTTTGTGTCCGACTACGCCGAGATCGCTTCGGGCTATGCGAACGTCAACCGACTCATCGAGCGTGTTCAAACCGAACACGCGGGGTTTGCGTTCACACCGGACCCTGTCTCATGGAATCACGGACTCGGTCGCGTGACCTGGGGCTACGGTCCTAAAGACAATCCGAATCTCGTTCGGGGCGAAGACATTTTCTCCATTCATGACGGCAAGCTCGCCAGCCTGCGCGTATTCCTCAACAAAAACTAACTCTCCACACCTGACCGAATCATCATGAAATCCATCGCTGCACTGCTCTCGGCACTCGTTTTGAGTGCGACCGCGTCGGCTCAAACCCCGGCGATCAAGACCGCCGGCGTTGACCACGTCGGCATCAATGTCCCCAATCTCGCAGAGGCAGGGGCATTCCTCTCAACGACATTCGGATGCAAGCCTGTCACGCTCATTGGACCGTTCAAGCTGACCAGCTCGTTGTCCGAGGATCGCACCCACCAAGTCGCCGCGCGAGCCGATAGCGTTTCGATCGCCATGTTGCGTTGCGGGACGGGTTCAAACATCGAGTTGTTCGAATACAAGAACTCGACGGGAAGCACACTGATCCCGAACAACGAAGATCTGGGTGCATCTCACATCGCCTTTTACACTGACGACGTGCAAGCTGGTGCGGCCTACCTCAAATCTCGAGGCATTACGGTCTTTGGCGAACCCATGAAGATGGAGAGCGGTGACACTGCAGGCGAGACATGGGTGCATTTCCGCTCGCCTTGGGGCTCTGAAATGGAACTCGTCGGCTACCCGAAGGGTAAAGCGTATGAGAAGTCGAAGCGCATCAAGCTCTGGGATCCCAAGCATCCGAACGAGTGAATTTCCCTCTGCCGGCGACAGGTCGAGCTGAAAGACTGTCGCTACTCTGATGAAAATTGGTGATCTTGAAGTCGTACGTGCGTCGCGTGTCGTTTTGCGTTCAGGCGTACCGGTAAAACTCAGCGATCGCGCCTACGACTTGCTCGAACTTCTGATCGACGCCAACGGTGCGTTGGTGTCGAGGCGTTTCATCATTTCGCTAGACAACGGCCTTTGACATGTTCCTGGCAAACGCTCCGCGCTTAGCCCGTCAAGCCGCACTGATGACGATATAATTCCCCAAGTCGAGGACATCGTCCGGCACGTTGGGAAGTTCCCGCGCGAGATCCTCACCTCGGCGTTATCGTGGACGTGGGAGCATTGACGATTGAACGTAGTTCCAGGTAGTGATACTGACGCATCGCATCGCCCGTCGGAACGGCGATCGCCCGTGGAGCAAGTCGGTCCATTGGAAGTCAATCTCGAACAAAGAACGGTCACACGCGACAATGAGCGCGTGTCGCTGGGCCGCCGCGCCTATGCGATTCTCGCTGTATTGATCGAACACCGAGGGTCATTGGTGACCAAGCAGGATCTTGCCAAACAGGTCTGGCGAGATCGCGATGTTGAAGAGAACACGCTGCAGGTGCACGTGATGTCGTTGCGTCGCGCGCTCGGAACGGAGCGATCGCTGATACAGACGATCCCCGGACGGGGCTATATCCTGCTCGCTCGACCCATCCACGCTCCTGGAAGAACCCGACGCGCCACGCACCAGGAATTGCCGTACGTCGACACGCTGTTTGGGCGAGAGACGGCGATTACGCACGTTGTCGATCTGATGGCCTCACGACAAGTCGTGACGCTAGTAGGCGCGGGCGGAATCGGGAAGACCAGTCTCGCTGTCGAACTTTGTCGAGGCCTTGGCGATCGTTTCGAGGTCGTCCGCTTCATCTCGCTGTCATCCATTTCGACCGAGAGACAGGCGAGGGAAGCACTGCTTTCTGCGTTTTCCGACACCGCTCGCGGCACCGCGGTTTCGGTTGATCAACTGGTCGGCGCGCTGAAGGGGACGCGCTGCCTGCTGGTCCTGGACAACTGCGAGCATCTCATCGACGTAGCGGCCGCGATCGCCGTTGCTTTGACCGCAGCCAATTCCGATATGCGCGTCGTTGCGACAAGTCGTGAGCCACTTGCCATTAGCGGCGAGGCCCTCTACTGGGTGCCGACTTTGGCGTGTCCGCCGGAGGGCGCCACGCTCGAGCAACTCGAGACCGCCGACTCGGTGCGCTTGTTTACGTACCGCTCGCGGCGATTCTCGATGCCTTTGGTAAACGACGAGGCCACGCTTTCGATGGTCGCCGATATTTGCCGACGGCTGGACGGAATTCCCCTCGCGATCGAACTTGCCGCGTCTCGTACAGCCAGCCTCGGGCTGGAAGCGATTAAGGCAAACCTCAACCGAAGGTTTGCCATCCTGACCGGCGGTTCACGCGACGCGTTGCCGAGGCATCAGACGCTCAGGGCTGTCTTTGACTGGAGCTACCGATTGCTCTCTGCGAAGGAGCAGTTAGTGTTCCGGCTCGTCGGAGTGTTCGTCGACGGGTTTTCTCTGGAAGGCGCGTGGTCGCTCGCAACCGGCTTTGGCCTGACATCGCAAGAGACGACTGAGGCACTCGCAAGCTTAGTGTCTAAATCGCTGATCTCGATGGACCGCACGCGTGCGAAACGATATCAACTACTGGACAGCGCGCGGGCCTATGCAATCGATTGCATGGAGGCCAACGGTGAAAAGGCCGCCGCCGATCGAGCTCATGCAGAGTTTTTCAAGAGCCTTGTCGCCGATGTGCGCATAGCGGTACGCGAAGCGGCGGGTATTCAAACGTGGCCCGAGTTTGAGGCTGACCGGGGTAATCTGCGCTCCGCGATGACGTGGGCGTTCAGCCCACTCGGTGACGTGCGATTCGGCATTGAACTCGCATCGCAGTCTGCATCGCACTTCTTCGAACTGTCGGCCCTGGACGAGTGCACGTATTGGTCTTCGAAGGCACTGCAGGCGCTGCGCGATGCCTCGCTTGAAGAGCAGTTGCCGACGGTTCACCTGAATCTGCTGTGTGCGTATGCAGCTGCGCTTGTGTACATTGAAGGTCCAAGCCCTCTTGTGTACACGTTGTGGGAACAAACGTTGGCTGTTGCCTTGGCGCACGACGCGTTAAGCCACCAGTTACGTGCGATGTGGGGTCTTTGGAACGCGAGCCAGTACGGCGGATTCGCCTATACCGCGCTCAACCGCGTAAAGGAGTTCGACAAGGTCGCTTCAACGCGCGGAAGCACCTTCCAGGCAACCCTGAGTCACCGACTGTATGGCATTGCCTTGCACTACCTCGGACGTCACCACGAGGCTGCGGTCGAGCTCAAAGCGGCGCTCAGTTCTGACGAACTTGACACGAAGAAGTGGGTGATCACCGGGATACGAACAGGTCAGGCTGCGGTCACCAAGGCGACGCTTGCCAGAGTGTTGTGGTTTCAGAGCGATCGAGAGGGCGCCCTTGCCATGACGCGTGAGGCCGAGGACGATGGAAGGACATTCGGCCACGAATTGACGTTAGCTTATATCCTGCTTGAAGCGAGCGTATCCATCGCCATATTTACCCGAGATTCCGTTGCCCTGGTGGATGCGGTCGAGGAGCTTGCTCGTGAGTGCAAAAAAGCCGCACTCCATATTTGGCTCCAGTGTTGTGATGCGTTTATGTGGGTCGCGCGCGCGATGAACTCGCGCCTCGATTCGAGCGAGCTCCGTAGCTTCGAGACAGCCATCGTACGACTCAAGCAGACACACTATCTGGCGGTCTATCCGCTGGTTGCCGTTGAGTACGCGCGCGCGTTGCACACTGCCGGCCGTTCCTCCGGCGCAGTCGATTTCCTCTCCGACGTCATTGGCGAGTGCGAACTGTCCGGCAACCTTTGGTATGTCGACGAGCTTCGAGCAGTGCTCCGCGACCTACCTGGATGATGTGCGAGTCTGATCGAGTTCCGACGTCGCGGCCTCCACCGACATCGATCCGGCAAGCATACGCTGCGTATCTCGACGCAAGACTTCAACTTCGGACAACCCGATAGAGTTCTGCGGCATCGGAGCGCGACAGCAGGAAATCCATTCAAGAATTTTCTTTCCATTCGGGCTGTCGATGCCATCACGCGAGAATTGGCCATCGGACACCATCGCTCCGCCTGTTTCGAACAGCGTCCTGAGGTGTGTGCTCGAGACCATCGATTTCACGTAAGCGAGTGCAAGGTCTTTATGCGGAGACCAACGCGTGATCGCCCACCCGATGCCGCCGGCAATGGGCAGCGAGAGTTTCGCACCCGGGGCATTGGCACCCGCTGAGCCCGAGAGCGCGACGGGCAAATAGCTTCCGACCTTATCGGGCCCGACGACCGCTTCGAATTGCTTCCAGTGTGCGGTGTCCGAGACGAGACCGATGACATTTGCGGCTTCTCCGCGCATGAATCGATCGTATTGGTCTGGGAATGTCGCTGTCGAGTTCACCCCTTTGGTGTACCAGCCTGCTTTTGATTTCTCGACCCAGACACGCAGGATGCTGCTCACAGCAGGGTCGCTCCACGCGAGCTTTCGGTCCGCCCAGGCGGCTCGCTGTGCGTCGCTCCATGAATTCGCCGCAATAGAATTGAAGAAGAACATCGAGCCATAGCCATCCTTGTTGCCCATCGCGAAGCATGCGACATGCAATCTCGCGATGAGCCGGGTGCAGTCGGCTTCGAGTTCCGCCCAATTGACCGGAGGCCTGTCTGGATCGAGTCCGGCCTTACGATAAAGATCCTTGTTGTAGTAAACGACCTGGCCTTGCAGCGTGAGCGGAACTGCGTAGATCGTATTGTTCTCAGCCGAGAACGCTTCCCATCCGACAAGCCGGTCTCGAAGCCTGCCGAGATCTGGATTCAGCGCCACGAGCGCACCGGCCCGCTCGCGGGTCGGGGTGCCTCCGTGAAGCATCACGATATCCGGTCCTTGATTCGCACCGATCGCGGCACCCAGCAGCGAATAATACTGGTCGTGGGGCTGCGCGACATGCTTGACGATGACGCCCGGATGTGCCGCTTCAAAATCTTTGACCGTCTGCTGGAAGTATGCAGCGATCGAGGGGTCCGCCGATTTAAAATCCCAGACCGTGATCGTGGTGGTTTCTGCCGAGGCGATTCCGCTAGATGCCGCCAGTGTGACGAGAACGACCCACATCGCTACGCACTCGCGAAGCTGTTGCCATATAACGCGGTACTGCTCAAAACGCATTGAAATTCTCCGATGGAGGTTAAATCAGTTGCTGGCGAAACACCTGCGATCGCTCCGTCGTGCGGTGGCCACCGCCGTTTGTTAGCGCAAGAGAATATAGCTGAAAATATAAGGTCGTCTTCGCCGCCCAGTCGCGGTGACGTTGCGAGTGGGTAAATGGATCGCTGCGACGTCTGTAACACAGGGCTCGCCGCCGGCAGCCCCCTCATTACCAGACGGCGTAGTTTCGCGACAGACGTTGGCGCGAGTTTGCACCCCTACACTGCGAACCGGTTGGAACTCGTTCTGCCTTCGGCGTCGTCCATCCGGAGAGAGCCCCATGTGTCATTTATCTTGAGAACGGAGAGCGTACATGTCGAACGACAATGCAATACTGGTTTTGGGCGCATGAGAACTCGGCCTGGCCGTGCTGCGCAACCTGGCGCGACGTGCGATGCGTGCGGCCGGCGTATCCATCAATACCGGATCGCGGCGACTCATCGGCACCGGCATATTTGCCTGAACCCTGCGATGCGTCTCAGATACGAGACGTTGTCGAGCGCGTGCGCTTCTCGCTCAATACATCCCGAGATTGCGCTGCAACGCCGCCGCGAAGTGCGCCGTGACGGCGGCTTCGGCGGCATCCGGATCACGCAGCCTGCAAGCCTCGAGAATCGCGAGGTGTTCCTTGAGCGTGCGCAGTACTAACGGCGCAGTGAGCTTGCGTTCGAGGCGCAACAGCTTCAGGTAATTGTGCATGCGCCGGTAACTGTTCTCGACGAGCGGATTGCCGAGCGACGTGATGACCGCATGATGCAGCGAGGTTTCGAGCGCTTCGACTTCGGTGAGGTACTGCGCATTGAGACCTTGCTTCTCGATCGCGGTCACCAGCGCGAGATGGCGCTTTTCGAGTGAACCAATCGACTCTTCATCCGCGGTCTCGGCGAACACGCGAATCGCCGCGCGCTCGATGATGCTGCGGAACTGATACGTCGCACGAGTAAGTTCGAGCCCCGGCTTGATGAACTGAATGCCCGAGCGCGGGTGAATTGTCAGTACCCCTTCCGCTTCGAGCACGCGCAATGCGTCACGCAGCGGCGCTACGGGTATACCCAGAAGCTGGACGAGTTCGTTCTGCGAAACGAATGCGCCGGCAGGCAGTTTGCGCTCGAACAGCCCCTCGAGAATCCGCTCGTACGCAATGTCGCTGAGCCGCCCGCCGCCGCTTGCAGTCTCGGTGGCCGGAGAACTCTCCACGGCCGTTTTAGCGGATGCCGGCTCGGCGAGGGCATCTTTTCTCGTTCTACCCACTTGTGATCTCCGATCGCAACGACTAACATGATATATCAATTGCGGCATCTGATCTATCAGAGCACTCGATCATGCGTATCGTTGACTTCCGTATTACGCGTTTCCAGTTTGCCCGAGATCGGGTGATCGGCGATAGCCAGGTCCGGGCCGACGATGCTCACGTCGTGGCGCTCGAGCTGATCGGTGAGAACGGGCTCACCGGCCTGGGCTTTGCGCAGTCATTGTTCGTACCGTTGCCGCCCGAAGCGGAAATCGAGCGCATTTTCCGCTTCGAAGTCTGGCCCACGCTGGAAGGAGAGCGGCCGCTCGCACTGGTGCACCGTGTAGCGCGTCCGCGAGGCGGCAACCACCGCGCGTGGACGTTGCCTTTCCATGAAGCAATCCAGGTCGCGCTATGGGACCTGGCCGCGAAGCAGGCGGGCATGCCGCTTTGGCAGATGCTCGGTGCGCGGCGCGACCGGATCAAGGCGTACGCAAGCGGGCTCGACTTTCATCTGAGCGACACCGACTTCGCCGAACTTTTTGGACGTGCCGACGCACTCGGCTATACCGCGTTCAAGATAAAGGTCGGGCACCCGGACTTCGAGCGCGACCTTCATCGCCTCGACTTGCTCAAGAAGGCCGTGCGGGCCGACGCGCACGTCATGATCGATGCGAACGAAGCGTGGTCACCCAAGGAAGCCGTCGTGAAACTCGAACGCATCCGCGACGCCGGTCACGCCTTGCTCTGGGTCGAGGATCCGACGTTGCGCAACGATTTCGAAGGCCTGCGGCACATCCGGCACAACGCCACGTGGACCGCGCTGAATGCCGGTGAGTATCTCGATGCCAGTGGCAAGCGTGCATTGATGGAGGCCGGCGCGGTCGATATCCTCAATGTGCACGGGCAGGTGACGGATGTCATGCGCGTGGGCTGGCTCGCGGCCGACCTCGGTGTGCCGGTCAGCATGGGCAATACCTTCCTCGAAGTCGGCGTGCACTGCGCATGCGCGCTGCCCGATGTCGAATGGCTTGAATACTCGTTCCAGAACTTCGACGCGCTCGTCGAAGAGTCGATCGCCATTGTCGACGGCATTGCGATGGCACCCGATCGTCCCGGACACGGGCTCGAACTCAGCGAATATGCGCGCCGCGAACTACGGCGGCCCGATGTGCGTGACCGGAGCGAGCTTGGCCCGCCGCCGCTCTCGAAACCGGCGGCCGTACCGACGGCCGGCTAGCCATGGATTTCATATAAAAACCATTGGAGACAGCTGTGCGAAGCCCATTCATCTCACGCATCGCGGTGTGTCTTGCCGGACTCGGATTATCCGCCGCCGCCGCGGCACAGACCCTGACGGTCTGGGACTGGAAGTCGAGCGATCCCGTTACGTCGACGTATTTCCAGAAGGTCAAGAAAGACTTTGAAGCCTCGCATCCGGGCGTCACGGTGAAGTTCGTCGGCCAGCCGATCGAGCAGTACTACACGATCCTGGGCACCTCGCTGTCGGCTAACGCCGGGCCCGACGTGTTCCTGATGAACGGCGGCGCGCAGGCACGTGCACGGATGTCGGACCTCGTCGATCTCAGCGGGCTCGACAAAGGCATGCTCGGGGTGAAGGAGTTTCAGGACGCAAGCGGCAAGACCTATGCATTGCCGCTGACGCTTCAGGGATTTGTCGTGTATTACAACAAGGCCCTCTACACGCAGGTCGGACTCGATCCGAACAAGCCGCCGAAGAACTGGGACGATCTCAAGCGCGTTTGCGCGGCCTTCAAGGCCAAGGGCGGCAAGATCCCGTGCTTTGCGCTCGGCAACAAGGAAGGCTACGGTGCCGAATTCGTCTTCTCCTCGCTGGCCGCGACGTCGATGACACCCGACGAACAGGCGCAATTCGCGGCGGGCAAGCTCAAGTGGTCGAGCCCGCAGGTCAAGGGGATTCTCCAGGCGTGGGTCGATACGCAAAAGGATGGCTGGTATCCGAAGGGCGCGAACTCGACGACGAAGTTCATGGATGAATACGAGCAATTCATGCGCGGCGATGCGGGCAACACGATCGGCCTGATTTCCGATGTCGCGCACTGGAAGCAGTTCGAGAATTTCCTCACGCCCGAAAAGCTCGGTGTCTACAAGATGCCGTCGCCGACCGTTGCGGCCGGCGATCCGCCCGACAATCCGCGTGTGCCTGTGTCCGGCGGTATCGGCTACGGCGTGAACAAGGCGTCGAAGAATGTCGCGCTGGCCAGGCAACTCGTGCAAGAGCTGGCGAGCCCGGCGGCCCTCCAGGTCTTCGCCAACGATGCGGGCGCGCTGCCGGCGAACAGCAGTGTCGACCTCGCTTCGTTCAAGGGCCCGACCGTCAAGATCATTCTCGGATGGCTCAAGGACTCCGCCGTGACGACGACGCTGCTCGGCGCATCGGCGGCCGAGATGGAAGAGTGGCACCGTCAGAGCCAGCTGTTGCTTAACGGCGATACGACGGTCGACAAGGCCGCTGCGCGTATGGATGAAGTCCAGGCGTCGGCAAAGCGGTGATGTGTAGCTTGTTGGGCGCGCCGGATTGTTGCAAGGTGAAGCCATCGCAGCACTCCACGTGGTGCGACTCGAGGGGCAACGCCACCCGATAGTGAAGCAAATCAGGCCAGCCCTTGACGATTGTGTGGCACTCGAAGGCACGTTGAACTACGACCCAGACATGTCGAAACCTTCTGCATCTATGACGAGCGGCGCGGCGCCCGCATCAAAGGCGTCGCCTGCGGTGGCCAGGCCGGGCGGTGACCGTTCGGAGCAGCGCATGGCGTTCGTGCTGTTGCTTCCCGCGTTGCTGCTCGTCATCGTCTTCCGCATCTTTCCGCTCGGATGGGGCGCAGTGCTGTCGTTCCTCGGCGTGACGTCGTCGGGTGCGGTCGGCTTTGTCGGTGTGTCGAACTACGTCGCGCTCGCGCACGATCCGTCGTTCCGCGATTCGATGGTCAACACACTGATCCTGCTGGCCACGCTGCCAGTCTGGGTCATGCTGCCGATGGTGCTGGCGATTCTGATTCATCAGGGGGTGCCGGGCGGCAAGGTGTTTCGTGCGATCTATTTCTTCCCGGCCGTGTTGTCGAGCGTGATCATCGGCTCGATCTTCAATGTGGTCCTGCGATACGACGGCAACCTCAATGCGATGCTGGATACGTTTGGCATCGATGCGGTCGACTGGCTTGGCAACGGTTCGACTGCGCTCATGAGCCTGATCGGCGTGCAGATGTGGTCGACCTTCGGCATGGGCGTGCTGATCTTCATGGCGGGCCTGTCGACGGTGCCCGATGAGATGATCGAAGCCGCGCGGCTTGACGGCGCCAATTTCTGGCAGACGTGGATCTACATCATCATCCCGATGCTGCGGCCGATCATCGAATTCGTGGCCGTCGTCACGACGGTCGGCGTGCTGACGTCAATGTTCGGACTCATCTACGTGTTGACCGATGGGGGGCCCGGCACATCGACGACCTTGCCGGAATTCTTGATCTGGATCGAGCAGGGCAAGATGAATCGCCCATCGTATGCGGCGGCGATCTCCGTCGTGCTATTTGCGCTGATGGGCGGCATTGCATGGCTGCAGATCCGGATCATGACCCGTAACGCGAACCTCTGAGGGCTCATGGCATGGCGATTACCGTCAAGCAGGACCGGCGAGTGCTCTGGACGCTGTCCGTTCCGATGGCCGTGCTCGCCGTGTCGTGCGTCTATCCGCTGGCGTTTGCGCTCAACAACGCGTTCAAGTCGACGCGTGACTATATCCTTGATCGTTTCGGCATCGCGGGTCATCCGACGTTCGAGAACTTCATTCAAGCTTGCGTGCAGGCCAATCTTGGCGAGTACTACATCAACTCGATACTCGTGACGGTCGGCGCGGTCGCGTGCTTGCTGTTCGTTTCATCGCTCGCGGGCTTTACGTTCGCATTTCTGCGGTTCCCGCATCGCAAGCTGATTTTCGTGGTCATTCTCGCGTCGCTGATGATTCCGGTGCAGGTGGTGCTCGTGCCGTTCTATCAGACGATTATTGCGTTGGGCCTATTGAATACCCGCGTGGGCCTGATCATTTCCTATACGGCCTTCTTTCTTCCGTTTAGCGTGTATCTGATGACCGCGTTTTATTCGAGTTTGCCGCGTGAGCTGCTCGAAGCCGCGCGGATCGATGGCGCGAGCATTCTGCAGGCGTGGTGGTACGTGATGCTGCCGATGGGCAAGCCTGCGCTCGTCACGCTCGGCATTCTGAACACGCTGTATTGCTGGAACGATGTACTGATTTCGCTGCTCGTGCTTCAGGACAAGCGCACGCTAATGGTCGGTATCGCGGCATTGCGCGGCGAATATACGACGAATGTTCCGCTGTTGTGCGCGGGTCTTGTGCTGGCCGCGGCGCCGATCGTCGTGCTTTACGTCGTGTTCCAGCGGCGCATCGTGTCCGGCATCGCCGTGGGTGCGGTAAAGGGGTGATCCGCTGCGGCCGGCATCAATCGTCCGGACGTGATTCAGCGCCTCGGCCAATATCCACCGCCGCTGGCGCGCCGCGCATTCTCGGCCTGGAGCTTTCCGGCACGATCGTCGGGGCCGGCCCAGAAGCCGATCCCGGTTGCTCCATGCGGTGAATCGAGGCGTGGCGACCCGTACCTGCGTACGTTGTTGATACATGGGGCGCGGTCTGTGCTGTGTCACGCCAAGGTACCAACCGCTTGGAAAAAGGCGATGCAGATGAGACGCCCAGCAAATGTAGTGGCGGTAGCCTTCAAACGAAATGGCACGAACTGCCTGGGCGATCCTCGCTCACGGGACGTCGTACGAAGTGCATCACGTAAGCAATAGACCCATTTAGAAGTTTTGTCTCTGAAGCGTCGAGGCACTGGTAGGTTACTAAGGTTGATTTCAATGTGATGGCGAGACAGGTTGGACCAGCCCGATCCACGTGCGCAGAGTGCATTGGTGGCGGGCGCCACGCCCGAGGCGAAGTTGTCGCTTTGTCTAGGTGGCCAAATCACTTGCTCATTGCTTGAGAAGTGCATGTCTCCCGAGAGCGCCATCCAACGAAGTATCGACCGGCATCTCGCGTAAACCTTGAACAAAAAATCTCTCCCGACTGCTCTCTGCATCCAGATTCGCAGGTTTAAGGCTGATTGCTCGTATAAGGACATCGTCCGACGAATGTCCGCCCCTCGAAACTTGCCATTGATGCAGAGCGGACTCCGCGGACCGCCTCGGGTCGGATATGGACGTTCACCGACCAAGTGGGCCGATCCAAGCATCGGCCGGCTGTGAACTTCCGTGTTCGGCCACGTAGCATCAATCGCTTGTCCGGACACTTGGACGTTCAGACGTCGGCTCTGCCCAAGTCACCGGGCATTCGATTGTCTTAACACGAAGAAGCACTATAACAATAGAGCGGTTACGCATGCAGGAAGTCGGTCGCGGACCGGACATGTGAGTCCTCGATACCGGGTCATCAACCCGCAATGTTCGTCGCGCCTACTTAATAAAACCCATCGCATGCGCCTGTCCCGACACTCATGGGAAAGAGGCGCGAAGCGGCGTGGACAGGCTACCACGCCGATGATGACGGTGGATGGGGCCTCCAGAGATCCAGCAATGACCGACGATCTGACGACATGGTTAGCGCAGATTGGCCTCGGCGCCCACACTGCGAAGTTCACCTCCCAAGGAATCGACTGGGATGTGCTCAGCGATCTTTCCGACGGTGACCTGAAGGAACTAGGCCTTACGCTTGGCGACCGCAAGCGGCTCGCAAAAGGACTTGCAGCGCTAAACGAAGCCCACGCACATTCGCTTGAGCGGGTATGGGAATGCCGAGACCCGCCATCGTCGCCTGCATCCCCAGCCATCGAGGCCGAGAGGCGTCAAATCACAGTAATGTTCATCGACCTCATCGATTCGACAGCGCTGGCGGAGCGCTTCGATCCAGAGGATATGCGACGTTTGCTAGGGGTCTACCATCAAGCCTGTGCGCGGGCAATCGAAGCTCATGAAGGTCACATCGCGCTTTATATCGGCGACGGGCTGCTCGTCTATTTCGGCTATCCGGGTGCGCACGAAGACGATGCCATACGTGCGGTACTCGCCGCGCTCGCTGCCACCACGGCGCTTCGCGATGCCAACGATCTCATCGAAACCGAGTATGGCGTGCGTCTGCATATGCGGATCGGGATCGAAACGGGACTTGTCGTCGCCGGCGCGATTGGCGCTGGATCTTCGCTGGATCACCAGGCAATCGTCGGGGAGGCGCCAATCATCGCAGCAAGGCTGCAGTCGCTCGCTCCGCCCGATGCGGTCGTCGTGGGTCCGGCCGCCCAACATCTGATCGATGGGTCATTCAAGCTTGAAGACCTTGGCTGGCGCGAACTGAAAGGGGTCACTAATCCGGTCAGGGTCCAACGTGTGCTGGCGCAAGCGGACATGATCGACCGCTTCGAAATCAGAGCCGTCCATGGGATGACGCCGCTCATTGGTCGGGCTGCGGAACTCGAGATGATCTGGCGGCGCTGGAAGCAAAGCGTCGATGGCGAAATGCGCTGCGTGCTGCTGACCGGCGAGCCGGGAATCGGAAAATCTCGTGTGCTGCGCGCGCTCTGCGACGGCATCAGTGACGACTCGCATGTGATCGTTTCGCTTCACTGTTCCACGTACTATCGCAACAGCCCATTTTGGCCGGTACAGCGCTGGCTACAGCGCACTTTTGGCGTCGGGGCCGACACGTCAGATGCGTCGGAAACGGAACGGATAGAGGCCGGAATCGCAAGACTTGGGGTCGATGTCGACGAGGCACTCCTGGTACTTACGAACTTGCTTGGGATTCAGACAGGCGCGCGCCATCCGCCAATTGACACATCTTCTCCCTCCTTCAAGCGCCGGACGCTGGACGTGCTGGTGGCCGTACTCGAAACGATGACGCGCGTTCAGCCGGTTCTTTTCGTTGTCGAAGACGCGCACTGGATCGATCCGTCATCCCTCGAGTTCGTTCGGCTCGTGGTTGAACGGCTGCTGGCCGCCCGGTTAATGGTACTTATCACGGCGCGGCCCGAGTTTGAACCGGGGTGGAGTTACCCTCATCTCGTACAACTCAGTCTCGATCGGTTATCGCGCCGCGATTGCGTTGCGATGGTCGAGCGGCTGACGGGTGGCAAGCGGCTGCCGGATATCATGCTCGATCAGATCGTCTCCAAGACGGACGGCGTGCCGCTATTTGTCGAGGAACTGACCAAGGCCGTTCTCCAGGGCGATCTGTTGCTGGATGCCGGCGTCAGCTACGAGTTGAAAGGCACGCCGCAGACGATCGCAATTCCGGACACGCTGCAGGGCTCGCTGCTGTCGAGGCTCGACCGACTGGAGCCAGCCGTCAAGGAAACTGCGCAGGTCGCGGCCACCGTGGGACGTGAGTTCGGCAGGACGTTGCTTGGCCTGATTGCTTCGAGGTCAGAGGACGAACTGCAGGAGTCGCTCGACCGCCTGATTGCAGCCGAAATCATTGTTCCTGCTTCAGGGAAACTCGGTGAAGGAGACGCCTTTTTGTTCCGGCATGCATTGATCCAGGAGATCGCATACCAATCCCTGCTGCTTGCGCGTCGCCGCCACTTCCACGCGCTAATCGGCGCTGCTCTCGAAGAACACTATCCGGACATCGTCGAGCGGCAACCCGAATTGATCGCTCATAACTTCTCCGCGGCCGACCTGCCGGATCGCGCGATTGGCTATTGGCAGCGTGCCGGAGAACGGGCGCTTGCGGGTGCCGCCTACGATGAGGCGATCGCCCATGTGCAGCGCGGACTTGAACTGGTCAACCGATGCTCCTACAGCGAGCCGGATCGGGCCGCTCACCTGCTGCCTCTGCTGCTGACAAGAGGCAGGGCAGAGTTCAGACTGGCCCAACGCGAGGCGATTGCGACCTTCCGCGAGGCCGCGCGAATTGCGCGCGAACGGAGGCTCACATCGTATCTCGTGCAGGCAGCGTTGGAGTTCGACACCGCCGAGACCTTCCTCGAAGGTTCCGGCGATGCATCGCTTTCGTTGCTGGAAGAGGCCCTCGCCCTGGTCGGCACCGAGGAATCGGTCGAGCGTTGCCGCCTGTTGAGTCGCCTCGTTCGCACCGTTCATATGACGGGTGCACGCGAACAAAGTAGTGAATTTGCCCAAGAGGCCGTCGCCCTCGCCAGACGCCTGAACGATCTGCCAAGCCTGTTCGATGCATTGGCGTGCGAGTTGATGCATGTCGGGGCTCTCCCCTTACCCGCGAACAGGTTTCTGGAGCGTGAAAGCGTGTTGCTGGAGTTGAGGCAGATGGCGGAAGATCTCGGCGATGCGCAAACCATCGGTCATGCATGCGCCCGATGTCTTGCCGGCTACCTGGAAATTGGCGAGGTGGACCGTTTCGAGAGCGCGCTGGAACGGTATCGGCAGATCGCCGCCAGCGGACAGCACTTCGTCGACAAGTGGTGCGTGACGGGGGCGCAGGCGATGCGGGCCATACTCGTCGGTGACTTCGCCGAGGCGGAGCAAAAGACGCGGGACTCGTTGCGGATGGCGCAGAACGCCGACGCGAATCTCGCTACGGGTGTCTACGGCATGCAGATGTTCGCGATACGTCGCGAACAGGGCCGGCTCGCCGAGGTCGCGCCCATATTCAAGCGGTTTGTCGACGAGCATTCCGAGGACGCTACGTGGCGGCCGGGATTCATGTTGATCTGCAGTGATCTCGGCTTCGAGGCGCAGGCCCGCGACAATCTCGTCCGGCTTGCGCAATCCGAATACAGCATCCCCGTGGACAGCAAGCGACTCGTCACATTGACATATCTGGCGGAGGTTGCTGCCCGCCTGCGGGACGTCGAACATGCCAAACATATTTATGCCCTTCTTCTGCCGTTCCAGGATCAGGTCGTCACGGTTCCAGTCTTTACGCTCTGCTGCGGCTCTGCGGCACGGTTTCTGGGCATATTGGCCCGTGCTCTGGGCGACTGGTCAGCCGCCGAACAGCATTTCGAATACGCGTTGCGCATGGACGAGCGCTTGCGAGCATGGCCTTGGCTCGCGCACAGCCGGCACGAATACGCGCTCATGCTGGCGGCACGCAATGGCATTAGAGATAGAGCACGTGCGCAAGATCTGCTCTCGATGGCAGCCGCCGCAGCCAAAAAACTTAAGATGTTCGCACTCGTCGAGCGTATTCGTGGCGCGCAGGCAAGAACAGGGCTCAAAAGTTAGCACAGGCTATCGCACAGTTTGACGGGCAATGTGCAGTCGCTACTCAAGGAGAATCATATGCCGCGGTTTATGATTGAACGTAATTTTGCAGAACAACTCGAGGTCACGGGCGAAAGTGCTGCAACCGTGAAGAGAATCAACGACGAGGAAGGCGTCGAGTGGCTCTTTTCGTTTCTCAGCGCGGACAAGAAGAAGACTTATTGCCTGTATGAGGCGCCCAGCGCCGACGCCATCCGCGCCGCAGCGCGCCGGGCCAATCTGCCGGCCGATGTGATCATCGAGGTAAGCGACTTGCGGCCGGAAATGTTTAACTAGAGGAAGGGGAACGATGCATCGTCTAATGGCTGAGCACCCGTATGCAACGACAGGATTGTCGCCAACGTCATCGGACAGCGGCGGCAGCGAGGAATAGACGCATTCGCGGCTGCCTGGCCACAGCTCGCCTTTAAGCCATAACTCGCATTTGCTCAAAGCGAGGACAGGGTCGAGCCGTTGAGGACGCGACGCCGAAAGGCAGAAAATGCCTGGGCCGTATCCCCGGTTCTGGAGGCGCGTGTGACTATGACCGGTGCACGTCGAAAGCGGCCCTTAGCCCGGCGTCAGGCGGAAGGGCCGCAACGGGTCGATATGACCCATTCGTTTTCTCACGTAAGCCACGTCTTTCGTTCCAGCGCTCGTTGATTACCAACGCTGCAGGCATCCCATTCACCAAATCGCGAAGCTGCCACGAGGAGCAAACCTATTCGCTTGACCTGCGACTGCAATTCGATCGCCAGACCGCCGCCAAGGAGATGTTCGATGACCGCCGCGGTATGCGGTCCAATGTCGACGGCCCAGTTGATTAGCCGTTGCCGATTCCAATCGGTGGTGGTCGCCCTACTAGATAGCGTCAAGCAACATGGCCAGTCGGCCAACCGATCACACAGTCCGCGCACTAACATCGGGCCCATCTACCCGGTCCAGACTAAATACCACCTTGTACTCGTAGACCATAAGCCTAGGGACCGCCAGCATCGCATATCGCAGGTTCTGGCCAATCTCACGCGCAACTATCACGCCATGAACCAGTTTGCCAGCTGCGATACATGTTGTCACCCAGCGCATATAGCGCGCCACCTGGCCAACGGCTTTATCGGCGCCACTCGCACGCTTCAGCTGGAAGAGGAAGCGTATTCATCGCCATTCTGTTTGAAATGCTACACGCCGTTATGCCGCCTCTCCGCCAACTTCGTCGCCCGAGAGTTCCGTCTCACGACTCGCCGGCGGTGAGCGGCTGCGGCCGAGACGCCCGATGTACTGACAACCTCGAAAGCAATAGCCCCAGCACAGCAATCACGGATGTGAGAATTACACTGTCTATCCGCATAGCTTCCGGAAAAGCCGTCAGATTACTAACGTGAACGTAAGTAGCGACAAGCAAAAACCGGCAAGCAAGGAACAGTGCCGTCGATAGCAGGACCGTTGCAGCTTCACGGCAAGCCGTCGTGACATGCCAACGGGCGACAATTCCCAGCACGAGGGCCGGCAATGAAAGACTGGCGAGCACGGCAATGGCTGTTGCAAGTTCAACCTTACCGGCGAAGCGATCTGCGAGGATGAAGGACGTGTTCACGGCGCAAAAGGCAAACATCGCTCGCGCGAAGAGGTCTCGCACCGAGAGCGATCGCTTCGCGGCTCGTGGATGAGCAAAATATGTCCTTGCCGAAGGAGCAAGGAAAAGCAGCGCCAGAATTGTGGAACCTATCAGTAGGGCGAGTACGTATGAATAGATGCCTTGAGCATTTTGTACGGGGATGGTGATAGCCGCAGTGGCGAGAATAGTCGCCGCGAGAATCCAGCGTACCCAAGACTTGCCGTGGACCAAGCCCACACCAACAACGACAGCGACCGGCAACAGACTGGCCATGTAGGTCCATTGCGCATGCACAGAGAGCGGCGAACCAATGTATAACGGGACTCGATTGATATACGGGCTATCGAATGCCTTGAGTATGTGTACAGCAGTCAACAACTGGACGTACGCGATTCCTGCGATGACGGATGGCCTGCGCATCATATTTGTTTGCGGTTTGGACATGGGATTGTATGCGATGGACAGCGCAAGATCATCCGCACTCGGCCGAATGACCAAGGTGCCGCGCTCAACGGTCGCTCGATGACCATGTGATGAGAGGCCGCTCCGGGTCGGGCTGAGTCCATCCGCGCTTCGAACTCATCGCCGTAAACCGGTCATTGGTATTTCGCTTCCCGACAGCGGCCGGTCGCCAACGCGCACTCACGACCCGTATCGGCCGATCGTCGCAACAGTGCCAACGTCTCTCACTCGTTCAAGCGCGGCCATCGAGGCTGTCAATTGCGACTTGGCCGGCATGAGTAGTTTGCGGGCGAAATCGTGGTGAGCAACAGACCGGTCTCAGCCAGAATGGAGGCCAGTTCGTGCGGACGGGCGAGCGCATCGCGCAGCAGCGTGCCGAACTGCGTCGAAACGGCGTCGCCGTTCGACAATCGCTCGATCAGAATCTCGAGATTGCGCCCGTATGTGGAATCCGGCTCCCATGCTCCGTGGTCCCTCGGGAGATGGGCAAGCAACGCTGCTGCCTGCGATGCGAGTCGGGAAAGATCAATCCTCGACATGCGATACATCGAGTTTTGACGTCGGACGCGGTAGCGCACACGCAACGGCCATGGCGGCCTGCTTTGATGCGTTGTGTGATGTCAGGCCGGATGACACGCATCCACCGAAGGGCAAGTAAATCAAATAATTTCGTATAGCTTTCGTTTATATTTCGTTTTAGTTATATATTCCGTCGCTAGTCGCGACGGCTGCCAGGTACCGATTGCATCCAATGCGGCAGAACGCGTGCGCGTCTAATGCATCACCCCGCGAACCGAGCTAATCTGTGCAACACTGGGTAAGAATCTTCAAGAAATCGTTTCGCGGGCGGGGCATCATTCAAGGCGCGTGACCGCGAGCAATACGGTCTGACTGACGAGAGTCAGATTTATTCGTGTGGGGGGAGCTTTGAGGGTATGTCGAGCCCGCCATCGGCACGTGCGTCGCTATTGATATCCATTGACGTCGCAGCATCATGATCAAATTCGGCCACGTTGAAGTCGACATAAGTAGGCGCATGGTACGCAAGGGCGACGAGGTCCTGCACGTCGGGTCACGCGCATTCGAAATTCTCGCGTTCCTCGCCTGCTCCAACGGACGGCTCGTCGCGAAAGACGAACTGATGAGCGCCGTCTGGCCGGATACGGTCGTCGAGGAGAACAACCTCAAGGTGCACCTTTCGGCGCTGCGCAAAGCGCTCGGTGAAGATCGTGACTGCATCGTCACTGTGCCGGGCCGAGGTTATCGGCTGATCCAGCATCCGGCTGCATCGCTGCCGTCCGAAAGCGCTGCGCCAAGCGACACACTGTGCACGTTGCCGCCGTTGGCAACAGGATTGATCGGCCGCGATGCGGACATCGCGCGGATTCGCGCAGCCTTCGATTCGGCACCCGTTCTGACGCTGACTGGCGCTGGCGGTATCGGAAAGACGACGCTGTCGATCGCTATCGCGCACCAGATTGCCGAAGGGCACTCCGAGCTTGTCTGTTTCGTCGAACTGGCGGGACTGACGGAAAGGCAGTCGATCCTCGCGTCCATCGCGCAAAGCTGTCACCTGTCTTCCGACGGCGACGTTCCTTGCGTCCACATGATCGCGGCGATGCTCGCGGACCATCCCCGGACGCTGGTTCTCGACAACGCCGAGCACGCGATTGCTCACGTGGCCGAGATCGTCGAAGCGCTGACGGACGGTAACCCTGCGTTGCGCGTTCTGGTCACGAGTCGGGAGCCATTGCATATTCCACGGGAAAGGACCATTCGCATTGAACCTCTCAGCGTGCCCGCGCGCGACGCCTCCGAACAGGAGGTCCTTGCGCAGTCTGCAGTCCACCTTTTCCTCGCGCGCGTAAGGGCGCTAGGGGGAAAGCCCAGCTTGGACAAAACAGAAACGTTGATGGCTGGCGACATATGCCGTCGGCTCGACGGTATGCCGCTGGCAATCGAACTGGCGGCAGGTCGCGTCTTTTCATTCGGTATCAAAGGCGTCTATCAGCGCCTCGACGCCCAGATGTCGATCCTGACGGGCGGCTATCGCACCGCGTTGCCACGCCATCAGACGCTTCGTGCCACGTTCGACTGGAGTTTCGCGCTGCTCGATCCAGGCGCTCAGGCTCTGTTCCGGCGACTCGCGATGTTCGGGGGTGCGTTCACGCTCGAAGCGATGTGCGCCGTCGCGTGCGATTCGGGCTTGACTATCGGTGCCGCGATCGATGGGATCTGCGAACTCGTGGCAAAGTCGATGGTAAGCGTCGGCCTCGAGGGTCCGGTCGCAGAGTACAGGATGAATGAATCGACTCGAGCGTATGCGCTCGAGATGCTTCAGGCAAACAACGAAACACAGGAAATCGCATCGCGTATCGCGCGCTATTTCGCGTCGCGTTTCGACGCGGGGGTGGGCCCTACGTATTCGCTGCAACTGGCGGACGGCTCCTCCGAGCTGCGGCAGACGCTCGACGATGCGCGTGCCGCGTCCGAGTGGGCATTTTCCGCTGGCGATCTGCATCTCGCCGTCGAGCTGACGTCGACGTTGACGGGCGTCCTGCTGCGTTGCTGCCTGATCGAGGAATGCGCCGCGCGAGCGGAACGTGCGGTGTCTGCGCTCAGCGAGTTGCCGGCCCGAGCGATAGATGCCGTGAACGAGATGCGTGTTCGAGCGGCGTTGGCTGCGACGTTGCCGAATCTGTGTGGTCCGATCGGGCGTTGCGCGCAACTTTGGAACGAGGTTCTCGATCTGGCCATCTCGTCCGCTAACGACGATTTTCAGGCTCGTGCGTACTGGGGGCTCTGGAATGCCGCGCTATACGGCGGCAACGTGCACGACGCAATTGATTATGCGCTGCGTTTTCAGACCTTCGCGCGGGACCGCGGTCATGCATGGCAGGAGACGCTGACAAGCCTGCTTGCCGCAGTCGCGCAGCACTGCTCCGGGCAGCACGATCTTGCGAAGTCCCGGATCGAAGCGGCCATGCGGCATCTCGCGGTTCACCCGGACGAAGCGGAGCAGATCACGAGCTTCGCCGTCGATCCTCTTGCCATCTGCTACGGCACGCTGGCGCGCATCGTCTGGTTGCAGGGCGATGCCGAAGAGGCGTTGGAGTACGTCGACCAGGGCGTCAACCTGATCAGGCCGGAGACGATGGAGCCCTGGCTCACGCATGTGCTCGGCGTGGTCGCCGTGCCGATCGCATTGCTCTCGGGCGATTTGGGGCGCGGCCGCCGCTATCTGGAGATCATGCGCTCGCAGACGGCACTGCACGGTTTCACGATCTGGCGTGAGTACGGCAATTGTCTCGACGGCTATTGCGATCTTCTCGAAGGAAAGATTGAAAGTGGCTTGCCGGTGCTCGAGGCGTCGCTGGATGCGCTGATTGCACGAGGCTTCAGGCGCCTGATTGCACCCTTCGTCGTTGCGTGCGCGGAGGGGCTGATCGCGCTCGGCCGCTTCGCCGAGGCTTCCGCGCGACTGCACGATACGTTGGCATTCTGCGGACGGCACAGCAAGCTGTTCTTTCTGCCTGAAGTATGGCGGGCGCTTGGTCTCGTCGCGCAAGCGCGAGCCAAGCTCGAGCCGAAGGGAGGCGATGCGTGGTGCGACGCACTCGTCGAAGCAAGAGGCTGCTTCCTGGAGGCGATGCAGTTATCGCAACAGCAGGGCGCCCGGATGTTGGAGCTGCGTGCTACAGCCGCGATGGCGCGGCTGCTGGACGAGGACGGGAAATCGGCAGATGCACTGGTCCTGCTGCAAGATCTTTCAGGCGGCTTCGATCGCGGCAGCGCAAGCGCAGATGTCCAGGCACTGTTCGAACTGATCGATGCCTTGGGCGCTCGTCATGCGGAACAAGTCGAGGATGGCGCGGCTGAGGTCGCGCCGGCCCGTCAGACGGCGGGCATTGCGTCACTCGCATAAGCCCCGACAGAAAATGCCTGCAACGCGGCGCCGTCGGGGACAAGTGCCGGAGAGTGTTCGCCGATGTGGCGGGTATGCCGCTCGAAAATCGTGCGGCTTTCTCCCGTCGCGAGCAGCTTTTCACGACCATACGCGCGAGCTGCGGCCGACAGGTAGTACCGCGCCTCCGCGCCATCGAACTGGACTTCGATGAGCGACTTGTCAATAAGCTCGCCGACACAATCCATCACGGCTTCAGCCGGGAGAGTGGCGTCGCGTGCGATCCGGGACGCCGCTTCGGCGCAGAAAGCGTGGCCGAAGACGCTCAGACGCCTGAACACCGTCTGCTCGCTGATGTCGAGCATGTCGAAGCTCCAGTCGAGCGCTGCCCGCAGGGTCCGATGTCTGGGCTGAGCGGTCCGATACCCGCCCGCGAGGTACAGCAGAGGTTCGTCGAGCCCTGCGCAGATGCCGTGCAGGCCTAGTGCACACGCACGGCCCGCCGCCAGTTCGAGCGCCAGTGGGATGCCTTCCAGACGGCGGCATATTTCTTCGACGAGCCGGAGGCGATCGTGATTCATATCGACGTTCACGCCGTTCGAACTGAGTCGGTTCAGGAACAGACGGACAGCCGGGGAGCGGAGTATGGCTTGCGGGTCGTCGCGGGAGTCAGCTAGCGCCAGCGGGCCGACACGATAGACGACTTCGCTCGATACGCGCAGACGGAACCTGCTGGTGACGAGGATCATGGCCTGGTGACCGGCCTGGCCGATCAGTCCGACGATCTCGGCCACGTGTTCCACGACGTGCTCCGCGTTGTCGATAACGAGCAACCCGCGCATTCTTGCCAGCACATTGGCGACGCTCTGGATGTCGGGTTCATCGTCGTGCAGTCGGAGTCCGCAGGCCTCGACGAACGCACGGATCACCGCATGGCGCGTTCTGTGCGCGGCGAGTTCGACAAAGTGGACATCGACGGCCTGCTCGTTTGCGAACTGGTGCGCGATTTCCCGGGCAATAGCTGTCTTACCGATGCCGCCCGCGCCAATGAGCGTCAGGACCGGTGCCGAGGCCATCATCGAGCGTATTTCGGCGATCGCGGATTCCCGACCGAGCAGCGCTTCGCTCGTCCGCGCCTGATAGGGCTCAGGCGCGAGCGTGCACTGACGGCGTGGCAAATGCACGATCGTGCCGCCGGACACTGGCGAGACGAGCTGATAGCCGCGCCCCGGCACCGTCACGATCAGTTTTCTATCCGGGCCCAGCGCCTTGCGGATTGCCGAAAGCTGCACGTGGATATTGTTTTCCTCGACGATCGTATCGGGCCAGACCGCATCCATGAGTTCGTCCTTCGACACGATTCGACCACCCGCCAAGGCGATGGTAGCGAGCAACTCGAACGCGCGCGAACCGAGTTCCACCACTCTGCCGCCGCGGCGCAGCGCCCGGACGCCGAGATCGACGTCGCATTCGCCGATCTGGATGACTGGCGGGCGGGGAGCGAATGTTCGAAAGTCGGCTATCGCGTGATTCATGGCTAAATCGTCCGACGTTGATTGGGGTGAGGCCGGGCGCCACATGCCGGTTGGTCGTTGCTGGACTGTTGGCGCGCCGGCAGTGTCGAGACGGATGATAGGTGAGCGGTGTTTTCCTCCCGGTGATTGTTAAATTAACTTTTGTTAATCTACGGCCGCGCGAGAGCATTTCGATAGCGAATGTCAATGCCGCACCGCGTATGCATTCAACGCTTAAGGGAGCGTTAACGAAATTTAAGGGGTGTCCAAAAGAGCAATGCTCCGCTCTCGACGGATAATTGAGGCAAACGATCAATGCAAAGGAAGACCAGGCTTTGCGTGTGCCCTATTGCGCTGCGACCCACTGGAAACGCGAGTGGCTGGGATGAAGATTTTGTTAGTGGAAGACAATGTGCAAGTTGCCGGCTTTCTGAAGAAGGGGCTTGCGGAGGCAGGGCACGTGGTCGACTTTGCAGATAACGGCCGCGACGGCATGTTCTTCGCCATGCAGGGCGCGTACGATGCGATCGTCCTCGACCGCATGTTGCCGGGCGGAGTCGATGGGCTTGGTATCGTGACCGCGCTGCGGGCCACCGGGAGCAAGGTGCCGGTACTGATCCTGAGCGCCCTCGACGCCGTGGACGAGCGCATTCGCGGCCTGAAGGCCGGCGGCGACGACTATGTCGTCAAGCCATTCGCTTTCGGCGAGGTGCTGGCGAGGCTCGAGGTACTGATGCGCCGCTCGCAGAGCGACGTATTCGAGACCACGCTCAAGGTGGGAGACCTGTGCATCGATCTGCTTTCGCGAAGGGTGACGCGGGCCGGCAAGGCGATCACTCTGAAGCCGCGAGAGTTCAAATTGCTTGAATACCTGATGCGACATGCCGATCAGGTCGTCACGCGCACGATGCTGCTGGAAAATATCTGGGAATACCACTTCGACCCACAGACCAATGTGATCGACGTGCATGTGAGCAAGCTCCGGCAGAAGATCGATGCGGGGTTTGAGCGTTCTCTTTTGCGCACCGTGCGAAATGCCGGGTACATGCTGTCGGCCGACGCATGACTTCCAAAGCTCCGTGAAGCTGCGTATCGATACGGCAGCCGCCATGAACCTCGAAGAATCGAAAACGCAAACGCTGTGGGACGATGGTGTCCTCGTCCTCTCGCGCATCAGGACGCGAGGCGCCGCGCAAACCCGGCTGGCCGTGAGGCCATCGGCTGGACAACCCTCCGCGCAAACGCTGGCGTTGCTCGAGAACGCCTATGGACTGCGCGCGCGCCTCGATAGTCCCCGCTTTGCGCAACCGGACGTCCTGTTGCGGGAGCGTCAACGCATCACGCTGTTCCTCGACGATCCAGGCGGCAGCGTGCTGGCGTCGATGCAAACGCAATCCCTGGCGCTGGGTCACGTTCTTTCTATCGCAGCGAATGTCGCGGCCGCGCTCGAAGCCTTGCATCAACGCGACCTCGTCCATAGCGATCTTCGCCCCGCGCACCTGCTCGTGAACCCAAACACTGGGGCGGTCGCGCTCACGGGCTTTGGAATGACTGCCGCCGCCGCTCCTGAAGGCCAGGAAATCAGCCAGCCGGTGCTGTATGCGGACGCGTTGCCCTACGTCGCGCCCGAGCGTACCGGCCTCGTGAATCGGCGGCCCGATGGCCGTTCGGATCTGTATTCGCTGGGCGTTCTGATCTTTTGGATGCTCACGGGCAAATATCCTTATGTGGCGAGTTCGCCGGCCGAATGGCTGCACTGCCATACCGCGAGAACACCCATTTCGCTCAAGGAATGTGCCGCCGACATTCCCGCTCCGCTAGCCGCGATCGTCGAGCGCCTGCTCGCAAAAGCCGCCGAGGACCGCTACCAGACAGCGCGCGGGGTGGAGCACGACTTGCGGCTATGTGTCGAGCAATTGCGGCGCGGTGGGCGCATCGAACCATTCTTACCTGGCGCGGCGGACAACAGATTGCTGATTCCTGAGCGCCTGTATGGGCGAGAAAAGGAAATACGAGCGTTGCGCGCCGTTTTGGACCGGGTCGCTCACAGTCGTCTCACGGAATTCGTTCTCATATCCGGCTATTCGGGGATCGGCAAATCGTCGTTGGTCGAAGAATTCCATCAGATGATTGTCTGTTCGGGCAGCCGGTTTGCCTCGGGCAAATTCGATCAGTTCAAGCGGGACATTCCGTACGCGACGATCGCACGGTGCATGCAGGTGCTCGTAGAACAGGTCCTGGAGGAGGGGGAGCCCGACATCGCCAGGTGGCGAAAGCATCTTCAGGATGCGCTCGGTTCTCACGGGCAACTGATCCTCGATCTGATCCCCGAGCTCGAACGTGTCGTCGGTCCTCAGCCCGCCGTGGCGGAGCTTCCGCCACAGGACGCCCAGAAGCGGTTCGTCGCGGTGTTGACGCGATTCATCGGTGCCTTCGCCTTTCCGGCACAACCGCTGGTGCTGTTCCTCGACGATCTCCAATGGCTCGATTCCGGCACGATCTCGGTGCTCGAGGCACTGGGCAAGGCACCGGACATCCAGCACCTGATGCTCATTGGGGCCTTTCGTGACAACGAAGTAGGGCCCACGCATGCCTTGGCGGATGTTGTCAGGACCATTCGCGCGGGGCGGGTTCCTGTTCATGAATTGTTATTGGCCCCTCTTGGTGTGAGCGAGGTGGCGCGTCTCGTGCGCGACGCGACCCACAGCAGCACGCCACACACGGCGCAACTCGCGCAAGTCATGTTTGAAAAGACGGGGGGAAATCCGTTCTTCGCCGTCCAGTTCCTTCGTGTTCTGGCAGACGAAGGCTTTCTCAGCTTCGACCGGGCACGTCGCGAGTGGGCGTGGAATGCGGATCAAATCGCAAGCAGAGGGTTTCCCGACAGCGTCGTTGACCTGATGGTCGATAGACTGGGTCGTCTGTCCAGCTCGACTCGACGAGCGCTTGCCGACTTCGCCTGTCTCGGCGCCAGTGTTTCCACTTCGGTTCTCGCACGCGTGAGTGGCGAGTCGAGCGAGACAGTCGAGGCCGTGCTGGCGGAAGCTGCCTCACAGGGTATCGTCTATCGATTGACCGATGGCTACGCTTTCGTACACGACAGGATTCAGGAGACCGCCTACGCGCTCATTGCGGAGGCGGATAGAGCGAGGGCGCATCTGCGCATCGGCGCGATGCTGGATGGCGGCGACAGTGACCCTGACGTAGAACGGAATATTTTCGAAATCGTCAATCAATACAATCGCGCGATCGATGCGATCGACGATGTCGAGGTGCGCACCCGCGTGGCCGGACTTAATCTGCGCGCCGGACGCCGTGCGAGGGCGTCGGCTGCCTACGGTTCCGCGCTCACGTATCTGGCGCTTGGCAGCGATATTTTCGGTAGCGGGGCGTGGGACACGCACTATGGCGAAAAATTTTCGCTCGAGCTGCTTCGCGCAGAATGCGAATTCCTGACCGGAAACGCCGAGGGTGCCGACGCGCGCCTGTGCGCTCTTGCTGCCCAAGCGAATAAGGTGCCCGACAAGGCTGCGGTGGCGTTTCTGCGCGTCACGCTGCATACGGCGCTCGATCGGATGCCGGCCGCCATCGATATCTGCCTCGACTATCTGCGTGATGTCGGCATCGATTGGGTCGCGCATCCTGCCCGCGAGGCGGCCAAAGCGGAGTTTGCGACGCTGCTCGGCCAGATCGGGCAAAGACCGATTTCGGCCCTGATCGACCTCCCTTTGCTCGAGGACGAGGCGTTGGAGGCGACACTCGATGTGTTGACCGCGGTCTTGCCCCCCGCGTTCTTTACTGACGAGAACCTGGTTTGTCTGGTGCTGTGCCGCATGGCGAACCTGAGCATCCGTCATGGGAACGCCGACGCTTCCTCGCTGGGCTTTGCCTATCTTGGTATGGTGGCGGGCCCGATTTTCGGCGATTACCGCGCGGGCTTCGAGTTCGGCAGACTGGGACTTTCGCTCGTCGACGAGAGGGGCCTTGGCCGGTTCAGGGCGCGCGTGTACATGTGCTTCGCCTATCACGTGATGCCATGGACGCAACCCATGCGCGCGGGACTCCCGCTGCTGCGGCGTGCCTTTGAAGCCGCGACGCAAAGCGGCGATCTCACGTACGTCGGCTTCAGCAGCTGCTGTCTCGTCACGAGTCTGCTTGCGGCCGGCGACGCGCTGGCCGAGGTCGAGGATCAGGCCGTCGAGCGTCTGCGCATCGTTCGCGCGGCCGGGTTCGGGCTGATCGTCGACATCATGACCGCGCAGTTGTCCCTGATTCGCGGGCTGCGTGGATCGGCGCCCTGGCTCGGCTCGGCCGAAGCGGACTATGCGGACGAGGCGAGCCTCGAGCAGCATCTCGAAGACGATCCGGCGCTCGCCATAGCAGCGTGCTGGTACTGGATACGGCAGCTGGAGGCGCGTTATTTCGCGGGCGATATCGCAGGTGCGCTCGCGGCGGCAAACAGGGCCTCGCCATTGCTGTGGACTTCGTCGGGCCACTTCGAACTGGCGGAATACCATTTCTTTTCCGCGCTGGCGCGTCTGCAATCGCACGACACCTTGGCGCCCGGCGAGCGGGTTGCCAACCTGGCGGCTCTCGCCGACCATGTCGACAAGTTGCGCGACTGGGCCAGTCACAGTCCCTCGAACTTCGCTTCGCGCGCCGCGCTGGTCGAGGCCGAAATCGCTCGTACGGAGGGCCGCGAGTTCGAGGCAATGCGCTTGTACGAGCGTGCGATCGAGAGTGCTCGCGAGCAACGCCTGCCGCATGTCGAAGGCCTCGCCAATGAAGTCGCTGGCCGGTTCTACATGGAACGCGGGTTTGCAGCGATCGGCGCGGTCTACTTGCGCAACGCGAGGCTGGCCTGGTTGAACTGGGGGGCAATGGCGAAAGTCAGGTCGCTCGAGGCTCGATACCCCGAGCTCGCGGCGCAGGGCATCGGGAGTCCACAGAGCGGAGCGGTGGCGAATCAACTGGAGGTGGAGACGGTCGTCAAGGCGTCGCAGGCGATTTCGAGCGAGCGGGCCCTGGAGCGTCTGATGCATACGCTGATGTCGATCGTGCTCGAGCACGCGGGCGCGAGGCGCGCGTTGTTGATCCTGCCGCACGCGGAGCAGCTTTGCGTCGAAGCGGAGGCCACGGCAATCCGGGAGGGCAGCACGGTCAACGTAGAGCGCCGGGCCGCATCTTTCAAGGAGGTGCCGCTCGCGATGCTCCATCACAGCCTTCGTACGCGCGAACCGGTGCTGGTGGATGATGCCGCAGTGGAGAATCCGTTCGCGTCGGATGAGTACTTCGACGGCCGGCAGGCTCGCTCGGTGCTGTCCCTGCCGCTCGTCAAGCAGGCCCGGGTGATCGGCGCTCTGTACCTCGAGAACGAACTCGCGCCCGGCGCTTTTACGCCCTCGCGCATGGCTGTGCTCAGGCTGCTCGCTTCGCAGGCGGCGATATCGATCGAAAATGCCAGCCTGGAGGAAATCGAAGCGCTGCTCGACGAAAAAGACGCTCTGCTGCACGAGGTGCATCACCGGGTCAAGAACAACCTGCAGTTGATCAGCAGCCTGCTCAACCTTCAGGCCGGACGCACGGACGACCGCTCGACAGCGGAACTCCTGCTCGACAGCAGGAACCGGGTACGCTCGATGGCGATGGTTCACGAGAATCTCTATCGGGCCGGCAATTTTGCGCGCATCGATATGGCGTCGCACATCCGGAATCTGTGCGCGCATCTCTCGCGCGCCTATGAATTGAGCCGGTTGAACGTCTCGCTCGACGTGCTCGTCGACGACGTGCAACTCGACATGAATCGGGCCGTGGCTTGCGGGATGATCGTCAACGAGCTGGTGTCGAACGCACTCAAGCACGCCTTTCCGGACGGGCGGCACGGGCGCTTGCGCGTCGAGCTGGCGTCGGACGATGAGCGCAGGTGCCGGCTGAGCGTGTCGGACGACGGCATTGGGCTGTCGACCGATTTTTCTATCGAAGAGGCGGATTCTCTCGGGTTGCAGCTCGTTTCCGACCTTTCGCGCCAGCTGCATGCCTCGCTACAGATCGGTCGCGATACGGGCACGAGCTTCGTCATTCACTTCACTCTCTAACAGGCGGGCTTGATCATGGCGCCGGCGCGCATCCTCATTGTGGAAGACGATCGGGTGGTCGCACGCGACATCGCGCAACAGTTGACGCGCTGCGGTCATGCGGTTGCAGGCAACTGCGCGAGCGGCGAGGAGGCGCTAGCGGTCGCCATGCAAACGCCGCTGGACCTCGTACTCATGGATGTTCAGCTCGAGGGAGAGCTGGACGGTATCGATACGGCCCGACGCTTGCGCGAAGCGCTCAATCTGCCGGTGGTGTTCCTCACGGCGTACGCAGACGAAGAGACGGTGCGGCGCGCGACGGTGACCGAGCCGTTCGGTTATGTCCTGAAGCCATTCGACGACCAGCAACTGCGCACCGTCGTCGAAATGGCGCTGTACAAGCATGCCGCTGAGCGCCGCCTGCGCGAGAGCGAGCAGCGTTACGCGGTCACGCTTGCCAGTATCGGTGACGGCGTGATCGCGACGGACTGCGATTCGCTCATTACGCTGTTCAATCCCGTGGCCGAAGCGTTGACCGGATGGTCGCGAGAACAGGCGCAGGGGCAACCTCTCGCGAATGTTCTGGTGCTGGTCGACGAGGATACGAACACGCCATTGAGCGATGTCGGCACCGCGGTGCTGCGCAAGGGGGCGCCGGTCGATCTGCCGGCACGAACCAGACTGATTGGCAGACACGGGCGTGAAGTGCCGGTTGAAAACCGGCGCACGCCCATTGTCGACGATGCCGGTCAGGTCGTCGGCGTGGTGCTCGTGATTCGCGACGTGACCGAGACACGGCGCGCGGCCCAGGCGGAAATCCTGCGCGAAACCAACGAGCGTCTTGGCGCGGCCATGCGCGGGTCGAACGTCGGCGCATGGGAACTCGAACTGGCAGGCGTTGATGAGCGTCACTGGTCATTGCGCAGCTGGAATATCCGGGAGTGGCTAGGCTATGGCGACGATGCCTGCCCCGACAGTTTCGACGGATTCATGGCGATCGTTCACCCTGACGACCGGCGCCGGGTTGCCGAGATGTTCACCAGTCAGAACAGGGATTCCAGCGATGCGATCGAGATCGAGCACCGCCTGCTTCATCGCGATGGCTCATGCCGTTGGGTGCTCACGCGCGGCACACAGCGCAATTCGGCAAGCTGTTCGCTCTGCCTGAGCGGCACGCTGATCGACATTACCGAGCGCAAGGCGCTCGAGGCGACGGTGCTGATCGCACGAGACGAGGCCGAAGCGGCGAACAAGGCAAAGGATCAATTCCTCGCCAACATCAGCCACGAACTCAGAACGCCGCTGAACGGCATCCTCGGCTACGCGCAGATCCTGCGCCGCGACGAGGCGCTAGGAACGCAGCAGAGATCGCGTGTGTTGGTCATCGAGCAAAGCGGGACTCACCTGCTGACGCTGATCAACGACCTGCTGGAGTTCGCCCGCATTGGCGCCGGCAGAATCGAACTGCAGCCGGGTGACGTGTTGCTTGCACCGTTTCTGGAAATGCTTGCCGAGCTGATCAGCGTGCCTGCCCGCGAGAAAGGCCTCACGCAGACCTGCATGATTGCGCCTGGGCTGCCGAAGGTGATCCGCGCTGACGAAAAGCGCTTGCGCCAGGTATTGCTCAACCTGCTTTCGAACGCGGTGAAATTTACGGACCACGGAGAAGTTGCATTCATGGTCGGACAGGGGCGCGCCGATAACGTGCGCTTCGAGGTACGGGACACCGGAATCGGCATCAAACCCGATCATATCGAGCGCATCTTTCAACCGTTCGAGCAGGCCGGCGATAGCGAGCGGCGCAGCGCGGGTGTGGGCCTGGGGCTGGCCATCAGCCAGCATCTGGTTCGACTCATGGGCAGCGAGATTCATGTGGAAAGTGAACACGGAAGAGGAAGCCGGTTCTGGTTCGATCTTGCCGTGCGAGACTCAAATGCAATGGCGCGCGACGCCGATGACACGAGCGGCACCACACGGCAAGACATCGACGCTGCGGTCGAAACGATGGCGCGCGACAGCGGAAATCGTGCGCTCGCGTCGGTGCTACCGGGGAACCCGTTCGCGGAGGCCGCGTGCGGGCCGGGTGATTCGGCGCCGGTCGCGGCGTGTCCTGGTCATCCCGACGCGTCCGCTACGCTGATCGTTCCAGCGCAGGAGGCCATCGAGGTTCTGCATCGCATGGCGTTGCGAGGCCAGATGCGCGACGTCATGAGGCACGCCGACTCACTGCTGGAAATCGATAGACGTTATGAGGCATTTGCCCTAAGGGTGCGCAAGCTCGCGGAAAGCTTCGAATCGCGGGAATTGCTTGCGTTCATCGAGCGGCATTTGAACGGGAAATAGTGGTCATGCCATATAGATCCAATAACAATCCGCCGCTCGTGCTGGTGGTCGACGATATGGCGTCGAATCTGGGCCTCGTGGTTGACTTTCTGGAAAGCAACGACCTGTGGGTCTCGATTGCCCGTGATGGAGAAGAGGCGCTCAGGCGGGCCGAACTCGTGTGCCCGGATCTGATCTTGCTCGATGTCATGATGCCCGGCGTGGATGGCTTCGAGGTGTGTCGGAGATTGAAGGCAAATCCGCAGACCAGTGAGATTCCGGTCATCTTCATGACGTCGCTTTCCCAGACGGAGGACAAGACGTCCGGCTTCGACGTCGGCGCAGTCGACTATGTGACCAAGCCGCTGCAAATGGCGGAATTGCTCGCAAGGGTAAAAACACACCTGAAGCTGGGGCGGCTGCAAAAAGCCCTCAAAGAGCAGAACGCGCGCCTCCAGGAAGAAGTGCGCAGCCGCGAAGCCGCGCAGGAAGCGCTGATCGAGATGATCCATAGCGTTCGCAACACGTCGAATGCCATCGCTCACGATTTGCGAACCCCGTTGACCGAGTTCCGTTCGAGGATGGAGGTGATGATCCTCGACCTGAAGAAGAAGGTCGATGTCGAAACGCTGGAGCGGTTTGAAAGCGCATTGGCTGACATCGATCGTGTCATCGGCATCTTCAACGCGCTTTTGCGGCTCGCTGAAATCGATGCGGGACTGCGTAACTCCGGATTTTTGCCCAGCGACGTGGCCCATATCGTTTCGGAAGCCGTGGAGTTCTATCAGCCGCTGGCGGAACTGCGCTCTCTCACCCTGTCGCTGCATTGCCCGGACAGTCTGCCCGCGTTGGTGGACCCTTTGCTGGTCGCGCAGGCGATCGGCAATCTGATCGACAACGCACTGAAGTTTGCGCGCACACGCGTCGATGTCGCGGTACGCGACTATGACGGCGTGATCGAGGCGAGCGTGAGCGACGACGGGCCAGGCGTTCCCGATGCCGAAAAAGATAAGGTAACCGAACGGTTCTACCGCGGTGACGCCAGCCGCGGGACCCCTGGCGTGGGGTTGGGGCTGGCCCTCGTCAAAGGAGTCGCGACGTTGCATCGCGGCGAACTTCGACTCGAGGACTGCCATCCTGGGCTGACCGTAAAGTTGACGCTAGCGCGCTGAGGCCAGCGCGCCGCGTGAAGGGTCGGGCTGCGCCCGGCCGGCGCGGCTCGACGACATGGGTCGAAGGGATCTTAGACCTATGGATAATGGTTCGGATTGCGTTCGCACACTAGCATACGTTCAAGCCCTGCCGCATTGCCGCCGAATCATGAACGCGGCAGTTGAATCTGGCAGGTTGGCCGTGCCGAAAGGCACCGGCGGACGTGTGGAGAGAGTGCGAAATGCTCAATTTTGGTCGAGTGACGGTCTCTCTCGAATGCCGTCAAGTGTTCGCCGATGGCCAGCCTGTGCATATCGGCGTGCGGGCGTTCGAGATCCTGGAACTTCTCATCGGTGCCGAGGGAGGGTTGGTCACAAAGGACGAGATCATGCGTACCGTGTGGCCGAACACGATCGTCGTCGAGAATAACATTCAGGTCCACGTTTCGACGCTGCGCAAGCTGTTCGGCGGCAAGTACGGCTGGATCCGGACCGAGGCGGGCAGGGGATACCGGTTCGCGCCGCCCGCCGACGGCACGCGCGCATCGGCCTGGGATGCCGTGCCCGTGCCCGTTCCCGCTTCCGTGCCGCGCAAATTGCCGTTGATTGGCCGCGAAAGCGAAACCGCGGAGCTTCGGAGCCTGATCGAGCGGGAATTGCTCGTGACGGTGGTGGGCACGGGCGGGGTCGGCAAGTCGCACCTCGCTCTGGAAGCCGCTGCAGCTCTCGCGTGTTCGCGCGGCACCAGGGCGTGTCACATCGATCTTGCCAACCTCGCCGGACGTGAAGCGCTCGTGGCCGCGGTACTGGGTGCGCTGCGTGGTTCAGCGCAAGCCTGCGAGGGCGGCATGGGTGACGTATTGCGCGAAATCGCCGCTCGCAAGTTCGTGCTCGTGTTCGACAACGGCGAGCGATGCGCGGATGAGCTTGCGGGCATTTGCGAGGCGATCGCCGCGTCGAACTCGGGGGCGTCGATGCTCGTAACGAGCCGGGAGCCCTTGCGGGTCGCCTGCGAACGCATTTATTGGGTCGGCCCGCTCGCCGTCCCCGATGCCGGGGCGAGCGACAGCGATCTTGCGACGTGCGGCGCCGTCAGGATGTTCATCGCGCGCGCGCGTGCGGTCGGGGCGGAGTTCGTCGAGGACTCGAAAACGCTAAGGGCCATTGCGAGCGTATGCCAAAGGCTCAACGGCTTGCCCCTGGGGCTGGAGCTTGCGGCCGCACGTGCTGCGTCGCTCGGCGTCAAGGGGCTCGTCGCGGATCTGGACCGATCGCTGCTGTCGCTCTCGGGCGGTTTGCGCACCGCGCATCCGAGGCAACGGACGCTGCGGGCGACCATAGAGTGGAGCTACGAGCTTCTCAGCGAGGTCGAGCGTACCGTATTGCGGCGCCTCGCCGTGTTCCCGGGTACGTTCAGGCTCGAAGCTGCCTGCGCGCTCGCTTGCTGCGAGCAACTAGGCCGCGACGCCGTGCTTGACTGCGTGGTCAGCCTCGCGTCCAGGTCGTTGCTCGTAGTACACGCGACGGGCGAGTCGAAATGCTATTCATTGCTGGAGTGGGTGCGCCTCTATGCGCTCGAAAAACTCGAGCAGGGTGGTGAGCGCGCACATGTTTGCGATCGTTACCTTTCGAATGCGGGAGCCGAAACGTCGCTGGCCGCCACCCGTCGAGCTTCACCGATGGCGCTGACGGTCGCCGCGCGGTCGCCATATCGCGACACCTATATGGTCTAGATTAAATGGCTATTGTCTGCATCATCGATGACGACGCATTGATACGCAAGAGTCTGACGAGTCTGCTGAAGTCGGCCGGTCATACCGCCGCGCCGTTTGCTTCCGGAGAGGCGTTCCTCGCTTCCCCTCATGCCGGCCACTCTGAGTGCATTCTGCTGGACCTGAAGCTGAAGGGCGCGAATGGGCTCGAGATTCAGCGGCAACTGCTCGAACGGGGCGTCGATGCTCCGGTGATATTCATCTCGTCGCTCGGCGACGACGCGTCCGTTGGGCGGGCGCTGGAACAGGGCGCGCGTGCGTTCTTGCACAAACCCTTTTCGTCCGAAGAGATACTCGAGCTGATCGATCGTTTCACCCCGCGCCGCGTGCCCAAGGCTGGCAGCGGCGACGCCGGCGAGGCATGAGCATGGTTGGAACAGGCGAGGCGCACATGATTGTCGCAGACGACACGAGCATCACCCCGCTCGAACCTGAAGTTCCATATTCTTCTCTGGAACATCGGGCGCACCAGATGTTTCCGCGTCTTTCCGGTACCGAGATTCTTAGTGCGAGCCGCTTTGCCCGCCCCAGGTCGTTCAACGCCGGTGATTCGATTTTCCAGATGGGACACGTCGCCGATGGGCTGTTCATCCTGTTGCGCGGACGCGTGCGGATCTCTTCGCGCGACCCGCAAGGACATGCCACGCTCGTAACGGAGCACGACGAAGGGCATTTCATGGCCGAAATGGCCCAGCTCACCGGCAAGCCTTCGCTCGTGGACGCGGTCGCGTTGACCGACTGCGATACGCTCGTGCTGAGGCCCGATCAGCTACGGGCGCTGATCATCGCGGATGCCCAGCTCGGCGAGCACATCATGCGCGCGTTGATCCTGAGGCGTCTCGGGCTCATCGAGCAGGGGCTGGGTCCCGTCATCGTCGGTCATGGCGACGACACGCGGCTGCTTCGTCTGCAAGGCTTTCTGCGGCGCAACGCCTATCCGGCCGCGGTGCTCGATGCACGCAACGATGCGGACGCCGTGGGGCTGCTTGCCGGCCTCACCTCGACTCCGGACGACTTCCCGCTCGTCTTTTGTCCGGACGGATCGGTCCTGAGAGCACCGGACGAAGTGGAACTCGCCACACGGCTCGGACTCGTGCCGACCTTCTGTGCTTCGCAATGCTATGACATCGCAATCATCGGGGCCGGGCCGGCTGGTCTCGCGGCTGCGGTCTATGCGGCTACGGAAGGCCTTTGCGTCGTGGTCTTCGACCAGCGCGCCCCCGGCGGCCAGGCCGGAGCGAGCGCGCGTATCGAGAACTATCTCGGCTTTCCCACTGGAATATCGGGGCAGGCGCTCGCGGCGCGCGCGTTCCAGCAGGCGCTGAAATTCGGCGTGCACGTGGCCATTCCGAGCGCGGTCACGCGTATCGAGCGCTCGCGAGGCCGCTTCATGCTCCGGCTGTCCGATCGCCAGTGCGTTCGGGCGCGCACGGTCGTCATTGCGAGCGGCGCCGCCTATCGAAAGCCTGCTATGCCCGGATTCGACCGCTTCGAGGGCGCCGGGCTCTACTACTGGGCATCGCCGATCGAGGCGCGTCTCGTGAAAGGCCATGACGTCGTGCTGATCGGTGGCGGAAACTCGGCGGGCCAGGCGGTCGTATTCCTCGCCAACTTCGCCAAGAGCATACGCGTCCTGATACGCGGCCATAGTCTCGAAGCGACCATGTCGCGCTACCTGATCGATCGAATCGGCGCGCTCTCGAATGTCTCCATTTGCACGGGATGCACGCTTGAATCACTGGAAGCGAACGATGGGCGTCTCGCGCGCATTCGGGTTCGCCATCGGCAATCAGGAGCCGAGATCATCGAGACGCGGTATCTGTTTCTGTTTATCGGCGCCGACCCGAACACCGACTGGCTGGCGTCGCTCGGCGTTCGACTGGACGAGCGTGGATTCGTCCTGACCGGGCGTACCGAGGCCAACAACGGTTCGGCGTGTCTCCCACTGGAGACGAACGTGCCGGGCCTTTTCGCGATCGGCGACGTGCGCTCTGGCGCGCCGAAACGGGTGGCCGCGGCGGTAGGAGACGGCGCGGCGGTCGTGAGCCAGATTCATGCGTGGCTCAGTCGAGATGCAGAGGAGAGCGAGGTTTCCTGAACGGTACGGGGAGCGCCTCGCTACGGTTCGAGCAGGCGTAAGAGGCGCAGCTCCTCGAGATCCAGTTCGGACTCGATGCGATGCAGCACGCCGTCGTCCACCTTGCCGTCACGATGGAGATCGAGCAACGCCTCGCGCGACACGCCTACCAGATCGAGTTCGGCGCGCAGAAAGCCTGCGCGGTGCGCGACCCGCTCCGCGCCCGAGGCGTGCGCGTCTTTGTTCGCCGCGACGCGGACCCGGTACTCGGCGAGCAGGCGATCGAGCGTCGCGCGGTCCAAGCCGGAGGTGCGCTTGCCGGTCTCTTCGAGCGCGGCGAGCGCCGCGCCGAACGTATGCGCCCGCGCCTCATGCTCGGACATGGTGTGACGTGCGCTCGGGCGCAATTTCAGCAAGCGGATGAGAGGTGCCAGGCTCGCGCCTTGCACGACGAGCGTCGCGATGATGAGCAGGAAAGTACTGAAGACGATCAGGTCTCGGCCCGGAAAATTACCCGGCAGCGCAAGCGCCGCTGCGAGGCTGACGACGCCGCGCATGCCGGCCCAGCCGAGCACGACCGCCTCGGCGAACGACCACGGCTGGCCGCCCGCTGTCCCCGCACGGATGCGGCCCGGCAGCCAAAGCGCCGCGAATACCCACAGGAGGCGAGCGACGATCGCCGCCGCGGTCGCCGGCAACGCGACGCGCAGGCCCGCCATCAATACAGCGCCTTCGTGATTCACGCGCGCGAGTATGCCGTGCAGTGCGAGCCCAATCAGGATGAAGACGAGCGCATCCAGCACGAACACGATCGCCTGCCAGGTCGCCTTGGCCTTGATGCGCATGTCGGCGTCAAAGACCCAATGCTGGCGGATGCCGAGCACGAGGCCACAGGTCACGACGGAAAGCACGCCTGATCCGTGCACGGCCTCGGCGACGCCATAGCTCGCCCATGCCGCCATGAAGGTCACGACGATGCCGAGCATGGGATCGTGCAGACGCGGCAGCACCCAGCACATCGCCTGGCCACAGACCAGACCGACAGCGATGCCGATTAGCGTCAGCATGAAGAACAGGCCCGTTCCACCCGCAACGGTGACCGTGGCCGCCAGCGCCGCCGAGACCGCTATCTGGTAGAGCAGCAGGCCCGAGGCGTCATTGACGAGGCTTTCTCCTTCGAGCACCGCTACGAGTCGTGCGGGCAGCGGGTTGCGCTGCAGGATCGCCTTCGCGGCAACGGCGTCGGGAGGCGAGACGATCGCACCCAGCGTGAAGCACGCGGCCCATGGCAGGCCAGGATTGAAAGCGTGCACGGTGGCGGCGACCGCGACCGTCGTGAACGTTACAGCCCCGAGCACGAGCGAGACGATCGTGCCGATTGACTGCCGGAATTCCTTCCACGCCGTATAGAACGAGCTCGACATCAGCAGTGGCGGCATCACGGCCGCGAGCAGCAGGTCGGGGTCCATGTCGGGCACGCGCTTGCCGGCGACTGCAATCACGCAGCCGCCCGTCAGTAGCACGACCGCAGGCGGGATGGCGGCACGAGCGGCAAGCCAGGTCAGCGCGCCCGCGCCGCAGATCAGGAGCAGCAGGTATTGAAAGAGCTCGACGTTGTTCATTCGTGTACCGGCGGATAACGCAGCGTGCACGAGCGTGAGTGGCAGCCCATCACGATGATCGCTGGTCTCTTGGGGCCGCGTCGGATACGTGAGCGCCTGGCAGCCGCCCGAACATGTGCTGGCTGCATTTGGCTTCGCGCCATGCCGCGCCCAGATGCAGGCCCGATAGCACCTGCCGTGCGAGGGGAAGAATCTGCTCGCCTGCCAGCATGCCGAGCAGGCCGAGCAGCGCGATCGTGGGCGGGGCCGGCGACTGCACGCCGATCGCAGCGTAAACGATACCGGCGAGCAAGCCGGCGCACAGCGAAAGGAAGTAGGGTTTCATGTTGCGGATCTCGTTGACTAGCATCGGGTTGCGCAGGCTCTGCGTGGAAAAGTCGTTGAAAGCGTATCGGCTTCCAGAGCCTAAGAGAAGGCCGATTAAGGTTTATTAAGGGTAAATTTTTTGAATTAGATTAATTCGATTTTTTAGTTGTTGGTTTCCCGCCTTTTCATGTCAAATGCATGCAGCTGGACGACACCCTACCAGCTCAGCGCACATTCGAATCCTCCCGATCATTGCGGCGAGGTGGATTTTTCTCCCACCGGTTCAAAGGACATTTAAATCATGAGTAATCCGAAACTTGAAGTGCTGACCCCGCAGAACAGTCAGCTGATCATCATCGATCAGCAACCGCAAATGGCTTTCGGCGTGCAGTCGATCGACCGTCAGGTGCTGAAGAACAACGTGGTCGCGCTCGCCAAGGCGGCCAAGGTCTTCAAGATTCCGACCACGATCACGACGGTCGAAACGCAAAGCTTCTCGGGTTTCACGTATCCCGAGCTGCTTGACGTATTTCCTGATCACAAGCTGCTCGAGCGCACTTCGATGAATTCGTGGGACGACCAGAAGGTCCGCGATGCGCTCGCCGCAAACGGCCGCAAGAAAGTGGTCGTGGCGGGCCTGTGGACGGAGGTCTGCAATACGACTTTCGCGCTCTGTGCAATGCTCGAAGGCGACTACGAGATCTACATGGTGGCTGATGCATCGGGCGGCACGTCCAAGGACGCGCACGACTATTCGATGCAACGAATGGTGCAGGCCGGTGTCGTGCCCGTCACGTGGCAACAGGTGATGCTCGAATGGCAGCGCGACTGGGCGCACCGCGAAACCTACGACGCGGTCATGGCGATCGCCAAGGAACACTCGGGTGCATACGGCATGGGCGTCGACTATGCGTACACGATGGTCCACAAGTCCCCGCAGCGCACGAGCGTGCAGCACGAGTTGCTCGCAGCGGTGCCTGCGAAATAAACGCGTTCGTCACGATTGCGGGAGCTGTCGCGTCGCGTTCCGTTCGAAGGCGTCGCTCACTCCCGCGTCAAAGGCTCGGACATGGCCCAGGGAGCGTGTGCCAGATGCTCAACGAGAAAGTTGATCAACACGGTAACGCGTGTGGTTCGAAGCATGCCAGGCGGCGTCATCAGGTTGACGTCGACGTCGGCGACTTTCCAGTCGCACATAACATGCTCGAGCTCGCCACGCTGCAGCGCGTCCCACACCAGATACTCGGGCTGGACCGCGAGGCCACGCCCCGCGATCAACGCCGGCAGGATCGCTTCGGCATTGTTGGTGCGAATGCGCGCGTGCAGCGGCACCGTGTACTCGTCGCCCGATACCGTGTTGCGAAAGCGCCAGTATTCCGGCATTTGCAGGTTCGTGTAGACGAGGCTCTGATGGCGCTCGAAGTCGCGCGGGTGCGTCGGGCGCCCGTGCTGCTCGAGATAGGCAGGCGCTGCGACGACCGGCCTGCGCACCGCGCAGAGTCGCCTTGTCCGCAACGAGGAATCACCCAGATCGGCAATCCGGATCGCGATATCGATACCGGCGGACACGATGTCGACCAGCTCGTCGCTGAGCACGAGATCGACGTCGACGCTCGGGTAGCGCTCGAGAAAGCCAGGGAACAAGGGCGCCAGATAGCGCAAGCCGAACGACGCAGGGGCGGCCATGCGTACGAGCCCGTGCGGCTCGAGCGCGAGAGCGGACGTTTCGCTCTCGAATATAGCGGCGTCCGTAAGCAGCTGGATCGCCCGGTCACGCAGCGACTCGCCTGTCGCCGTGAGCGACAGTTTGCGCGTCGTGCGGTACAGCAGCATTGCGCCGAGGCGTTGCTCGAGCCGGGCGATCGCTTTGGAGACTGTCGGTTTCGAGATGCCAAGCAGTTCGGCGGCTTTCGCGAACGAGCCGGTCTCGGCAACACGCGCGAAGATGGCCCAGGCTTCGAGGTCGGGTAGGTTTTTCATGTCGGCAGTCGAATCGAAGAAGGTATGACATATCTCTTCTTGAGAAGGACAGCCAAATACTACCGGGAAATAGAGAGCCTGACCCGGGGGCTTTAACCGGAATGTGATGGTTTGCATCCCGATCTGACAGTGAGAGTGAGCGTATGGAATCGTATCTGGTGTCACTGGGTGCGGGCGTGCTGATAGGCGTGATCTACAGCGTAATCAAGGTCCGCTCGCCGGCGCCGCCGATGATTGCCCTCATCGGACTGTTGGGCATGTTGATCGGCGCCCAAGCCGTTCCATCCCTCAAGTCGTTATTCGGCTTTTAAACGTATTGAGTCAAGCGAGGAAACGCACATGAGTGCCACCAGTACCCAACCCGATCTCATACTTCATAACGGACAGTTCACTACACTGGACCGTTCGAATCCGGTCGCCACCGCGGTGGCGATTGCCGATGGCCGCTTCGTTGCGGTGGGCAGCGATGCCGAGGTCGTGCCGCTCGCAGGCAGCGCGACGAGAGTCATCGATCTCGCTGGCCGGCCCGCGCTACCCGGCCTGATCGACAACCACCTGCATCTGATCCGCGGTGGCCTCAACTACAACATGGAGCTGCGCTGGGACGGCGTGCGCTCGCTCGCCGTCGCCATGGAGATGCTCAAGCAGCAGGTTGCGATCACGCCCGCGCCGCAATGGGTGCGCGTGGTCGGCGGCTTCACCGAGCACCAGTTCGTGGAAAAGCGCCTGCCAACGCTCGAGGAGCTCAACGCGGCGGCGCCGGATACCCCGGTGTTCATCCTGCATCTGTACGACCGCGCACTGCTCAATGCAGCCGCGCTGCGTGTGGTCGGCTATACGAAGGACACGCCGGAGCCGCCGGGAGGCAAGATCCTGCGCGACGGCGCGGGCAATCCGACCGGGCTTCTGCTCGCCAATCCGAATGCCGCGATCCTCTATGCCACGCTCGCGAAAGGCCCCAAGCTGCCGGCCGAGTATCAATACAACTCGACGCGCCATTTCATGCGCGATCTGAACCGACTTGGCGTGACCGGTGCAATTGACGCTGGCGGCGGATCACAGAACTACCCCGACGATTACGAAGTCATTCGCAAGCTGCACGACGCGGGCGAGATGACCATTCGCATCGCGTACAACCTCTTCACGCAAAAGCCGAAGGCCGAGAAAGAGGACTTCGTGAACTGGACCAGCTCGGTCAAGTATCACGACGGAACGGACTATTTCCGCCACAACGGCGCGGGCGAGATGCTCGTGTTTTCGGCGGCGGACTTCGAGGACTTCCGCGTGGCGCGCCCAGAGCTGCCGCCCGAGATGGAGGACGAACTCGAAGGCGTGGTGCGCGTGCTTGCGCAGAATCGCTGGCCGTGGCGGCTGCATGCCACCTACGACGAAACTATCAGCCGCGCGCTCGACGTGTTCGAGAAGGTCAACAAGGACATTCCGCTCGAGGGCATCAACTGGTTCTTCGATCATGCTGAAACTGTCTCCGAACGTTCAATGGACCGCATCGCGGCGCTGGGTGGCGGCATCGCGGTCCAGCACCGCATGGCCTACCAGGGCGAATACTTCGTCGAGCAATATGGCGCGCGCGCAGCCGAAGCGACCCCGCCGGTCGCGAGGATGCTGGAGAAGGGCCTGAAGGTATCCGCCGGCACCGACGCGACGCGAGTGGCGTCGTACAACCCGTGGGTGTCGCTTGCGTGGCTCGTGAGCGGCAAGACGGTTGGGGGCTTGCGCATGTATCCGCAGCGCAACCTGCTCGACCGTGAAACGGCTCTGCGCATGTGGACGGAGTACGTCACGTGGTTCTCGAACGAACAGGGCAAGAAAGGCCGCATCGCGGTCGGACAACTCGCCGACCTGATGGTGCCGGACCGCGACTTCTTCAAGTGCGCCGAGGACGATATTGCCGATACGACCGCATTGCTGACGGTGGTCGGAGGCAGGATCGTCTGGGGTGCGGGCCCGTTCTCGCAGTATGACCTGCCGATTCCCCCGGCGATGCCCGACTGGTCGCCGGTGCGCGAGTATGGCGGCTACGGCGGCTGGGGCGCTACGCAGCGCAGCGGCGCACCGCTGCAAGGAGCCGCTGCGGCGGCGCTGTGCGGCTGCGCGAGTGCCTGCAACATGCACGGCCATGCACACGCACGCGCATGGAGCAGCGCGTTGCCGACCTCTGACGCGAAGGGCTTCTGGGGCGCGTTCGGCTGCTCCTGCTGGGCGGTCTGAGATGGCGACCATGACTGCCCGAAGCAATCCCGCGTGGGTTCGCGCGCTGCTTTCGCAGCCGTGGGTAGGGCCGCTCGTGCGCCTCGCGCTCGTGTCGGCGTTCCTGATCGGCGGCATCGACAAGGCGTTGAACTTCGACGCGGCGATTGCCGAGCAGGCGCATTTCGGCCTGCATCCGCCCGCCCTTTGGGCAGGCCTCGCGGTCGTGGTGGAGATCGTCGGTTCGCTGTGCGTGGTGTTGCGACGCTACACATGGATCGGCGCCGGCGGACTCGCCGTGCTGACCGTGGTCGCGATGCTGGTTGCCAACGACTTCTGGAACAAGACCGGCAACGCGCGCTTCATGGCGCTCAACAGTTTTTTCGAGCACCTCGGTCTCGTCGCGGCACTCGTGCTCGCGACCATGTCCGGCGATTCAGGAAATGCCGCGGGCAGCGATCGCGCCTGATGGCTTCAACAGTATGACGAAACAACAAGGGAATATCGTGATGAAAACCATTCGCTCGGCGTTGCTCGCCTTGATGATTGCCGGCGGTCTCGCCGCCGCGCCGGTGTCGTTCGCCAAGCCGCCGGTCATGGCGGCGGAGACCCCGGCCGTAGCCGTCGCACCGCAGTACGACACGACGCACGTATATGTCGCGCCGGAGGACTATGACCGCTTCACCGACAGCTTCGTTGCGACGTTCGGTGGCAGCAAGTCGAAGCAGGGCGTTTTCCAGGTAACGCCCACGCCCAGCCAGACGATGTCGCAACTCGTGTTTACGCCGGTGGGCACGATCTCCGTATTCGGCTTCAAGACGCCCACGCCATACCCCTTCGGCGAGGAGCGAACGGGCTACCTCGTGACCGACATGGACGCGGCCGTGAACGCTGCGCGCGCCCACGGCGCGGACGTGATCGTCGACACGTTCCCCGACCCGATCGGTCGCGACGTGGTCATCCAGTGGCCGGGCGGCCTGAACATGCAACTGTATTGGCATACGCAGGCACCGCACTACGATGCGCTGCAGAGCGTTCCCGAGAACCGCGTCTACGTGTCGCCGCAAAGCGTGCACAAGCTCGTGCACGATTTCGTGAAGTTCTCGCACGGCAAGGTGGTGTCCGATGACCTCAAGGCGCCCGGCGTCGAAATCGGCCGGCCGAACGACACCTATCGCCGCATTCGCATCGAGTCGGGCTTCGGCAAGATGACCGTGCTGGTGACGGATGGCCATCTGCCTTATCCGTTCGGCCGGGAAACCACAGGCTATGAAGTCTCGAAGCTCGACGAGACGCTGCAGAAGGCGAAGGCCGCTGGTGTGACCGTGCTCGTGCCGCCGTTCTCATCGGACGGACGCGAAGCCGCGCTGGTCCAGTTCCCTGGCGGCTACGTCGCCGAGATCCACGCCAGCGTGTCGAAATGAAATCCGAGGACACGATCCTTGCCGCGGTCGCCGGCTTCGTCGATACGTTGAGCTTCGTCGCGCTGTTCGGGTTGTTCACCGCGCACGTCACGGGCAACTTCGTGCTGATCGGCGCCGGCGTCGCGGGCTTCGGCCGGGGCGTGCTGCTCAAGCTCATCGTGTTTCCCGCATTCGTGGGCGGGGTGGTCGTGAGCAGCCTGCTGGTGCGATCGCTCTCCGAACGGTATGAGCGCCAGGGCGCGCGTCTGCTTCATGCGGTGCAGGCCGTGTTCATGTTCGGCTATTGCCTCGCCGGCGTCTGGGCGACGCCCATCACCCAGCCCGAAAGCCTCGCGGTCACGGTGGCGGGTATCGTCGGCGCGTTTGCGATGGGCGTGCAGAATGCGCACCCGAAGCTCATCAAGCGCCCCGGCGTGCCGAATACGGTGATGACGGGCAACGTCACGCAAGCCATCCTCGACATGGTTGACATGCTTTCGGCGGACACCGCCGAGAGCGTCCGCGAAGCCGCGCACGCACGATTCGCGACGATGATGCCAGCCATCGTCGCATTCGCGGTCGGGGCGATAGCCGGAGCTTTGGGCTACCGGTACACGGGCTTCTGGGCGCTGCTCGCGCCGGCGTGCGCACTAGCTGTGCTCGCCTTGACCACTGGCGAGCACGAGCGCGCCGCGTTACCGGGGCGCACCTGAGTGGCGCGCACGATTACAACCACAAGCCGGTAATGGCAAGGAAACTCATGGCATCGACTACGAAGCGCGCGCGTCGATTCGACAAGACCGCAAGCTTGACTGCTCTCGCTGGGCTATTGCTGACGGGCGGCAACTCTGCGTTCGCGGATTCGGTTGCCGCGCCCGTTGCAGATGTGAGCCTCGCGGCTGATTCTGCCAATGCGGCCAGCGGCGCCACGGCGGCTGCGTGCAACGCCAAACGTCCCATCGTCCTGTTCAATCGCTGGCAGGAAGACTGGTCGGTGCTCGCGAATCCCTGTGTTCAGCGCGAGCCGCTCGACAGCCTCAAATACATTCCGCTCGGTGGCAATCCGTCGTCGTATCTGTCGCTCGGCGTGAACCTGCGCGAGCGCCTCGAAAGCAATAACGCGCCGCTGTTCGGCATCGGCACTCAGTCGGACACGTATCTGATCCAGCGCATCCAGGTTCATGCCGACGCGCATCTTGCCGATCACTGGCAATTCTTCGTGCAACTCGTGGACGCGCGCGCATTTGGCAAGAACGTGGTGACGCCCGTGGACAAGAATCCGCTGGATCTCGAGCAGGCGTTCGTGACCTACACGGGCGCACTCGGCGGCGGCACGTTCAAGTTCCGTGTTGGCCGGCAGGAAATGGCGTTCGACTTGCAGCGTTTCGTTTCAGTACGCGATGGTCCGAACGTGCGCCAGGCTTTCGATGCAGTGTGGGCCGACTACGAATACCAGAAGTGGCGCTTCATTGCTTACGCGACACAGCCCGTGCAGAATCGCAACGCGACGGTCTTCGACGACATATCGAATCGCGATCTCACGTTCAGCGGCGTGCGCTTCGAACGCCAGTCGGTGGGTCCGGGCGATCTGTCCGGCTACTGGTCGCGCTATAACCGTACCAACGCGCGATACCTCGACGCGAGCGGCCCCGAGCATCGTGACGTTTGGGACCTGCGCTATACCGGCACGCACGGCCGCTTCGACTGGGATATCGAAGGCATGCTGCAAACGGGAACGGTCGGCAACAGCACGATCGGCGCGTGGGCGATCGGTTCGATTGCGGGCTACAAGCTCGACATGCCATGGTCGCCCCGCATCGGACTGCAGGTCGACGCGGCTTCGGGCGACCGGCATCCGCACGATGGCCGGGTCGAAACGTTCAATCCGCTGTTTCCGAACGGGTATTACTTCACGCTCGCCGGCTACACCGGATACACGAACCTGATTCACGTCAAGCCGTCCATCACGCTCAAACCGACCGCGAATCTCGCACTACTCGGCGCGCTGGGCTTCCAGTGGCGCGAGACGACCGGCGACGCCGTGTATCAGCAGGCTAGCCAGATCGTGCCTGGCACTGCGGGCAAAGGCAGCCTGTGGACGGGCATGTACGTGCAGTTGCGCGCTGACTGGACGATAGCGGCCAACCTGATCGGTTCGATCGAAGCAGTGCACTTCCAGGTCGGCAACACGATACGCCAAGCGGGTGGACATAACGCCGACTACGCCGGTGTGGAACTCAAATACGGGTGGTAGGGCACGCATCCGCTCCTGGTGGAGCGCGTATGAAGTGAATCCTCCATCACGCGCTTCAGAACGTTTAACCACAATTAAGCCAATCGCATTTGCAATCGTTGAGACTGGCATGCATGCTGGATCGCCTGCACCCGTCCCGCGCGTTCAGCTCGCCGGCGGCCGGGAGAAATTGAGCAGGCGATAGGTGGGCGATGATGGCGGAAAGCGAACAGTATCCTTCTGATGACGGCATCGTTTGGGACGAAGTCCAATATGCGCAAACAAAACCGCGCTTCCTCGGATCGTCAGGGAACATAGCGGAGTTCAGTCTTCTCGAGGCTCGCACCGGCACGCAGTGGCGAGCACGCCAAACCACCTGGGCGTTCGGCGAGCGGTGTCGTCAGTTCGAACACGAGTACGATCTGCGAAGCCGGCTCGCACCGGAGTGGGCCGTGACGCCGAGCGCGCTGATCCGCGCCGGCGACGGGCCGGTGCTGCTCTACCCCGAGCCCTTCGGTATCACGCTCGACCAATTCGCGAACGGTAGCCTGTCGATTTCAGAGGTACTGCAAATCGCTCGCGGCATGGCTCAGGCTCTTGCGCAACTGCACGCCCGCGCGCTCGTGCATGGTGACGTGCAACTCGTTAATTTCGTGCGGACCGTGGATGGCCGCGTTCGGATCCGTTCGTTTCTGACCACGCGCTCGCCCCACGAGAACCTGCCGCTCGACGAGCATCTCGGTACCGTTGCAGCGCCGTATGCCGCGCCCGAGCGTACGCGTGCCGAGAAAAGATTCGCTGACGAGCGCAGCGACCTCTACTCGCTCGGAGTCGCGATCTTCCGCCTGCTCACAGGAACGTTCCCTTTCAACGCGAGTTCCGCGGAGGAGTGGCTTCACGCGCACGTCGCCATGCACCCGGCGCCTTCGTGGCAGTTTCGCGCCGACGCTCCGGCCATGTTCGACGAGCTGATTGCAAGGCTGCTTGCCAAGGAAGCTGGCGACCGGTATCAGACGGCAGAATCGCTGTGCCAGGATCTGATTCACATGCAGGCGGAGTGGGACGCGTCTCGCGCGATCGCCCGCTTCGAGATCGCCCGTGGCGAGCGGCTCATGCACATCGAGAGCGAGACGTCGCTCGTCGGCAGACAAACCGAGGCCTCGCAGCTTGCCCATGCCTATGGCGCGGTGTTGCAATCAGCAGAGGCGCGGATCGTGCTGATCGAAGGGGCGCCTGGCGTAGGCAAAACCATGCTCACTGCGGATCTCAGGAAGCGTCTGCTGCCGTCGTCGTTCTGGTCTTCGGGCAAGGCGAGCCAGTATCAGTCTCCACCTCCGTATGGCCCGGTCGTGCAGGCTTTGAAGTCGTTGTGCATGAACGTGATCGGCAAGGGTGGCGCCGCGCTCGCGGAGTGGAGCGCACGATTGAACGCTTGCGCGGGCGATTACTTGGATGTGCTAGTGCGGCTCGTCCCCGAGGTGGAACTCGTGGCGGGGCCGGGCAGCGCCGACACCGAGCCAGGCGCGGACACGCCGGCTCGGCGCATTCAGCTTGCGCTCGTGCATGCATTTGGCGCGTTCGCGTCGGTAGGGGCTCCGTTGGTGCTGTTGCTCGATGACCTGCAATGGGCCGACGAAGCAACGCTTGCGTTCGTCGAGACCGTCGCCGCCGAACGGCCCGCGAATATGCTTCTCATCCTTGCGTGGCGTAGCGAAGACCCTGCCCGGAACAGCCCGTTCGGCGATTTCGTCGAGCGTGTCAAAGCTCGAAGCTCGCTCGCCATCACACTCGGGCCAATGTCGGCAGAGGACGTGGCGCAACTCATCGGCGTGCTCATCGACGAGCCGCCTGCGCGCGTCGAGCGTCTCGCACGCATCGTCCGGGCGAAGACGGGGGGAAATCCATTCCATGTCCGCCAGATCATGCGGGCGCTCTTTGACGAGCGGCTCGTCAGGTTCGACGGCACGAAACGCGAATGGATCTGGGACGAAGAAAGCATCGAGGCGCTGCGGCAAACGGACAGCATCATCGAACTGGTGACGGCCAGGCTTGAACGTCTGTCGCCTGAGGTGCGGAAGGTTCTGGAGTGGCTTGCCTGCATGGGCATCCAGAGCGATGAAGCACTGCTAGGGCGCGTGTGCGGTCTACCCCTGGCGGAGCTTCGCCGGCGGCTCGATGTGGCTCGCCGCGCGGGACTCGTCGAAGCGCGCGATGACGGCTGGTCCTTCGTGCACGACCGCGTGCACGAAGCTTCGTATGCCTTGCTGGATCTTCGCGCGCGGCCCGGGCGACATGCGGCCATCGCGATGGCGATGATCGATCTGCATAGCGATCGCGTCGATCAGATCGCACTCGACATCGCCACGCAGATCGAGCTTGCCCGCGAAGCTTCGCTGAGCGGCGCGCAGGCCGACGCATTTGCGGGCGTGCTCGTCGAGGCCGCCATGCGGGCGATCGTGGCGGCGGCGCGCGATCGCGCGCTGGCGTATCTCTCGCGCGCCGCCGAGCTGCTTGGCGAGACGCGCTGGACCAACCGTTACGAACTGGCGCTGAGGATCGCGGTGCTGCGCTGCGAGAGCCTGCTCGCGCTTGGGCGTCTCGACGCCGCTGCGCAGGAGATCGACGTGCTGATGGCGCGGACGCGCTCGAACGTGGATCATGCGCAGGCGCATCGCCTCAAGGCGGCTTTGCTCACGGTGCGCTCGGACTACGCGGGCGCAGTGAACGTCGCGCTTGCAGGCCTCGCGCGCCTGGGCGTGCATCTGCCGGTGCGTCCATCGGACGATGATCTGAACGCAGCGCGAGATGCGCTCAGGGCAGAACTCGGTGAACGGCAGATTGGCGATCTCGTGCGTCTGCCCAGAATGGAAGACCCACGCATCGAGGCCGTGATGGCCTTGCTGACGGCGCTGGAAGCCGCGATGTTCGAGCCGAGCGGCCTCGCGCTGCTGTATTGCGCGACCGTCGTGCAACTGACGTTGCGCCACGGCGTGACGGGCGCTTCCGTGCAGGGCCTGGCGTGGTATGGCGTCTACGTCGCGCAGACCTGGGGAGACTATGACGAGGGTCTCGAATACGCGAAGGTCGCGCTCGCCCTGGTGAATCACCATGGCTTCGAACGCTACCGGGCCCCGGCGTTGATCGCGCTCGATCAGGTGGCGGTCTGGACCCAGCCGCTGTCGTGGGTGCTGGCGCGGGCCCGCGAAGCCAAGGCGGCGGGCAACCTGAGTGCCGAGTTGCGCTGGATGTGCTACAGCTGCAACCACATCGTGGCGGACCTGATCGCCATCGGCGAAGCGCTACCGAAGATTCACGAAGAGCTGGCGCCGCTGCTGGCGGCGGCGCGCGGCACGGCCTATCGGGACATCGTCGATCTGCTGGCGACGCAGGCGGAATTCGTCATCTCGCTGTGGCACGGCAATGGCCCGCGAATCGGCTCATGGCTGGCGCCAGACGGCGCCGGTCCGGCTACCGCGGCCGATAAGGCGCCGCGCATGCCGGTGCTGACCTTCTGGACGCTCGTGTTGCGGGGCCAATCCGGGTTTCTGCTTGGAGACCTGCAGGCGGCCGGGGACGCTTTGCGTGACGCGGCGGCGTTTGCGTGGTCGTCCCCGGCGCATATCCTGCTCTCGGACTTCAGGCTCTATGGCGCGCTCACGCTCGTCTATGGGAACTCGCGGCAAACCGGCGACGCGTCGTTACAAGCTGCACTCAAGGACCATCTCGATCAGTTCTCCGTCTGGGCCGCGTTGAACCCCGGCACGTTTCAGAACAAGCTCGCGCTGCTCGAAGCGGAGCGTGAACGCATCGCGGGCAATCACGTAGAGGCCATGAGGCGCTACGAAGCGTCGGCCAGCGCCGCCGCGGCGGCGGGTTTTGTTCACGAACAGGCGCTTGCGCACGAGCTTGCGGGACGCCATGCCGCAGGCCTCGAACTGTTTGGCGTGGCACGGCATCATCTGCGGATTGCGTACGCGTGCTACAGACGCTGGGGGGCCCTGGCAAAAGCCGCCCAACTCGAGAAGGACTACGCATTTCTCGCCATCGACGACGTCACCACGCCGCGTTTGCTTCCCGCTCACGGCAAGGACGACCTCGATTTCATGGTCGCGATGCGCACGGCCCAGTCGCTTTCAGAAGAGATCATTCTCGAACGGCTGATTCAGAATCTGATGAAGAACATGATCGTGCATGCGGGAGCCCGATACGGCCTGCTGCTGCTCATGCGCCACGGCAAACTGCAAATCGAAGCGACGGGCCGGGTAGTGGAAAGCGAAGTTCTCGTCGATATCGGCTCCGCGACACCGACCGATCAGCACATTCCGCTCTCGATACTGAACACCGTGGTGCACACGAAAAAGCCGCTGGTGTTCGACGACGCACCGCAGGAGGGGGAGGGTGCACACTCGGAAAGCTTCAGCATTCATCCGGCCCGCTCGGTATTCTGTCAGCCGCTCATGAAGCAAGGAATCCTGATCGGTGTGCTGTATCTCGAGAATTCCCTGATGCATAGCGTATTCACGCCCGGCAAGATCGCCATGCTCGAAGTGCTGGCGCCACAAGCGGCGAATTCGCTCGAAGCGGCACGGTTGTATGCGGAACTCGTGGAAGAGAATGCGCGCCGGCAGGAGACCGAGGCTGCGTTGGGCCGCACTCGGGCGGACTTGGCGCGGGCCGCGCATTTGACGGTGCTGGGAGAAATGGCGGCCTCGATTGCGCACGAAATCAATCAGCCGCTCACCAGCATTATCTCGAGCGTCGGTGCTGGCGTTCGCTGGCTCAATGGCAGTAGTCCCGATTTCAAGGAGGCGGTGCTCGCAAGCCTCGAGGACGTCCGGGCTGCTGGTCTGCGAGCGGCCGACATCGTGCGCTCCCTGCGATCGCTGGCAAAGCAGGAGCCGGCGACCCTTGCGCCTGTCGCGATTGACGACGTGCTGCGCGAGATGCTGAAGCTGACCGGGATGGAAATCGACACGAAGGGTGTCGTGCTGCACGCCGAGTTCGATGCCGGCAGCGTAGAGGTGCTCGCTGATCGAACCCAGGTTCAGCAGATAGTGCTGAATCTGATTACGAATGCGCTGGACGCGATGGACGGCGCGAAACATGCGCGTGAGCTCACGGTGGCGTCACAGCGGGAAGGCAACTGGGTGATCGTGACCATTGCCGATACAGGAACCGGCATCGCCGAGGACATCGCCGAACGCATTTTCGAGCCCTTCTTTACGACCAAGGAGCGCGGCATGGGGATGGGGCTCGCCATCTGCAGATCGATCATGGAAGCACACGGCGGCTCGCTTCACGCTCACGGCCGTGCTTCGGGCGGTTCGTCATTCGTGTTCAAGCTGCCGCTCGCATCTTCCCGCTAGCGGGCACGACGCGCGGCACAGGCATGCATGAGGCTCCGGGGCGATTGGCGCGATCAGCCGCTGATTCGCGTGTCGTGCGGCTTGATACCCAGCGCTTCGGCCTTGCGAACGAGGTCGGGGACCGAGCGTGCTTCCATTTTTCGCATCACTTGAGCCCGGTGCACTTTCACGGTGACTTCATGAATGTTCATGGCCGCCGCGATCTGCTTGTTCATCATGCCGGCGATGACGAATCCCATGACCTCGCGTTCCCTGGCGGTTAGCAATTCAAACGTTGCCTTGAGTGCAGCAAGCTCACGTTGCGCATCGAGACGCCGCGCGTCGACCTGCAGCGCCTCGGTGACGGCGTCGATCATCTCCTGATCGTGGTACGGCTTCGTGAGGAAATTGACGGCGCCGCGTTTCATCGCCTTGACCGACATCTGCACATCGCCATGGCCAGTCATGAAGAGGATCGGGATCGCGATGCCGGAGCGGTCGGCTTGCTCCTGGAACGCGAGGCCGCTCTCGCCTCGTAGACGAACGTCGAGAACCAGGCAGCTGGGGACGTGAGGGCGCTCATACTCGAGGAACTCGCGCGACGACGCAAACAATTCGACCTGCAGGCCAACGGAGCGCAGCAGCGAGCCCAGCGAGCGCCGAAGTAGTTCGTCGTCGTCCACCACATAGACGATGGAGGTGCTCGCATTGGCGATAGAGCCATCCGGCGAGCGCGAGACGTTCACGCCTTCCATTCCTGTTGCCTTCCCAAAGGTTCGGTCGAGTATTTGAGGGCCACCGTTACTCAGCATTCGTCAGATCGCTTAAGTCCGCCATTGACGACTTTTAAGGCGCCGCCGCGAATAATGACCACATGCTACTACTGCGTCGCGCCAGCGCGCCAGTCGTTCACCAATACGCGCGATTTCGAAAGCGGGCGGCATCGCCTGGAACGGAGCATAGTCATGAGGATCGAAGACACGCCGCCGAGGTTCACGGGTGATGCCAGCATATCGGATTTCGGGAGCTATCTGGCAGCTACTCCAAACCCGGTTCGCAAAAAACGCGCGGAAAATTGGAACTACGTAACCGGACTGCTCATCCTCGCCGTCGGCATATTGTCACTTGCACAAACGCGGATCGAGCTGGATGCAGCGAGCCCCAGTTCGTCCGCAATGTGTGCGGTCGTCGTTGCGAAACTGATATGGATCTGCATTGGGAGTCTCGCAATCTCGGGAAAGCGAAGCTGTCGAGGTGTCTTCGCGTTTCTTTGCTGCGCAAGCGTGCTCGCGGTCGGGCCAGCGCTCCCTTCGGTCTTTTCGATATCCAGACCGCTCTTCTGGCTGTTGCTCACGGAATGTGCAATTAGGGCGCTGTGTCTGGCCGCATTGCTGTGCAATCGCATTTCGCCGCCGCTGTTCTGCCATGACACGCTGAGCGGGCGTGAGCGCGCTCCCGCGGAAGCTCAAGCCGCCAGGTTCTCAAGCACCGGGTAATCCGTGAGACCGTTCGCGCCGCCGCCGAACAGCGTCTCCCGATGATGTTGCGCGAGCGGCGCGCCGACGCGCAAACGCTGCACGAGTTCGGGACTGACGACGAACGGTCGGCCGGAGGCGATGAGGTCGGCCCAGTCCGACTCGACGGCGCCGCGCGCGTTCGCCTGTGTATTTGCCGGTGTAGATCAGCACGCCTGGATAAGCAGCGCGCAACTTTTGCTTGAACTTGAGCGGAAGGTGTTCGCTATGTCGAGCCCGCCTTCGTTGCCAACTTGTCCCGCGCCGACAATCGTGTGCACTTCGCCGATGAAAATCAACAGGTCGTCGCGGTTAGCAACGATTTCGGCCATAATCTGTTTGACACGCTCTTCGAATTCGTCGCGATACTTCGCTCCCGCGACGAGGGAAAGTAATCCTCGAGCAAAACGAACAAAAGCCAGTGAAGACGGAAGTTGCCCTCCACGTCCCTTTTGGCTGCTCGCTCAAGCATCTTCTCTGCCCAGATTTTTCTTACTTCTAATTCCGGGATTGGCACATCGTCAGGTCGTGCGTCAAAGAGCGCCTTCACACCATCAAGAACCTTGTCGCCAAGTCCGTTCTGCTGAAAAAGTACTCGCCCGCCGATGATCCTGATCCAACTGCGATCCGCTTCGTCATTCGATGTGTGTACGAATAGAACGAGGAACAGACCATTTCATCGCGACGCGACGTGCTGGCGGTCATCGGTGTTCCGAAAGGCAATTTCATTTTCAACCGGCACATGTTGGTGATATCACGATGGTCGCGGATTTTGGCGGCGATGCGGACGACGGACTGTGGTCGACTAGCGCCCGACGGCCGAGTGCGGCGATCACATCGGGTCCGCAGTCCATACAAACGGTATGACACGACCGGAGGCCGTCTCGTGGATTTTCCACCGCGGACATTGAATCAATATGTCGCCGGCCGATTTGTTGACGAACAATTTCTGATTACACTACTTCACCGTGCTTTCAATGGAGGACGACGTGACGAGGGTTCACATCGATGTACTACCGCGTGAAATTTTAACGGCACGCCTGAAACTTGTACCGGCATGTGAGCAATTCACGCATGAGTTGCACGAATACTCCATTGAAAATCGCGCTCACCTGCAGCCTTGGGAGCCGCTTAGAGCCGAAAGTTTCTTTGAAAAAAAATCAGTTCGCCGACGGCTGTCCATGATGGCGCACAACAACAACTCGGGAGTCGCAGTGCATCTACTCCTATTTTCGCTTGGAACCGGCGAAATAGTCGGTGAATGCAACTTCACCAACATCGTGCGTGGCCCGTTTCAGGCATGTCATCTTGGGTTTTCGCTTGCCAAGCGGTTTGAGGGACAAGGTTTGATGCGCGAAGCATTGACCTCTGCGATCACCTATATCTTTGACGAAATCGGCTTGCACAGAATAATGGCGAATTTTAGACCTGAAAATGTTCGTAGCGAACAACTATTGAAGCGGCTAGGGTTTGAGCGTGAAGGCTTGGCTCGTTCCTATCTGAGGATCAATGGGGTATGGGTCGACCACGTTCTCACATCGCTCATCAACCACATTCGAGAACGTTGAACCGGTCTGGCAGCTTTCGCTCCTACCTTTCTATCTTCGCGGACTTAAAGCCGGCGGCGCCGTCGGAAGGGCGGAAATAAGTTGAGCCTACCGGAAAAGGGCCCAACGGATCTTCATCGTCAGCGATCCATTTCGTCACGTCCGGGCCGCAGTCGCCGGTCGCCGGCTCAGGCGCACGGGATATCCAACGAGGTCCGAATCCGCTTTCCCATCTCGAACGCGCGAATCTCGTAGCCCAATTCTCGGTACAGATTGACCGCCTGTTCGTTAAACTCCCAGACGGCTAGTCTGATATCGGTGGCACCCTGCTTCCGCGCCCACTCTTCTGCGAGTTTAATAAGAGAGCTGCCGACCCCGCGTCCTCTGATTTGTTCTAAAACTGCGACGGAACCGATGCGACCGACGACCATCGGCTGCAATAGCGGGCTTATCGGCTTCACCACCTGTATCGTAATGAAACCGACGGCGTTGCTGCCAAACTCGGCAAGAAACGTCGCTCGATCTTCTCCTTGGAGGCTGACGAGCCAGTGCTGCTCGTCTCGGCCGAATTCTGTGGTGGCATCTGCGTAGATGTCGGGGCGTGCCAAGTGGTGGCTCGCATTCAAAATTTGACCCAATTCGCAGATTGTCAGAATGTCTTCGATTGTCGCGCGTCGATAGCTTATCGGAAAGGTCATCGTCAGCCCTGATGAGGGAAATTTTCGGGGGCGGTCGCCTCAGTGCGACCCCACAAGCGACGTGCGGACCGCCGGTAAGAAGACCGATACGCGATAGGGTCAGGCGCTCCACGCTGCATTTTGCAAGACGAGCCGATAGCCGTGAGGATCCTCGAATGTTCGAGCCGACACGTCCCAGTAAGGATTGAACGACTTTACGCAAACAAATCCATTTTCGACAAGGCGATCACACATCGCCCTCCACACTTGTCGATCCGGTATGTAAAACACCAGCAAGTCCTCACTCGTTGGGCGAGGCATCACAGGATGTTCGCTGCAATGGGTAAACTCAAAATGATAGTCCATGCTGGGACTTCCAAGCATCACCCCGTCGAATTCCTGATGATCCTGAAATCTGGCGAGCACGGCCAGACCAAGCGCTGAGCAATACATGCGTTCAGTACGGGCAAGATCGGAAACGGGCCGAGCGACTCTGAGATGCATCTTCATCGAATGGAATCGTGGAGCTTGTTGAAAACGTATCAAACATCGGTTTGCAACACAAAGCCGAGCGACGTCTGTGCCGAAGGATGTCGATCTGAAGGCCGAACCGCTTACACTTGGTTTGTGACTGGCCGGCGTGGAATTCGGTAAACGCAGGATGTGTACTTTGGCGTCACGCGGCTTTCCACGATGACGCCGCCTAACGATTCGGCAATGTGCCGGCTCGAGCGGTTCTCTTCTGCGACCGGATAGGTGAAGCTTGCACAGCCAATGGTTCGCGTTGCCCATTGCGCAACGGCAGTTACGGCCTCGCGGCCGAAGCCATTTCGATGACGATCTTCACGAATCCATATGCCGAGTTCCGGGCTCTCCATGCGTACGCGGTGCAGTCCGGCCAACCCAAGAAAACTCCCGTCTGCGCGGTGCCGTATCGCGAATACATAGTCTGACCCGTCGTCTATCGACGGTATCCACGACTGCCAGACCTCGTCGAAGTCTTGCCGGGATGCCGGCGTCTCCCAGGCCATGTGACGGGTGAGCGAAGGGGTGATGCATGCGAACGTGGCATCGGCGTCGCTGGCCGTGAACGGTTTAATCAGGAGCCGGGTTGATTCAATCTGGATTTCTGTCGGCCGCTGCAGCATCTCAGGCTTCCGTCGAGGTTTGTTCATATGTCGACGAATCAGAAACATGCATCGACTGGTTGAATCCGCCGACAGGGCCGCTCTGGGATAATGCTCAGCGCACGCAGCATGCACCGATGTTTTACGGATATCCCACGCGTCGAACGCGTCATCGCGATTCGCTTTTCGCATCGTCAGCACGCAACGCTCCTTGATTCGAGCGGCCAAAACGGCACGTCGGCACCGTCACCGAGAACGGGAACACCTACTCTGTCATGCATGCAATCATTCCTATTTGCGCCAACGCGATTCGGAGCGGCATAAAAGACGCGGCCCCGTCATGATTCGCGGGGCCGTTGGAAAAAGCTGTGTACAGTGTATGGACGTCGCGATCCCCACGCCTCGCCACTGGCGGTCATGGTGCACAGGATGAAATTGAGCGCGGCGGAGCTCATTGAAGCATGTTGCCTTTCGAAGAAAATGTCGTCAATGTCGATTTGCAACTGATCAACAACCCGCGGGGCGTCGTGAATCTCTGCAACTAGCCGGTCAGCGTCCCCTCGCTGACGGGCCATCATCCTACTGCTCAGTCTGTTCTGCCATTTCAGGGGCGTCGTCTACCTCGATGCCGAGGCAGCGGACCGTACTTTCCAGTTTGTGTGGCCACGCAGTAACTGCACAGCCCGGAAGTTCCTGCTGCGACGATAGATCGTAAGCGGTCTTTTGACGACGTCTCTCGGAGGCCAGGCGCAGCCGGGGAGTGCTTATGGCATGAGCGCGGCATAGTCGTCGGCGTCTTTCGACGAGCGAGTAAAGATCAGCACTGGCTTGCGCCCCGGCAACGGTGTCGGCGAACAACCATGACTTCCGGTCAACAACGACCGGAGTGATCATGAGCGATGCCGTTGCATAGCTCGTTCATTCACTTTGTTAAGGGCTCTTACGCTAGCCACTTCAATTCCTCAACGACAAGCTATGCAGGATCCCGCTCCTGTTTTTTTTGGGTGAAGCTCCATTCCACTAAACTTGTCCATGCCGGCGGTGTTCGCACCATGACTCTAAGCCTCCGTTTGGCTCGAACGGAGGGTGCTAGCCATCTAAATGCCAGAACTAGCAAGAAGGGCTGACTAGAGGCAGTAATCTAAAGCGACGTTCTGTGCATAGAGAACGCCATGACATTTTTGGTGCGAAATCCCCAATGCGATGCATTTAGGGGAATTGTGTATAAGGTCGTTGCGCCAAGGCGGCGAATTTCCGAAAGCCGGAACTTCAGATTTTCTCGGCCAACGTTTTTATATCGGCTGCAACCCGTCGACGCTAGTCATTTGATAAACAAAGCAATCTTCATCAGCGGGGGGCGCAATGCCGCTTTACCTTTCACAGCCCGAGCGACGCGCTGAAGTGAAATGAGTGCAAGCACCAATACGGCGCATTGGTGTAGCGTGGCCTAAAGGAAAAAAAATTTTGCTGTCATCAAACAAATTTTGACACTGTTTTTTTACTGATATCTTTGGTTACAGATATGAAACGTGATGACAGAAAAAGCAACGCCCCTCTATTGATGGGCAGCAAGATAAGAGCGCTGCGCAAGCGACTCGAGCGTACCTTGGACGAAACTGCAACGGCGGCCGGAATCTCGAAGCCGTTCCTTTCCCAGGTCGAGCGAGGGCAGGCGACACCGTCCATTTCGTCATTGGCCGGTATTGCGCAAGCGCTTGGAGTAACAATGCAGTACTTCGTCGAAACGCCGACCGAGGCGAAGTCCGTCCGCCGCGCAGCCGAAGGGCAGTACTTCAGCTTTGCCGACTCGGCGAATCGGTTTGCTCGCCTCACCAATGCAGCGGTCGGCAGGCAGCTTGACGCGATTCTCGTCCGAATGCCTGCCGGTCAGCCGCCGTCGGAAGTGACGACACATGCTGGAGAGGAGTTTCTCTATGTACTCAGCGGTCGGGTTTCGCTGAGCCTGGAGGGTCGTACCTTTATGCTTGATCCGGGTGACAGCGCGCACTTCGAGTCGACGGTCCCACACGGCTGGGCCAATGCGGCTACCGAAGAAACCGTGATTGTCTGGGTAGGTTCGCCGAGATTGTTTTAACCATTGTTGGTTTTGCCGCATTCGCGGCGCATCTTCGTTTCATACATTCGATTCTCCTAAGTGTATGAATATGCGTGAATACAAAAGGATCCATCGTATCCGTGCGAACGATGGCTGGGGATTCGCTTTGCCTGAAACTTCTTGTGACAAGAATCAGGACATTTTGTCATCCTCGTTGATCACCGAAATGGATAAGGGATGACTTTGGCGTTCGCATAGTCGGTGGTGGGCGGAGGTCATGAAGTAACGGGGCGGTCTCGGACGGGTACCGCTCGGGGGAAAGTGCCAAAGGTGTTCTCTGGCATGTCGATTTGGGTCAATGACACACGAAGGGAAAAATGAAACTCACGGCTTTGGGATCTACCATAAGGAAAATAGTGTGGGCAGAGATTGCGCTGACGGCCGCGCTTGGAACCACGGCGTTTGCACAGGTTCAATCGCCGAGCACCGCAGCGGCGAAAACTGACACGGCCTCTGCTCAACCCGATGGGCAAGACGCGAATGCGGCGGCGGCCGCACCGACCATAACATCGGGCGCCGCGGCGGGAACGACGTCGGTGAAGCAGTTGCAGAAGTTCGAGGTGACAGGTTCTCTGATCCGCAGCGCAGACAAACAAGGCCGCACTGAGGTTCAAGTCATCACCGCAAAAGAAATTCAGCAAAGCGGCTACACAACCGTGGCCGACTTCCTGCGCGGCACAGCGGTCAACTCCGCAAGCAGCTGGTCGCAATCGACGGCTTCGAGCTCGGCTCCGGGCGGTGCAGGTCTCGCACTGCGCGGCCTCAGCGAAAAGTACACGCTCGTGCTCGTCGACGGGCAGCGCGTGGCCAACTACGCGCAGGCCGTCAACTTCACCGACACGTTCTTCGACATCAACACGATCCCGATGAACATCGTGGACCGCATTGAAATCGTGAAGACGGGCGCTGTGTCTGTGTATGGTTCCGACGCGATCGCGGGTGTCGTGAACATCATCACGAAGAAGAACTTCGAGGGCTTGCAGCTCGACGCCATGCTCGGCAAGGCGCAGCATCCCGGCAATGCCGAGGGCACCTTCAGCGTTTTAGGCGGTGTCGGCAACCTGGCTTCCGACCGCTGGAACATCACGGCGGCCGCCAGCTACTATCGTGACAGCGGTTCGACGCTCGCCGACCGCGACATGACGAAAAACCAGGACTTCACGCAGTTTCCGGGCGGCAACGCGGCGCCGTTGGGTCCGAACCAGCAGTCGTACTGGCAACTCGCGGACGGCACCCATCAGGCGCTCAGCCCCTGTCCGCCGGGCAGCAACGCGACGGCGACGGGTGGCCAGTCGTGTACTTACAACGTTGCGAACACCACGTCGCTCATTCCGGCGACGACGCGGCTGAACGCGAAGGTGCGCGCCACATTCAAGATCGACGACACCACGCAAGCCTATGCAGGTTTCTGGGCGAGCCGCAATGAAACCGTGCAGTTAAACGGTCCGGCGTCGCTCAGCAGCACGACGAACGTGTTCGACCCGTCGACGGGCACGGTCTCGCCTGTTCCGCGCACCGTCTCGGCTTCGAACCCGTTCAACCCGTACGGCGTTCCGACGCTGATCAACCTGACGTTCCCGAACAACACACGAGTCACCGATACAACCTCGACGTTCCTGATGGCGAACACGGGCATCAAAGGTTCGTTCGACACGGCGAAGTTCGGCAACTGGGATTGGTCGGCAGAGTACGGCCATTCGCAAAGTACCGTCGCAAGCACCTTCGGGAACACGCTCAATGTGGCGGGCCTCGAGAACATGCTCGCGAACGGTACCTATAACTTCTCGAACCCGGGCTCGACGCCGAATGGTCTGAACGGCGTGTTCCAGGACGACAACCAGCTGTCGATCACGAAGCTCGACCAGGTGCTGGCGAAGGCCTCGACGACCAACCTCTTCACGCTGCCGGCCGGCGGCGTGGGTCTGGGTGTCGGCAGTGAGTTCCGTCACGAGTCGACCGTCATCAACTCGCAGACCTATGCGACGCAAGGCATTACGGCACCCGCCAACGTCCAGACCGTGGACGGCGAGCGCAATGTCGCGGCCGCCTTCTATCAGATCGACATTCCGATCATCCGCAACCTGACGTTTACGCAGTCGGGCCGTTACGACCACTACAGCGATTTCGGCGGCGCCTTCTCGCCGAGCTTCGCGCTCCGCTTCCAGCCGGTTCGCATGCTGACGGCGTACGCATCGTACGGCCGGGGATTCCGCGCGCCGACGGCGGTCGAGAACTCGCAATCGGTTTATCTGGGCCACCAGAACCTCGTGGACCCGAACGATCCGAGCGGCACACCCACGAAGCATTTCACGACGGAGCAGACGACCGGCAATCCGAACCTGCAGCCTGAGCACACGAAGAACTACAACATCGGCTTTACGCTCTCGCCGGACGCGACGACGGACTTCGGTGCGGCCTTCTACAAGGTGCACATCGACAGCGTCATCGGCACGCCGGATCCGAACGCGATTCTGCAGGCGAACGATCCGAATTTCGTCGTGCGTAACTCCGACGGCACCATTCGCTACATCAAAATGCCGTTCCAGAACCTGGGCTCGCTCGATACGGACGGCTTCGACCTCGATTTCCGCAAGAGCGTGGGCACGAAGTACGGCACGTTCACGCTGTCGGGAGACTGGGCCTACGTCTGGCACTTCAAGCTGAAGGGCGGCGGCGAGACTCAAGACTTCGCGGGCAACAACCTGGCGCTGCTGCAGCCGTTCGGCGCGAGCAATCCGCGCTGGAAGGGCAATACGAGCCTGAGCTGGGATTACCGCCAACTGACCACCACGCTCACGTGGCAGTACACGGGCCCCTACACGAACGCGGTTGCGGCCGAGTTCGGCGATGGCGGCACGCTGTCGGTTGCCTCGTACAGCCAGTTCAACCTGGTGGCCACCTATCGCGGCTTCAAGCACTGGACCATTTATGGCGGTATCCAGAACCTGTTCGACAGGAAGCCGCCGTTCGACGTCGAATGGCAGTCGACTCCTGACATCACGGGTTACGACCAATCGCTGTACACGAACCTTGGCCGCTTCTTCCAGGTGGGTGCGACTTATCGTTTCTGATCGCGACAGGCCGGCGCCCGACCGTGCGAGGCACAGTCATGCGCCGGCCCGCGTGTAATGGCAGTGGCAAGTAATCCCTTGTGAACAGCCTCATCCGCGGTTCGAGTCGCGACAGCGCCTCGAACATGGAACAGGCGAATCACGCTGCGAGGATCGAAGGTATGAAAGTAGAAGCACGTATGACTCCGACATCATCCGTGAACGCGGGCGGGGTCGCGAGGCCCGGGCGCCCGCGCGCATTCGGGCGCAAGCAGCAAAATCCGGCTCGCCGCTTCGGCGGCATTGCTGTCGTCATCGTCCTGCACATCGTGCTGGTCTATGCGCTGCTCAACGGCCTCGCGACGAAGGTCGTACAAGTCATTCAGCATCCCATCGAAACGAAGATCATCGAGCCGGTCAAGCCGCCGCCTCCGCCGCCGCTGCCCGAGGTGAAGCTGCCGCCGCCGAGGTTTGCGCCGCCACCGCCGCCCTTTGTGCCGCCGCCCGAAGTGCCGGTTCAAGCGCCGCCGCAGCCCACGATCGCGCACCAGGCCACGCCCGTGCAGTCGGCGCCCGTGACGGCACCACCCGCACCGCCTGCGCCGCCCGTCAAGGCTGCTGCGCCGGTGCGCACCGAAGTCGGTGTCGTCTGCCCGAATTCCGATCAGATCCGCAGTTCTATCGCCTATCCGAAGGAAGCGCAGGAGAACGGCGATACCGGCGATGTGGTGATCGAATTCACCGTCGATCCCGAAGGACATCTTGGCAACGTTCATGTGGCCAAGTCGTCGGATCACGACAGTCTGGACGAGGCGGCATACAAGGCCGTCAAGCGGTTCAACTGCATCGCGCAAGGCCAGGCCGTACGCGTGCAGGTGCCTTTTTCGTTCAACCTGAATTGACTCGAGACATAGCAATCCGCGCCAGACGCCCGCGGTGCCGGCAACGACAGCCTGCACCGACGGTTTAACCCAATTTCTTAGGTTCAACGATTGAACTGGAGCTCAACATGAATAAGCGTTCCGTCGCCACCCTGGCAACCAGCCTCCTGATCGCCGCCGCCGCGGTGAATATCCTCGTCGCACCGCAACTCGCGCATGCTCAAGCAAGCGTGGCCGCCTCCGCCGCGCCCGCCGTAGCGGCACCGCAGATGAACGCGTCCGCCACCGCAACCGACGAGCCGGCGCCGCCGCCCGCCCCGGCGGCGACGCAGTCCGTCGAGAACCCCTACGGTCTCGGCGCGCTGTGGAAGAACGGCGACTTCGTCGCGCGCTTTGTGCTGCTCCTGCTGGTCATCATGTCGATGGGCAGCTGGTACATCATGGTCACGAAGTTCTTCGAGCAGTTTCGCGCCAATCGCCGCGCGAAGCATGCCGACGAGCAATTGTGGAGCGCGCCGTCGCTCACCGAAGGTACCCAGCAGCTCGATGAGTCATCGCCGTTCCGCTTCATCGCAGAGACGGCGATCGAGGCAGGCCAGCATCACGATGAGGCACTGCTCGAAGCCGTCGACCGCAATACATGGATCGACGTCTCGGTGGAGCGTGCGATCACGAACGTGTCGAACCGTATGCAAGACGGTCTCGCGTTCCTCGCGACAGTCGGCTCGACGGCCCCTTTCATCGGCCTGTTCGGCACCGTCTGGGGCATCTATCACGCGCTGACCGCGATCGGCATCGCGGGTCAGGCCTCAATCGACAAGGTGGCCGGCCCCGTCGGTGAAGCGCTGATCATGACGGCTATCGGTCTTGGCGTCGCGGTGCCGGCCGTGCTCGGCTACAACTTCCTCGTTCGCCGCAACAAGTCGGTGATGGAGCGCGTCCGTGCCTTCGGCGCTCAACTCCATGCCGTGCTGCTCGCCGGCAGCAAGCGTTCGGCCCGTCCTGTCGCGGTGCGTTCCGCCGCGACCGCCCCGTAACCGGCAGTCTGAAGCCTGAGCGAGGTCCATCATGGCCATGAGCGTGGGACAAAACGAAGATAGCGACGACGTTATCGCCGCCATCAATACGACGCCGCTCGTCGACGTGATGCTGGTGTTGCTGATCATCTTCCTGATCACGATCCCGGTCGTCACGCATACGGTGCCGGTGCAACTGCCGAAAGAGACGATCCAGCCGCTACAGACGACACCGACGAGCATCGAGATCGCGGTCAATCGCGACGGCGATTTCTTCTGGAACGAGAAGCACGTGGATAGTGCGACGCTGCTGTCGCGGCTGAAGGATGTTTCGCTGATGCAGCCGCAGCCCGAGGTGCACGTGCGCGGCGACCAGAGCACGCGTTACGAGTTCATCGGCCGCGTGATCACGACCTGTGAACGCGCCGGCATCGCGAAGGTGTCATTTATCACGGAGCCGCCTGCGCGCGGCGGCTAGGAGGCGAATATGGGAATGAACGTTCCTTCGGGCGGCGCTGGCGGTGACCCGGAAGTGATGGTGGATATCAACACCACGCCGCTCATCGACGTGATGCTGGTGTTACTGATCATGCTGATCATCACGATCCCGATCCAGATGCATGCGGTGAAGATGAATCTGCCGGTCGGCAATCCGCCGCCGCCGCTCACGCAGCCTGAAATCGTGCAGATCGACATCGATTTCGACGGCACGACGACCTGGAACGGCACGCTGGTGCCGGACCAGGCGGCGCTCGAGGCGAAGCTTGCGCACGTCGCGGCCGAGCCCGTGCAGGCCGAGATTCATCTGCGTCCGAACAAGCTCGCGCCTTACAAGGATGTGGCGGCCGTCATGGCGTCGGCGCAGCGCGTTGGCGCCACGAAGATTGGGCTCATCGGTAACGAGCAGTACATGCAATAAGGACGGTGTGATGAGAATAGTCAATCGACGGCTCAAACAGGCGTTGTCGGCGGCCGTCGTCGGCGTGGTCTTCACCGCGGCGGCGCTGCCGGCCGCGGCCGACACCCTGCGTCCCGACGTCGGCAAGCCGCTCAGCGCGGCCCAGGATCTCTATCGGGCGCACAAGTACAAGGATGCACTTGCCAGGATCGCGCAAGCCGCGGCCGTGCCGAACAAGACGCCGTACGAGATCTACATGGTCGAGGAAATGCGCGGCGCGGCGCTGATGGCGGACGGCGAGGCGGGTGCGGCCGCCCAGGCCTATCAGACGCTGCTCGGCACCGGGCAACTGAAGGGCGACGACGAACAACGCGTGAGCGCGACGCTGGCTGGCATTTACTTCCAGCAGCACGACTATGCGCGCGCGATTGCAACGGCACAGCGTTACCAGAAGGCGGGAGGCAGCGATCCGCAGATGAAGGAGCTGCTCGTGCAGTCGTACTACCTGTCGAACGATTGCACGAGTGTAGTCGGTGCGCTGAAGCCGGCGATCGACGCGCAAGTGCGCGGCAACCACGCGCCCGATGAGTCGCAATTGCAGCTATTGAGTACGTGCGCGCAACGCAGCAAGGACGACGCGACCTATCGCACCGCACTTGAAGCGCTGGTCGCCTACCACCCGAGGCAGGCGTACTGGGACAACCTGTTCTCGGCGATTCGTGCAAAGCCGGGCTACTCGCCGAAACTTGACGTGGACGTGCACCGGTTGCGCCGCGCCAACGGTGCTTTCGGCTCGGTGGACGACTACATGGAGATGACGCAGCTTTCCCTCGTCGCGGGTACGCCGGCCGAAGCGAAACAGGTCATCGATCAGGGCTTCGCCTCGGGCGTGCTCGGCAAAGATGCGCAGGCGGAGCGCGAAAAGCGCCTGCAGGCGCTCACGGCGAAGCGCGCGCAGGCGGGCAGCGATGCCGGCGATCCCGTCGCGCCCGTCGACCAGGGGTTCAACCTCGTGTTCGCTGGTCACGCGAAAGACGGACTGGCGATGATGGAGTCGGCGATCGCGAAGGGCGGCCTCGCCCATCCCGATCAGGCGCAACTGCATCTGGGCATCGCCTACTACTTGGCGGGACAGAAGCCGCGCGCGATTCAGGCTTTCAGGGCGGTCAAAGGCACGGACGGCTCCGCCGACCTTGGCCGGCTGTGGACGCTCACGGCGTCGAAGTAGGCCGACCGGCCGGGCCCGCGCCCGGCCGTGTGCTCCGATCCGATCAATGTCACGCCGGCTTTCGTCCGGCGTGCGCACACGCACAGTGACAATGAAACTTCTGACGTTCCGCTCGTTGCGCCGGCTCTCGTCGCTTGCGCCGATGGTCACGCCCCTGATCGCCGCGATGGTCGCGACGACCGGCGCGACCATCGCATTGCCGGCCGCCGCCAAACCGGCGATCGCGCAATTCGGCGAACCGAAATACCAAGCGGATTTCACGCATTTCGACTACGCGAATCCCGACGCGCCGACTACCGGCGAATTGACTTTCCAGAACTACAACGACAACCAGAGCTACGATTCGACGAATCCGTTCATCGTGCGCGGCATGCCCGCGCCGGATATCCGTAACCTGATGTTCGATACCCTGATGCAACGCAGCTGGGACGAGCTGGCTTCCGAATATCCGCTGATCGCGGACGATGTGGTGCTCGCGCCCGACCAACGCTCCGCGACGTTCCACATCAATCCGGCGGCGCGTTTCTCGAACGGCGATCCGATCACTGCACAGGACGTCAAATACTCGTTCGATACGCTGAAGAGCGCGCAGGCGTCCCCGTTGATTTCGTCGCAGTTCGTGCAGATCAAGCGCGCGACGGTGATCGACCGTCTGACCGTGCGCTTCGACTTCGTCGACAACTCGAGATCCAATCCGTTGATCGCCGGTGATCTGCCGGTGTTTTCGCCGAAGTGGGGCATGCAACAGGATGGCAAGCGCTTGCCATTCGATCAACTGTCCGTCGATCCGCCGATCGCGAGCGGCGCCTATCTGATCGAGTCGCGTAAGAACGACAAGCAGATCACCTATCGCCGCAACCCGAACTATTGGGCCGCGAACCTGCCGGCGCGGCGTGGGATGTTCCGCTTCGAGCGCGTGACGTTCAAGCTCTATGTCGACCAATACACGATGCTCGAATCGTTCAAGGCCGGCAACGAGGATGTGCGCGTCGAATACAGTTCGACTCAGTGGGCGCGCAAATATGTCGGCAAGAACTTCAAGTCTGGGTTCCTGCACAGGGGCGAGTTCGAAGACGGCCCCGCGCAAATGCAGGGCTTCATCATCAACACGCGCAAGCCCCAATTCCAGGACCGGCGGGTTCGCCATGCGCTTGCACTCGCATTCGACTACGAGTGGATGAACCGGATGATGTTCTACGGGCAGTATCGCCGAACGAACAGCTTCTGGCAGGACAGCCCGTTCGGTGCGACCGGCATACCTAGCGAGAAGGAGGTGAAGCTGCTCGAGCCGTTCCGCGCATCGTTGCCTCCCGAAGTGTTCGGCCCGATGGTCAAGCTGCCGAACACGCTGCCGCCCGGCTCGCTACGGCAGAACCTGCGGCAGGCGCGCGACCTGCTCGCCGACGCGGGCTGGCACTACCGCGACGGCGCATTGCGTGATGCGAGCGGCAAGCCGATGACGATCGAGATCATCGATAACCAGCCGGGCATGGACCGCATCATCATCCCCTACACGCAGGCGCTGCAGACGCTGGGCATCCACGCTTACTTCCGCGAACTCGACAGTGCGCTTTATCAGAAGCGGCTGGACAACTTCGAGTACGACATGACGACGTATATCTATCCGCCCGTCACGATCCCGGGGCCGGAGCTGATACGCCGGTTCACGAGCCCTGCTGCATCGCAGGTCGGTTCGGAAAACTACATGGGTATTCGTTCGAAGGCCGTGGATACGCTCGTGCACGCGGCTATCGCGGCCGACACGCTCGATGACCTCGAGACGGCCACGCGCGCGCTCGATCGCGTGCTGATCAACGAGTACTACCTCGTGCCGCAGTACTACGAGCCGTACGCGCGGATCGGCTACAAGTCGACCATCGGGTTCCCGAAGGTGACACCGATCACCTATCAGTACGAGGACTGGGTCATCAACTACTGGTATCGCAAACCGCAGGCGCAGACAACCGCCGCAGTGCATTGAGGAGCGTCATGTTCGCCTACATTCTCAGACGTCTGCTGTTGATGGTGCCGACGATCATCGGTGTCGTCACGCTGACTTTCGTCGTGACCCAGTTCGTGCCGGGCGGCCCGGTGGAGCAGATGGTGACCCAGCTTCGTCACGGCGAGTCGCGCCACGGTGCCGACGGTGGCGGCGGCAGCGGCTACCACGGCAACCAGGGCCTCGACCCGCAGCAGATCGAGCAGATCAAGAAGCAATTCGGCTTCGACAAGCCGGCGCACACACGTTACCTGTTGATGTTAAAGAGTTACGCGACGTTCGATCTCGGCCAGTCGTACTTCCAGCACAAGAGCGTGTGGGAGGTGATCCGCAGCAAGTTGCCAGTCTCCATTTCGCTCGGGCTCTGGACCGTGATGCTGACTTACGCGGTGGCCGTTCCGCTCGGCATCGCCAAAGCCGTGCGCAACGGCTCGCGCTTCGATGCGGTGACGAGCGTACTCGTCCTCGTCGGCTACGCGATTCCCGGATTCGTGCTCGGCGTGTTGTTGCTGATGCTGTTCGGCGGCGGCACGTTCTGGCAGCTCTTTCCGATGCGCGGACTCACATCGGACGACTTCGCCGATCTGTCCGCCGTGGGCAAGGTGCTCGACTATGTCTGGCACATGGTGCTGCCCGTGACGGCGTCCGTGGTCGGCAACTTCGCGATCGTGACGATACTGACGAAGAACACGTTCCTCGAAGAGATCGGCCGGCAATACGTACTGACGGCTCGCGCCAAAGGTGCGCCCGAGCGCGACGTGTTGTGGAAGCACGTGCTGCGCAACGCCGCCATTCCGTTGTTGACAGGGCTGCCCGCTGCGTTCGTCGGCGCGTTCCTGAACGGCAACCTGCTGATCGAGACGCTGTTCTCGCTCGACGGCATGGGTCAGCTGTCGTACGACTCGGTGATTCGCCGCGACTACCCGGTGGTGCTCGGCTCGCTGTTTCTCTTCACCCTGATCGGCCTTCTAACCAAACTCATTGCTGATGTCTGCTATGTCATCGTCGACCCCCGCATCCAATTCGACCGCGTGGACCGCTAAGGCGGCCGCGGCGTCCTCCGTGTCGGTCTCGCCGTGGCGACGCACCTGGCTGCGCTTCAAGAGCCAGAAGCTCGGCTACTGGAGTCTGATCGTATTCGTCGCGCTGTTCGTCGTCAGCCTTGCCGGCGAACTGCTCGCCAATGACAAGCCACTCGTCGTGCGCTACGACGGGCACTACTACTTCCCGATTCTGAAGGAGTATCCGGAGACGCAGTTCGGCGGCGATTTCCCCGCGAAGACCAACTATCTGGATCCGTATATCCGCTCCCGCCTGGAGGCAAACGGAAATTTCGCGGTCTATGCGCCGAACCACAACTACTACGACACGATCGACTATTTCGCCGAGCGGCCGTTTCCGGCGCCGCCGAGCGCCGCGAACTGGCTCGGCACCGATCAGTTCGGGCGCGACGTTCTCGCGCGGCTGCTCTACGGCTTTCGGGTCTCGGTGCTGATGGCGATCGCGCTGACCTTGTCAGGCGTGTTCTTTGGCGTGTTGACGGGTGCGCTGCAAGGCTTCTACGGCGGACGGACCGACCTCATCGGCCAGCGCCTGATCGAGATCTGGTCGTCGATGCCGGACCTCTATCTGCTCATCATCTTCGCCTCGATCTTCGAGCCGACGCTTTGGCTGCTGTTCATCCTGCTGTCGATGTTCGGCTGGCTGCTGTTGTCCGATTACGTGCGCGCGGAATTCCTGCGCAATCGCGCGCTCGACTACGTGAAGGCCGCGCGCACGATGGGACTCTCGAACTGGCAGATCATCTGGCGTCACATATTGCCGAACAGCCTGACACCGGTCATCACGTTCCTGCCGTTTCGCATGAGCGCCGCGATTCTCTCACTGACGAGCCTCGACTTTCTCGGCCTCGGCGTTCCGCCGCCCACGCCGAGCCTCGGCGAACTGTTGCAGGAGGGCAAGAACAATCTGGACGCCTGGTGGATCTCGGTATCGGTGTTCTCCGCGCTCGTCGCCACGCTGCTGCTTCTGACGTTCATGGGCGACGCGCTGCGCAACGCGCTCGATACCCGCAACCGCGGCTCGGCGTTCGGAGGTGGGAAATGAGCGAAAACTGCAAACCGCTGCTCAGCATCGAAGATTTTTGCGTCTCGTTCGGCGACAGGCAATGCGTGTTCGACGTCAACCTCGCGATCGGCCGCGGCGAGCGTGTTGCGCTCGTCGGCGAATCGGGCTCGGGCAAGAGCGTGACCGCGCTGTCGGTGCTGCGCCTCGTGCGCGATGCCACGCACACGGGCCGCATCGTCTTCGATGGAGAAGACCTGCTGACGAAGAGCGAACAGCAGATGCGCGGCGTACGCGGCGCCGATATCGCGATGGTGTTCCAGGAGCCGATGACGGCGCTCAATCCGCTTTATACGGTGGGCCAGCAGATCGCGGAGAGCCTGCGGCTGCACGAGGGGCTGCGCCCGAACGCGGCGCGCGAGCGCGGCATCGAGTTGCTGCGCCGTACGGGCATTCCCGAACCCGAACGCCGCATCGACAGCTACCCGCACCAACTGTCGGGCGGCCAGCGCCAGCGCGCGATGATCGCGATGGCGCTCGCGTGCCGCCCGCGGCTGCTGCTGGCCGACGAGCCGACCACGGCGCTCGATGTGACGGTGCGCCAGCAGATCGTCGACCTGCTGATCGGCTTGCAGGAGCAGGAGGCGCGGGAGCGCGGCATGGCCGTGCTGTTGATCACGCATGACCTGAATCTTGTGCGGCGGTTCGCGCAGCGCGTCGCCGTCATGGAGAAGGGCGTGCTCGTCGAAACGAACACGACCGAAGCGCTGTTCGCGAATCCGCAACATCCTTACACGAAGCGATTGCTCGATAGCGAGCCGCGTCGCGCAATCGAGACCGTGCCTGATGATGCGCAGAACGTGCTGTCAATCGAGGGGCTCGCGGTCGACTATCGAACGAGCGCCAAAGGCTGGCGTTCGTTGTTCGGCAGGACGGCGTTCCGCGCGCTGCACGAAGTCGATCTCACGCTGCGCCGCGGCGAGACGCTCGGCATCGTCGGGGAATCCGGCTCCGGCAAGTCGACGCTCGCCTCGACGGTGCTCGGCTTGCAGCGGGCCACGGTCGGCGACGTCAAGGTGGCCGGCAAGCCGCTGCGCGAATATCGATCGTCCAGCAAGGCCTGGCGTGCGCTGTCTGCGCGCATGCAGATCGTGTTCCAGGATCCGTTCGGCTCGCTTTCGCCGCGCATGACGATCGAGCAGATCGTCGGCGAGGGGTTGCGGGTTCATCGTCCCCAGCTCGATGCGCCTGAACGCAGGGCGCGTATCGTCGAGCTGCTGCAGGAGGTCGGTTTGTCCGCCGACGTGCTGCTGCGTTATCCGCACGAATTCTCGGGCGGTCAGAGACAACGGATCGCGATTGCGCGCGCGCTTGCCGTAGAGCCCGAATTGATCGTGCTCGACGAGCCGACGAGTGCGCTCGACGTATCGGTGCAGCAGCAAGTGCTCGGCCTGTTGACGCGCTTGCAGAAAAAGTATGGGCTCAGCTACCTTTTCATCACGCATGATCTGGCCGTGATCCGCGCGATGGCGCACCGCGTGGTCGTCATGAAATCGGGGCGGATCGTGGAGACCGGCGACACGCTCGACGTGTTCGACGCACCTTCGCATCCCTATACCCAGTCGTTGCTCGCGGCGTCGATTCTGCAGAACGCCGCGCTCAAGGAGAACATTGCATGATCGAAGAACTCTGGACATCGGCCGCGCGCGCATTGCGCAGCGATGCCGATTTCTGGTCGGTGCGTTTCGTGGACGAACGCACGGACGAGCACGTTGTGCGCAACGACGTGGCCTTGCCGCTTTCCACCGCACGCGAGCGCGGTGCGATGGTGACGGCGTGGGCCGGTGCGGGCGCGGGCTACGCGGCGACCGCGGATCTTTCGGCAAGCGGCCTGCAACGCGCGCTCGACATCGCCGCCGCACGTGCGCAGGCGAGCGCGGCACACACGCTCATCGACCATCGCGAGATTGCGCGGCCGACGCAAAGCGGCAGCTATGTGTCACCGAATGCACAGGGCGCTCTGCCGTCGCGGCGCGAATGGCTCGAACGGCTCGCGCACGAATGCGCGGCTGCAAATCTGGGCGAGCGCATCGTCGAGCGCGTGGCCGGCATGCAAGTGACGCACTGCGATCAGCTTTACTTGACGAGCGATGGCGTGCGCATCGATCAACAGTTGCGCTTTCTCATGCCGAGCCTTTCGGCAGTCGCGCACGGCGACGGCGACACCCAGGAGCGAACGCTCGCGGGCCACTATGGGACGCTCGCGCAGGGCGGCATGGATATCCTCGCGCGCTACGGCTTTGACGGCGCTGGTGCGCGCGTGGCCGACGAGGCGCTGCAACTGCTGGCCGCGCCGAACTGTCCCAGCGGCCGCCGCGACTTGCTGCTGATGCCCGACCAGATGATGCTGCAAATTCACGAATCGATTGGCCATCCACTCGAACTCGACCGCATTCTCGGCGACGAGCGCAATTTCGCGGGCTGGAGCTTCGTGAAGCCGGAGATGTTCGGCCACTACCAGTACGGCTCGGAATTGCTGAACGTGACCTTCGACCCGGATGTGCGCGAAGAAGCCGCCGCCTACGCGTTCGACGACGACGGCAGCGCCGCCAGCCGCCAATATCTGATTCGTGCCGGCGTGCTGGAACGGCCGCTCGGCGGCGCGCTGTCACAGCAGCGGGCGGGACTGCCTGGCGTGGCGAACTCGCGCGCATCCAACTGGAACCGGCCGCCTATCGACCGCATGGCGAACCTCAACATTGAACCCGGTGAATCGTCGCTCGACGTGCTGATCGCGGGCATCGAGCATGGCATCCTTATGAAAACCAACACGTCCTGGTCCATCGACGATCATCGCAACAAGTTCCAGTTCGGCTGCGAATTCGGCCAGCTGATCGAGAACGGAAACCTCACGCAGGTCGTCAAGCGTCCGAACTATCGTGGCGTTTCCGCGAGCTTCTGGCGCAGCCTCGCCGCGGTTGGCAATGCATCCACGCGCGAAATCTACGGCACACCAATGTGCGGCAAGGGTGAACCCGCGCAGGTGATCCGTGTGGGTCATGCGTCGCCCGCTTGCGTGTTTTCGAACGTCGAAGTATTCGGAGGCGCGTGATGACCGAGATGCTTTTCCCGGGCGGCGTCGAGGCGATCGACTGGCACGCGCGTTTCATGATGCTCGCCAGCGCGATTGAGCGCCTGCGCCGACCCGGTGAGACCGTGCTTAGTTCGTTTGCGGGCGAGCAGTCGGATTTCATCCGCTTCAACGCGGGCAAGGTGCGGCAAAGCGGTCAGGTGGAGCAGGGGCGATTGACACTGCGGCTCGTGAACGGTGCGCGTCAGGCGTATTTCACGCTCGACCTGAGCGGCGACACCCACGCCGACGTGCGTGACGTGGACAAAGCGCTCGCGGCGCTGCGCGAAAGCCTGCTGGACGCACCCGACGATCCGCATGTGCTGTTCGATAGCACGGCGTGGTCGCGCAGCACGCACCGCAGCGGTAGGCTCCCGGAGCCGCAAGCGCTCGTCGAACTCGTCGCGCAGTGTGCGCAGGGTCTCGATTTCGTGGGCTTCTACGCGGGCGGCACGGTTTTGCGCGGCTTCGCCTCGACCTCGGGTAGCCGCGGCTGGTACGAAGTGAAGAATTTCAATTTCAGCTGGTCCCTCTATCAGCCAAACGGGCGCGCGATCAAGACGACCTACGCGGGCGACGCGTGGGACGACGTCGTGTTCGCGGGCAAGGTGAGCGAGGCGGCGGCGCGCTTGCCCGTGTTGCTGCGTACGCCGCGCGTGCTCACGCCGGGCGGCTATCGCGCCTGGCTCGCACCGGCAGCGCTTTCGGAGTTGGTGGAATCGATGGCCTCGAATGGCTTTTCGGCGCGTGCCCAGGCGAACTCAATGAGTCCACTCTACAAGCTCCACACCGGCGCGTGCGCGTTCGACGCGCGCGTGGCGCTGGCGGAATCGCTTGAACTTGGCATCGCACCCGGTTTCAACGACGACGGCTATCTACGTGAGAGCGTGCCACTGATAGACGCGGGTCGCAGCGTTGGCCAGCTAACGAGCGCGCGTTCTGCGCGCGAGTGCGGGCTCGAACCGAACGGCGCACTGCCGGAGGAACTGCCCACCTCGCTTGCGATGGCCGGCGGCGACCTCGTCGAGGACGACGTGCTCGCACGCCTCGGTACCGGACTTTATGTCGGCAACCTGTGGTACGTGAACTTCTCGGACCGCATGAATTGTCGCCTGACCGGCATGACGCGCTTCGCGACCTTCTGGGTGGAGGACGGCGAGATCGTTGCGCCCGTCGACGCGATGCGCTTCGACGACAGCCTCTACGGCCTGCTTGGCGAACGTCTCGAAGCGCTTGGGGCTTGTCCGGAACTGCTGCTCTCCGACGCCACGTGGGGACAGCGCGCGACCGGTGGTCTACAACTGCCCGGCGCGCTTGTAAAGTCGTTCGAGCTGGTGTTGTAGCGCGGCGCGCTGGCCAGGTGGTCACGCATTACGGAAGTGCGGCACGACGTAAAACAACAAGGAGGCACAGATGTCGACCGACTCAACTTCGGACCAGCGCGAGCCGCTCACGCTGCGCGCGATTGGCGTGCGCGACGCCAAACAGTTGCACGCGTTGATCTACGCGCCGTCGATGTCGCACGGCGATCCACAAACACCCTTTCGCTCGGTGGAATCCACGCGCGAGTGGATCGAGAAGCGTCCGCCGCAGCACATCGAAATCGGCGCCTGGGTGGGCGAGCAGTTGATCGGCCACGCCCAGATCGAGGTCGGCAGGACTCGTCGGGCTCACGTCGGCGCGATCGGCGTCGGCGTACACGGCGACTGGCGTCGTCGGGGCGTCGCCACGCGCCTCGTGGGCGAAGTGATCGATCTGGCCGACAACTGGCTCGGCCTACGTCGGCTCGAACTCAAGGTGTTCGTCGACAACGATGCCGCCATCGCGCTGTATCGCAAGTCCGGCTTCGAGATCGAAGGGCGGCTGCGTGGCTATATGCTGCGTCAGGGCGCCCTTGTCGATGCGTATCTGATGGGGCGCCTGAGCGCGCCACTGCCTCACATTACGGAGTGACGCCCGATGAATCACCATGGTGAAGCCGTGGCGGCCCACGTCGCGTTCGCGAAGACGGTGCGTCTACGCGCTGCCGAACTCGATGATTGCGAGGCGATCGCCGCGCTCATGAACCTGCCTGGTGTGCGGCCCGGCATTCTTTCGCACGGTTATCGCACCGCCGCATCGCTGCGCGACTGGCTCGAGAATCTCGCAGCGAATTCGATGATAGTCGTCGCCGAATGTGAAGGGCGTTTGATCGGACAGGCTGGACTCATGGTGCACACGGGGCGGCGCGCGCACAGCGCTTCGCTTGGCATCGCGGTGCACGACGCGTATCACGGCTGCGGCGTGGGCTCGCTGCTGCTCGGTGCGCTACTCGAAGCCGCCGACAATGCGCTCGGCCTGCGCCGCATCGAGCTCAGCGTATTCGCGGACAATGCCCCGGCGATCGCGCTGTATCAGAAGTTCGGCTTCGTGATGGAAGCGCGCGCACGGGCCGACGCTGTACGCGACGGTGCGCTGCACGACGTCTTCCATATGGCGCGCATCGCCAGCGCGCCCGAATTCGGTCCGGCGCAAGTGCTCACGGATTCCACTGCAGCCCTCTGACCCAGGACCCCACACGTGCCCTTCTTCTTCATCGACAGACCGGTTTTCGCGTGGGTGATCGCGTTCGCCGTGATGGTGGCCGGTGCGCTTGCCATCACGCAGTTGCCAGTCTCGCAGTATCCGCGCCTTGCGCCGCCGCGCGTCGTCATCTCCGCGACTTACCCCGGCGCGACAGCCGAGCAGATCGACAGCGACGTCGCGAGCCTGATCGAGCAGAGCCTCGACGGCGCAACGGGACTCTCGTACTACGAGACGACGAGCGACGGGCTCGGCGAGCTCGAGATCGATGTCATGTTCACGCCCGGCACGAATCCCGACCTGGCAATGGTCGACGTGCAGAACCGCCTGAAGCAAGTCGAACCGCGTTTGCCGCAGCAGGTCGTGCAGCAGGGCATCAGTGTCTTCAACGCGGCGAACACGTTCCTCATGCTCGTCACGCTGGTGTCGACCGACGGCACACGCGATTCCACGACATTGAGCGACTATCTGAACCGTTATCTGCTGCGCGAATTGAAACGCACGCCAGGCGTCGGCTCGGCTGAACTGTGGGACGCCGACGAGGCGATGCGTATCTGGCTCGATCCGGTAAAGCTGCGCGAATACAGCCTGTCTCCCGCCGACGTCAGCGCCGCGATCCGTGCACAGAATTCGACCGTCACGGCGGGCTCGATAGGCGATGCGCCAGCCACGGCCGGGCAGGCGCTGACCGCGTCCGTCAACGTGCATGGGCAGTTGCGCACCCCGGCCGAGTTCGCCGCGATCGTGCTGAAGGCGCAGCCGGGCGGGGGCGTGGTGCGGCTCGGCGACGTGGCCCGCGTCGAGGTTGGGCGCGACAGCTATACCTTCTGGTCACGCCTGAACGGCCATTCGGCCGCGACCGTCGGCATCCAGCTCGGGCCGCTCGGCAACGCGCTCGCCACGTCGGACTCGATCCGCGCGCGCATCGACGCATTGTCGAAGACGCTGCCAGCAGGCATCGAGGTGCGGATTCCCTACGACGGCGCGCACTTCGTCAAGATTGCCATCAAGGAGGTCGTCCTGACGCTCTGCGAGGCGATCGTTCTCGTATTCTGCGTGATGTGGCTGTTCCTGCGCGAGCTGCGCTACGCGCTCGTGCCGACCGTCGTGATTCCCGTCACGCTGTTGGGCTCGTTCCTCGCCATGCACGCGTTCGGCCTCTCGATCAACGTCTTCACGCTATTCGGGCTCGTGCTTGCGATCGGCATTCTCGTCGATGACGCGATCGTCGTCGTGGAAAACGTCGAACGGATCATGCACGAGGAGGGACTGGCGCCGCGCGAAGCGACGCGCAAGGCGATGCGGCAGATCGGCGGCGCAATCGGCGGCGTGACGGCCGTGCTCATTGCCGTCTTCCTGCCGATGGCGTTTTTCAGCGGCGGCGTGGGCGGAATCTACCGGCAGTTCTCGATCGCGATGATCTCGGCGATTCTGGTGTCGGCGTTCATGGCGCTTTGCCTCGCGCCCGCGCTATGCGCGAATTTGCTCAAGCCGCCGCGGCACCGTAACGCTTCGCGCGGCGGTGTCATCGAGCGCTGGCTTGCGAAGTTTGCCTCCGGCTTCGATGGGGCGACGCGTCTTTACGGCGCCTGGGTGACTCGATTGCTCGGACGATCGAAGCTGGCCTTCGCCGTGCATATCGCGCTGATCGGTGCGGCGGGGTTGCTTTACGCGGCGATGCCCGGGGGCTTTTTGCCGACGGAAGATCAGGGGCAGCTTCAGGTGATGGTGCAACTACCGGCTGGTGCTTCACAGGAGCGGACGTTCGCGGTGCTGCGCCGGGTCGAATCGATCCTGCAGACGGAGCCAGCCGTCGAAAACGTGACCTCGGTAATCGGCTGGAGTTTCGCGGGCAGCGGGCAGAACGTCGGCATGGCCTTCGTGTCGCTGAAAGACTGGGAACGACGCAATGTCGATGCAGTGACCTTGCGCGACAGACTGAACCGCGAATTCGCCAGGATCCTCGACGGCGAAGTATTCGCGCAGTTGCCGCCATCGGTGCCCGGGCTCGGCCACGCCGACGGCTTTACGTTCCACCTCGAAGATCGCGGCGGCGTGGGCAAGGAGGTGCTCGACGCGGCGCGCGAGCGCCTTATCGAACTCGCGAAGCAAAGCCGCGTGCTGGCCGACGTGCACTCGGAGACGCTGCCTGACGCGCCGCGCGTAACCGTCGAGGTCGACCGCACGAAGGCTTATGCGATGGACGTGTCGTTCGATGCCATCGCCGACGTACTCGGTGCGACATTCGGCACGTCGTACATCGCCGATTACCCAGCGGGGGGACGCATGCTGCGCGTGCTCGTCGGCGGCGATGCTGCGACCCGGATGACGGACGCCGATCTGCTCGCACTCACGGTGCGCAACCAGGCGGGCAAGATGGTGCCGTTCTCGGCTTTCGCGTCGCTGCGCTGGGCGCGCGGGCCGAGCGTCCTGACGCGTTATAACGGCTACCCGGCGCTCGACGTGACGGGCCGCGCCGCGAACGGTTATAGCTCCGGTGCCGCGATGGCGGAGATGGAGCGGCTCGCGGCCCAGTTGCCCGAAGGTATCGGGTTCGAGTGGGCCGACGTGTCACTCGCCGAGACGCAGGCGGCGCAACAAACGCCGCAGTTGCTGGCGTTGTCGCTGCTCGCCGTCTTCATGGTGCTCGCGGCGCTTTACGAAAGCTGGGAGATTCCGTTGTCGGTGCTGATCGTCGTGCCGCTCGGCATCATCGGCGCGGTTGCAGCGATGTTCTTGCGCGGATTGCCGAACGATATCTACTTCAAGATCGGCGTGGTGACCGTCATCGGCCTCGCCGGCAAGAATGCGATTCTGATCGTGCAGTTCGCGCGCGATCTGCATGCGCGCGGGGCGGGTCTCGCCGATGCGATCGTCGAGGCGTGCACGATGCGCTTTCGACCGATCGTCATGACGTCGGCGGCATTTCTAGTCGGTGTCGTGCCGCTCGTGTTCTCAACGGGCGGTGGCGCTGAAAGCCGGCACTCGATTGGCACAGGTGTCTTCGGTGGCATGACTGTCGCAACAATACTTGGGTTGATTTTTACGCCGGTCTCGTTTTATGTCTGCGCACGGGGCTTGCGCAGGCGGCGTCGTGCAGAGGGCAAGACGGGGAACCGGCGTACGCTGGAGGCCGCGCTCGATCGCGTCGTTACGGCGGAGGCGAAGCAGGGCGATTAGGGCAGCTATGCGAGATCGAGTGCAGTGCGCGACCGGACCCTTATACCTTCCCACGAGTAACGCAGGGTGGCATTCGTTCCGAAGACCGCCGTCGGCTGAAGATCGATTGGGATTCCCCGGCACATCACACACGAGCTTGTCACGAGGGAACAGGTTGCGACGGATTCGCGCGTCGCTTGCGTTAAAGGAATTCATCTCCGGACAACGCAAGGGACTGACATGCTCACCACTCTCTGCACACGCGTGCTGACTTTCGCCGCCGTCGGGCTGTTGTTGCAGGGGGCGTCGGGATGCGCGGAGCAGGGGGCGTCGCGCGGCTTGCCGATCGGCGACTCTTTCCCTCGCTCAAGCAGGTGATGCCGGCCGGGCACTCGGCGGGCGGACAGTACGTGCAGCGCTATGCGGCCGTGGGCCGCGGCGACGCGCCGCTGCTCGCGCACCGCATCGCGATCCGATACGTGGTAGCCAATCCGTCGTCGTGTCTGTATTTCGATGCAGTGCGGCCCGTGGCGACGACAGCCGCATCGTGTGCGCACTTCGACCGCTGGGAATATGGGCTTGGTTCCGCCCGAATCCCTAAGCGATCACTCACGGATCGACGCCGGCCAAATCAAAGCAGATGCCCTCCGCGATTGCCGGAGGCGGATCACCGCAAGCGGATCTGACAAATTCACTCACCTGGCACTGGGAAAACGTCGCTGACGCGACAGGCGTCGCTTATCGTGGCTATGCGACGGACCATCTGCGGATAGCGAAGGGATTGAGCGCGCGAGTGCAGCACGGCGAATTCGCCGGCTCGCCGTCCCGACTCTGCTACACGCATTCCTGCATTCCTGCGCTCGCTCAGGTAACGGGCACGAACTCTCCTTCGGCGAAGAACCACGCCGACATCGTCCGTGCCAGTTCGAGCATGACCTCCGCGTCGGTCCGGCCGGAGGACGCGCGCACGTGTAACGAATGATCTGCGTCGTCCACCACATGCAGGGTGGCGCGTGACCCGAGGGTCTCGACGACCGACTTCAGGAGGTGAAACTCGGCCAGCTTGTCGCGCGTACCCTGCAGGAAAAGCATGGGCACCGTGACGTCCGCCAGGTGCCGTGCCCGCTCCACGCCGGGCGCGCCCGCCGGTGCAGCGGGAACGCGACGAAAGCGAGGCCACGCACGCCGTCGAGTGGGGAGATGGCCTGGGCCTGGGACGTCATGCGGCCGCCGTACGACCTGCCGCCGGCGAAGAGCGGCAGGGCTGGCAGCCGCCGGCGGGCCTCTGCGACGGCTGCCCGCACGGCAGCATGTGCCACGGCCGGCGAGTCCACCCGCCTGGAGCCCCGCTCCATGTACGGAAACTGATAGCGCAATGTGGCAACATTTGGCCGCCGCAAGCGCGTCGGCCAAAGTCGACATGCCGGCGTGCTGCATGCCCGCCCCGGCACCGTGCGCGAAAACATACAGGGCTCGCGCATCCTCCGGCACTCGGAGGAGCGCAGAGACCTTAGTGCCGTCGGGCAGTGCCAGGGAAAGCGATTCTAGGTCGTCCATCGCATTCAGGTCGTGTCGTTGTGGCCTTTGCGCCGATTCTGCATCAATGAGGCATCGGGGAGCGGTTGCGGCGGCATCCGGCGAGCAAATTGCGGAGGACACTGCGTTAACCCGGCCCAATTGCGGTCATTGATCGTGTCGTGTTCCAGGACTCTTTTGACTCCATCAACAGACGCTCAAAGCGGTCGAAGCGCCGTTGGGCCGCTGAAGCCATTGTTGCGACCGCGGAGAGTCTGATCCGGCTTGGCTTGCTCGGCCAATCAACGGAGATTACCTAGGGCAACCGTTGCGCTGCTCCGCCCATTTGAGAAGGGCGTCCAGAGCGGGACAGAGTGCTTGTCCCCAATCAGTCAACCGGTATTCCACCTTGGGCGGCACCTGGGCATAGAGCTTTCTTGCCACGATCCCGTCCGCCTCCAACTGGCGTAGCTGCTGCGCGAGCATCTTTTGCGAAATGCCAGGGACGAGCTTCTCCAGATCAGAGAAGCGCTGCACCTTGCCATCGAAAAGGTGGAACAGGATGACCAGCTTCCAGCGCCCTTCCAGCAATTTCAGCACTGCTTCGACACCGACTGCGGCCGTGTCGGGGGTGTATTCCTTTCCCATAGGTAGGTAACTTACTTTTCCGTGCGTTCTTGTTCAATAGTAAGTTTATAGCGAAAATTCCTGTATCGACACTTTGCCCTCAGCGGCTACTGGCATGGACATTTCACTACCCGATGCGGTCTCCACTTTTTTTCAGGTGAGCAATGGTGCCGCGCCTTCATCGCTGCGACGTGCTTTTTCCGAAAAGGCCGTTGTCCACGATGAAGGCCAGACGTATCAGGGACACGAAGCAATCGAAACCTGGCTGGCGGAAGCGCAGCGCAAGTATGGCTATAGCGTAGAGCCGTTGACGTTCGTGCAAGACGACGCCGGCGTCACTGTCGTGGCTCAATATGCTGGCAACTTCCCCGGAGGTCTCGCCGACCTGAAACATGTATTCCGGCTCACGGACCACAAGATTGAATTTCTGGAGATCCACTGATGACCACGACCCGCGAACTAACGGGCAAGCGTGTGCTGGTCACGGCTGGCACGAAGGGCGTTGGCCGCGCCGTCGTCGAACTGCTCGGCGAACTCGGCGCGCGCATTCTGACGACGGCTCGTGCCAAGCCGGACTTCATTCCCGACGCCATGTTCGTCGAAGCCGACCTCACTACGCCGGAGGGTTGCGCCACCGTAGCACAGGCCGTCGAAAGCCGGCTGGGTGGCGTGGACGCCATCATCCATGTCCTGGGCGGATCGTCAGCCCCGGCAGGCGGTTTTGCCGCGCTGGATGAAACCGAATGGCAGAAAGAACTGAATCTCAATCTGTTTCCAGCCGTACGACTGGATCGGGCGTTGTTGCCGAAGATGATTGAGCAACGTGCAGGCGTCATCATCCACGTCACGTCCATCCAGAATCGTTTGCCCTTGCCGGAATCAACCACGGCTTATGCTGCCGCCAAGGCTGCACTGTCCACGTACAGCAAGAGTCTGTCGAAGGAAATCACGCCTAAGGGCGTGCGCGTCGTGCGCGTGTCGCCGGGATGGGTGGAAACCGAAGCGGCAGTTGCGCTGGCAGAGCGGCTTGCCAGCCAGGCCGGTACGGATTACGAAGGCGGCAAGCAGATCATTATGGACGCGCTGGGTGGCATCCCGCTCGGACGGCCGTGTAAGCCGGCGGAAGTCGCGAACCTGATCGCGTTTTTGATCTCGCCGCGTGCGGCGGCGATCAGCGGGGCAGAGTACGTGATCGACGGCGGAACGATTCCCACCGCGTAAGACTGATCCATCGGGACACCGATACGATCCTGCGGCACTCATCGCCCGGGCACCCTGTGCGTCCTGGTGTACCGCTGCTGCGTTGGGGCGTGCGCTCCGCGCCGCGGAAGCCGCTGCCATCCGGTCTTGACCCGTGACGCCTTTGGCCCTCGCGGGCCTGCGCGCTCCGCTTGCCGATAGTGAAGCTGCGAGGGCGAGTCGTAAGGCTGTCGGTTTCCATCGCCGTTTTGAGGCGTCGAGCCCGTTGCAATATAAGAAGCGAATCCGATTGTTGCACGCGATCGCTGCTGGTTCGTAGTCACGACGGTGCGACGTCGATTGTCTTCAGCGCATAGATTAGGCTCGCCTGTTCGGTCTGCCATCCTCAAGTGACCTTGCGAAGGCCATCCAAAAACTTCGGCGCGCATACTCACCGCACAAACCAATGCCGCAGGACGGTCTGTGCCATAGCATCGAGGGTTCACAACGCACTTTCGGGAGAAGGAAGGCTGTCGACAGGCGCCGAAAAATCTCCCTCACGTATCGCTTTCCGTTTTGTAGCCGATCCAGTTACAGAGTGTCGAGTCAACCGGGATGTTCCAGTGCCTGATATGTGGTCGTCAAAGGACACTGGCAAGCTGGGTGCAACAGGCTGTTTAGGGTCGTCAAGACTCGTTCGCAGTTCCGGGAAGCCGACATTCGAATGCACCGCATCGCGACAGCAAAGCGGCGAGCTGCAGACGCATGGCGGCCGAATGGCGAGCGTCGGCAATGGCCGACAATCGCCCGTTGAGCATCGGACGGGTTTCGGAGTGGATCAGCCGTTCGACTAACCGCTGCGCACAGGCGAGCAGAGGAAAGTGGCCGCCCTCTGTCCGACGCGATCGCCCGGAACCGACCCACTTCTGCCGTTAGACGGCTAATCATGCCAACGGCAGTTTCGCAGGCAAAATGGTCATCTATGTTCCAGCGGCCGCTGACATCGTCTCTGCCATATGGAACGCCATGCGTAGTACGTCGCAATGCGCGCTCGGCGCCTGCAGACAATGTCCGCGTGCTGAATCGATAAAAAGCCACGCCCGACCCGCTCCGAAGATTTGGGTTCGGTGTGCAAAGCACCGAAAATGGTGCACTCAGCTAGCTGACGAAGGGCAGCTTCTCGTTGCGCGCAGTCGCGAGCATCGACAGCGTGATCTTTCTCACCTCGAGCTTGCTTTGCGTAATGTGAGCGCGCAGCAGGATGGCAGCCTCGCCAAACTTGCCACGATCGATGAGATGGAGCATCGCCGAATGCTCGTCATACGTCGCGCTCGTGCGATGCGCCTTGAGAAAATCGAGCCGCCGCACGATGCGGATGCGCTCGGTCACTTCGTTGTGCACGCGCAGCATCTCATTGTTGCCGGCAGCACTCACGAGGCCGCGGTGAAAGCCCTCATCGAGCACGAACATCGTCGCCGGACGGCTTTCGCGTTCCCGTTCGTCAACGCACCATATTGCTCGCAACGCATCCATGGCATCGTGTGGGGCACCCGAGAGCCGCTCGAGCGCCGCCAGTTCAAGAACGATGCGCAGGTCATACAGCTGGTCGAGTTGATTGAAGTCGATATCGCAGACTTTCCAGCCGCGCCTGAAGCCCACCACGAGATAGCCTTCGCGTGCGAGACGGAAGAGCGCATCGCGCATCGGCGTGCGCGACACGCCGTAGTGCTGGGCAATATCGTTTTCGGAAAAGCGGTCGCCGGGAAACAGCCGAAAGCTGAAGATGTCCTGCTTGATCAGCTGGTACACCTGCTCGGCAAGAGGGTTCGCGCTATAGACCACCTTCGTGCCGGATGCTGCGGAGGATTCGGCGGCGGCTTCGGTCAAGTCGTGCATGAGTCAGGTATCGATTACGTCGAGAGTGGTGCGGCGCGTCGGTGAGGTGGTGGGCGACAGGACCGGCTCCCTATTATCCGCCCTTAAACGGTCTCGATGAGGCTGACGTGCGCCGCCACAATCATCCAGCCGCCGAACCTATCGTTTGCCTCATTCAGCCGTGCCCAGGTCTGCATCTGGCGGCCCGTCAAAGGCGTCGTGTCGCTCGTGAACTCAGTGCTCACCGTCGCGTAGTCGCCGCCAAACGTCGTCACCACGGTGCGGTGCAACCGGCGCGAGCGGGGCACCGGCACGCAGGTTTGCCGCCAGCGACGGATCGCGTCGCCACCATGCTGGATTTCGGCGATGCCATAGCGCACCGTCACGGGTGCGTCCCAGAATAAGGCGTTCATCGTCTCGACATCGTTGTCGACGAGCGCGCGCTCGTAAGCCTCGAAAGCTGCCGCGACCTGCGCGACGATCTCGGGCCGGTTCACTTCCATCATCAGTTTGCCCCCAGCAGTGCATCGAGCGGAGCGGTCCAGCCGACGATGCCGCCCTGCGAATGAATCATTGCAATCGTCGCTTCGCGAAACGCCGGTAGGTAGCTCGCCGTCGCGTCCTCGACCAGCAGACACTCGTAGCCCCGATCGTTGGCCTCGCGCATCGAAGTCTGCACGCAGACCTCGGTCGTCACGCCCGCGAACACGAGATGCGTGATGCCTCGAATCGACAGTTCCTCGCCGAGCCGCGTGGCGTAGAAAGCGCCTTTGCCGGGCTTGTCGATGACGAGTTCGCCTTCGATCGGCGCGAGCGGGTCGATGATCGCGTTGCCGGGCTCGCCGCGCACGAGGATGCGGCCCATCGGTCCTTCGTCGCCAATGCGCGCATTCGGCATGCCGCGCATGCGTTTGGCCGGCGGGCAGTCGGACAGGTCGGGTGCGTGCGATTCGCGGGTGTGCACGACCTGCCATCCCGCCGAGCGCGCATGCGCGAGCAGCCGCGCGACGGTCGGCACGATGCCTGAAAGCAGCGATACGTCGTTGCCGAGTGCCTCGCCAAAGCCACCCGGCTCGATGAAGTCGCGCTGCATGTCGATCACGACGAGCGCCGTATGACCCGCGTCGAAAGTGAACGGCATGGGCTTTGCGCTGGCGATGGTTGTCATCGCGACATTTCTCCGTTTGCGTTGTGCTTCGTTCGCGTGGCGCTCAGGCGCTTGCGTGCAGCTCGGCCGGCTCAGCCGTCTGCGGCCTGCCTTCGTCGCCGTGGCCCGCCATATGACGCCCAAGCACCACTCGATCCGCCTCGCTTGCTGCAGTCTCGTAGATGAGACGTCCCTCGGCCATCACCACGATCCGGTCGGCAAGCTCCAGCAGCTCGTCGAGATCTTCGCTCACGAGCAGTACAGCCGCACCGGCATCGCGCGCCGCGAGAATGCGGGCGTGGATGTCCGCCACGGAGGCAAAGTCGAGTCCGAACACAGAATTCGCGACGATCAGCACGTTCACTGCGTGCCCAAGTTCGCGCGCCAGCACGGCTCGCTGTATGTTGCCGCCCGACAGCGTGCCGATGGCGCGCTCGGGCAGCGGAGGCCGCACGTTGAATTCTGCAATCAGCCGCTCGGCGCGCGAGCGCATGGCGCGACGATCGAGCCACCATCCGCCGCGTCGCAGCGGCGCGCGGTCGAAATCCCGCAACGCCATGTTCTCGGCCACGCTCATGCCTGCCACGCAAGCATTGCGCAGCGGTTCCTCGGGAAGGGCGAACACGCGCATGCGTGTCATCTCCACGCGCGTCGCGGCATAGGGCGAACCTTCTACGGCCATCGCGCCCGACTTGACCTTGCGCTGCCCAACGAGCGCTTCGATCAGTTCCTTCTGACCGTTGCCGGACACGCCCGCAAGCCCGAGGATCTCGCCCGCGCGCACGCTCAGCGACGCCTCGCGCACGGCGGCGTGCCCACGCTCGTCGACGACCGAAAGGCTCGATAGCGAGAGCCGAACCAGAGCGTCGGGTGAGTGCGGCCGGCGCGCAAGCCTGAACTCGTCGGTGACTTCAGCGGCGCCCTCACGCGTTTGCGCGCTTGCGTCGCTGCCCATCATCCAGGCGGCCAACCGGTCGCGGTCGGTGTCGGCCACCGCGCAGGTGCCGACGAAGCGGCCCTTGCGCAATACCGTGACGTTGTCCGAATAGGCCATTACCTCGCGGAACTTGTGGGTGATCATCAGCACCGTGAGGTCGCCGCGCGAGGCAAGCGTGCGCATGAGGCCCAGCACTTCGTCGGCTTCCTGCGGGGTGAGCACGGAGGTGGGCTCGTCGAGAATCAGGAAGCGCTGCTCCAGATACAGCTGCTTGAGAATTTCCAGCTTCTGCTTTTCTCCCGCCGCGAGTGACGAAACCGGCGCATCGAGTTCGAGGTGAAACGGCATCCGGCGCATGAAGGCGTCGAGCGCTCTGCGCTCTGCCGCCCAGTCGATCTTCCATGACAGGTTGCCGCGCGCGAGGAGCAGGTTCTCCGCGACGCTGAGCCCGGCCGCGAGCGTGAAATGCTGATAGACCATGCCGATGCCGAGCGCTTGTGCATCGCGCGGGGAAGCGATGTGCACCTCGCGTCCATCGGCCACGATCGTGCCGTGATCGAGCAGGCCGTAGCCTACGAGCCCCTTTACGAGCGTGCTCTTGCCTGCTCCGTTCTCGCCGAGCAGCGCGTGAACCGTTCCGGGAGCGACCCTGATCGAAACGTCATCGAGTGCGCGGAACGATCCGAACGACTTGCTCGCGCCTATCACCTCGACGCCGAGCGCGCGTGTCGCGGTGCTCATGGTCACTGCTCCAGGGCAGCGACAAGCGCCGCCGAACTGGACACCGTGCCGAACACGCCGCCCTGCATCAGGACCATGTTCAGCGCGGCGTCGTGGTTGCCCTTGTCGGTCGCGCCGCAGCAGTCCGCGAGCAACGTGCATTCGAAGCCGCGGTCGTTTGCTTCGCGCATCGTCGTGTGGACGCACACATCCGTCGTGATGCCAGTGAGCACGAGATTCGCAATGCCGCGCGTGCGCAGGATCAGTTCGAGGTCCGTCGCGCAGAATGAGCCTTTGCCAGGCTTGTCGATGATGATTTCGCCCGGCAGTGGCGTGAGTTCGTCGATGATTTCCCAGCCCGGCTCGCCGCGCACGAGTATGCGGCCGCACGGTCCCATGTCACCGATGCCGATACCGTTCGTGCCCGCCTGGCGGCTGCGCCAGCGCTTGTTTGCGGGCAGATCGGACAGATCCGGCCGATGCCCTTCACGGGTGTGGATGATCGTGAAGCCGAGTTCGCGCATCAGCCCCAAAACGCGCTTGATCGGCTCGATCGGTGCGCGCGTGAGCGAGAGGTCGTAGCCCATCTTTTCGACGTAGCCGCCGTATCCGCAGAAGTCGGTCTGCATGTCGATGATGACGAGCGCCGTGTTGTCGGGGCGCAGGTTCCCGTCGTAGGGCCAGGAATAGGGGCGGGCTTCGATGGTTCGGGTCATGTCGATTCTCCGGGCGGGCGCTTTCGCGATCACGCGATTCTGGATTCAGTCGGTCGGAAGCGGTTCGCGCTCAGCGCGTCAGGCTCAGCTCGCCGGGGGCGCCCGCCAGCGTGCGGTCCGGCCGGCAGTTGATGATCATGAGCGCGAGCGTCAGCACGTAAGGGGCGGCGTTGAACAGGTAATAGCCGCTGGTCACGCCGATTGCCTGCAGGGCGGGGCCAAGCGCTCCGGCAGCGCCAAACAGCAGCGCAGCCCAAAGACAGCGCAGCGGCTGCCAGCGCGCGAAGATCACGAGGGCGACGGCCATCAGGCCTTGGCCGCTCGAAAGCCCCTCGTTCCAGCTACCGGGATAGACGAGCGAGAGATAGGCACCACCCACGCCCGCGAAGAGCCCGCCAACCGCCGTCGCGATGACACGTACCCGCGTGACGGGATAGCCCATTGCACGCGCGCTCTCGGCGTTCTCGCCGACGAGCCGCAGCGTCATGCCCCAGCGCATCGAGCGCAGTCCCCACTGCAAGGCGACGGCAAGCACGACCCCAATCACGAAGAGCAGATTGATATGCAGCGCGTTGTGCACTTGCTGCGAGGCGGCCCACGCGCCGAGATCGATCGACGGGAGCATCGCTGCCTGCGGCTCGATGAACGGCTTGCCGAGATAGAACGCCAGGCCGGTGCCGAACAGCATGAGCGCGATACCGAACGCGATATCGGAAACACGCGGCAGCGAGCACACCAACCCATGCAGGCAGCCGAGCACCAGACCGGCCGCGGCCGCCGCGAGCACGCCGATCCACGGCGAACCCGAGAGATACGAGCCCGCATAGCCGCACATGGCGCCGGAGACGAGAATGCCTTCGAGACCGAGATTCACGCGGCCTCCTTTCTCGGTCAGGCACTCGCCGAGGCTCACGAACAGATACGGCGTACTCACGCGAATGGCCCCCGCGAAGAGCGAAATCAGCAGCACCGCAGCGGGCGAATGAAGGTCAGACATGGCGGGTACGCTCCTGTGAAGCAGACGGGGCGTCGAGCGCGGCGACCTGAAGTTTCATGCGCAAGCCGGCAAGACCGGGAGCCAGTGCCTCCCAGGCCAGCAGGTTTGCGAAAAGCAGGCCTTGCAGCACGAGCGTGGCGGCGTCGGGCAGGCCGAGGCGGCGTTGCAGCAGACTGCCGCTCGCCTCGATGCCGCCGACCATCAGCGCGCACACGATCACGGCGAACGGATTCTGGCGTGCCGCGAACGCGACAAGGATGCCCGCATAGCCGTAGCCCGAGAGCAGCGACGCGTTCGCGCTGCCTTGCACGGCCGCGACTTCGAACATTCCGGCAAGGCCGGCTGATGCACCGCCTAGCGCGCAGGCGGTGAGCGCGAGCCCGCCCACAGGCAAGCCGACAAGGCGCGCCGTGCGCACATTGCCACCCGTTACGCGCATGGCGAAGCCGAGCGTGCTGTGACGCACGAGCACCCAGGCAGCGAGACACGCGAGCACGCCCCAGAAGAGGCCCCAGTGCACGTCGAGTCCCGGCAGCGGGCCGATGCTCATGGCGTCGGGGAGGGGCAGCGTCGAAGGTTTGTTGAGACTCGCGGGATCGCGCAGCGGTCCTTCGACGAAAAACTTGAAAACGGCGATGGCGATATACGACATCAGCAGGCTGCTGATGGTCTCGTTGACACCACGCCATTGACGCATCGCGCCCACCGCGCTGATCCACAGGCCGCCCGCCAGCATGCCTGCAATCGCCATCAGCGGCGTCGCGACGATCCACGGCGTAGCATGCGGCAGGCACTGCGGCACGACGGCGGCCGCGAGCCCGCCCAGCGCGAGCGCGCCTTCGCCGCCAATCACGATCAGGCCAACCTGGGCAGGCAGCGCGACGCACAGAGCCGTGAGCATGAGCGGTGCGGCACGCAGCAAGGTGTTCTGCCATGCGAACGACGAGCCGAACGCGCCTTTGCCAATGAGACCAAGCGCCTCGATGGCCGGCTGCCCCTGCACGAGCAGGAAGATGCCGAAGATCGCCAGAGTTGCCACGATTGCACATACGGTCGGCAACGCGGGCAACAGGGCAAGCAGCAGGCGCGCGAGACTTGCAGGCAGTCTTCGCGACGGCCCGTGAGCGGGAGAAAGGGAAGCGGACATCACGACTCCTGACGAAGGCGCTTGCGGTCCTCAGATCTGGCCAACCACACCGGCAACCAGATAATTCATGCTTTCAAGCGCGATATCGGTCTGTGCGTAGCTCGTGCCGGCCGCAATGGCGCTGCCGCCCTTGTTGTCCTTCATCGGCCCCTTGAAGATGACGTAGTCGCCCGCGACCATCTTCGCCTTCGCGGCGTCGGCTTGCGTGCGCGCATCGGGAGTCACCTTCGCGCCGTACGGCGACATCTTCACGAAGCCTTCGCGCAGGCCGCCGCGAAGAATGTTCGGCTGCGGCTTGCCCGTCTGCGCGTTTGTGACGAGCAGTTTGTAGGGCGTCGCCCAGTCCCATTCGGCGCCCGTCAGATAGCCCTTCGGAGCCAGCGCCGCCTGGCTTGCGTGGTAACCGCAGCTCATCGCGCCGCGTTTCTCGGCTGTCTCGATCACGACCTTGGGTCCGTCCACGTGACACGTGAGCACGTCGCAGCCCTGATCGACGAGGCTGTTCGCGGCCTCCGCCTCCTTCACCGGCATCGACCAGTCGCCCGTGAAGATCACGTGCGTGGTGATCGACGGATCCACCGACTGCGCGCCCAGCGTGAACGAATTGATGTTGCGCAGCACCTGCGGAATAGGCTTGGCCGCGACGAAGCCCAGCTTCTTCGTCTTGCTCGCATGGCCTGCCGCGACGCCGTTCAGATACTGGCATTCGTCGATATAGCCGAAGTAGCTGGAGATGTTGGCCGGATTGCCGCTCTTCCAGAGACCGCCGCAGTGGGCGAAGCGAACCTTCGGATATTTGGCGGCCATCTTCAGCACATGGGGATCGAAGTAGCCGAACGAGGTCGCGAAAATGAGCGTCGCACCGTCCTGCTCGATCATCGCCTCCATGGTCTTTTGGGCAGCGACGGTCTCGGGCACGTTCTCCTCCTCGACGACCTTTACGTTCGGCAGCTTCTTGATGACAGCCGCAGCCTGCGCTTGTGCCTGGTTGTAACCGTAGTCGCCGCGTGAACCGACGTAGAGGACGCCGAGCGTAAGCGGCTCGGCACCGAAAGCGAGGTCGAACGGGAATGTGCTGCTTAGGACGAGGGCGCCAGCGCCCTTGAGAAAATCGCGACGGTCTGTCATGGTTGGACTCCTCGTGAGTTCAATGCATAAAGTCAGGTTTGCAGATCGGATTGGGCTTGCGTTTCAGCCGCCGTTGCGAGCCATGCACGCCAGCCGCCGAACGCAGTGATGTCGTGTGCGCCGCTGCCTGGTGCGACCGCTGAGGGCTCGCTGATAAAGCCCTTAACGATGAGTCCATCGGCTGTCTGTACGCTGCCGATGCCGAGCGGCGCTGGCACGTGGGCAACGAATGCGCCGAAGCTGCGCAGCGGCACTTCCCAGAGCTCGATTTCGATGGGCTGGCCGGCCTCGTGCGGCGTATGCACCAGAGCGGGCTTGGCCGGTTTCGTGCCGGCGAGCGCGTAAAGGCGGTAGTGCGAAGACGTGGTGGTGGTCTCGACGAAACGCGCGCCAGCCTCGAGCAGTTGCCAGCAGAGCGGCTGCCCGCGCAGATGAGCGCCGACCACGGCGAGCTTCACCGTCGGCTCTTCGAAGGGCAGCGGTCGCGCGGCGATGCTGCCAGCGTCGTCGGGTGTGGCATGCGCCATGAAGAGCGCCTGGATGCGTGCGCCCAGCACTGCCAGGCGGTGGTCGGCGCCCGCTGGGGCGATCAGCGTCACGCCCGCTGGCAGGCCGTCCGCCCGGCGAATGCCCGGCACCGCCAGAGCGCACAGATCGAGCAGATTCACGAAATTGGTATAGATGCCAAGCTGGCTGTTCGACCCGATCGGGTCCGCACGCACTTCGTCGAAGGTTGGATGCGTGGGCGTGGTCGGCACGATGAGGACGTCGATCGCCTCGAACAGCGTTTCCACTTCGCGCCGCAGGGCGGCGAGTGCGTACTGCCCGTTGAACGCGTCGACGGCGCTGTAGCCGTCCGCTTTCGCAATCACCTCGGCGACAACCGGATCGATGTCGGCGCGATTCGTCTCGAAGAAGGAACCGAGCGCGGCACGACGCTCCGCTACCCATGGGCCGTCGTAAAGCAGCGCGGCAGTTCGCTGCATCGGTTCGAACGGCACGCTTGTTGGCGAAAGCGCAAGCCGCGAAGCAATCGTGTCGAGCGTGGCGGCAAAGGCCTGACGAGCCTGCCCGTCGCCGTGGAAGGTCAACTGCTCCGGTACGGCGAGGCGCAGCGGTGCATGGGGCAGTCCGAGTGGCGGCACTCGGCGCGCATAGCCATCGTCTCCATCGTACTTCGCCATCTGCAGTAGGACCTCCCAGGCGTCGCCCACGTCATGCGCGAAGATCGACACGCAGTCCAGGCTCCGGCACGCCGGTACCACGCCCCGCTTGCTTACGAGACCAGGCGTCGGCTTGAGGCCCACGAGCTCGTTGAAGCCCGCCGGAACACGCCCCGAGCCAGCGGTATCCGTGCCGAGCGAGAACGCAGCGAGTCCAGCCGCAACAACGATCGCCGAGCCAGAGCTCGATCCGCCGGAGATGTGCGCATCGGATTCGAACTGTCGCACGGCGCCATAGGGCGAGCGTGTGCCGACAAGGCCTGTGGCGAACTGGTCGAGATTCGTCTTGCCGATGAGGATGGCGCCGGCGTCGAGCAGACGATCGACGGCGAATGCCGAGGCTGCGGGCGTGTAAGCAAAGGCGTCGCAGGCCGCGGTGGTTGGCATGCCGGCGACGTCGATGTTGTCCTTCACCGCGAACGGTACGCCGAACAGCGGCATCCGCTCAAAGATCGCGGCGCCCAGGCGCCCGCGCGCATCTTCGAGCGCGGCAGCCCGGCTGGCGAGATCGGCGGCACTCACGCGCGATATCCAGACTTCAGGGCGACAGGAGGCTTCGATCCGGGCGATCAGCGTGTCGACGATGTCGCGAGGCGTCGTGCTTTTGGTGGCGTAGGATTCGAGCAGTGCTCGAACCTTGAAGAAGGCGTCGGGAAGCATGCGTTCAATCTTGAATACAAGTTTGGGCTCATGCTTGCAGCAAATGTGCCAAGGAGGGTAACTTGCCAGAAAGTCCTTGCCGGGCAACGATTTTCACATTGGCCTGAACGCTGGTACTTGCCTACCTGTGATCCAGCGTGGGTCGCGATTGGTTAGGGTTGGTGCACGTGTCCCGCTCATCGTGCACTACCCAAGGAGAAGGGCGCGCGCGGTGGTCCGCCCGGCTATCGCGCCATGGTGGTCACCCACCGGATTCTGGCGCTGGGCCGGAGGGCGGTTAATCTGGCAACATCACACCGATGCCGGGACATCTGGATTAGCGTGCAGTAGGGATGCAGTTCCGGGTCAGTTGCCGCTGACCGCGAGCTTCCGGATTTGGCCAGCGGTTCTTCGGTTGGAGCCGGCTATTCTGGCCGGCCGCTGAAGATCGGGTTCCGGTTGTGAATGCGGCACAGGTTCCAAGAGTCGTGCTCCGGAGGAGTGCTTTGACGTGTGCCTGCTGGCTCGCGTCGCGTACAGATCCGAAACCTGACGGTCGTTCTTTGCACGCAATTCGGCCAAAGCGGACGCTCGCCAGTCACACGCTTTGTGGCTGCTGCATGACCCTTTGCTGTCATTGACGATCAGGTGCAGGTGCTTGTCCACATCGGCGAAATGCGAATGGGTCTTCACGACCGAGGGACTAAACCGCTCGCGCGGTAAGGGGCTGCGGCCGGCGGTAGTAGCAATGGAGAGGAAACCGACTCTGTTCTCATGTTGATGGGCGAGGTAATTCGCCTCGCCGTTCAACGGGAGCAGAGTC
>NZ_JAYMRT010000019.1:0-119908 GCF_038900515.1 Burkholderia sp. JPY481
TCATGACTCTGCTCCCGTTGAACGGCGAGGCGAATTACCTCGCCCATCAACATGAGAACAGAGTCGGTTTCCTCTCCATTGCTACTACCGCCGGCCGCAGCCCCTTACCGCGCGAGCGGTTTAGTCCAACCGACCCAGAGCGGTCGGCCAATGCGTCCGATAGCGGACATTGGATTTGGAGTTTGTTCATCGCTCCCGGTCTATTTCGATAGTCGCAAAAGATCACGCCACTTCAGCCATGCAATGAATCGGCCTGCCAATCCACCGAAAGAAAAGCTAATGAAACAAATGAGAGGTGCGTTTAGATCCCAGTCAGAAAATAGCGTTTTTAGCAAAACTACTGCGAGTACCAAGGCGGAAATGGCGCCCGCGAGCCCATAAATATATGAATCAACCCTCCTAGCCCCTTTTATGTACGCAGCCGAGTGGCCTGTAGCTTCGTAGATAAGTGTCGTCCCACATTGGAAACACTTTACGCTAGTAGCGAGGTTTTGAGAGTTGCAAGCCGGACACAGCATTTAGTTTCCCCTTATTTTGATTTCGCCTTGTCACGCAATTGTCGGCGATGCAGGCTCCCGCGTCGACCGCCCGTTCCTGGCCGCTCTTACGCATGGTTGGATCAGTTCGTTACCAACAGGAGTTTCGCCAGCGAGCAGACGCGTAGTACGAGCACCGCTCGTGCAAGAACCATCCAGATACGACGCTCGACGTTCGGTGCGCACAACCAGGCCGCTCGTATCCACGCAAAGAACGCCAGCAGATAAAAGATGAGTGCCCCGAAATACAGCGGAGTCGGAACATTTGGTGTCAGAAGCACAGCTAGCAGGGGGATCAGCAGCAGGTTAAGTGGCACGCCGATCAGCCACCACACTTTCCACAAGGGTTCTTCTCCCCTCCAAGCTCGTTTAAACATTTTTGATTTTTCCGTTTCACTGCTGCCTTTTATCGTGACTCGTATCCGCGATTGAGGATGGTACCGCGGGCGGCGCCGGTTGAGTCACAACAGAAGAGAGAGCCGCCCCCGAGAATCTTGGAGGCTGATTGGTTTAGGTTGATAACGGCACGCTAGTGCAGAGCTTGAGTCGGACCGTCCGGGATTATCAGCAATCTCGGAATCAACGTCGAACGTCCGAAATTGGGCCGACTGCGGCCCCATGCGATGGCAGTGACCGCCACCCGCGCGACTAAAGTCGAATGGCATGCTCGCCGAAGATGTCCATCAACGCCCGGGCGTTTCGCTGTCCTCGGCGTGGCAGCTTGAATCCCACCTCGACAAATGAAACCGGTTGCGTTAATGGAGCGTGCGGTTAGAACCGACGTTCCAAGATTGACGTGCTGCGGGAGCGTTTTTTGCTGCGCTGGATCTCGTCGGGCGCATCGTACGCGGCAAACATGCGTGCTTTGTCGATCACTAGTGTTAGCGAGCTTTTGGCGGAAGGCGAAACCGCGCCCAGTTCGACAGTCGGAGTGATGCACTTGTGTAAGTTGCCCCGCCGAGGAGACGACAATGACAACGAAGGCTTTAGGCCGGCGGTTAGCGCCGGCGTTTGCACTAGCGATCGGCCTTGCCGGGTGTGGCGGCAGTGGCGATTCGGCCGGAACATCGGCACAGGAGAAGGCGGTAGCCGGCTCCGCGGCTCTAACCTCGGACAGTGCGTCGGCCCCTTCCGCAATCGTCAAGCTGCAGCGCTACAATATTGATCCGGCGAAAGTCTTCGTTGCAGGTATCTCCTCAGGCGGTTTCGCGGCAGTGCAGATGCACGTTGCCCACTCGTCTACTTTCAAAGGAGCCGCTGTGTACGCTGGCGGGGTGTATTGGTGTGCAGGCGCCGGAGGAGCCGCTACAGCTTTGGCAAACTGTGGCGGCGAGACTCTTCCGACGAATCAGGCGTCGTATAACAGCACGCTGGTGCCATCCGAAGCGTACCTTGACGCGCAATCGTCCCTCGGGACCATCGACCCGGCGACGAATCTGCGTGGACAGCCGGTCTATCTGTGGTCCGGCACGCTGGACGAGGTCGTCAATCCACGTGAGATGGCCGACCTGGACTCGGAATACGCACATTACGGAGCGAATGTTCATTTTGACAATACATTTCCCGCCGAGCACGGCTGGGAATCGCCTGACGGCGAACTTGCGTGCGGCACTCTCGGGAGTCCCTACATGGTGCGCTGTTCGGCCAATGGCGAAGTCTACGATTCAGTCAAGACGTGGTTGACGATGTTCCTCGGCCCATTGAAACCGCGCGAAAACGGAGCGCTGAAGGGTAGGCTGTCTTCATTCGATCAAACGGAGTTCGGGGCGTCCGAAAACGTTTCGATGAGTTCGACAGGCAGCGTTTTTGTTCCGCAAGCCTGCGCGAAGGGTGAAACGTGTGGATTCGTGCTCGCTCTGCACGGCTGTCTGCAGGAGGCATCACTGATCGGCAACCGCTGGGTCACCGAGGCCGGCATCAACGAATGGGCCGACACGAACAAGCTTGTGGTCGTGTATCCCGACACGTTCGCGTCGTCTGCGCCGGGGCCGACCAACCCGAACGCATGCTTCGACTGGTGGGGCTACTCCAATCAATACGACCCGAACTACGCGCTCAAGAGCGGCTTGCAGATGTCCGTGCTCTACGGGATGGTGCAACGCGTGACGGGCCGACCGTAGGGTCGTCCTGGTACGGCCCGACCCGGGCGCCGATGGCCGCCGACAACACTATCAACGGAGCGGATTTCGGTTTATTTCAGTCCACCGTCAGCTGGACCGATTTCACTAGTGAAAGTCTGGGTGGCCTAAAACCACGAGAGCCGCGCATCACCACGCTCGCTGGCGATCAACTACACACGCCCTTCCTGGCCGAATCCGGGCCGACGGCGAATGCACCAAACCGACCCGAAGCCCTCTATCGATCGCAGAAAATCGCGTGGCCGGTATGCGAACCCAACCGGCCAATCGGCCAGGATCAGAAGGAAGCCCCATACGGAGGTTAGCGGGATGCCCGGCGCCTTAGCATGCCTGCCCGGAAAATTCCAGGCAATACCGCTTTTTTGGCGGCAACGACCGTTTGCTCTACTTGCGCAGTCGTGCCACTGCCGCAGCCTTTTTGCGCTTGCGTTCGGTGGTAGGTTTCTTCACGGGCCGAGCCCCGCCATCTTCCAGGCCACTATCGGCGGCCCAGAAGGACGGTGGGCCGATAGCCGCGCGTGCCGACGACGTGCCGCTCTAAAACCTGCGCGATGTTCGAGCGCCTTTGGTTGCACCGCCCTGGCGCTTCGAATGCGCTGGATGTTTCGAACTGTGGAGTCGCCCTTAACCGCGGGTGTCGACCCAATTGCGCGCCCATTGGCTGGAGTACTGCAACGCCTGCTCTTCACTCGTGAAGTAGTCGAGTGAATAGAACCAGTAGCGGCATTCGGCTCGGACGTTATCGAGGCGTTCGAGCAACAGGTTGGATGAGAAGTTACCGTCGGGCAAACGATGCGCCGAGGATTGGACGGCATAGCCGTTGTATTGTTGAACTTGTTTGTTTTGCATTTTAATTTTAATGATATTGGAGTGCGCGCGTACCGTGCGAAAGGACACGGGTGCGTTGACCCAAAGCCACTCGAGCCGATTCATCAAGCAGTCGAAAGGCGAAAGATGGCGTTGAGGCCTGAGGAGAGAATGAGGCGCAACAAGACGTATGGCGCTCGCTAAGCTGCCGAATCAGCAGATGCAGCTAACGGCGATCGCGCTAACTTTGGGAGACAAAACTCCGCGAGGGTGTCGCTGCAACCCGGCGTTCGTCGAATGCCGGGTCCTTCAAACTTTACAACGGCTTGATGTTAGCCGCTTGCGGACCCTTGGGGCCTTGCTTCGTTTCGAAGCTCACCTTCTGATTTTCAGCCAGCGTCTTGAAGCCGTCGGCCCGGATCTCGGAGAAATGAGCGAACAGGTCGTCGCCGCCCTTGTCCGGGGTAATGAAGCCAAAGCCTTTGCTGTCGTTAAACCATTTAACGGTACCGGTTTCCATGAAGAATCCTTGAGAAAAAATGAATACTTGCTCTGTCAAAGAGCGCTTGAAGCTTCAAGGAGGGAGAGGACAACGAATACCGCTGAGGAGCGAGCAATTGATGAACAGCAATCGAACTTCTTGAACTTCGAACGGCACAGTACCCGCCAGGCGGGTCAGAGTCAACACTTATCTTGTAACCATTTCAGCAGGCGGGCCGTGCTGCTGACGAAGCGATGCGACATCTGGCTGTTTCCAAAGGGGCAGCCGACGCTGGAATGACTTGGCTATGTGACCAGGTGATGAACGCTTCATCGCCGATTTTTACCGGGATGACCAGGCTGAATCACTACAATGCCTCGACGAACTCCCTTCGACAGCATGAAATGAGAAATATGCTGACTTCCTTTTTCTGGAGCGGCGACGCCATCCGCAGTCGACGCGTAAGTGACATCGTTTTATGGACCACGCTCGATGTACCGTCACCCCCTGCGCCCGTCGTGGCAGATTGGCAAAGAGAGATATCGACGCGACTCGCTCTGGAACCTGGGGATGTCGAGGCAATGCCTTTGGCGCGCACGCAAGTGCGCTGGCCGGCCTACAAGCGCTGCGTGCAAGCCATGTCCGATTGGACGTGCGCCCTGGGACTGCCCGCGCTGCTCGCCGATAGTGACATGGCGCTGATGGCCTGTCGTGGCGCGAGATATCACCATGATGGTGAGCAATATGGCAGTGCCGCGTTTTGCAATCTGTTCCTGAGTGAAGACAAGGGCCTGGACTTGCGGTTTCCCTCTACGGGTCAATGCATTCCCCTCAAGCGCGGAACAGCCGTCATTTTCGATACGGGCCAGCCCCATGGCGTGATTCAGCGTGGCGCCGAGAGTTTCTCTGCGGCCGACTTCGCGCCGGACCAGGACTTCACACAGATTTTCTTAACGTGGGAGCTTCCGATCGAAGACGCCAATGTCGGGCAAGCACTCAAGGTGATCTTCGACATCGACCGCCCGTCGTCGCAGCGATTAGAGGAGGAGCAAGTCTGGATGAACGGCGCACCAGCCGCCGTGTGCCCGAAATCCGGTTGCTGGCACCGCGCTGGCTGATTATCGGCGTAAGGCCCTGGGACCGTGGCACTGGAACACGAAGTACACGACTCGCAATCCATCTCGTCCTCGCGTCGCCTCGACGCACACCGACATCGCCTGTTACCTCCCTGCCCGCGTCTTTCGGCCGATAGACCGCACACGGGCCAATCGCAGCGATTAGCCGTTGACGCCCTCTTGAAATCATCCTATAACCATCCACATGGATGATGAATGGAGGGTTTCTGCATATGGCAAAAGAAGTGCCGGATCGCTCACGAGGTAGCGAGACCGAAAAAATTACGATCAATCTTGGTCCAGTCGATCTGGGGCAAATCGATTTGCTCGTCGAAGAGGGCTTTTACTCGAACCGCACGGATCTGATCCGTACGGCCATCCGCAATCAGCTGTCGATTCATGCTCCTGCCGTCAAGGAAACCGTAACGCGCCGTGAGCTTGTACTGGGTCTCCAGCATTTCTCGAAACAAGACCTCGAGGCAGCGTGCGCGGCCAGTCAGCGACTCAGAATTCAGGTGCTGGGACTGGCGAGCATTGCCACGGACGTCTCACCCGACCTTGCGCTGGCAGCGATCGAATCGATTCTGGTTCGAGGCGCGCTCCATGCCTCACCGGCGGTCAAGGCCGCGCTAGCGGATCGGATCCGCTGACATCCCTGACTCCTCCCCGCTATCGGAACAAACATGAAACTTAACGAAGGCTTTCTGGACTCGATGAAAGAGGCGTTCGCACTCTTTCGCAGCAACGACCCTGCTGCGGCCGCGGAGATTGTCAAGCGCGCCATGCGCGGCGAGCCGACGGACGTGGCAACCGTGCATGCTGACCCGCATGACAAACCGACGACAACGCGCTTCGCCGACCGCCTGCAACCCCGGCATCGCGCCCATACGACGCAAACCGAACCGGACGTGCAGGATTGCGGGCACTTCAGCATGCGGCTCTACGTCAACGCCGCGGGCCAGCGTAATTACAAGATCTACGTCCCCAGTCAATACGGCAGTGATCCCCTGCCCCTCATCGTCATGCTGCACGGTTGCACGCAGGACGCTGACGATTTCGCAGCCGGCACGCGGATGAACGCCCTTGCCGAAACGCACGGTTTTATCGTCGCTTATCCGACCCAGCCGCAACGCGCAAATACCTCGAAATGCTGGAACTGGTTTAGGCCTGCCGATCAGCTGCGCGACCACGGCGAGCCGTCGCTGATCGCGGGCATCACGCGCGAAGTCATGGCGAATTACGACGTCGATCCGAAACGCGTCTTCGTTGCTGGTCTTTCGGCCGGCGGCGCGATGGCGGCGATCGTCGCGCAAGCCTATCCCGATCTGTACGCAGCTGCGGGCGTTCATTCGGGCCTACCCGTCGGATGCGCGCACGACTTGCCGTCCGCGCTCGCGGCGATGCGCGGCGGCAAAGCCCGGTCCAAAGCGCGGAAACCTGGCGGAGTGGACATTCACGACACGCAGGCGTCTCAATGCCCGCTCATCGTTTTTCACGGCGACGCGGATGCGACCGTGCATCCTGCCAACGCCGACGGATTGGTACACGGATTCTCCTCAAGTGATCCGATAGCCGCTCGCCCGTCGGGCGCTAATGGGCAGGCGCGCAAGCATACGGTCCGGCACATGAAGTCACGAGCCGGGGTACATGCGGAACTATGGATCATCCACGGCGCGCCTCATGCGTGGGCCGGAGGCTCTTCAAGCGGGAGCTATACCGATCCATCCGGCCCCGACGCCAGTGCGGAGATGGTGCGATTTTTTCTCGAGCATCCTCGTCGTCAGTGAGCGTCCAGCGCGCCGCGCTGCTGTATCCGGTGCAAGGAGGGCGCGCAACGGAGGCGCCGGTTGCCATGCTCCTTTCCCGAACGCGCCTGCCAACCAATCTTGCGATCATTGCCGTCGAACTGGCAATCGGTCTGGCGCTCCTTGTCGGTTGAGCGAAGGGGCTTATTCGCGGTGTTGAAGGCGTGTTGCGGGTGCTCGGTGTGTCTGCCCTCCTGTTGTCACCCATCATCATGCGAAGAAGGCACAAACGGAGCAGTCACTTCGTGCGACGAACCAGCGGTTGTGTTGATCGATCGGAAGGCCGGTTACGGGGCGGAGCCGACGCACGAATGTCCGATCGAAAACGCAGGTGAACGGCGGTTCGTGGCCGATTGTGTTGAAAAAGTCGCTGCGTGGCTTTTTCAATTCTCTCGCAGGAAAATCGACCTCTCAGATCGGCCTACAAACCGCTCGCGAACTTTGGTCAATGGTAAGGTTCAGCCATGAAACGTCATTCAACATCTACATGAAGATCGTTGACATCCCTCATGTTTATATCGCCACATGATCCGTTGACTAATGCGCCACCTGCGAGAGTGGTGTTCGGTTGCGTGCCTACTGGGACGGAGGAAGACACTCGTGCAACGGCGGCGCACTTCCGTTGAGGCGCAGAGCAAGGAATCTGGCCGTTCCGGTCGGGGCGCCGACCTTGACCGTCGAACCGGTTCTGTTGTTAGCGACCTGGCTCTTGCAGAAGCGGAAGTACGAATTGTCGCAAGGATATGGGCCGGCGATCTGGAAGCCGACGGGGGAGCCCGGGGTCACACTGATCGGACATGCGCAGATGATGTCCGCGCGGTCGAGCGGCTCGTTGAACCCGGGGAACGAGGTGCCCTTGCTGCTGGTGAAGCACATGCCGCCGTCGCATTGCGCGTAGCCGCCGTCGGACCCCGCTGGACAGTTATAGAGCGCCTGATCGCCCTGCGGCGCGACAACAGACTCCGGCACGCTGAACGTGCTCACCATGTACCCATTGTCGGCGCCATTGGCGTTTATCGAGCAGACGTCCTCGCCATCGACCCGAAGGGGCAAGCTGATGCTGTCGCCTTTTTTGACGTCGCATTGGCAATAGGCCACCTGGTTCACCACCGTGCAACTCGCGGTCGCGCAGAGTGCATACGTCTGTCCCTTGCAGATCTTGAAGAATCCCGGGGAAGCCGCGCCGGCAGGCATCCCGGGCGGAGGCATGCTCGCGGAGGGCGCAGGCGCGACCGCGTTCCCCCCGCAGCCGGTCAGTGTGTCGAGCACCCCGCCCAACATCATCGCTACGACGAGAAAGTTCACGAGCTTGGGTGCCATGATCCCCTCCTGCTATCCGAAGCGGCGGTACGGACAAGTATGGCCTGTGATACGCATCGCGTCGGACATTGTGTCTGCACCGCGCGCGCCAGATCCTGGCGTCAGGACCAAGGTGGGAGCGCGCTTACTTCAATTTGACTTGGAAGCGTGGCAGGGTTTCTCGGGCGGGGCGGGGTGGGCTAGGCGGCCCTGAGGGGCTGCTGCAGGACTGCATGCCCGGAGGCACCAACGCCGTCTTGCGCCGCGCGATGCGTAACAACGCATCCAACTCTGATGCGTGTTGCGCATCCCTGTAGGCGAGGCCAAATCCGATCCAGAATTCCCTTTCCTTGAGTGGCCTGAAAGTCGCACCGGCGCGCCGCATCGTCGTCATCGACTTAGGTATGAAGCCGATGCCCTGTCCGTTTGCCACTTCGGCCAGCAGAAGATGGTGATCCGCGGGTTCCGTCAGTCTTCGGCTCGGCGCATGTCCGAGCTTCGCGAACACTTCTTCGTAGTAGTCGAAAAATCCGGGATTTGTTCGCCGCTGCGGCCAGAACACCGGTTGGTCATTCAACTGCGCGATCGACAGGACTTTGTGCCGCGCGAGCGGATGCCGTGCAGGGATTACCGCGACCAGCGGCTCTTTGTGCAGCGGTTCCACCACCAGTTCCCCTGTTGCGCTGGGCAGTCCGATCAAGGCGACATCGAGCGCGCCACGCCGCAGGCGCCGGATGAGTTCGACGGAAGTGGCCGCAACGAAGACCAGCGACCCGCCAGGAACCGCTTTCCTGAAGGCGGGCTCGAGGGAAGGAAAGACCTCCGGGTCGAAGATCTTGGTATAACCGACCCTGAGCTGCCGGGGCCCTTCCTTTGAATGCCGTCGTGCGGTTTCGATCGCCTCTGAGGCTTGAAGGAGCGTCTTCCTGGCCCCCTTCAGGAATGCGCGGCCCGCCGTGGTGAGTTCCGCGCCCGCCGAACCGCGATTGAGCAGCGTCACCCCAAGTTCGCTCTCGAGCTGTTTGATCTGGCGGCTTAGAGGCGGCTGTGACATGTGGAGTCGTTCGGCCGCGGCGCGAAACGTGCCTTCCTCGGCCACGGAGACGAAGCACTCCAGCTGGCGTAGATCGATTCGTAGTCTCATGCAGAAAAGGTATCACGAATTTGGTCTTGGCCTGTTGCATCTTCCTGCCCGTATGCTTCATTCCGCTGACTTCGAGAAGGAGCAAATCAGACATGGATACGTGCAAGCGCAGAGGCACTCTGCAGAGGATCACAGCAGCCAGAAAGCTGGCAGCAGCCGCTTTCGCGCCGATTAAAGCGGGGCGACAAATCACCGATGCCGATGGCAAAACACAGATGAATGGATCTACGGCTCAGACAGGCATGACGGCCCTCCAGGGCGCGTCCGCTGGCGAAACCAGCGCAGAACGTTTTACCCGGGGTATCGAGGTGCTGAAGAGGATCGGTGGCGCGGGCTACGATATCCCTGTTAACCGTCTGGCGGAGGTTGCCCCGGATTTGGCACGATTCACGGTTGAATTTGCCTATGGAGACATCCTGTCGCGGCCGGGGCTGGACTTGTGCCTTCGCCAGATCGCCACCGTTGCCGCGCTGATGGCCCATGGCAGCGTGCAACCGCAACTGAAATATCACATGACCGGCTTCCTCAATGCGGGCGGCGAGCCCGCGGAACTGGTCGAAATGCTGTTCCTGGCGATTGCCATCCTAGGGTTTCCGGTCTCGATCAACGCAGTAGGTATCGTTCGCGAGATCTTTCGGCAGCGCGGTCTGGCTTTCGATCCGATCGCCCCGGCGTCCGACGATGGCACTGCGCGATATCAGCGGGGTCTCGAGGTACTCGACGGCTTGATGGCCAATCCGGAGGAGTACGTGGAAAAGCTGGAAAGCACTTCACCCGAACTCGCCCGCTGGTCCGTCGAGTTCGTGTTCGGTGAGATCTTCGTTCGAGAAGGACTCGATCCGAAGGCAAGACAGATCGCGAGCATCTCGATGCTCGCAGCAGCCGGCAATCGCAGCGATCTGCTCCGCCTTCATATCGAAGCCGGGCTCGAGTCGGGCCTGTCGCGCACCGAGATCACCGAAGCCCTGATGCAACTGGCCGTGTATGCCGGGTTCCCGAGCGCTCTCAATGCCTTTGGGGTTGCGGACGCCGTCTTCACCAAGCCGGCGCAGAAAGAGACGGAAGGGGCAGGCGGCCGGGTAAGCGCGAATGCAATCGTCTCCGAAACTCGCAAGGCTCGCAGCGAACGCGGACTGGCGACGCTCGCCAGCACTTCTGCCCAGGCGGGCGAGGCCGTGGTCAACAGCTTCAACGACCTGGCACCGGATATCGGCCGCGCGATCGTCGAGCACTCCTACGGCGACATCTTTAGCCGTGCCGGGCTCGACGCGAAGACGCGCGAGCTTGCCGCATGCTCGGCGCTCGCCGCGGTGGGAAGCAAAGCGATGGAGACGCCGCTGCGGGTCCATGCGAATGCGGCGCTGACGGCGGGCGCGACGCAGGCGGAAATCGTCGAAACGCTGCTAAACGTCCTTCCCTATCGCGGATATCCCGCAGTCGAGGAAAGCATGCGTGTCGTCGGCGAGGAATTCAGCAAGCGAAGCGATCACGCCCAAAAAGTAGCGGGAGAACGGCAATGAATGCCACACGCTTTCGGACATGCGGCCGGCCCGACCCTTGAGAGAGGTTGTGTAGAAAAGCAATCCGTAGTTCTTTACTTCTTCACTTCGACAGATGCAGCTTCTTCGATAGCACGATACCCCGCTGCGGGCTCACCAGCCAGATGGCGTGAATGTTGGTGTAAAGGGTCGAGGTTCTTTTTGTGATGTCTGTGGGCTCGTCGTTGCTGGGATCGCTATGTTCGCGTCGGTCGGTCAGGTACGGTGGCGTCATGCTACACATCAGCACAATCGCGAAGTCTCCATTCGCTTCGTGGAACGCCGTCTGCGACAGTGTCACGCGTCCGTGAACCCTGGTTTTGCTCCGTTCGCCCGACTTGAGCTCAATCACATCGATATGTTGGATGTACCCCTTGGCCTTCGCCTCTGGCGCCACCACAAGCCCTCGACCGCGTTGTCCAGTGACGGTTTTCTTGAGTAGGATCGCTCCCGGATTGTTGTCATCGGATAGATCTATGTCCACCGTCAACAGGTGCGTCTTTGACTGATATCGTATTCCGTAGGGCGCCGGTACGACGAAAGCCAGGTCGCGCTCGAGACTGGCTTTCGGCGAGTCGAGTCCGCCTGGCGCCTTATGGACAGGGACGTGGATCAGGTTCCTGATGCGATCGCTCAACGAAGGCGAGTTGGTATTGAAGCTCTGGCCCGCCAAAGCGTCCCTGATAGCAACCGGGTCGTCGCCGACGAAAGGGCGAGTCGACAGGACATCTGCAGAGGCAGAAATTTCAGGCTCAGTCGCATTGGGAACAGCGGCAGAGTCTGCCGACGTCCCGGCGTGCGCCAGCAGCGACATGCAAACCAGGGCGCAAGCGGCGTTGGTACGGACCAGCATAGTTTTAAGATCAGCCACGACAAACCCCTCCAGGATCAAGGCAGTCTATCGCAAAGCCTTGCGTGGTCAACTCGACCGAGCGACAGCGGAACCCAAAGCCGAGTCGCGGATAGAGCGCGAGCTTATCGTCGATGAGTTGGGGAGAAATCTCGTCCATCCTGAGCCCCATGACGTCGACATGAGCGCCGAAGTGGACGAGCGCGACTTCCGGCTCCCTGCGATGGGCTATATCAGCGGCTGAGTGAAGGGCGATGGCGTCCCAAACGATGCCGATTGTCGTCTCCGGATAGTCGTGGGCATGCAGAAACCTGCTCGCGGCGTCGGCGTCATCGACTTCGGAGCGCTTGTCCGCAGCATGATCCTCCGGCAGACCCAGGCCGTGAAGCAGCGATGCGATATAAACCAGTTCGCGATCGTACTTCATTTGCCGCTTCTTGCGGATGAACTCCGCGAATCACCATGTGCTGTGGACATGATTGAGCAGCGGCCCCGAATGACCCTGCCAGGCGAGGACCGCCGCTTTGCGGGCGAGCTCGGAATCCGGTGCGAATCATGCCTCCGATAGTGACAGGGGGGTCATTAGCCCTTCCTCGAATGATTACTGGTCTCGCGAATCATGTTGTTGTCGCAATGCATCAGGAGGCTCAGTCTTCTGACGGACGCATCGACACTTCGCCGTGTCTACACCGTTCAGTCGCTAGAACCTCCGTTGCGCGGCCTCGAGATTCCGATCTATCAACAGATTCGTATCAGCTAGATATGTGAGGGACCGCTGCTGCCTCTCGAGCCGACATTTGAGTGACCATCGGCGGGCGCGAGCGAACGACTGAAAATTGGCCGGAAGTCCGTACTCGGCTCCTTCGTCCGAAAGCGGCCATTGAAGAGTTCTGCGTCAGCTCGGGAGTAAGCTCGCCAAACCGGTGCTCTCGGAAGGAACGAGACGTTCGGTGCAGTGCCGCGTTTTCGTCGGTGCAGCGTTTAACATCAACGTTTAGATCATTAGCAAAGGAAAATTTGCCATAAGTATTCTCGCAACATTGGGCGACAATCGAGCGACTCAAACCGACCAAGGGATTGAATCGAATGAGCGCTGACGAGAAGCTTGACGCGTTGACTGAAGGCTATGACGGTGTTAGCGCCCCAGCAGCAAACTATAGGAATGTGACTCGATGGGGCGACTTGCTGTTCCTATCTGGGAAATCTTCTCGGAGAGTTGTGGACGGCAAGCTGGGTGTCGACATCGCCTTGGACGAGGGAAAACGCATCGCCCGAGAGGTTGCGCTGGAGTTGCTTCTTGTCTTGCGCGAAGAGCTAGGCTCGCTGAACCGTATAGGGCAATTCATCGAGCTCCAAGGATTCATCAATGCATCGGATGACTTCAAAGGGCACGCCCAGGTTCTCGATGGTGCATCCGACCTCCTGGTGGAAGTTTTGGGGGCCGCCGGCGTTCATTCTCGTTCCGTTCTTGGTGCTGTTTCGCTGCGGGGTGGACAGCCAGTCATCTTGCGCGCAGTCGTAGGAATAGGCGGATAAGACAGCTCTCCCGGCAACACCACGCGCTTCCGCTTCGGCAAGCGTCCGTTAATCCGTCGATTCAGCGAAATCGCGAAGCGCGCGATCAAGGGTTTCCCATCGGAGTCGGGTCGGTTATTTTCGCGCACCGAACGCCAGCGCGCCAAAGAACGATCTACCACACGATATGCAAAGGACCTACCCCTACAAAGGCTTCGAAATAACCGTTGACCTTGAGCTCGTGTGGGAGTCGTCAGGCAGCGCCGTGCTGTCGCCTCCGACCGGCTTTGTCGCAATCGTGTCTATCGAAGGGAAGGGGTTGCCGGCTTCGCTGGGATCTCCGATCCGCCTGATGAAAGATACCCAGAAGCCGTTCGGAACGGAAGCGACTGCACTCATGACGGGCTGTAGCGCGGGTCAGCGGGTCATAGACGATATGCTCCTGCGGGAATATTCGTCTCCTGCAAGGGAATGATCGTCAGCATGCAGGAGGACGCCCGCTTCGGGCTGATATCGAGTTCGGCCCGTCTCGGACGGTCGGCCGCCAGGCATTTGGCTGCTGGGTCGCTGAAAATCGGTTCTTTGCTAGCATGGCAGTCCATATCGAACTCAAGGACGCAGCCATTACCTTCTGACATGACTAAAGAAGCGCTTCACACGTTCCTGACCGCCTATTTCGACCTGGTCATTGATCCCTCCGAACGGGGCAGTGCCCGCTCGTACTTTCTCGGAAAGGTGGTATGGCACCCATCGGCGACCACGCGAATCCTTCATGTTCAATACGGTGCCAACGATCACGTCAGTCGTATCAAGCTTTGTATCTCGTCGGACAACAATAACAACGTGTTTGTGCGGTTGCCGATGAACTGGTCAGAACTCGGCCAAGCCGTAGCCAATGAGATTTCGCTGCATGCGCCGCAAAGGCCGGAGTGCGGAATCGCCGACTGACCGCTTCACATCCGCTCGCAGCTAATCAGACATTCGCGGCTGGCGAAGTATGAATCGCCGGTCAGTAGCCGACTTGCGGTGGGAATCCCTGAACGTCTGCGATGGCCGAAAATTGCGTATAGGCCATCGAGCAGCATTGAGTTGATGACCGGGCGTCCGGGCGGAAGGTAGCCGGCCGGTCCTGTTCCGAGTATTGTCGCGGCTCCAACGGCAGTCACGCGCTTCCGTCAAGGTGGTGAGTCGGAGCTGATATTGATAACCCTGCCGCCGCCGATTGCTCTGAAGCAGGGGATGACGACTTGCATCGCCAACATCGCGCCAAACACATTGGTCTCGAACAGGTTGTACATAGGACCGCTGTACAGGCCGCGCAAATACCGGTTCCCTCGGCTTCGGCATCGCGTGGATCGAACGATGTAACTGTATATGCAGGCTCCTAAAGTACGCTCGCAACGGAACAGGACGCAGCGCAAGCAGTTGTAGAGGCGACTAGGGCTGATACCGAACCGTTGCGTTACGTCGTAGTCGAGGATGCGAAAGAGTCTGCCCGGATGCGGCGCGAGACATCGGAGCGTACTTACGCATCGTGGGCAAAGGACAAGTTTCGGCTGGAAACGCGCTGACCGCCGAGGCTTCGAGGGAGTGCGCGACGTTCCGATGGACCGTCGCAGCACATCCCGGCGCAGACGTTTCCTCGCTGGCCGTTGTGTTCGTTTTCCCGCAACATCTTGGAGTTGTCGGGCCGACCTTTGCAAGAGGGCTCGCGTGCGGACATACGGCGGAACACTTAGGCTTTTATGCGCGTTCTGCGATGTGTTCGCTTGCGAACACATCAATATCGAATGCGTCCATGCTGTGATTCATTGTCGGGCTGGCCATGTGAGACTATGTGCTCTCCCACGCTGGCCAAGCGGCCTGCGATAAAAAAGTCGCCCGTTGGCGACGCGCATTTCATTGGGAATCCTTTTGGGGGTTTTTACCAATAACTCGACCTTATGAGGATTTCGATGACACTGAATGTGGACGGCACGGCTGGCGTGCCGGATGAGATCGTTGCGACGCCGACCGATGAGTCAATCCAGGAGCCCAATGCGTCAGAGGAGGATGCGGATCTGGCTGTAGCTGAGTCAGCCGACGTTGCGGATGCGGTGGTAGATGAGTCAGCCGACGTTGCGGATGCGGCGGTAGATGAGTCAGCCGACGTTGCGGATGCGGCGGTAGATGAGTCAGCCGACGTTGCGGATGCGGCGGTAGATGAGTCAGCCGACGTTGCGGACGCGGCGGTAGATGAGTCAGCCGACATTGCGGATGCGGCGGTAACTGAGTCGGGCGACATTGGGGATCTGGTGGAAGCTCCGTCTGGCGACGTTGCAGATATTCCGCAAGCCGAGTCAAGCGACGTTGCAAGTTTGGCGGAAGTTGAGTCAGGCGACGCCGTTGATGCGCAGGTAGCTGAAAGTTCGACAGAGGATGCCGGCGCACCCGCTGATGAGAACCCGGCGGCCGATCCGGTAGAACCGGCCGTCGAACAAGACGGCGAAGTCAGCGAAGATTGACGGTTGGTACTCCGGGCAATCGTTATACCGCCCCTGTTTCGCACCCGGCACCGGGAGTTGCGTAACCGGTGCCGGAGCCTCAGCCGGGGACCTATCGCGCCATGGGCGGCAGCACGATCGATGCGGCGAGGATAAGACTGCGAGCGGCCATCAAGCGTCATTCGTTTGCACCGCCGCTCCGACATTCAAGCGTCGGTTCCGCTCAGGAACCGGCCATTCAATTCGCCGTTTGGAAGTGTTGATTGTCGGCCGTTGCGGTCATTGGGCGCTTTCCATTCGGTTTCCGCTGTCCGTCGGCGATTCGAGCGATTTTGGCGGCCTTGTTCTCCTGCACTTGGGACGGTCCGGTACTGGGGAAACTCGAGTCGCTGGATGATACCGGTGCAACAGTCAGTGGGCACGAGTCGCGACCTGCAGGAATCGCTCGATTTTGCGGCCGAGGGAATAGAGCCACTGCCTGGAGCCGATATCGCGCGCCGTGCGCATCCAGTTGACGGCTCATCGTTGACCGAACGACCGACGGCATTGATCCATGTCCAGATCGACTCGGTGCCGCACGAGCAATGTTCGCGGAATTGCACCCGGCAGAATACATCCTCCCGCATCCGGATGCCTGCCGCCTCGAGGGTTGTCACAGCCGGCATGTTTGCGTCATCGCCGTCGGCAAGTTCCACGGCTTCCCGGGCGCCTGGGTCTGCAGCGTCTTCGAGGTGCCTTGAGTCAGCGAGGGTTCTGAATGATCAAAGGCCCGCCCATAACGGAGGCGTGATGCGTGTCAGCCACGTTGAGCTTGAGCGTATGCACGGCTGTGCCAGGCAGGAACGGCGCCGCATCGCCGTGCACCCACGTTTCATGTCCGGCGAGAAAATACGGCGACAGCGGATTGCCCGACTGTCCACCGGGCATCTCGAAGATGCCGTCCTGCTCATGCCCTGGCGACACCACAAAACGCTCGGATGCGCCGAACACGGGTGACTGCACGCGCGGCATATTGATGTCGCCCGGCAGCGGATCGGCCGGCGTGCCGAGCCAGCTGCGCACCCACGGCAGCCACGACGGCACGATCCGGGCGAACGGATGCGCGATCGCCGAGCGGTTGCGCTCGCCCCAGCGTGCATCTTCAAGCCTCGTGCCCTTCGGCAATTGCGCGATCGAGCGGTCGATCCGATCCAGCACGAACGCGCGCCAGTCCGCGAAACCCTCGGGTATCCACGCGTGCTGGCCGGCGAGCGTCTCCATTGTTGCCTCGTAACGCGAGTTCGCAGCGCGATAGCTGAGTTCGGGTGCGATCGCGGTCATTTGCTTGTCGAGCGCACCGAACCAGGCGTCGTACAGCGAGTAGTAGAACGCGCGCACCAGCCGGTAGCCGACCGCAGTCACATCCGCGCGGCCATCACAGGTTTCGACGAGCCGGCGGAATGCCGCGCGTTCGGGATGGCCGTTGAGAGAGGTCGCGTCGAGCGCGTCGAGCGCAGTGCGTCGCCAGTGTTCGATCCAGAAAGCCCGGTCGTCGGTCTGCACCGCCAGCATGTCGCGCTCGGTCGCATGCGGCAACGCGAGCAGATCATTGCGAATCTGCGTCGCACGTGCGCCGAGATCGGCGCCCGCATCGCCGATACGTGCTGCCTCGTCCGGCGGCAACGTCCGGTTGTTCGCAGTCCAGATGCGGCCCGCCGGCGGATCGATGCGCAACGGGTACTCATCGGGCGGCAGATACCCTTGCCAACCGCTATAGGTGTCGGAGCGGAACGGGAAGCTCGCGAGCGCGGTGGCATCCACATCCGCATCGGCAAAGCGCGGTAGGGGACCGGCAAGCGTCCAGCCGATACGGCCCTGTGCATCGGCCGCCATGAAGTTCTGCGTTGGCAGGCCGAGGGTCTGCGCAGCGTGCAACGCGTCGGCGACGTTCGACACGCTTTCGAGCTGCACGAGGTTCACGTTGATCGCCTGCGGATCCTGCGCAACCCAATGCAAGGCATAAGCATGAGGTCCAACAACGATCTGGGGCCCCCAGCGGGTTTGCACGACCGGAAGATCGACGCTCGCGCCGCCTTTCACGTCGAGGCGCTCATGGATCACCTGCGCCGTCTGCCAGCCGCCGTCGGGTACGCGATAGCGAAGCGGATCGTCCGGGGCACGCAGCAGTTCGACGAGATCGATGAACCGCCCGTAGCTGTTCGTGAATCCCCAGGCAATATGGCCGTTGCTGCCGGCCACGACGAGTGGCGTACCTGGCAGGCTCACCCCCGTAATGCGCCGCGCCCCGCCATCTGGCGCGGGATAGATCAGCGACAACCGGTACCAGATGTTCGGCAGCGACAAGCCGAGGTGCATGTCGCTCGCGAGCAGCGCGCGGCCGTCCACGCCGTGCGCACCGTCGACCGCGAATCCATTGCTGCCGACCATCGAACTGACGGGGGCTACATCGTCGATGAATCCGGGCACGCCGCTCAATAGCGCGATGGCCTCCGTGTCGAAGTCCGCGGCGGACCGTGTTGCGGGCAGCCACGGCGGTGGTGTAGCGGGCAGGGTGGTAGGCGACGGCGTGAATGCGCGCATCACGTCGAGTGGAGCATCCCAGCGGCTCGTTGCGGGCAGCAGAAACGCAAGCAGGTCGGCAGGCACTCGCTCGCTCACTGCCGCACGTGACAGCACGTGTGCGATCTGGCCGTATTGCAGGTCGATGTACATGGCATAGACGGCGAGCAACGTATCCTCAGCGCGCCACGGGACCGGTTCGGTGCGCAGCAGCCAGTATTCGAACGGCCGGGCGCGTAGCGAGCGCAGGCCGTCGTTGACGCCCGCCGCATAGCGTTCGATCAGTTGCCGCTGGTCTGCGGGCAACGCGGCGAGTGCCGCCCGCGCGTGTTCGCGAAAACGCATGGGCCGGTCGCGCCGGTCCAGTGTCAGCGCAGCCGGACCGATGAGCGCGGCCATCTCGCCGGCGGCGACCCGGCGCAGCAAATCCATCTGGAAGAAGCGGTCCTGTGCGTGAACGAAACCGGTCGCATACGCGACGTCGTCACGCGTGCTGCCTTGTACCGTCGGCACGCCGAGCGCGTCGCGCGCGATCGTCACCGTTGCGGATACCGGCGCGTAGAGCGTGCCGTCGAGTTGCGGCAGGCTCGCCCGCAGAGTCAACCCGGCTGCCACCACCAACGCGGCCAAAGCGATGACTACGACGCACAGCAGAATCGGCGGCCACGCGCGACGCCGCTTTTGCGGGAATGGCTCGAACGGATCATTGTGGATCATGCAGGGGGGCGTCCAATGCTTGTTGCAACGGCAACCTGATCGCCTTGCGACCATAGCATGGTCGGGTGCCGACAATATGCGTGGACGTCGCTGGAGCCAGACAATGACCATCGTCGCGCTCCGGATGATATGGATTTTTTTCCGAGAAGTGAGGCTTCGTGGCCTCCATAAAGGGCACCCAGCTTATGTGACCTCCGGTTTCAAAGCCTTCCTTTCTTGCACACTCGCGCGCATCGCCTGATGCATCGCGGAGCTAGAAGCCAGCGCTCGACGCTGCTCTGCTTCTGATCGCGCATTCCGCGCGGTGCGCCGCCGACCGAAGCCCGCCGCTTGATCGCGAAGGCGACGGCGAGTTAAGCGACTGCCTACTCCAGGTGCGGCTGAATGCCATCCGGGCACTTGCTTCCAAGATCATAAACTTACAGTCAGTAAGATTGGACAGCGAAGGAGGTCCTCGGCATGGAACTGAAAGAAAGAAACGAAGAACACTGGGAGCCGCTTGCGGCGATTGCCCGTGAAGAACTAGGCGTACCCTCGCTGGTGCAGTCGGGAAAGATCACGAATGACGTCCATCTGGTGCGAATCGCCAGCCTCGCGCAGGCGCTCGAGCGGGCTTACGACCTGGGCCTGTTGATGGGCCACCGGGTGAGTCGCATGGAGCAGGGACAGGCCTTGCCGTCCAAACTGGTCTGTCGTGACGGGCTGGATGGCGTGCGGGCTGCCGCCACCGAGTGGCTGCGTACCTGCGCGAGTAAGGAACCGCAAGGAGGCGAACATGAGTGCGACCTCCCGGAATGATCCTCACTGGCTGGCGCTTCAGGCGATCGCCGCGGAAACGATGGCGCTCGACTCTCTGGAAGAACGCGGACGTACCGCGGCCGACCTCCGTATGGTCCGGGTCCGGGACATCGCCAGCGCGCTCGAGCAGGCGTACCGGATGGGCCTGAACGTCGGATACAACGCCGAGCTCCACTGACGGAACGGCTGACGAAGGACCTCGGTCGTCGCCGTCGACCCGCAGCACAAGTTTCGTCGCGTTCCTCTGTTCTTGCCCTGGTCCATGCAAAAGCGCATGTGGCGTCAGCTTTCGATGACGTCGCCCGACCAGATATGATCGAAGACGGAGCTGCCTTCCCGCTGCACCTTGCGGACGGTTTCAGCGTCCGGCGCTTCATATTCGCAGATCATGTGCATGCGATCGATTGAAACCACGCTGCGTTTCCAGACGATGCCGTGTAAATCGCTGCACGCTGCAAGGCGGTCTTCCACTACGGACAAATCCGCATCCGACTGTGGCGTCGGAAAACTCCTTTCAACGACGACGTACGACATGTCTGATGTCCCTTTGCGGCAGCGCCTGTACTCGCCGCAATTTATGTCTGCGTTTGAACGATCGTTCTAGTCACGGGATGGCGCTCATCAAGCCTTTGTAGTGCGGCCTGGCCCCTGGGCGTAATCGGCTTGTGTGCCAGCAACTCACGCAATGAAGATAGAACGGACATGGCGCGTTTCATCTCGCCGGCGATGAGCGCCGCCTCAACCAGGACCGCCCTGAATGGCTTGCTCGAGTTCCTGTTCCATCGATGGCGGACACGCGTCGCCCGAACTCGCCAGAGCCACGAGCCGCGCGGTGAGCAGTCGGATTTCAAGCCGGACTCGCTCGCTTCCCTGCGGTAGTGAACGTGCATGAGTCAGACCGCGATCTGCCACAGCGCGAGCCTCGGATCCCGCAAAGACTGCCAGACAGTGATTGCTGGCTTTGACGCATGCCATCGCCGTCATGCGCGAGTCTCCCGCCAACGTCGCGTGATGAACCACTTTGCCGTGCAGGCGCGGGTCGTTTGCGCTCGCAGCCAGCAGCTGTCGCGCGATCTGATGGCGGATTGCGCGCCTGTGTGGCTGCGGGAGCATTCGATAGACCGTCTGACGTACCAGGTCGTGGGCGAAATCCATCTCGGTTTGCGTGGCTGCAAAGCTTCCCGACGTTGTAGTTCGGAAAGACCCGAAAGTACTTCAGGAAGCGGACAATCGAGCAGTTGCGCGAGCTGCTCGGGAGCAAACCCGCGCCCGATAGAAGCAGCGAACGAAAGCAGATCCCGTGTGCGCGCATCGAGCGCTGCGAGCCGATCCGTGATCAATGCTTCGACAGAGGGCGTCGAGGCGCCGAATGAGCTAGCTTCGCGCGCGTTAATTCGAGCACGAAGAGCGGATTGCCGCCGCTGCTTTTGATCGCCTGTTCGACTCGGACATCGCTTCCCGATGCGTCGATAAGCACGGCGACCTGGTCAGCAGAAAGTGGCGGTAGCTCAATGCGCGTCACCTTGCTGTCGCGCCCCAATGATTGCAGCAATGTCCTTGCAAACCGGTTTCGTCCGTTTCGGCGGGACGGGCAGCGGCGACAAAGACAACTGGCAGTTCGCGGTCCAGCCGCCGCAGCACGAAGTGCAGCAGCGCCGCCGATGATTCGTCGAGCCACTGCAGATCGTCGAAGACGGAGCAACTACACCGGCTGGATCGTGGCACTGGTCGAACGGCTGCTGTTTCGAAAGCATGAGCCGACCGATCGCGTGTTCGGGCAGTTGTCACTTCAACTGCTGCTCTTTGTCTTCGGGGCATTGGCGGGCGCGGCGGGTGTTCAGCGCTTCGGCGTTGCGGCGATCGTATTGCCGTTCGGCGTTCTCGTCGCCTTGAGTCTCGCACGGATACCGGGTCGCGGGCTGGCGTGAGCAAGGCAACCACAGCGCTCCGACTTGAATCGAGGCCGGTAGCATAACGCGGTCCCGAACAGGCGCGGTTGCACCCCGTACCTTTCCTGAGCGACGGCGGCGCGAGTGTTGCTGACTCTCATCACAGGAGGGTTCCGAAACATCCATACGGAAACCCGAGCGCAATGCGCTATTTCGCCTGGTCGTTTAGAGGGGCACTGACATGTCGCTCGAGGTAAGGATCGGCCCGCCGCAGATTGCCTTCCATCAGGGACATACGGTCCTGCTCACGCAGCCGGACGGGCAGATCATCAGCGGGTCGCGCAAAGGTCTGTATTTCCAGGACACGCGTCTTATCAGCAACTGGACGATCTTCGCCAATGGCGAGCCCTGGGATCTGCTCAGCTCGGGAGCGCTGCAGTCCTTTTTGATGCGCGCATGTCTCGCGAATCGTCCGCTCGACAGCGAGGACGGCCGAATCGAGGAACATACGGTCAGCCTGATACTGACCCGTCATGTAGGTGGTGGAGTCCACGAGGACATCGACATGACCAATCACGGCCTGCATACGGTGTCGTTCAATCTAGAGATCGCGGTGCGTAGCGATTTCGCGGACATCTTCGAAGTCAAGGCCGGACATGTGGTTCGTCGCGGTCGTGTCGTGACCACCTGGAATGAGCACACGCAACATCTGAAGACCAGTTACCAGAATGGGCACTTTGGCCGCGGCATTAGTCTGAGCGTGCACGATAGCCACACGCGAGGGGCTTATGCAAACGGCCGCATCACATTTGGTGTGAGCTTGCGACCCGGCGCGCGTTGGCATTGTTGCCTGAAGTACGACATAGACGATGACGGCCGCGCCGTACGCGCGCCGCAGCGCTGTGGCGCGGCCGGCGAACCGTCGCCCGAAGGAAAGCGGCTCGCACAATGGAAACGCGCGATTCCGTCGCTCGAGTGCAGCGACGAAACATTCAACCGTCTGTTTCGTCAGGCGACCGATGATGTCGCGGCGCTGCGCGTGCCGGAGCACGTGAATGGCAGGCGTCTAATGATTCCCGCAGCGGGCTTGCCGTGGTTCGTCGCGCTGTTCGGACGTGACAGTCTGATTACCTCGCTGCAGACGGCGCTGATTTATTCGGGGTTCGCGCGCGGCACGCTTGCGGCGCTCGGCGCACGGCAAGCCACGAAGCGTGACGACTTTCGTGACGCCGAGCCGGGCAAAATCATGCACGAGCTGCGGCGGGGCGAACTGGCAAAGCTCGGGCTCGTTCCTCATACGCCGTACTACGGAACCGCGGACGCGACGGCTCTATTCCTGATCGTGCTCCATACCGCATGGTGTTGCACCGGCGACCGTGAATTGCTGATCCGTCATTTGCCCAACGCCGAGCGGTGCCTGAAATGGATCGACCACTATGGCGATCGTGACGGCGACGGGTTTCAGGAGTACGAGACGCGATCGACGGACGGCCTGAAAAACCAGAGCTGGAAAGATGCCGGAGATGCCGTGGTGTATCCGGACGGCACGCTCGTCGAAGGACCGAAGGCGCTCTGCGAGCTGCAAGGCTACGTGTATGACGCATGGCTTCGTATGGCCGCGATCTACGATGTGCTCGGCGAGAAGCGCCGTGCATGCAGGCTGCGCGCGAAAGCCGCCGACATGTACGAGCGATTCAATGACGCGTTCTGGGACGAACGCAGCGGCTTCTATGCGCTCTGCCTGGATGGCGACAAGCAACGCGTGATGAGCATCGCCTCCAATCCGGGCCACTGTCTATGGTCGGGAATCGTTCCGCCCGAGCGCGCGCGCCGCGTGGTGCAAAGACTCATGAAGCCGGACATGTATAGCGGATGGGGCGTGCGCACACTGTCGTCGAAGCATCCGGCCTTCAATCCGCATTCTTATCAGAAGGGCGCCGTATGGCCGCATGACAACGGACTCATCGCCGAAGGGTTCAAGCGTTACGGTTTTGCCGACGAGGCAGGACGGATCGCGAAAAACATCTGCGATGCAGGCGGCTATTTCGCGCTGAACCAGTTGCCTGAGCTATTTGCAGGCCTGCAGCGCACGGAGGCGAGCTTTCCGGTGCAGTACATAGGCGCAAATGTGCCGCAGGCATGGGCCGCGGGTTCGATCTTTTCGCTCGTGTATGCGATCCTGGGTCTTCAGCCCGACGCGCCGCGCAGTCAACTGTACGTCGACCCGGTGCTGCCTCCCTGGATCGACACGCTGACTTTGCGAAACCTGAAGGTAGGCGCGCAGATATTCGATATCCGGTTCACGCGAACCGATGGAAGCACAGAATTCGAAGTGTTGAAAGGGACAAGCAAAAGCGTGAGCCGGCGCCCGATGACGAGTTGGCGCGAAGAACAGGCTGCAGGCCTTTGATTGCGGCGGCCCGCTCGCATACGTTTCGGAAGGTCGCCGCTATGCAAAAGACCGAACGGCCGCGCACACAGCAGTCCCACCGCGGCTGCGAGCCTGGCCTGTTCTCGCGCCGATAGCTGCACTTGCTCCGCACGGACTCAGCAGCAACAAATGCCTATGAGATACTTCCCCGTCCACGCATAGTCGCTGCGTCCACCGCGTTTCAAACGGCCCAGGCATGCAAGCACATCCCCTCCGGCTCTCGCCCGGCGACGACCTACGCGTCGCCATCGAAGACGCGCTTCGTCAACGCGAACTGCAAGCTGCCTTCGTCGTCCAGGGCATCGGCAGTCTCCACGCTGCGGTATTGAGGTTCGCTGGCGCGCAAGCGCCGACGGAAATTCGCGGCGACCTCGAAATATTGACCCTCGCAGGCTCCGTCTCGCCCGATGGCGCTCACCTGCACATCTCGATCGCGGATGCGCGCGGGCAGGTGTTCGGCGGTCATGTGGCGCGCGGGTGCACGGTGCGCACCACCGTCGAGTTGTTGCTCGTGTCGGTTCCGGGCTATTCGTTCGCGCGGGAGCCTGATCCGCAGACAGGGTTTATGGAACTCGTGATTCGCGGCGGCGGCGGTGCGCCGCGAGCCGATTCCGCCTGATCGTGCGAACGCGGCAACCCTTCGCGCGCCGATAGCCGCTCAACGCCCCACCAACATCCGCCCGCCGACCCCGACCAACAACGCACCCGCTGCGGTATCGAGCACGGCTTTGCGGCGAACCAGCGTGCGCCGAACCGCCGGATGCGATGCAAGCAACGCCATCGCGCAGTACCACGCGCACGAGATGCCGATCGACAGCGCCACGACCGCGATATCGAGCCACAACGGCGCATGCGCGGGCACCATCAACGCGAAGATGCTGCCGTAGAACGCGATGGATTTCGGGTTAGTCATGCTGACGAAATAGCCTTTCTTCGTCGCGGCCCAGCCGGACGCGGCGCTGCCGACGCCCGCGGACAACGGCCGCCGCGCGGTCACGATCATCTTGATGCCGAGCCAGATCAGGTAGAGCGCGCCTGCGGTCCGCAGCACGGCGCCGAGCCACGTGACGTGCGAGAGGATCAGGCTCAACCCCGCGATCGCGAGCAAGGCCCACGTGCCGGACGCGGCGGCGAGCCCGAGTCCGGTCATCATGCCGGCGCTGCGCGACGCAACGGCCGTCGACGTGACAATCAGAAAGTTGGGCCCCGGGCTCGCGACGCTGAGCAACAGGACGCCCGCAAGCGCAAGCAGGATGTTGACGGATTGCAAGAGGAATCTCCCGTGGTGGGTTGGGTGTGGGTTCGAGCGATCGCGCGACGTTTTCATCATACCGGCGCGGCTTCCGCGCTTCCGGCCCGCTAACCGTGTCCCTGATATTGGAAGGTCGGGTTTACTGTAATTGAAGGAGCGTCCGCTCCTACAGCATGATTTGTCGTACGTTGTATGACGAATATTACTATTGCCCGACAAGCCGATTCGCGAGCTCGCGGAGTCGGTTGGCTGTGCGCCTAGGGCGTGGCCGGTCGTAACCGGAAAATAACCTTCGTGGCGCGGTCCAGCGCTGGGCAAAGCTCTCCTGTCGGTCTGCGCTCTTGAGATCCGTCCGCAAGCCAGGTGGTTGTCTCGACATAAGCTGCGCGATATCTGGCTTTCGGCCGTCGCGCGTCGTGTGGAAAACTGCGGGTTTTTATGTTGTGTCTTGTACGATGTCTTATAACAAATTGATGTTCCGTGCGCGCTGACGCTTTCCCGCCGCCTCTGCGAAAGAAGGGGCGGCCTGTCAGGAACACGCACTGGATCCACCCCAAGGAGATGACTTATGAAGATGCGCTCGGTCCGAGAGCTTGCGGTACTCGGCCTGTTTGTTTTGACCGTCGCCGGTTGCGGTGAGGGTAACAACATCTCAGGTTCGAGTTCGACCACGCCACCCACCAACCCGACCTCGCCGACATCCCCGGTCTGGACGCCCGGCCGCTACGCCGGCGATACGAACCTGCCGGATTCGCCGTCCTTGCCGGCGGACACGCAGGTTTGCTCGACGCTTCAGGCAAGCAACAACCTGGTGAAGAACGCAGACGGCTCGCTGCCGGTCAGCGCCGACCCGACACCGGCCGCCTACGGCGGCGCGACCACGGCGCTGAACAACCCAGATCAGGCGCGCATCCAGGCCGCGCTCGACGCGTGCGGCGCCTCCGTCGACGCGGAAGTCGGCGCGAAGATCACGCAGGCCGACCAGCAGGCAGCCGCTACGCAACAGGCGGCCAATAATCCGAACGTCAACATCGCGGGTGCATCGAGCGAAACGCTGTCGAACCCGACCTACAAGGCCACCAGGTTCGCGGTGCGTCTCGTCAAGAACAGCAGCGGCGCCGGCAATGCGTTCCTCAGCGGCCCGCTGGTTCTGCCGTCGGGCGTCACGCTGTGGGTCGACGACGGCGTCACGCTGTTCGCAAGCCGCGACGTGGTCGTGTACGACAAAACCGCGCAGGATCGGCCCAACGCGATCACCTGCGGCGCCGCGATCAACAACCCGGCGGGGCTTCCCGCGCCGGCCGGCACCGCCAACGCGGGCGCGGCGACCATCGCGGGCACGAGCGGCATGCAGAACTGCTATCCGCTGATTCGCGGCACGCATACGGTCAACGCGTCGATCATGGGCACGGGCTCGATCGATGCGCGTGGCTACATGCCGCTGATCAGTTCGTCGCCGCAATATCCGATGATCCGCTGGGCAACCGGCGTCACCGAGGCGTTCACGTATTCGGGCAACAACATCTCCGGTGTGACGACGCCGAAGTTCAGCTGCACGAACACGATCGCCGCTTACCGCGCGGGCACGCTCGCACCGGAAGGCACTGCTTGCGACGTGGTCACCGCGATGGGCAAGACGACGCTGACCACACCTGCCGTCACCTATGTGGTGAACCGCCAGGCAACCAGCATTCCGAGCGGCTACACGGTCAACGGCGGCGGCTGTACCGCCGGCACGGCCGGTTGCGCACGCTGGGTGCCGGCAAGCTGGTGGGATATTTCGTACCACGGCAACAAGGACATCGGCGGCGGTCCGTACAGCTTCCAGGGCAACCCCGGCATGCTGTGGATGCAGCAGTCGAAGAACCTGTCGCTGTATCAGATCACGTTCCGGAACAGCACGTTCTTTACAGTCGAAGCCGACGGCGTGGACGGCTTCACCGTGTGGGGCATCAAGATCATCACGCCGTTGCTGCCGGATGCGGCGAACCAGGCGAGCGTCGGCATGAACAACGATGCCTTCGACGGCGTCAGCGGTTCGTACTCGCACCTCTATACGGGCGCGACGATCGACGCCAGCTCGACGGGCGTGAAGAACACCGACGGTGTCGACCCGAGCGTTGCCGCAGGTCCGGAACACGCGGCGCTCGGCACGGGCAGCAAGACCACGTCCGCAGGCCAGGTGTACTTCGACGGCTACGTGAAGAACGTCGCGATCGTGTACAACTTCCTGAGCCCGTCGGACGACAACGTCGCGTTCAAGGGCGGTCTGCAGGACCCGCGTCCGGCGTCGGCACAGGGCGCGACGACGCCGGCCAACATGCTGTGGGCCATCGACGGCAACCGCGACGTTTCGTCGAACCGCACGTACGGCATCACGGTGGCGCACAACCACAACTACAACGGCCATGGTCTGTCGATCGGCAGCCCCACGAACGCAGGTGTGCGCAACATTCACTTCTACGACAACTACTTCGACAATGTCTACGATGGCACCAACTCGTCTACGGACAATGGCATCGTGGGCCTGCGTATCAAGAGCGGTCAGGCACGCGGCGGCGACGTCAGCAACATCTACTACGACGGCGCATGTATGCGCGGTGTGAAGGACTTCCTCGTGTTCGACATGTACTACACGGGCCCGAGCGCCGATCCGATCACGTACACGGGGTTGGGCTGGCTGGTGCCGAGCTTCCACGACATCAACCTGAGCAACATCCGCATGATGAACATCCCGGCCAACAAGGCTGCGGGCAAGAACGGCGGCGGCGGTCTGACGTTCCGTGGTCTGCATGCCGATACGGCTTACGCCAATACGCAGAGCGTGATCCAGCTGAACCTGGACAACGTGGTTGCGGACAAGGACGTCGCGTTGTCGATTGCGAACCTGAGCAAGCCTGTCGTGAACATCGGCTCACTCGATGGCTCGACGCAATCGAAGGCGGCCAACGCCACGCTGAACCTCGGCGCGAACGTCAGTCTGATTGGCTCGTCGATGGCTCATGGCTCCGGCGGCATTCTGACGAACACGTCGAGCGGCGCGGGCAAGTACGCGGCCCCGACGAATACGTTGAACCTGACCGTCAATGGCAGCGACGACGCTGGCGCCGCGGGTGACACGGACCCGGCGGGCACGATCGTCTCGCAGAATGCGAAGCTGCAGCTGTGCGATCAGGCTTCGTCCTGGCCGGTTTTCCCGAATGTGAAGTAAGCGTGGTTGCTTGAAAGACCTGGACCCGCGGTGTCAGGCTGTGGGTCTTTTCTGAAGCCTCATGGGTGACCGTGGGGCTTTTTTTTGGGGGGGTCGTCGCAGGAGACAGTGAAGCTGCGGAGAGCGACTGCGTATCCTGAGCCTGACTGAATGGAAGTCGGGAGGGCTGCTCGATCGTAAGGCTTTTCGGAGTCGTCTGATGCTTGCATACGAAGCACACACCTAGCATAGCTCCCTCGCTACTCGCCATGACTTCCTTCCTGCGAGTGGCGACTGACCTACAGCCAGCGCAAGCAGGAGGCGTGACACATTGGCCTATAACGGCAAATTTCTCGTGAATAACGAGCCCCTATCACCGCTCACCATTTTTTGGCATCGGTACCTTCGACGCTTATTCGGGTGACCGGCAATACCGCAATCGGGGCGGCTGCACGGCAGTGCCTGGCAAGGGGCCGATTCCCGCGGGTACGTACTGGATCGTTGACCGGCCTACTGGCGGTATCCGTTCAAGGGCTTATGCATTGGGAAAAGACGTATTGAATGCAGTTTTCGCTCATCCGTCGAATCACGGTGACTGGTTCGCCCTGTATCGGGATGACGGCAGCATTGACGACTTTACGTGGGTCAATGGAGTCAAGCGTGGCCAGTTCCGGTTGCATCCAGCAGGCGGGCACGGCGCATCGCTTGGTTGCATTACCCTGCCGGGCCATAGTGATTTCATGAGAATCCGCAATGCGTTGCTGCACACCGCGAAAATCCCCGCGGGCACTTCGGGTCTGCGCGCCTATGGAACAATTGAGGTCATCACATATGGCAGCACTTGCCCGTAGACTGTTCAAGTTCGCGTTGTTTCTGGGACTGTTTGTTCTATCAGTTCTTTACGTCCGCCCGTATCCCTACGAGTGGACGGAAACCGAGTCGAATGCGTATTGGGCGGCTTCCGATTGGCTCGGTGTGCGTGACCCTGATGACCTGTATTACGTAGTGTGGGTGACTATCGAACTGATCGTGGCGGTGCTGGCGTATGTGGCGATCATGAAGCTATGGCGGTGGCGTAGCACGAAACACTGAACGCAAGCTCTCGCACGCGCCGGCACGCGCGATCCCCGCGTCACGACCCCGCAAAAACGACCGCGCCGCGATCGTTCCAACACCGATCGCGGCGCAGCTCACTACTCGAATACGTCGACTACAGCAAACCATCAGTCTTCGCGATCGAACTCCGGCAGCGGCCGCGTTCCTTCAATCGCGACCGAATGCAGCAGCCCGGGCTTCAGATCGAGCAGACGCAAGATCGTCGGCGCGACCTGCGTGGTCAGCACCCGCTCGTCGTTGACGTGCCCGGCGTGATGCATATGAGGCACGTACATCACGAGACCGAGATGGCTGTCGTCGGGCGCGTTGCCGCCATGCTCCTCGTCCTTCGACGTGCTCGACGTATAGATGACGCCCGGGTTCGGCTGAACGATGATGTCGGGCGTGCGGCCGCGCGACGGATCGCCGAACCGGTTCGCCAGTTGCGGGCCGGACAGGATGTATGCCTGCGGACCGTCCGCGCAAATGCCCGGCGCATTGCAGCTCAAATTGTCTTTCAGCGTCTTCACGACCGAGGCCACCTGGCTTTGGTCGCGCAGCCAGATCAGGCCGACGTCGTCGGTCTGCACCATGCCGGTACCGACGAGTCCGGTGCCATCGTTCAGGTTGCCGCTCGTCGTAGCGTTCTGCCCAAAAGCGCCGCCCGAATCCAGATAGTTGTTCGCTTCGAGCAGCTTGGTCAGCGTATCGCCGTTCTTCACCAGCTTCGAATGATCGGTCGGCGACTGGCCATGCTTCGCGGTCACGATGATCGCCGTCGACGAATAGAGATTGCGCTGCTTCAGTTCGGATACGATGCGTCCCAACGCGTCGTCGAGATACGCGATCGCGCCGGCCACTTGCGGACCCGGCGTGAAGCTCGCATCCAGATAGCCGCCGCCCGACGCGACCGTGGCCTTCTGCGCGACGCTCAAGGTCTGGAAGTTGGCGCCGAACACAGTCGGAATCGCGACGTTCTTTTGACCGGTCGAATCCTTGCCATCGATTTCATGGATCAGCGATTGCACATGGTAGTTGTCGAACTTCTCCGTGTGCGTGTACGTGTCGAGGTAGTAGGTATTGGTGTCCGGATCGATCGAATTTATTTCGGTACGTGAAAGATCGTCGACGCCCGTGCCGGACGGCCCGTTGAGCCAGTCGTAGCCCCACGCGTGTTTATCGGCCCACGCGGTGCGCGCGCCGTTCACATTGCCCTTGATCACTTCGAAGACCGTGTTGGTCTTCAGGTAGTTGTGCGGATAAACGGGCGTGCAGACGCCGTTGACGAGCGCATGCGGAATCGCCTGCGGGTTGAACGCGCCGCCGCCGTCGAGATGGATCAGCGCGCCGCCGTTCTCGCCGTCGATGCCGGTCGTTTCATCGAACACCACATTCCAGCCGGTCGGGCCCGTGCAATTGATATCGGACGGCGCATAGAGCGTGCGGTCGTAGGAGACGTCGTAGAACAGGCCCGCGGACTTCGGCGAGCCGCCGGTCACGAGCGCGGCGAGGCCCGGAAACGAATCCGACAGTCCCGGTGTATGCGCGTTCGTATACGTGGTGCCTGACTTCGCGAGCAGCGCCAGGTTGGGGCAGGTGTTTGCGCCGATGCAACGCGCGACGTCCTGCTCATGCAGACCATCGAAGCTGATCAGCAACACATGCTTGACCGACGCGCGATCGCGCTCGTGATCGCGGCCGTGATCGTGATCATCGCCGGCGGTCGCGACCGCCGAGTACAGCCCGGCGAGCAGTGCGACGGCGGCGCACATTGCGGTTTGCTTACGCTTCCATTTCGTGATCGGTTTCATGTCTCGTCCTTTTGTTTGACAACGAATTCGGGTAAAGCGGGACGAATTTGAACCGTAAAAAAAGTCATCTGCGTGACTTGGGTTTTTTATTTGGCGATACTGAAGTCTTAAGGCCTTGTTAAGGTCGGCGTGATCCGTTCGACGCGCAGGCGCTGTGAATCGGCTTCGATTCCACGCGTGATCCGTGCGAGTCGTCAAGCATAAAAAAACGGCACGGGTTATCGCAGTCCGTGCCGTTTCGTCGGTCGGTGGTCAAATACCTCGAGGGCGGGGCGGAAAGGACCGCCACGCCGCGCGGGTTGCCGGGCAAATAACGCGAGGGAGTCCGCCTAATGAGCGGCCGGCTCCTGCGTGATGGAGTCCACGCGGTCGGGGTAGAACGCGAGGTGTTCGCGGATCGACGCGACGGCGTCGTACGGGTGCTCGTAAGTCCACACCGCGTTGGTGCCGCGCTCGCCGGCCGATGGAATCGAGAAGTACGCGCATTCGCCTTTGTATGGACAATAGGTCGCGTGCGCCGTGCGTTCGAGCCGGGTCATGTCGACGTCCTTGCGCGGGATGTACAGCACGGCCGGATAGCGGGCCTCGCGCAGCGTCAACGCGTCGTGTGTATCGGCGATCACCTGGCCGCCAGCCATCACGATCACGCGTGCGCGGTGCTGCTCGATCGTGATCGGGTGGTCCGGGCCGGGGATCTTGACGGGTTTGTCGTTCGGGACCGAATGGGTGGACATAACGATGCTCCGTGGCGAAGTGGGTGGTGTCCGTGCCCGAGCCGAGCGCCAAGGCAAGCGACTGAAGATATGCCCGTATTGCCGTACTACTTCACTTCGGGTATTTCTATACATACTAGCGCAGACCTTCCAGGTGCTGTGAGCGGCGCAACGCCCGCCGGAGTTGCATCGACTGCGTGCACGTGCTTCAGTGCAGCGGAATCGCGACTTCGCGGAAGAGGAACACAATTAGCCGACTGACAGGAGTGCGTGATGCTCGTTGGATACGCCGCGCGTGAGTGTGCAAATGAGCCTGCAAGTCAGCCTGCAATCTCGTCGTCGACCAATGGCGAGGTTGTTTGACTATGCCGGCACTTCGGAAGCGTTGGTCACTTCGCGCATTGGGCGCGGGTGCCGCTCTGCCTTTGAGCTTGCTGTCCGGCCCGTCGCACGCGCAGGTCGTGCCGGGGCAATTGTCGAGCAACACCGTGATCGGCGGCAATGTAAAGCAGCACGCGGACGCTGTGCTCGCGATCATGAGCTACACGACGGTCCCGGACGTCACGACCAGCAATCTGTCGGTCAATAACGGCCTGACCGGTAATCCCGGCTTCGGGCAGACGCAATTCGGCGGCGGCTTCACGCTCAGCAGGTCGTTTCCGTTGTACATGGAGGGCACGCTCGCCTACAGCCGCTACGATCCGATTTTCATCGCCACGGATGGCGCCCAGCAGCGTGCGGTGCCCACCAAGTGGAACACCTTCAGCGGCACGGTCGGCCTGGGCTGGGATTTCCGCATCACCGACGAGTTGGCATTCCGCCCGATCCTGAACGGTACGATCGGGCGCGTGTCGAGCGACCTGAAGGTGGGGCAGACGCTGTTCAATCACGTCACCGACAGCAACCTGCAGTTCCTCGAGAACGGCTCGCTCAATGCCTACGGCTATGGCGGCTCCCTGATGCTCGACTACGAGCACTACCGCGAAAACTACGAAATCGACGCCGAATTGCGGGCGACCGATATCTACCTGCGCAGTTTCGGCGGTTCATCGCAGGCCGTTCAGGGCTCGGCCACGGCCCAGCAAGTGAGCCTATGGACACGCTGGCGCGCGCCCACCGGCTGGCACGCGCTGGACCGACCAGTCCGCTATGTGCTCGAAGCCGCTTACTCGCACTATTTCGGCGACAGCGCCGGGGTGCTGGGTTTCAACGACCTCACGTCGCTGGGAGTCGGCCTCGAACTCGATAGCAGCAGGTATCCCATCATCGTCACCCGCACGCGCGCGATGGTGCGCTACGTGTTCGGTCGCAACGTGCACGGCGTGTCGTTCGGATTCGCGATGAGTTTCTAGCGCGGCCTGCTTACCGGACCGCACGAATGGCGCGGATACCTGCCGTCGACGCTACTTCGTCACCCCCTTCTTCGTCGCGAGATCCTGCGCCATCTTGTAGTGTTCCTCGATGGTGGGCAGCGCTTTTTGCGCGGCCTTCTTCAGATCAGCGTTCTGGCCATCCGAAATTTCTTTCTTGAATGCGCTCAGCGCGTCCTCGTGTCCCTGCAAGCCGATCTTCTGGATATAGGCCTGATCGAATGCGTTGCCATGCAGGCTCTTCAGCGAGTCCAGCACCGTGGTGTCGGAATTGTCCTTCGGCACCGCGACGCCGTGTGGCGCAGCCATCTTCAGTTGCATCGTGAGCTTCGTGTGATCGAGCATCATGTGATGCGCGAACGACTTCACATCCTTGTCGCTGGAGTTCTTCGTCGCGAGCTTGGCCGCGTCGATTTCGGTCGACGACGACATGCTCGCCGCCTGCACGAAGTCCTTGTCGGCCTGGGGCAGCGGATTGGCGCTCGTGGTCGAGGCGGCCTCGGTTTGCGCGCCGGCGATCTGAGGGATAGCGGCAAGCCCACAGCACATCGCGGCAATGGCGGTAACGCGCTTCATGTTTTTCTCCTCTACGAAGTGGAACGGGATGAAGCGAAGCGGGACGGATGACTCGCTTCGATCGACAACCCGCAAGCGCCATACCATCGTCCACCGCGCGTCTGGAATGATGGATGCTCGACGACGGAGGTCTGCACGGCGGAAGAACGACGGAGGCTCGCATGCGCATCGCGCAAGTGTCGACGCTCTACGAGCGCGTGCCGCCCGTCGCCTATGGCGGCACCGAGCGCGTCGTGTCGTGGCTGACCGAGGCGCTGGTCGAACTCGGCCATGAGGTCACGCTATTCGCGAGCGGCGACTCGTTGACGCGCGCGCATCTCGTGTCGGTCTATCCGCGGCCGCTGCGTGAGCTCGAGAACACGGCCGACCCGCAGGCGTTTCATGTCGCGATGCTCGAACAGGTCGTGCAACGTTCGGCCGACTTCGACATCGTGCACTTCCACACCGACTACACGAGCTTCCCGTTCGGCCGGCGGCTGGGCTGCGCGCACGTGACGACGCTGCACTGGCGGCTCGACATCCCCGGTCTGGATGCGCTGTACCGCGAGTTTTGCGACGTACCGCTGATATCGATCTCCGACGCGCAGCGCGCGCCGCTGCCGCGACTCGCGTGGCAGCGCACCGTCCATCACGGCCTGCCGCGCGACCTTCACACCTTCAGCCGCACGCCGTCCGACTACCTGGCATTCGTCGGCCGGATCGCGCCGACCAAGCGACCCGATCTCGCGATCGAGATCGCGCGCCGTGCGAACGCGCGGCTCGAAATCGCGGCCAAGATCGACGACGGCGATCGCGTCTACTACGAGCACGAGGTCGCCTCGCTGATGCGGCAACCGCATGTGTGCTATCGCGGCGAGCTCGGTGGTCGTGACAAGGATCGCTTCATCGGCGCCGCGCGAGCGCTGCTGTTTCCGATCGACTGGCCCGAGCCGTTCGGGCTCGTGCTGGTCGAGGCGCTGGCGGCGGGCACACCGGTGATCGCGTTCGACCGCGGCTCGGTCCGCGAAATCATCGACGACGGCGTGACCGGCTTCATCGTCGATAGTGTCGACGAGGCCGTCGATGCGGTGAACCGTATCGGCGAACTGGACCGCGCGCGCTGTCGCGCAGCATTCGAGCGGCGCTTCACCGCGGCACGCATGGCCGACGAGTACCTCGAGGTTTACCGGAAGCTGTTGGCATCGAAGCGTTGAAGCGTTGAAGCAACGGCGCCTGCGCGAGTGTGGAGTTTTTCTAACACGGCACGCCATTCTTGACCAACGCCATCGGCACTGACGGCCACGGTGCATGCGAGCGGACCACGCGTCATGCGGCCGCCGGGCGCACGCGCGCAGCGGGCCGAGCGCATCGCGATCGGCGAGCACGAGTCGGGAAGACCGTCAGCGCGCCTCGCAGGCGCCGCCCGGCGCCCTACAGGCACGCCGGATGCGAAGGCACGAGCATCCGCGCGTGCCCGAAGCGATGCCCGGCACGGACGTACAGCCGGAGCAGTAGCCGGTACGCGACACGCCGGACGTGCAAGCACCGGGCTCGGCGGCGCCGCGACGCGCCACCCCGGCCAGCACTTGACCCTTCCACGCAACCCATCAGGGGAACGAAATGACCGACTCCCGTTCGACCACGGGCGAGCGCCCGCTGAACCCGTTCATCGACGTGCAGAAAGCGCTGAAGGGCGCTTCCTATCCCGCCGACAAGGACAGCCTCATCGAAACCGCGAAAGCCAATGGCGCCGACGACGAGGTGCTGCAACGGCTCCAGGATCTGCCCGACCAGCAGTATCAGAGCCCCGCCGAAGTCTCGAAGGGCGTCGGCAATGAATAGCCCGCAAACTCCATCGCCGCCGCCGCCAGGTCAGGGCTCACCGGCGGCCCGGTCCCCGCGTGGAACGCGGCTTTCGGCCGCGCTCGCGGTGCCGGGCGTCGTCTTCTTCGTCATTGGCGTGCTGCTCGCGATCGGCGGTATCCGGCTCGCGATGCTCGGCGGCTCGTGGTACTACCTGCTCGCCGGCATCGCGATCGCGGCGACCGGCGTACTGCTGTGGCTGCGCCGGCGTGCCGCGCTGTTCGTGTTCGCGATCGTGCTGTTCGCATCGACGATCTGGGCGGTGGTCGAGGCGCGCTTCGATTTCTGGCAATTGCTGCCGCGTCTTTGGGTGTGGGTCGTGCTCGCGATCTGGCTGCTACTGCCACCGGTGAGCAAGCGGCTTGCGCTCGGGCCGCCCGCCGTATCGCGCGAAGGCGTGCTGCCGCTCGCGGGAGCGGTCGTGCTCGCGGTGCTGCTCGGCGTCGTCACCGCGTTCAATCATCCGTACGATCACCCCGGCCAGCTCGAAGTGACGTCGGCCGCGCCTGCCGACGCGCCGCTTGCCGGCGACTCGAATCGCAAGCCGGCGGACTGGAGCGACTACGGCGGCTCGCCGCTCGGCCAGCGCTACTCGCCGCTTGCGCAGATCACACCGGAGAACGCGGGCAAGCTGAAGGAGGCATGGCGCATCGAGACCGGCGACAAAGCCGGTCCGGGCGACCCGACCGAAACCACCTACGAAGACACGCCGATCAAGGTCGACAACAAGGTGTACGTGTGCACGCCGCACAGCATCGTGATCGCGCTCGATCCCGCGACCGGCCACCAACTGTGGCGTTACGACCCGCACATCCAGAGCCCGGTCGGCAGCTTCAAGCACTGGGAGCATATGACTTGTCGCGGCGTGTCGTATCACGACGACGCGCTCTATCCGCCGCTGCCGGCCGCGGCCGAAGCCACGCGCAACAGCGCGGCCGCAGCCACCGCGAGTCCGGCGAGCGCCGCGGCGGCGGCGGGCCAGGGCACGGTGCCGACGCCGGTGCCGAACACGCCGCAAGACCGGACCGCAGCTGCGAGCGAGTGCCCGCGCCGCATCTTCCTGCCGACCGCGGATGCGCGCCTGATCGCGCTGAACGCCGACACGGGCGCGCTGTGCCCGCACTTCGGCAACAACGGCGCAGTGGACCTGCGCACGCACATCGGGCCGTTCACGCCCGGTGGCTACTACTCGACGTCGCCGCCGGCCGTCACGCGCGACCTCGTGATCATCAGCGGCCACGTGACCGACAACGAATCGACCAACGAGCCGTCCGGCGTCACGCGCGCGTTCGACGTGCACGATGGCCACCTGGTGTGGAACTGGGACGCGGGCAATCCGGACAAGACGCAGCCGATAGCATCAGGCCAGATCTACGTGCGCAACTCGCCGAACATGTGGTCGGTGTTCTCGGTCGACGAGAAGCTCGGCATGGTCTATCTGCCTCTCGGCAATCAGACGCCGGACCAGTGGGGCGGCCTGCGCACACCGGCGTCCGAGAAGGTCGCGGCGGGCATCGTCGCGCTCGATCTCGCGACCGGCCGGATGGTGTGGAACTACCAGTTCACGCACCACGACCTGTGGGACATGGACGTCGGCGGCCAGCCGTCGCTCGTCGATCTGCAAACCGCGAGCGGCGTGCAACCGGCGATCATCGCATCGACCAAGCAGGGCAGCATCTACGTGCTGAACCGCCAGACCGGCAAGCCGATCATTCCGATCACCGAACGTCCGGTGCCGGGCGGCGCGGCGCCGGGTGACCACACGTCGCCGACGCAGCCCTATTCGGCGCTGAACTTCGCGCCGCCGATGGTGCACGAGCACGATATGTGGGGCACCAATCCGTTCGATCAGCTGTGGTGCCGCATCAAGTTCAAGTCGTTGCGCTACGACGGCATGTTCACGCCGCCATCGGAGCAGGGCTCGCTCGTGTTCCCCGGCAACTTCGGCGTGTTCGACTGGGGCGGTGTGGCGGTCGATCCGGTGCGGCAGGTGCTGATCGTCAATCCGAGCTATATGGCGTTCACGTCGAAGCTGGTTCCGCGCGCACAGATCGGTTCGAACAGCGGCGAACAGAAGGGCAGCGAAACGAGTGGCATCAAGCTCGCGCTCGGCACGCCATTCGGCTTCGAACTGAACGCGTTCCTTTCGCCGCTCGGCATTCCGTGTCAATCGCCGCCCTGGGGCTACGTGGCCGCCGTCGATCTGCGCCAGGGGCATATCGTCTGGGAGCACAAGAACGGCACGATCCGCGATAGCGCGCCGCTGCCGATTCCGATGCCGCTCGGCGTGCCGAGCCTCGGCGGCATGATCACCACCGGTGGCGGCGTCGCGTTCCTGTCCGGCACGCTCGACTACTACCTGCGCGCCTATGACGTGCGCACCGGCGCACGGCTGTGGCAAGCGCGTCTGCCGGCCGGCGGCCAGGCCACGCCGATGACCTATGCCGACAGCAACGGCAAGCAGTATGTGCTGGTGGTCGCGGGCGGACATGGCTCGCTAGGCACGAAGCAGGGCGACTCCGTGGTCGCCTATACGTTGCCGTAGTCGCGCCGCGGTAATCACACTGCAGGCGCACACTGCAAGCGCGCGCCACGCTCAATGCGTGGCCGCGCGCAGCAAAAGCTTCAACACACCCGCCACCGTCGCGACCGCGACGACGCCGGCGAGCCACAGGCCGGCGAACCACGCAAGGCGGCGCCACATGTCAGTGGTACCCCTCGCCCGCGCGCATCTTGCCCTTGAACACCGAGTACGCATACACGGTATAGCCGAGAATCATAGGCACCGTGATCGCGGCGCCGACCAGCAGAAACAGCAGGCTCGCATGCGGCGCTGCCGCCGCGCGGAACGAAATCGACGGTGGCACGAGGTTCGGATAAAGACTGATCAGGAGCCCCGCGTAGCACAGCACGAAGATGCCGTACGCAAACAGCAGCGGCAACAGATGGCGGCGCGCAGACAGGCTGCGGAAAAATCCGAAGGCCAGCAGAACGACCAGCACCGGTACCCAGGCGGTGAACAGCAGGTCCGGCCAGCGGAACCAGCGCGCCGTCAGCGAGTTGGGCAGCATCGGCGTCCATAGCGTGACCACCACGATCAGCGCGAGCACGGTGACGGCCATCGTGCGCGCGTGTCGCCGGCAACGCTCGTGCAACGGACCTTCGGTGCGCCAGATCAGCCAGCACGAGCCGAGCAGCGTGTAACCGGCCATGACCGCGAGACCGCACAGGATCGTGAAGCCGGTCAGCCAGTCCCACCAGCCGCCCACATACGAGAACCCCTTGACCTCGATACCTTGCAGCAGGCCGCCGAGCACGAGCCCCTGGCACAGCGCCGCGAGCGCCGAGCCGCCGAAGAACGCGGCGTCCCACCATGCGCGGCCGCGACCTATCGCGCGAAAGCGGAATTCGAAAGCGACGCCGCGGAACACCAGCGCGAGCAGCATCGCGATGATCGGCGGATAGAGCGCCGGCAGAATCACCCCGTAGGCAAGCGGAAACACCGCGAACAAGCCGCCGCCGCCGAGCACGAGCCACGTCTCGTTGCCGTCCCACACCGGTGCGATCGAATTCACCATTACGTCGCGGTCGTCGCGCTGGTGCTCGACCGCGAACAGGATGCCGACGCCGAGATCGAAGCCATCGAGCAGCACGTATGCGAGCACCGCGAACGCGAGGATCGCGGCCCATACCAAAGCGAGATCAAACGTTCCTGTCGTCATCGGCGTGACTCCCCGGAGTTGATGGGCCGGACGGTGCCTGCGCGGGGCCCGGTGTGATGCCGGCGCTGCGATGCGGCTTGTCCTTTGCGGGGCCGGGCGTGTCGAGCGTGGGCGTCGCCGCCATCAGCCGGAACAGAAAGACCACGGCCGCGCCGAATACGATCGCGTACACCACGCCGAAGCTCGCGAGCGATACCGCGACGCCGGGCGCGGCGATCGGTGACACGCTGTCGGCGGTACGCAGCAGACCGTACACCGTGTAAGGCTGCCGGCCGACTTCGGTGACGGTCCAGCCGCACAGCAACGCGATCAGACCAGCCGGCCCCATCGCGACCATGATCCGATGCATCCAGCGCGCTTCGTACAGGGCCCTTCGGTAGCGCAACGCGAGACTGCCCAGTCCGAGCAGCGCCATCAGGACGCCGAGTCCGACCATCACGCGAAACGCCCAGAACACGACCGGCGAGAACGGCCGCTCGGACGGCGGGAACGATTTGAGGCCTGCGATCGAGCCGTCCCAGGTGTGCGTCAGAATCAGCGCGCCGAGATGCGGTATTTCGAGCGCATAGTCGGTCGTCTCCGTGCGCATGTTCGGGAACCCGAACAGAATCAACGGCTGACCGGGACGCGCGAGCCAGTCGCCTTCGAGCGCGGCGATTTTCGCCGGCTGGTGCTTGAGTGTGTCGATACCGTGCTGGTCGCCGACCACCATCTGGATCGGCGCGACGATGCAGGCCATCCATAGCGCCATCGACACCATCAGGCGCGCGCAGACGTTGCGCGAATCGCCGAGCAGATGCCAGGCGCCGACCGCGCCGACGACGAACGCGACGCTCAGATACGCGGCCAGCACCATGTGTACGAGCCGGAACGGAAATGACGGATTGAAGATGATGCGCATCCAGTCGGCCGGAAAGAAGCGTCCTTCGACGATCGCATAGCCCTGCGGCGTCTGCATCCATGAATTGACGGCGAGAATCCAGAACGCGCTCATTAGCGTGCCGGTCGCGACGAGCACGGTCGCGAGAAAGTGCAGACGCGGGCCGACGCGTTTCATGCCGAACAGCATCACGCCGAGAAAGCCCGACTCGAGAAAGAAAGCGGTCAACACTTCATAGCCCATCAGCGGCCCGACGATCGGACCCGCGCGAAACGCGAAGCCCGCCCAGTTGGTGCCGAACTGATACGACATCACGAGCCCCGATACGACGCCGATGCCGAACACGACCGCGAAGATCGTCAGCCAGTAGCGGTAGACGGCAAGATACACGGGCTTGTGGGTGACGAGCAACGCGCCTTCGAGCACGGCGAGGTAGCTCGCGAGACCGATCGACAGCGCCGGAAAGATGATGTGGAAAGCAATCGTGAAGCCGAATTGCATTCGCGCGAGGGTCACGGCATCGATGGGAATGGACATCAGGGTTCCTCGGGGCAGGCTAGCGGCGGCGCTCCGCCGCTTCGACACGACCCGCAGCAAGCCCCATACCGTTGGGCGCGGGTTCCGGGGTATAGCGCTTGCTGAGCGCACGCATGAATCGATCGAAGGAGTCGTGCACCATGCGATTTTTCGCGCTCGCAACCGACTACGACAACACGCTCGCCACCGACGGCCGGGTCGCCGATTCGACGTGGGCCGCACTCGAACGCCTGCGCGAGTCGGGCCGTCACGCGATCCTCGTCAGCGGACGCGAACTCGACGACCTGCTCGCGATCTGCCCGCGCATCGAGCTGTTTTCGCGCGTGGTCGCGGAAAACGGCGGCGTGCTGTATTGCCCGGCCGATGGCACGCGCCGTCTGCTCGCACCCGCACCGCCGGAGAATTTCGTCGCGGAGTTACGGCGGCGCGCACCCAACGCTTTCAGCGTCAGCCAAACGTTGGTCGCGACGATGAAGCCCCATGAGCATGTCGCGCTCGATGTGATTCGCGACCTCGGGCTCGAGTTGCGGATCATCTTCAACGGCGACGCGGTGATGATCGTGGCGCCGGGCGTGTCGAAGGCGAGCGGTCTGAGCGCGGCGCTCGCCGATCTCGAACTGTCGCCGCTGAACGTGGTCGGGATCGGCGACGCGGAAAACGACCATGCGCTGCTCGACGCGTGCGGCCTCGCGGCGGCCGTCGCGAACGCGTTGCCGGAGTTGAAGAAGCACGCCGATATCGTGACGGACGGCGTCGCGGGCGCGGGCGTCGCGGAACTGATCGACGCACTCGTCGCCGACGATTTGCGCAGCACCGCCGACGCGTCGCCGCGCAATCGCATCGTGCTCGGCCCGCGCTGTGATGCGCCGGACAGCGAGCCGCTGTCGTTGTCCGCGTACGGCAGCGTCGTGCTGCTCGTCGGTGACTCGGGCTGCGGCAAGTCGACCGCGACGGCGGGCCTGCTCGAACGGCTCGCGGACGCCGGCTGCCAGATGTGCATCGTCGATCCTGAAGGCGACTATGACAACGACGACGCGACCCTCGTGCTCGGCGATGCGAGCAATGCACCGTCGATCGAGGAGGCGATGCAGTTGCTGCGCCGTCCGGCGCGGCCGGCTATCGCGCTCAATCTGCTGCGGGTGCCGCCGTCGGATCGGCCGGTGTTCTGCGCGAATCTGCTGCTGCAGGTGCAGCGTCTGCGCACGCGCACCGGGCGGCCGCACTGGCTCGTGTTCGAAGAGGCGCATCACGTGTTTCCCGCGCAATGGGCCGGCGCGAACCAGGCGATTCCGGATGCGCTCGAAACGGCGCTCGCGGTCACCGTGTCGCCGGAGCAGTTATCGCCGGTGTTGCTGCGGCAGGTCGGCACCGTGCTCGCGATGGGCGACGGCGCGCATGCGGCCTTGCAGCGCTTTGCCGCGGCAAGTGGACGCGAGCCGCCAGCGTCGAGCGGTGATGGGGCGCAACTCGCCAGAGGCGACGCGCTGTTATGGCGCGTCAGCGCCGCCGCGCCGCCGCAACCCGTGCGGCTCGAGCCCGGTCGCAAGGAAAAGCGCCGGCATCGTCGCAAGTACGCGGAGGGGCTGCTGATTCCCGAGCGCAGCTTTTACTTTCGGGGCGAGCACAACGCGCTGAACCTGCGCGCGCACAACCTCGTGCTGTTCGTCGAGATTGCCGAGGGTGTCGATGCGGCGACATGGCAGTTTCATCGCCAGCGTGGCGACTATTCGCGCTGGTTCGAACAGCAGATCGGCGACGCGGACCTGGCCGACGAAGCGCGCGGCATCGAGCAGGACAGCGCACTCGATGCGGCGCAAAGCCTCGCGCGCATCCGCGCGGCGATCCACGCGCGCTATACCCAACCGGAGAATCCGTCGCTGCCCGCGGTGTTGACCGGCTCGCCGCAAAGTCGCGACGAGCCCGACCCGCGTCAATCCGACGCCGATCCGCAGCAGCGGCAGTGAGGCGGGGATTGCAACGCGCCCCGCGCGCATTGCCCGCCAGGCACGCGCTATGCGCATCTCCGGTCAAAGCGGGCCGTTGCAACGGACCGAAGGAGCCGAACATGCGTGTGCAGGCGATAGAGATGGCCGACTTCCTCGTAAGCTGGACCGTCATCAGGGATTCTGAAGGTGCCTTTCAATGGATCGTGCTCGTGACCGAGCGCGGCGGCGGACATGGCACGGTCTTCGAGCGACGCGGCACGTGTGGCCACGTGTCATGGGGCGACGCGCAGGACATCGCGGCCGAGAATGCGCGCCGCGTCGCCGCCACGCTCGTCGAGCCGGGCACGCTCGACAGGACGAAACAGCGGGGCGCGCGGACGCCGGCGGCGCCCGGCGCGAATCGTTGATGCCCGCTTGCGCCAGTCGTTCGCGCATCCGCTAGTCATATTGACGCTGCGTCCGTGCCGCGCGACGCGACCTCGGCAGGCTGCGCCGCAACGCGAGCAATAAGGTCGATCCCAGCAGCAGCGTGGCGATCGGAAACGTGCCCGCCGCATTCATCGCAATGTTCATCGGACGCTCTCCGAGCAACTGCATCCGGCGGCGCGTCATCGCGGCGCCGAGCGACTGCAGTTCGTTTTTCAGCACGCGCTCGGCGTCGGGCAGCAGGATGGTTTCCTCGTCGGCGACGTGATGGGCGACTTCGCGGATCAGTTGAAGAAACAGCCCGTCGTAGGCGGCGTTTTCGGGGCCCATTGCGCGCAGCTTCGCGATCGTCGCGCGCATCTCGTCGTGCTCGGAACGACTTTTCGTCAATGTCTCGTCGTTGCCCATCGCGCGGTCTAGCGCCGGGTAGAAAATTTCTTCCTCCAGTTGCGCGTGGATTTCAAGCGCATCGCATACGCCGTTGACGATCGCGCGTTTTCGCCACCATGGCGTGGACGCGTGGTATCGGTGCGAAGCGGCGAGCACGTGCATATGGTCGAGGCGGATCATCGACGTAATCGACGGCGACAACGATGAGGCGTCATTGGACATGGCGTTTCTCCACTGAAAGGGTGCTCGCGGATACCGCATGCGCCATTCCCGATGCCCGACAATCGGTCAATCGGATGCCGGCGCCTCGCTAGCGGAGTTCTTTGCTGTTCGAGAGCGCGCTCAACGCGGAGTCCGCGGCATCCGCCGCACGGGCGAACAGGTCGTCGACGATTCGGCGCGCCGCGCTATATCCGCCCATCAACGCATCGGCTTCGGTGTCGAACGGCCGTCCGCCGGCAATGTCGAAGCGCAGCGGCGAGAACGTGGCAACCGCGGCACCCGCCTGATAGATGTGAACCACCGCCGCATAGCGCGTGCGTACCGCCGCGCGCCCGGCGGGGCGCAACGTGAAATCCGCCTCGACGGTCACCTCGATCGTGAACCCGTGGTATTCGTAGGTCCGCATCATCATCATGTCCTTCGTCGCGTAAGTGTGTGATCGCGCCGGTGCGCGACGATCATGCGCGACGGCCACGGCGCTCGCTGCGTGCTTCGAGGGTAGCGAGCCGCGCGAGCAGCAGGCGCGCTTGCGGTTGCAGCGCCGGCGGCAGTTCGGCATTGGCCTCGATGCGCGCGCGCCAGTAAGCGGGCGTCGCAACTACCGTGCCCTGCCAGTCGACGCGGTCGCGTTGAACGAGTTGTTCAAGGCGCTGCACCATCGTGCTGATGTGCTTCAGTTCGTTGGCAGCGTCGTTATAGTTGCGCGCGGCATGCACAGGTTCTCTCCGATTTGTTGTTAGTCGTTGTCGTGAGTCAGCGTTTCGACCATACCGCGTCGTTCGCTCCAGGGGCCTGTACCGCCTCAACGTTTTCGCATCAGCGACCAGTTGGCGCCCGAGCACCGCGTTGAATTCTTCGCGCTCTATATCGGTGCACTCCGGCGATGCCTTCACCAGCATCAACACCGCAAATTCATGAGGGCTCAGCATGATCCTTCCTGGAGCGGTCAATTTTTCACGGAACGGACGGTTTTGACGTTGTCGGCGGTAAGTCGTACCGGTCTGTCGACGTGTCGGAAAACGCCGGAAACAGCATACGCTGGCGTCCGTAAAAAAGTGCATCGAGGCGCGTGTCCGAAACGCTGACGTTGCGGACAGCCGCGCCGCGAGGTGCGCTAGCGCCTTCGCGCGAATTCGAATGCGCCCGTTCGCGACCGACTCCGCGTGGCGTTATTCAATGTGAATGACGGTTCGAAATGCCTGACGTCCGACGAGCCTGCCCTCGCGCCGTCGATGCGCGGCCGCGGGAAAACTCCGCGAGGCGCGATCCCAACCGCGACGCGGCGCCGCGCGCATCGACGAAACACGCGGCAGCGCCTTCCAGCGATCAGACGACCTCATTGGTTGCGCGGGACTTCGCTGCCTATTTCGGCACCGGTCGTCGGATCGCTCGACGGGTCGGAGCGCAGACGCTTGGCCATCGCGGTAACCGCGGTTTCCTGTTGCGCTTCGAGGCCCACCGACGCACTGCCGTCGCCGCCATCCACCGCGGGTTCACCGGTCTGTATCGTGAGACCGGTGCCGCTGTTCCACGGTGTGTTGATCACCGCTCCGTCGTGCGACATCTTGTAGTAGACGCTCGCGAATTCCTGTCTCGGCGGCAGCTTGCCCGGCGGGAAACTCGGCGTGATCGCATACAGCGCCTTCTCGAACGACTTCTGATGCGCGACTTCGCGGGTCATCAGAAAGCCGAGCGCCTCGCGCACGCCGGCATCGTCGGTGACGTTGATCAGCCGTTCATAGATGATCTTCGCGCGCGCTTCGGCCGCGATGTTCGAGCGCAGGTCCGCGGTCGGCTCGCCGATCGTGTCGATGTACGCGGCACTCCACGGGACGCCGCCGGAGTTCGTCAGCGGCGGTCCGCCGCCGTATAGCACCTGGGTCAGGTGACTGTCGTTGCCCGCGCCGTTGAGCTTGCGATAAAGCTCGGCTTGCTGCTCGACCGCTTCGGCGAGTTCCCCTTTCGCGCCGCGATTCAACATCGCGACGATCGAGCCGATGATCTCGAGATGGCTCAGCTCTTCGGTGGCGATATCGAACAGCATGTCCTTGCGCCCGGGGTCTTCTTCCGCAACGGCCTGGGTGAAGTAGCGCATCGCGGCGGCCAGTTCGCCTTGCGGACCGCCGAACTGCTCCAGCATCAGATTCGCGAGCCCGGGATTGGTCGTGCCGACGCGAACCGTGTATTGCAGGCGTTTGTTGTGCATGAACATCGTGACCTCCATTGGAGTTGGTACTTGGGTCTTCCATCCGCCGTGCCACGCATGCGGAGCGCCGTTCGTCGCGAGCGGCGCGTGGATCGCCTCGCATGCCGCATTCCTGGCCGGCTCGCAGCGCGTCGTTGGCCGGCCCGCGATGGCGTGCGCGGTGGCCGATGGCGCCTATCTCATGCCGCGCGCTGATCGTCATCGGCATGTCCGTGGCCTTCGGCATATGGACAGCCGGCATCGGTTGGAGCAGCATGGTCGCCTGGATGGGCTTGAAGCAGCGGGCGAATGCCCCTGGAACTTGCATGTGAGCGAGGCACTCGACTCCTATACGCGCGCTGCGGCATCGACACTTTTTCGAGCTGCGCGCAGGAGCGAGGTAACCAGTCGTCCTACTGCAGGAGGAAAGAAATGCTGACGCAGAAAACCAGGGACATCGTAAAAGCGACGGCCCCGGTTCTGGCCGCGCACGGCTATACGATCATTCAACGTTTCTATAGACGGCTCTTCGAAGCGCATCCCGAACTGAAAAACGTTTTCAACATGGCGCATCAGGAGAAGGGGCAGCAGCAGGAAGCGCTTGCGCGCGCGGTGTACGCGTATGCCGAGAACATCGAGGACCCCAGCAGTCTCGCCGCGGTGCTGCGCAATATCGCCAACAAGCACGCGAGCCTCGACGTGAAAGCGCAGCACTATCCGATCGTCGGCGAACATCTGCTCGGCGCGATCAAGGACGTGCTCGGCGACGCCGCGACCGACGACATCATCTCCGCGTGGGCGCAGGCATACGGCAATCTCGCGGACGTGCTGATGGGCATGGAGTCCGAATTACGCGAAACCCGCGCGGCGCAGCTAGGCGGCTGGACCGGATGGCGCACCTTCGTCGTCAAGGAGAAGCGGCCCGAGAGCAGCGTGATCACGTCGTTCATCCTCGAACCGAAGGATGGACAGCCGGTCGCCAACTTCGAGCCGGGACAGTACATCGGTATCGCGGTCGACGTGCCCGCGCTCGGCCTGCAGCAGATCCGGCAATACAGCCTGTCCGACGTGCCGAACGGCCATAGCTATCGGATCTCGGTCAAGCGCGAGAGCGGCGAGGCCGGGCGGCCGGCGGGCTATGTGTCGTCGCTGCTGCACGATCACGTGAACGTCGGCGACGAGGTGAAGCTGGCGGCGCCGTACGGTACGTTCTACATCGATGTCCATGCGAAGACGCCGATCGTACTGATCAGCGGCGGCGTCGGTCTGACGCCGATGGTCAGCATGTTGAAGCGCGCGATTCAGGACCCGCAGCGGCGCGTGGTGTTCATTCATGGTGCACGCAACGGCGCGGTGCACGCGATGCGCGACCGTCTGCAGCAGACCGCCGCCACCCAGCCGAACTTCCGCGCGATCGTGTTCTACGACGCGCCGCTCGATACCGACGTGCAGGGCCGCGACTACGACAACGCCGGTTTCATCGACCTGAGCAAGCTGCGCGACGAGATCCTGTTGCCCGACGCCGACTACTACATCTGCGGTCCGGTTCCTTTCATGCGGCTGCAGCACGACGCATTGAAAAACCTGGACATTCACGAGTCGAAAATTCACTACGAGGTATTCGGACCAGATCTGTTCGCTGAATGACGCATACCGAAAGTGCCGCGCGACGGCTGCCACGGAAACGACAAGCAGGAATGCAGTCACCGAGACGGGGAGTGCGGCATGAAAGTGCACCATCTGAACTGCATTTCGACCTGCCCGTTGTGCGGCATGCTGTTCAACGGGCAACCCGAATCGTTGATCCGCCGCGGGCATCTGGCCTGCCATTGTCTGCTCGTCGAAAGTCCGGCGGGGCTCGTGCTCGTCGATACCGGTTTCGGTCTGCGCGATGTCGCCGATCCGTATTCGCGCCTCGGCAAATTCTTTCTGAGGCTGCTGAAGCCCGAGTTCCGGAATGAAATGACGGCGATCAGGCAGATCGAGCGGCTCGGTTTCGACCCGGCCGACGTGCGGCACATCGTGATGACGCACCTCGATTTCGACCACGCAGGCGGTCTCGACGACTTTCCGCACGCAACGGTGCACATGCTCGCGAGCGAGCGTCAGTACGCGGCGCAGCAAAAGACCTGGCTCGACCGGCAGCGCTTCAGGCCGCAGCAGTGGTCGTATCAGAACATGTGGCGCGTGCATTCGCCGCAGTACACGGAGCGCTGGGAAGGCTTCGCGAAGGTGCATCCGATCGAGGAGCTCGCGAGCGAGATCGCACTCGTGCCGTTGCGAGGCCATACCTATGGTCACGCGGGCGTCGCGGTGAACGGCGACGGCGGCTGGTTGCTGCTCGCGGGCGACGCCTATTTCGACAACGCCGAGCTCGACCCGGTGCGTCCGCATTGCGCGCCCGGCTTACGCTTCTATCAGTGGATGCTCGAAAAGGACCGCGCGGCACGGCTGTACAACCAGCGCCGACTGCGCGATCTGGCGAAGCGCGCGAGTCCCGCGTTGAAGATTTTTTGCAGCCACGACGTCGACGAATTCGAGCGGCTCGCGGGCCGTTCGGTGGCGGTGCCGGCGGAGCAGATGGCGTGACGATAGTGCGAGACGCGTCTCGCGGAGACGACTGTCCGCGGCGCAGGGCTTACGGACAGCCTGCGGGTCGGACGTGTTTCCTATACTGGATTTGTCCTCCGCTTGGACTCGTGGGGACAGCGTTCTCAAATGCGCTTGCAGCGACCATGCCGGTCAAAGGCTGGTCGCTTTTTTTGCGCGCGCAGTCTTCATCGATCCGGTCGCCGCAGCAGCGCGGCCGCGAGCAGGCCGGCGCCGAGCACCAGGTAGACGTTGCCGAGCGAGCGACGCGACAGGTGCGCCTCGAATCCAGGCGTGAGCCGGTTGGGCACCACCTTGTAGTCGACCACATACGCGCTTGCCACGGTGGCGGCGGCGGCTAGCGCGGCGGCGCCCGGCCGTCGTGACGGCACAGGGCCGGCCATCCGGTCAACGAGTTGCTCGAACAGCATTGCCCAGAAGATGGCGGCCGCCTGATGGATCGCGAAGCCGGTCACCGTATGGCGGATGCTGAAGCCGCGTTCGCGCAGCGCGCGTTGCGGCCACATGCAGTGGGTGACCGCATTGATCGGTGCGAGCGGGCTGCCCGATGCGTCCGTGGATGCCGCCGAGGCCGTCGCCGCCGACAGACAGCCGGACAGCAGCCCCGATGGGACGGCCCGGCGTAGCGTCGCGCCGATGGCCTGATACCACGGCGAACCGATCTTGTACTCGCGCGTTTTCATGGCAGCGCTCCGGTGCGGGCGCGCAAACGCACGCCCGATGATCGCGGACAGAGGTATGTGCGAGGAGCAGCATGGCGCGTTCCGCACGGACGGGACGACGCATCGGCCGGAGCCGAGTGCGCCGGTTCCCCTCGCACGGTCAGTGCCCTAGCTGCAAGTGAAACTGCTTGCCGAGTTCACGTCGCCGCTGGTGTATCGGGCCACCTTCGGATACGCGCAGAGCGGACGCGTGCGCCCGGCACCCCAGCTAGCTGGCACTTCGGCATTCGGAATCGCGTTGCTGGTGTCGCGAGCCGTCGCGATGACCCGGTTCGGGGCTTGCCCTTGCTCGACCCATGCCACCATGGGCGTCAGCATGTCGAACTGATCGGCCGTCGGACCGCCGCTGCAGTGGTTCATCCCTGCTACCGTAAAGAGCCGCGCGAAATTGCTTGCGTCTCCGCCACTAGCCGTCGAGAGGCGCTGATACCAGTCGGTCGTATCGTTCGACGAGAACACCGGATCGCTCGTTCCATGATAGACGATCAATTTCGCGCCCCGGCTACGCAGACCGCTCAGATCGGTCTCGTTCGGCGGGGTCATGAATGACCACGAAGACTCGGAATAGACCCCGCTCGTGGCGAAGATCTTCGGCGCATCACTGTCCATGCTGAAGTTCAGACCGTAGGTGCCCATCGAACCCAGGACCGAAGCGCTTTGCGGCGGCGACGTAAACACGAAGGCTGCCGCGGCCGGATCGAGGCTGATGGAATTGCCTTGCTTCCACGCGGCCCAGCCTGATCCGTTGATACCTACGTCGTACGGAAAGCTCGCATAGAGCGCCGTCCCGGCGCTGTTTTTCGCCCCAGAGAAAATATTTCCAACGGCCTGCTTTTGAGCCGCCGTAAGACAGGTGCCGTCGCGCGCATTGCCCGAACACGTCGGTACGTCAGTGAGCAGATTGAAATTCGCCTGGCACGCTTTGATGTCCTGGACCATTCCGTCCGCCACGCCATCGAGCGCATCACACTTCGCGATGATCTTCGATGCGATCAGTTGCCTTTCAGTGGTCGTCAAGCCGGTGGTGATATCGGCAATGCCCGACGAGGTCGTCGCGGTCGCGACGGTAGCGAGCTGTTGCGCGCTCCACAACTCTCCGATCGCCGCCTTGGGCAAATGAAAGCCGGGGTCACCGGCAATGATGCCGTCGTAATCCGCGAAAGACCTGGCTGCGGCCACCATCGCATGTCGGCCGCCGTTCGAGCAGCCTTCGAAGTAGCTGCGGTCGGGGCCCTTGCCATAGGCCAACCTGATTACCTGCTTGGCCATCGGCGTGAGCGTAGCGACGGCGTTATAGCCATAGTCGAGACGCGCCTGGGGATCGAGACCGAACAACGGGTTTTGCGACCCGGAATGACCTGCATCCGAACTGATCACGGCGAAGCCCATGTTCAGCGCGTTGTTCAGCGGGCCCCCGCCACTGAGCACCCCCGTCGCCGGTGTCACATTGCCGTCGAGACCACCGTTGGCCTGATAGAAAAAGCGTCCATTCCACGCGATTGGCAGCCGCATTTCAAAACCTATCGCATAAGTCTGGCCGTCAACGGCGCTCGTGCGTTGATTCATTTTCCCTTCGATCACGCAATGTTCGGGGACGGACTTTCCCGCCACCGCGAGCGTTCCGGCCGGCACGTCGGCGACGGAGGTGAAGGTCGCGTTGGCAAACGTCAACCTGGCGGCGAGCGCGGCGCAGTCTCCCGACAGCGTCGCGGGTTGTGCGGCGGAGAGCCGAGGCAATTGCGTCGCACTGGTGGATAGAGAGTCGGAACCGCCGCCGCAAGCCGTCAGCATCGCGGACACGGCCGATACGCACACAGCAATTGAAGTTCGTTTCATTTTCGACCCGTATCAGAACATGTGTTTGATGCCGACCATCACGCCCGTTTGACCCATGCCCGCGCCCGGCGTGGTCCCGCTACCGCCGCCACTGACCGAATAGCGCGCCTTCGCACTATTCGCCAGATACGCAGCCTGCGCGTAGACCGACGAACGCTTGCTCAGCAGATAGGTGGTGCGTAACGTTCCCATCGTGGCGCGAGTATCGTGGTCGCTATTGATGATGCGAAACACTTCGCCATCGAGCAGGAATGCAGGCGTGACCATGTACGAAGCGCCGAGGAAGAACAGGTCCGAACGGATATTGGGTACGGCCGGCGACTGGGTCACTACGCGGCGTCCAATCCAGCCTGCGCCGATCTTCGCGCCTGCGTATTGCGCATAGGCGCTCAGTTGCGTACGGGCGTCCTTGTCCGCGGCGTTGATCAGAGGTGTCGGCGGGACACCGTCGAAGAAGTTGGCGGCTGCGGTCGCGCCGCCGCGTTGCTCCTCGTACGACGCGGCAGCGCCGAAATATTGCGAGTCGTACTTGAGCATTGCGGACCAGTCGCGGCATTCCGTGGCGTGGCCTGGAACGGAGCCGGTACAGGTTCCTTGTCCTGGCGAGTTGCCGGTACCCGCCGCGTCCCGTCCGAATGAATAACCCACGCCCAACGTAAAGCCTTTGTACGAGCCGAGATAGGTGATCGAGTTGTCGGTGCGCGCGTTGGGCACATAGGCATCCAGCGAGCCCATGCCGTAAATGTCCGGACCGATGATGTCGGCGCCCTGAATCGCGAGATAGGTCATCGTGTACTGACGGCCGAACGCGAGCGTCCCATACGGGCTCTTCACGCCGATGAACGCCTGGCGTCCAAACAGACGGCCGCCCTGTCCAGAACTGCCATCGCGCATGTTGAAGCCGCTTTCGAGTGTGAAGACAGCGCTGTAGCCGCCGCCTAGATCTTCGTTGCCACGCAGCCCCCAGCGCGACGGGAACTCTCCGGTAACGGACGGCATGCGAACGACACTGTCGCCGTTCGCGTTGGCGTGCGAGACATACTCGATCCCTGTGTCAACGATGCCGTACAACGTGACGCTCGATTGCGCCAGGGCTCCTGCGCTCATCGCGCAGAGCGCACCGAACATGAGGACGTGAGTCGACTTCAATTGCATGGTGATATCTCCGGACCTGTTGTTTGTTTTTTGTGTTGAACTGCGGTTGTGGATCTTGGGTACGACTCAGTCTTTCGCTCGGGCCGGCGCAGCGGCATGAACGCGGCAACCAATATCAGGTAGGCTGATACTATGGTCAAAATTAAGCGCGTCCTGAAAGACGCGCCCTTCCGTCCGTCGTGATAGTTCCGTATTTGATATCAGGCACCCTGACAACGCAAGCGCGAAGTATTCGGTAGATTCCCCAGGGTTCGGAGGCGCGGAATTGGCTGCTAGCGAAAAAGTGAACTGGCCGGTCGCGTCCGCCTTCGCTGTCATCGCCGCTGGCGTTACAGCTGCGGGGAGCGATTGCCCGCGTTGCCGGGTCCGCGACCGCCTACCAGCATCGCGACGCAAGTTTCGACTGCTTTCCCGTCGCCATCTGGGACGAAGCAGCCGAAGACGCCGTGAACGTCGGGCGTCATCGCAACATTCCAGCGACCCGATTCCCCTGCACGACCCTGTGTCCGAGTAAGCTTTAGTCCGTTGATAGGGGGTTTGCGATGCGTTCGCGCCCTGTCTTCCATCTCATAGACTTGGAGCGGGAATGCAGGATGCGGCAGGCACGCAGCGCCAGGATGGAAGTGAGGCGCAAGCTTGCGGGGAAATTCGGCACTGACAGGGCTATTTTTGCGGGCCGTTTCGTGGACGCTGGAGTTATACAAACAACACACGAATCGGCTTGGGCCCGGGTAGGGGGCAAACAGGATGTTGCCATGAGTAATTTGGCTAAAAGCGTCGCACGACTCGTCGTATCCGCTATTGCCGGGTTCTCGATGTACAGCGGCGCCGCCAGCGCGGCTTGCCCGGCATACGTGGAACTGTCTTCCGGCACCGTCTTCGATCTGGCGAAGCTGATTGCGGACAATGGGTCACCGTCGGCAGCGCTGGAAAAAGCTCGCGCCGATCTTGCGCAAGTGAACCGCGCCGGTGAGTGTTCGACGATCGAGCACACCCGTTATCACGCAGAGTGCGTGGAAATCGTCGAAGCGACCCAGAGAGCAGTAGCTGCTTTGGAACGTTGTTCACGGTAATTCGCCTCGACGCGTGATCCGGTCCGGCACCGGCATTCGACTACGCCAGGGTCGCGCGCACTACGCTTCTCTGGTGTCAAAGATCAGAAGATCTACACCTGCCTGCGCGAAGTTGCCGAGATCTGCCGCAGTCGCCTGTCCTGCGGGCGAGTCAAAGGCCGACTTGATGGCGTCGACCGAGTCGAAACGAAGCATGGCGACGAGATGGTAAGGCGAGTCGCCTTGCGCCAACACCACCGGCCCCGCACTGATCTCGTAACTTTTCAGGCCCGGCAAGGTCTTCGCCAGTGGCGCGTGGGTCGACGCGTAATAGTCATCGAACGCCTTGGTATCGATTGGTTTCTTGTAAAGCGCGACGAGCTGGGCCATGGTTGCGTCTCCTGTAAGTGGACCTTGAAAGGGTGGTTTGCTCCTCCAGCTGGGCGCAGATGTGTCACACCGCCTGCGGTCGAGCCGATGGACAGCTCGTTGAGTCTATGACACCTTCGCGAGAGTTCAAGCTCAGCAATCCTCATACCTCGGCGCAAGCTGCGACAAGGCCGAATTGGCGACAGCAGCGAGAACGTACACCCGCAGTGATGTCTTTCTTTTATCAGCGGCGACGGGGTGCTAGGGTTGGATATGAAACCAGACCAAACAGGTACGGTTCGCGGAGGCTCAATCATGTTGCGCATGAGCAAGCTTGCCGACCATGTCACGGTGACCGCGATCACCCTGGCACGCGATCCGGACACCGTGCAGAGTACTGGCCGACTCGCCGAAGCACTCGTATCCACTATTGGCTACGGCAGTCGCCAGACGGATCACGCTGTTTGACGCGATTGCAGCGATCAGGACAGCCGGCAAGCCGCTAAGCACACTTCCGGGATCGCCCCAAGCGCGCGATCCGGCCGCCGCAACGCTGAAAGCGGAGGTCTGCATGAGTTCAAGTGTATCGAGAATCGACGAGCTGATCCGGAGCGAATACCGCCACGGATTCGTGACCGATGTAAAGTCGGACACGTTGCCGCGCGGCGTGTCTGAAGATGTCATCCGCCTGATTTCAGCAAAGAAGAGTGAACCCGACTTCATGCTCGCCTGGCGCCTCTCGGCATACCGGCACTGGCTGACCATGAACGAGCCTCATTGGGCATCGGTTGAGCACCCACCTATCGACTATCAGGACATTGCGTATTATTCGGCGCCGATTGGTCCGAAGGATCGCCCGAAGAGTCTGCAGGATGTCGATCCGGAACTGCTGCGCACGTACGAGAAACTCGGCGTTCCGCTCGAAGAGCGCGAGATGCTCGCGGGCGTCGCGGTGGATGCGGTGTTCGATAGCGTGTCGGTCGCGACGACGTTTCGCGAAAAGCTTGGCGCGCTAGGCATCGTGTTCTGTCCGTTTTCGGAAGCGGTGCAGACTCATCCTGAACTGGTGCGGCAATACCTCGGCTCAGTGGTGCCGCATACCGACAACTTTTTCGCTGCGCTGAACTCCGCGGTCTTTAGCGACGGCTCGTTCTGCTATATCCCGCCGGGCGTGCGTTGCCCGATCGAACTTTCCACGTACTTCCGCATCAACGCGCAAAACACGGGACAGTTCGAGCGAACGCTGATCATCGCGGACAAGGGAGCCTACGTCAGTTACCTGGAGGGTTGTACCGCGCCGATGCGCGACGAGAACCAGTTGCATGCTGCCGTGGTGGAACTGGTCGCGCTGGAGGGTGCGCAAATCCGCTACTCGACGGTGCAGAACTGGTATCCGGGCGATGCGCACGGCCGCGGCGGCATCTATAACTTCGTGACCAAGCGTGGCGATTGCCGTGAAGCAGACTCGAAGATTTCGTGGACGCAGGTCGAAACAGGCTCCGCCATCACGTGGAAATACCCGAGCGTGATCCTGCAAGGCGACAACTCAGTCGGCGAATTCTATTCGGTGGCGCTCACCAACAATTATCAGCAGGCTGACACCGGCACGAAGATGACGCATCTGGGTCGCAATACGCGCAGCACGATCCTGTCGAAGGGCATTTCCGCCGGCCACGGCAGGAACGCCTATCGTGGGCTAGTGAAAATTGCCCGCTCGGCGGAGGACGCGCGTAACTACACGCAGTGCGATTCGCTGCTGCTCGGCGATCGATGCAGTGCACTCACGGTTCCGTATATCGAGGTGAAAAACCCCACCGCGAAGGTCGAGCACGAGGCATCGACGTCGCGCATCGACGAGGACCAGCTCTTCTACTGCCGACAGCGAGGCCTTTCGGAGGAAGAAGCGGTGTCGATGATCGTCAACGGCTTTTGCAGGGAGGTCCTCAAGGAGCTGCCCATGGAGTTCGCCGTCGAAGCACAAAAGCTGCTCGGCGTGAGTCTTGAAGGCAGCACGGGCTGACAGGGACAACGGTCATGCTAGAAATCAGCAAACTGAGCGTTGAAGTAGAAGGCAAGCCGATCCTGCGCGGGGTCGATCTGCGTGTGAACGCGGGCGAGGTGCACGCCATCATGGGGCCGAACGGTTCGGGCAAGAGCACGCTTGCCAACGTGCTGGCGGGCCATCAGCATTACCGCGTAACAGGTGGCAGCGTGCGGTATGCGGGCCGTGACCTGCTCTCGCTCGCGCCGGAGGAGCGTGCACGCGAAGGGCTTTTTCTCGCGTTTCAATACCCCGTGGAAATACCGGGTGTCAGCAACGTGTATCTGCTGAAGGCCGCGTTGAATGCACAGCGCACGCACCGCGGCGAAACCGAACTGGATGCAATGGAATTCCTGCAACTGGTGAAGGAGAAGATGGCGCTTATGCAGATGGACGAAAGCCTGCTGCATCGCGCGGTGAACGAAGGGTTTTCAGGGGGCGAGAAAAAGCGCAACGAGGTGCTGCAGATGGCGGTGCTGGAGCCGCGCCTCGGGATTCTCGACGAAACCGATTCGGGCCTCGATATCGATGCGCTGCAAGTGGTTGCGCGAGGCGTCAATCAGATGCGCCACCCGGACCGCGCAATCGTCCTGGTCACGCACTACCAGCGGCTGCTCGAATACGTGGTGCCTGATTGCGTGCACGTGCTTTCAAAGGGGCGTATTGCGAAATCCGGAACGCGCGAGCTGGCACTAGAACTGGAGCGCAAGGGTTATGGATGGCTCGGTGAGGATGCGCCGAACGGGCCGCATTCCGGCCCACCCGACCCGTACTGACACGAGGCGGTCATACGTGAGATCGCGAGGAGTAGACGTCAAATGAGTGAACCGACGCTCGAGTACCTCCATCAGGCTTTCCAGACCCTGTCGAGTACGCTGCCCGGCGCGGAACTTCCGTGGTTGCGCAGCGCGAGGCGCGAGGCGTTCGAAAAGTTCGAAGGGCTTGGCTTTCCCACCACTCGGCTCGAAGACTGGAAGTACACGAATGTGGCGACCATCGCTAAGCGGTCATGGCATTTCACGCCGCGGCCCAGCGACGACCTGGACGTCGAGCGCATCGTCGACGATCTCGTGCCCTACAGGACGGCGGGTCGGCTCGTGTTCGTCAACGGCCGCCATATGCCGAAGCTGTCGCGCATGCCGTCTTTGCCGCACGGCGCATTTGTCGGCAGTCTCACGCGGGCCATCCGGGAGATACCGGAGCGCCTGAAGGCCGTCATTGAGCACCAGGCACCGCACGATGGCTTCGCGGCCCTGAACACAGCGTTTCTGAGCGACGGTTACGTGGTCCTGTTGCCGCCGGACTGTGCGATCGATGGGCCGCTCGTCATGCTGTTCCTCACCGACGAGGCGGGTCTCGCGGTACATCCTTTCAACACGGTACTGGCGGATGATCGCTCGCGGTGCTCGATCGTCGAGCAGTTTGCCGGTTTCTCCGACGACGCGTATCTGGTCAATTCCGTCACCAGGATTGCGGCAGGCGACGAGGCCGACGTGCAGCATTGCCGCGTCCACCATGAAGCACGCAGCGCGTTCCATATTGCGCACGTCGATGCCTCGCAACAGCGTGCGAGCCGCTTCACGTCGCACTCGTTCGCACTCGGTGGCGCACTCTCTCGTACGCAGATCGACACACGGCTGCAGGCCGTGGATGCCCGCGCCGAGCTGAACGGGCTGTATGTCGCGACCGCGAGGCAGCATGTCGATCATCACACGCGCATCGATCACGAGAAACCGGCTGGATCGAGCCGAGAGCACTACCGCGGGGTGCTCGACGGTGCGTCACATGGCGTATTCAACGGCAACGTGATCGTGCATCGTCACGCGCAGCAGACCGACACGCATCAGTCGAACTTCAATCTTCTGTTGTCGCGCGATGCGCAGATCGACACGAAGCCGCAACTGGAGATCCACGCCGACGACGTCAAGTGCACGCATGGCGCAACCGTAGGCCAGCTTGACGAGAACCAGCTGTTCTATCTGCGCTCACGCGGCATCGACGAACGGGTTGCGCGGGCTTTGCTGATCTGGGCGTTTGCGCGCAGCAGTGTGGAGCACGTGAGCATCGAGGCGGTGCGCCACAAACTGACGCAAATGCTGCTCGCGCGCACGCCGGAAGGCGAGCGCATTCGGGGACTGGTATGAAACCGATCGAACCTGTGATGATCCCGGACGACGATACGGTGGCGCGTTGGCGAAGCGACTTCCCGATTCTTCGCGAGCTGATACACGGCAACCCACTGGTGTATCTCGACAACGGCGCGACGACCCAGAAGCCTTCGGCCGTGATCGACGCGCAGCGCGATTATTACGAGCATACGAATGCGAACGTACATCGCGGCGTGCACGAGTTGTCGCAGCGCGCCACGAACGCGTACGAAGCTGCGCGCGAACGGATTGCGCGCTTCATCAATGCGGCGCGCGCGGAGGAAATCGTCTACGTGCGCGGCACGACGGAGGCGATCAACCTGGTTGCGCAGAGTTATGTGCGTCCTCTCGCGAAGCCCGGCGACGAGATCCTGATCAGCGCGATGGAACATCACTCGAACATCGTGCCGTGGCAACTCGTATGCGAGCAGACGGGCGCGGTGTTGAAGGTCGTGCCGATCGATGACAGCGGCGCGCTCGATGTCGATGCCTACCGACAGATGATCGGCGAGCGTACGCGTATCGTGGCGATCACGCATGTATCGAACGCGCTCGGTACGATCAACCCGGTCGCGCGGATGATCGAGGTCGCGCACGCGCGCGACGTGCCCGTGCTGATCGACGGCGCGCAGGCGGTTGCACATCTGCGTGTCGACGTGCGTGCGCTCGATTGCGATTTCTATGCGTTCTCCGGGCACAAGGCGTATGGACCGACGGGAATCGGCGTGCTATACGCCAAGGCGGACAGACTGGAAGCGATGGGACCGTGGCAGGGCGGTGGCGATATGATCCGCTCGGTGACGTTCGACAAGACCATCTACAACGCCATTCCCTGGAAGTTCGAGGCGGGCACACCGGACATTTGCGGTGCGATCGCGCTCGCGGTGGCGCTCGACTATGTGAGTGCAATCGGCGCCGAAACGATCGGCGCACATGAGGCCGGGCTGCTCGCGTATGCGACCGATGCAATGCGTGCGGTGCCACATCTGCGGCTGATCGGCACCGCAGCCGAAAAGGCAGCCATTCTGTCGTTCGTGCTCGACCACGTGCATGCACACGACGTCGGTACGATTCTCGATCAGCACGGCGTCGCGGTGCGCGCCGGCCATCATTGCGCGATGCCCGTCATGGAGCGCTTCGGCGTGCCGGCAACCGTGCGCGCGTCGTTCGCGTTGTACAACACGCGGGCCGACGTGGAGGCACTCGTCAAGGCAATGGCGCACGTGCAGGAGGTATTTGGGCAATGAGCAGTCTGCGCGACCTGTATCAGGAAGTGATTTTCGACCACTACCGGAGACCGAGAAACCGTCGGCGGCTGCCGGATGCGAATCACAAGGCGGAGGGCTATAACCCCTTGTGCGGAGACCGCATCACGTTGTATCTGCGCATCGAGGATGGCGTCGTGACGGACGTTGGGTTCGATGGGGTAGGTTGTGCGATTGCTATTGCCTCGGCCTCGCTGATGACCGAAGCGCTTAAGGGGCGCACGGAATCGGAAATGGAGGCGCTCTTCGGGGCGTTTCACGACATGATGATGACGGCGCCGCCAGCGGGCGCGTCTTCGCAACTCGGCAAGCTCGCCGTGTTCTCGGGTGTACGCGAATTCCCGGCGCGCGTGAAGTGCGCGACGCTCGCATGGCACACGCTCCATGCGGCGCTGCATGACGAGTGCGGCACCATCTCGACGGAATGATGTGTTGGAGGAAACGAGGTGAACACGATGAGCGCATTCGACTGGCTGAAACGGGAAGACGGGCCGGAGCCCAGTGACCCAGACCTGCGCTCGCGCGTGATCGACGCGCTGCGTACGGTGTTCGACCCGGAAATTCCGGTGAACATCTACGATCTGGGGCTGGTGTACGGTCTGGACGTCGACGGCGGTACGGGCAGCGTGTCCATTCGCATGACGCTAACGGCGCCGGGCTGTCCGGTCTCGCAGAGCTTTCCGGCGACGATCGAAGATGTCGTCTATTCGGTGGCAGGCGTCAATACGGTACGGGTCGAGCTGGTGTGGGAACCGCCGTGGACGAAAGAGCGGATGTCGGAAGCCGCCCGTCTGCAATTGGGGATGCTTTGACATGGCAGACTGGGTCGATGTCGCGGCGATGACGGATTTCCCGCCTGGTTCGGTGCGCAGCGTAGACGTGGATGGCACACAGGTTGCGGTGTTCAATCTCGATGGCGTCTGCTACGCGATCGAAGATTGCTGTCCGCACGACGGCGGCATCCTGACTGGCGGTGCCGTCGAGGATGACGAAGTGGTGTGTCCTCGCCATGGCGCCCGTTTTTGTATCAGGACCGGCAAGGTGCTGGCTCCGCCGGCCTACGAAGACGTCGCGGTGTTTCCGGTGCGCATCGAGGCTGGTGTGCTACAGGTGCGCGACGCGCGCGACGACGACAGTGCTTCGTGAACGAGACTTTCTCCCGGGAGACTCTATGAAAACCGATCACGTTACCAAGTACCGCGGTTTGCTGATCCGATCAGTCGTCACTCCCGGGCCCAGCGATCGCTATCGGGCGTCAGCCATCGTGACCGACCAGACAGGCGAAACGCGGACGCTGGGCGTCGACGGCGATTTCGCGGAGCCGAACGACGCTCACGTCCAGGCGACGGAACTCGCGATCGCATGGATCGACGGGCGCCACGTTGTATCCGATCACTACGTACGCCGGGGATAGATCAGCCGACGCCGGCACCCGTCGAATGGCTGGCTGTTGAATGCCCGGCACGTATAGCCGCTTTAGCGCTCCGGTTCGCAAGGCGTGGAAATCGCCCCCAGCGTTGAAGAAATTTCGTCGTCGGAGCGCGTGGCAAGGATCGACGACCGGAATCCGGCGGACTTGCGCGTCCGCCATCCTGTCCTTGACGGCCTGGACGTCGTCGTCTTTGTAGCAGCAGCCCGGTTCGCCACTGACGATCCCTTCTATCGTTTCTTCGGGCGACGCTCCTGGCGATACCGCACGCGTCACGATATCCCGATCAGTCAGCATGCCCACCACCTCCCCGTCCTCGCAAACGGGTAGCAATCACCGTACCCCTCGACGCAGTAGCCGGGAACGTGACGTGCTAACCCATCATGACGTGACATTTTTGACCAGACGGGTGGACTCGTGAGCAATGAAGCCAAAAGCGCTGCATATCCCTACGCATCGGGTGGATGGGGTTCCGTCAAGGCGGTCGCGACGATCCTGCTTCGGGAAAAAGCGCCGCTGAAAGATAGCCAGGTTCTGATGCATCAGAACAAGCCCGACGGTTTCATGTGCGTCAGCTGCTCGTGGGCGAAGCCCGCCGATCCGCATACCTTCGAGTTCTGTGAAAGCGGCGCGAAAGCCACCGCGTGGGATCTGACGGCCAAACGCGTAACGCCGGATTTCTTCGAGGTCCACACTGTCAGCGAGCTTGCGAAGTGGCATGACCACGATCTCGAGGAAGCGGGGCGGCTGACCCAGCCGCTGCGCTACGACCCGGCTACCGACCGCTACGTGCCGGTGTCGTGGCAGCAGGCATTCGAGGAGATCGGCGCCGAGCTGCGCACGCTCGACCCGGCCAGCGTGGTGTTCTACACGTCGGGCCGCGCATCGCTGGAAACCTCGTACATGTTGCAGCTTTTCGCGCGCATGTACGGCACCAACAATCTGCCCGACAGCTCGAACATGTGCCACGAGAGCACCAGCGTCGGGCTCAAGGAAGCGATCGGCGTGGGCGTCGGCACAGTCTCGCTCGACGACTTCGAGAAGACCGACCTGATGTTCTTCTTCGGCCAGAACGTCGGTACGAATAGCCCGCGCATGCTGCATCAGTTGCAGGACGCGCGCAAACGCGGCGTGCCGATCATCACCTTCAATCCTTTGCGCGAGCCGGGGCTGCTGCATTTCGCAAATCCGCAGTCGCCGGTCGACATGCTCACACCCGCCGATACGCAGATCAGCACCCAATACCATCAGGTGAAGACGGGGGGCGATACCGCCGCGATCCTCGGGATCTGCAAACTTGTGATCGAAGCGGACGATCGTGCGGTCAGTACGGGCGGCGCGCGCGTCGTCGACGTCGATTTCATCCGCGAGCATACGAACGGCTACGAGGGGTTCGCGCAGTACGCGCGCGCGGCGAGCTGGGACGACATCGAGCGCGTGAGCGGCCTGCCGCGCGCCGCGCTCGAAGCGGCCGCCGACGAATACATGAAGGCGAACGCGGTGATGATCCACTATGGGATGGGTCTCACGCAGCATCGGATGGGTGTGCAGAACGTGCGCATGCTGTGCAATCTGCTGCTGCTGCGCGGCAATGTCGGCAAGCCCGGCGCGGGGCCGTCGCCGGTGCGCGGTCATTCGAACGTGCAGGGTCAGCGCACGGTCGGCATCACCGAAAAGCCGGAACTCGCGCCGCTCGATCAGCTCGCCAAACAGTTTTCGTTCGCGCCGCCGCGCGAGAAAGGCATGAACATCGTCGAGGCCTTCGAGGCGATGCTCGATGGCAAGGTCAACGCGATGATCAACCTCGGCGGCAACCTCGTGCGCTCGGTGCCCGACCGGGTGCGCACCGAACCTGCGTGGGCCGCGCTCGGGCTGACGGTCAATGTGGCGACCAAGCTCAATCGCAGCCACCTGGTGCACGGCCAGCGCTCGTACCTGCTGCCGTGTCTGAGCCGCATCGAGATCGACCGGCAGGCGGGCGGCGCGCAAGCGGTGTCGATGGAAGACAGCACGGCGCACTTTCATGGCTCGCATGGCATGGTCGAACCGGCCGCGCCGACGATCCGCTCGGAGCCGTTCATCGTCGCGGGCATCGCTAAGGCGACGCTCGGCGAGCGCTCGAGCGTCGACTGGGATGCATGGCGCGACGACTATTCGCGCGTACGGCTGGAAATGGCGAAGACGTGGCCCGAGATGTTCGCTGATTTCGAGGCGCGCATGTGGACACCTGGCGGCGTGATACGGCCGCTGCCCGCGCGCGAGCGCAAGTGGAAGACCAGGAGCGGCAAGGCCGAATTCATGGTGCCGACTTCGATCGGCGAAGATCCGGACATGCCCGAGCGTGAGCCCGATTCGCTGCGCTTGATGACCCTGCGCAGCGACAGCCAGTTCAACACGACCATTTATGGCCTCGACGACCGCTTCAGAGGCATCAAGGGTTCGCGCATGGTGATCCTGATGAATCCCGCCGACATGGAGAAGCGCGGGCTCGCCCACGGCGACCGCATCGGCCTCGAGACGATCGCGGACGATGGCGTCGAGCGCCGTGTCGAGGGGCTGAGCGTCGTTCCGTTCGACGTGCCGCAGGGATGCATCGGCGGCTATTACCCGGAATGCAATCCGCTGCTGCCGCTTTGGCACTACGCGAAGGAGAGCAAGGTGCCGGGTGCGAAGTCGATTCCGGTGCGCGTGCTGGCGGCCACTCGATGATTCAGCGCTGACACAAAAAGGCCGGCATCGTTACCTGTGCCGGCCGCTGAATTACACCCGGGCAGCGCGTGAAGGGCATGATAAGCGCGTGCCCACCTTTATGATAGTCGCGCCCGCGGCGCACAGACAGACGCACCGCGTGTTGATAACTCATGAGTTGCGGACGGGTGTGGGGCCGACCGGGTGTCCGTTACCCGATACTTAAGGACATAGCACGGCGCGACATACTGTTCGTATACTGCGACGTCCCCTACGGATTCGGGGACAGCGTTTCTCTAGAAGCGCTTAATGGCGATCACGCCGCAATGCCGGGTGATCGCCTTTTTTCACGGAGCACCGCTCGAAGGAGGCTTACGCGTCGAATGTGAAGGTAAACAACCCGAAGGTTGGGGGAGACGATGACAGAACGTATTGAAGATGTGCTGGCGGAGATGATCAACGTAAGCACCGAGATCAGGGTGCGAACATCCGCGCTGGCCAAAATGGAAGGAAGCCTCGCGCGGAGCGACGAGCCCCTGCTGCGCGATGCGCTCGACACGACTCGCCGGGAGCTGTCGCTGCTAAATCAGCTCAAGGGCGAGCTCATAGGCCGCTTGCTGGCACTCGAAAGCGGCGCTCGGGACAGAGCGGCAACCAATCGCCCGATGCCGATCCCATGACGCAGATGCGCCGCATTGGCGTCCCTGGCCGAATGCGGTGCTCGCGGGTCTGCGGCATGCTCACTGACAGGCATATCGAACGAAACCTGAAGGAGCAGACCATGAGCGCAACGCAGCCTTCCGTGCAACAGACGCCCGCCAATGACGACGACACGGACCTGCCGAACATGCCGGGCGAACCGGAGCCGCCAACCACCGAAGACCTCCCCGATCTGCCCGAGCCGCAGGAAGTGGGCGAGGACGGTTGACGCGCGCAGCCGCGGCCTTTACCGCGGCGCATGCCTCACGACCCACATCTCATCCTCTGCAGCGAGCGGGCGTGGAGCGCCTGCTCGCAGTGCGACGGGGCGTCCGTGCGCTCCGCCATCGGAGTGACCATGAACGATCTTCGAACTGTCGATATCTACCGGTACGACCCCGACGCCGACGAACGTCCGCGGCTGCAGCAATACGAGGTCGAACTGGGGCACGGCGAACGCATGCTGCTCGACGTGCTCGGCGCGATCAAGGTGATGGACGAGTCGCTGGCTTATCGCCGCTCTTGCCGCGAGGGCATCTGCGGCTCGGACGCGATGAACATCAACGGCAAGAACGGGCTAGCATGTCTGACCAACATGCAGGAACTGCCGAAGCACATCGTGCTGCGGCCATTGCCGGGCTTGCCGGTGATCCGCGATCTGATCGTCGACATGACGCCGTTTTTCAATCAATACCATTCGATCAAGCCGTGGCTCGTCAACGACGATCCGCCACCCGAGCGCGAACGCCCGCAGTCACCGGAGGAACGCGACCAGCTCGATGGGCTGTACGAATGCATTCTGTGCGCGTGCTGTTCGTCGTCGTGCCCGAGCTTCTGGTGGAACCCGGACAAATTCGTCGGTCCCGCGGGTCTGTTGCAGGCCTTCCGGTTCATCGCGGATTCGCGCGACAAGGACACGGCCGCGCGACTGACGAATCTCGAAGACGCCTACCGGCTGTTTCGTTGCCGCACCATCATGAACTGCGTGGACGTGTGCCCGAAGGGGCTCAATCCGGCGCGCGCGATCGGCGAAATACGCACGATGCTCACGCGTCGCACGGTGTGATCTCGAGACGGCATGGCGCTTGCTGTTTTACTGCGCTACGAGGCTGCCAAGGAACCGCAATGACCCCCCAGGACTGTATCGACGCGCTCGACCATTGCGCGAGCGCCTGCACCCGGTGTTACTCCGCGTGCATCGCGGAGCGGCATATCGATGAAATGGAAAAATGCATCCGGCTCGACATGGATTGCGCGGCGCTGTGCCGCTTGACGTCGGAGGCCCTCGCGCGCGACACGCAGTTCATGCAAGATTTCTGCGACTTCTGCGCGCGCCTGTGCGACGTCTGCGCCGACGAATGCGCGCGTCATCCGGCGCAGCATTGCCAGGATTGCAGCGATGCGTGTCGCCGGGGCGCGGAAGCGTGTCGCGCGCTATGACGGAACGCGGGTCCGGGCGTGACCCGCGATATGCAACCTCTAGCGCCGCGGCTTCGAGCCCTTCCAGTTCGACTTGCGTGCGAACTCGACGAACGAAGCCAGATAGTCGAGCGACGCATCCGCGTCGCGTGTGCCGAGAAAAATCTGCTTGGCGATGCCGGCCTTGCCGAGCTTTACGCTAACCACCGGCATACGGTCCGCGTATTCCTCGGCGAGCCAGCGCGGCAACGCGGCCACGCCGCGCTTGCTTGCGACCATCTGCAGCATGATGTCGGTGGTCTCGATCGTCTTGTGACGGCGCGGGGCGACGTCGGCGGGGCGCAGGAACAGGTTGTAGATGTCGAGGCGATCGGTGTCGACCGGATAGGTGATCAGCGTTTCATCGACGAGCTGTTCGGGCTCCACGTAACGCGCGTTGGCCAGCCGATGCCCGTCGGCCACCACCAGCACCTGCTCGTAGTCGAACACGGGCTCGAAGCTTAGGCCAGGCCGATTCAGCGGATCAGGCGTGACGAGAACGTCGATGTCGTAGCCGAACAGCGCGCCGATGCCACCGAACTGGAAGCGCTGCTTGACGTCGACATCGACATCGGGCCAGCGCGCGAGGTACGGCGACACGACCTTCAGCAGCCACTGGTAACACGGATGACATTCCATGCCGATGCGCAGTGTGCCGCGCTCGCCGTTCGCGTATTGCTTCATGCGCGCTTCGGCGTGCTCGAACTGCGGCAGCAGCCGGTCGGCGAGCGACAGCAGATATTGGCCCGCCTGCGTGAGGCGCAGGTTGCGGCCGTCACGGTCCCAGACCGGCGTGCCGAGCTGCTGCTCGAGCTTCCTGACGGTATGGCTCAACGCTGATTGCGTCAGATGCAGCGCACCGGCTGCTGCGGTGAGCGACCCCTGCCGGTCCACTTCGCGGATCAGGGTGAGATGAAAGCGTTCGAGCATGAGGGGGATGAGATTCGACAAAGTGCGACGCGTATCGTAGCGCGATTATGCGGGCGCGCTGCAAAACCTGGAGCATTGAGCGAATATCTACGGCTCGGAGCCAGTCGAATGACTGGTACCGGGCACTCGTTTCGTCAGTGCGGCGCTTTCGCGTCCTGGCGTCGTCGACCAGGTCTTGAATTTCTTGAGGTTGCCAGCACGCGAGCGTCCCCTTACGCGGACGCCAGACGGGAGCGAGTGGCCCGTCCCGTCGGCCTACCTCGCAGGAAGAGCGAGCATTTCACGCGCTTTGGCCGCACTTGCCACCGGCCGGCCATATTCGTCACACAAAGCGGCCACCCGTGCAACGAGTTGCGCGTTGCTCTTTGCCAGCGTGTCCTTGTCCCAGCGCACATTGTCTTCGAGACCGGTGCGGCAGTGCCCGCCCATTTCAAGAGTCCAATGATTGACCTCCAACTGATGACGTCCGATACCAGCGGCGGTCCATGTTGCATCCGGCAATAGCGTCTTGAGTTGCTGGACCTCGAACTCGAGAATCTCGCGACGCGCAGGCAACGCGTTCTTTACTCCCATGACGAATTGAATGTGTACAGGAGACTTCAGCAACCCTTGCTGGACGAGATCTGCCGTGCTGTACAACATCGCCAGATCGAAGACTTCGATTTCGGGTTTGACATCGTAGTCGAGCATCGTTTGCGCAAGCGCGCGCACGAAGTCCGGCGGATTTTCATAGACGGTAGTCGGGAAATTGACGGAGCCCGTTGCGAGCGACGCCATATCCGGCCGCAGGTCGAGCATCGCGCCGCGTTGCTCGAACGAACGGCCACGGCCGCCTGTCGAAAACTGAATGATGATGTCGGGGCAATGCTTGCGGATGCCCTCCTGAAGTGCGGCGAAACTCGCGCGGTCGGAACTCGAGTTCTCCTGTTCGTCGCGCACGTGCAGATGAACCAGCGATGCCCCGGCTTCATACGCTTCCTGCGTGCTTTCGATCTGCTCGGAGATCGTGATCGGCACAGCCGGGTTGTCCTTCTTGCGCGGAACTGAGCCAGTGATCGCAACGGAGATGATGCACGGTTCACTCATGGCTAACACTCCCGTTTCCGATTTTCGTATTTTCCAAGTCTAGTTCAAAAAGGGTGCAACTTATATTGCCGGGGAAGGGGACAGGTACGCAGGTGGTAGTGCCGATAATCGTGCAGTAGCGATGTAAGTTTGTTGAAATGATTCGGTCAGGGTGCTCCCGAAGTCAGCGAGGGCGAAGCGGCGGAACATCGCCTGACTCGGCGCGACCCGTGGATAGTGTGGTTCGTTTTATTACCTGCCATGTAATTGGCTGGACTCGCGCCTCTGACTAGTCTGCGCATGTCGCCTGAACGTTCTCAGCGACACACCACGACCCTCAAGGAAATACCATGGCCAACTTTCCCACCTATACGCTCGAATCCGCACCCGAACAATCGAAGCCCGCGCTGAACAGCCTCGCCGAGATCTTCGGTATGGTGCCCAATATGCCTGCCAAAATGGCGGGCTCACCGAGGCTGATCACTGCCCTCTTGGGTGTGTTCAATCAGGCGCACGGCGGCAACCTCGACGAACAGCAGATGCAGGTACTGCTGCTCACCAATGCGGTGACCAATGGCTCCGCCTGGCCGGTCGCTTTCCACTCATTCCTCGGGCTCAAGGAAGGCCTGAGCGAGGCCGACGTGCAGGCGATCCGCGAACGCCGGTTCCCCCAGGACGCCAGGCTTGCGGCGCTGTCGCGCCTCGCACGCACGCTGATCGAAAAGCGCGGTCGCATCGACGACCACGACATCGCCGCGTTCACCGAGGCGGGCTTCGATCAGGCGCTGGTGCTTGATGTCGTGCTCGTGGTCGCTGCCTCGACGATGACGAACTACACCGCGAGCGTCACCCAGCCGCCGCTCGAAGAACTCTTGCAGCCGTACGAATGGAAGGCTTGATGCGAGTTTCGGCGGCGTGAATAGCAATAGAACCCGCCGCCGCGGAAGGCCTGGTAAAGCCCTTTCCTTGCCGGGAAAGGGCAACGCCGATCTGCGATCGTCACGGGGAAAATCTTGTTCGCGGACCTTCCTTTAGGGGGTGAATCCCCCCGAAGCCCCCGCCAGAAGCCTCCCCAATCCCATGACACGCGGTGAAATACCTTTTGCGTAGCCAGTCACGAGAACCCTGTCTAAAGTGCGCGTATCGATGCGATGCACTGACCCCTCGTCACCGCAGACGATACATCCCGCCACCACCCGATATGGCATCGTCATGGAATCCTTCACAAAACTTCTTCTCGTCGTCACCGGCGTCGTCGTTGTCGTTTCACTGATCGAGGCAGTCGTGCTGAGCCGCAGGAAGAGTGCGTCCTCACCATTTGCCTGGCACGAGGTGTGGATCTCGCTGTTCGACCTGGCCGCGCGCAGGCTGATATCACTGCTGCCGATCTCGGTCGCCACGCCAGTTTTCAGCTTCGTCTACGACCATCGTATCTTTACGGTCGACGTCAATAGCGCGCTCATGGTGTTTGCGCTCTTCATCGGAATGGAGTTCTGCTACTACTGGTATCACCGTGCGTCGCATCGTGTGCGCTTCTTCTGGGCCACGCATGCCGTGCACCATTCGCCGAACCAGTTGACGCTTTCAACGGCCTACCGTCTCGGCCTGACCGGCAAACTGACCGGCTCGACGCTGTTCTTCGCGCCGCTGGTATGGCTCGGGGTCAAGCCCGAGGTCGTGCTGCTCACGCTGTTCCTCAATCTTATGTACCAGGGCTGGTTGCATACCACGTACATACCCAAGCTGGGCTGGTTCGAATATGTGTTCAATACGCCGTCCCACCACCGTGTGCACCATGCATCGAACGTCGATTACCTGGACGCGAACTACGGTGGCGTGCTGATCATCTTTGACCGGCTGTTCGGCACCTACGTGGAAGAACGCGCTGACGAACCGTGCCGCTACGGTCTCGTGACGCCGACCACGTCGCGCAACCCGCTCGTCGTCGAGTTCGAGCACTGGGCCACGCTAATTCGCGATATGGTCAACGCGAAGAGCCCGTGGATCGCGATCAATCACGTGATCCAGCCGCCGGGCTGGCTGCCGGACGGCGGAGGCGAAACGACGGAAGAACTGCGCCGCAAGAGCAAACAACCCGGCGCGACGGGAGCGCTCAACGGCTAAAAGCTTTAGTCAGGAAGGTACGAAATTGCACCGGTCCGCGGTCAAGCGACTCGTGAAATTCGTAGGTGGTTTGGGTGGTATCGAGCTGTCTCGGTCATTCACGTCATTCTCTATATTCTGGCGCGCTAGAACTGGGTGATCTTGCTTTCGTTGGTGAGCTGAGTCACACCGGAGCGCCGCCAGCGGCATAAAATTATTCATCAGCGTCTGTTCTGTTCGCCATCGCTGTTGGCCCTTGGTCGCTTCAGACTTCGATACGCTGCGATGACGACCGCCTCGGAGGCGCCGTGTTCCGCCGGACCTTGAATCGCACGTTGCTCCATGCTGCGGTGGCAGCTGGACTTTTGGGCGGCTGTCCGTGCCTCTTGCCAGCTGCGCTCGCCGCCGGCACCGCGTCACCCCAGCCTGCTGACGCGAAGTTGGTTGCACCGGCCAATGCCACGACGCCATCTGACTTCCCCACCATGGTCGAGCGATACGGGCCCGCCGTAGTCCATATCCGCGCAACGGCGCCAGAGAAGCAAACCTCCGCGTCGCCCCCCGAGGACATCGGGCCCCACGATCCGATCGCCGCGTTTTTCAGCGGCGTCGCGCCGCAATCCCCGGAGCCGCAACGCAATATTGCTCGCGTGACAACGGGCACCGGCTCCGGATTCATCGTCAGCCCCGATGGCCTCATTCTGACCACCGCACATGTGGTGGATCAGGCGGACGAAGTCACGGTCAGTCTGACGGACCGGCGGGAGTTCAAGGGCAAGGTGCTGATCGTCGACACAGATAGCGACGTTGCGGTGATTCAGATCGATGCCGCGACGCTGCCGGCCGTCAAGCTCGGTGACTCGTCGCGCGTGCGTGTCGGTGAACAGGTGCTGACGATCGGATCGCCCGACCGTTACCAGAACACCGTTACGACTGGCATTGTTAGCGCCACTTCGCGAGTGTTGCCGGACGGCAGCAATTTTCCCTTTTTCGAAACCGAGGTCGCCGCCAGTCCCGACAATTCGGGCGGTCCTCTGTTTGACCGCGTGGGCGAGGTGATCGGCATCGACGTGCAGGTTTATCCGGACGCGGAGCGGTACCCGAGCCTGACGTTTGCGATTCCGATCAACATGGCGAATAAGGTGCGAGCGCAGTTGCAAACCCAGAGCAACGGACCGGCGGGCATTGCTGGTGTAGAGGTTCAGGACGTCGGACCTGGGCTGGCGGTGGCCATTGGCCTGCAACGGCCGGCCGGGGCGCTCGTCAACGTCGTCACGCCTGGTACGCCCGCCGCCGCGAGTGGCCTTAGGCCTGGCGACGTCATCACACAGATTGGCGACAGGACGATCGCTCGCTCGGCCGAGCTGGCCCAGTATGCCGGCGGGCTGCAGCCCGGAACGAAGACGACGCTCACGCTGATCCGCAGCCAAAAGCCGATGACGGTTGAAATCATCGTCGGCGCGCGCGGCGAAACCCCGAGCGCCGTGCAAGCCCCTGGTGCAGCGTCGAATCCCGCTCCGGCCCAAACTGCAAGCGCCGCACCGGATCGCCTTGGCTTGACGATGCATCCGCTGAACAACGACGAGAAGCGGGCGAATGATCTTCCGGAAGGGATGATGGTGGACCAGGTGACTGGACCTGCGGCGACCGCTGGCATACGCGCTGGCGATATCGTCCTGTCGTTCAATGGCGAGCTGATCGAATCCCGGGAGCAAGCGAGTGCAGTGGAAGAAAAGGCGAAGAAAGCGATATCGGTGCTGATCCAGCGTCAAAATGCTCGCCGGTTTGTCTCCGTCACGCTCAGGTGACCGTCGCTGCGCGATGCGCATGCAAACTGCCTCATGACGCAAGGCGGACAAGGTCTCGCTCGGCTCGCTCAGTCCGCTCGGATACCGGGAAAGCCTCGGAGGTTGAGTCGTGTATGCCCATGCTATGGCGACGATCTCACAACTTCATTGAGGTGCGACCGAACAGGCACAGCGAATGCTCCGCTTGCATGGGTCGCCGCCAACTGTGCCGGGATCGCGCAGAGGTGCGCCGGACGGCGCTTCCAGCCGCCAGTCAAGATCGGCCACGAAGATGGCGGGCGTTTCCATAGCTCAAAGGCTTAGGATAGAAAAGCGGGTTCACGGCTCCCCATTGCCGTGACGGAACCGTGGGCGAACAGGCGGAACCGCGGCTCATTTCGATGAGCACTCCGTAAAGGGGACGGCAGATGAACGTAGTGAATGGAAGGACCAGGCGAAACGATCCGGGTTCGGGTGCCGGTAGCCCGGATGCAGAGATCAATGCCGCACAGCCTTCGCGTGGCCGACATCTCGCGCTTTGGGCTGCGTCGGCAAGCGCGTTGGCTGTCGCGGTCATGGGTGTGGTCGCGCAAATCGATCGGTTCGACGATGATCAGGCGCTCGGGATTAACGAAACCACGTCGCCAGCGCCACACACGACATGGTTCGGGCATGTCGCGCTACCGCCGTCGCCTCCCACCCACCCAACCGTGGTTGGCGGTGCTGAACTCGCCCCGCCGGCGTTTTCCGGTCCGTCCGATCATGGCGCTAGAACTGCTCCGGAGCCTGCTGCGCCGCAGTCGGTCACACGAGAGCCCGACCAGGCAAGCTATACCGCTGCACAAGCTCGCCACCATTCGGCGCCGGACGTGAGAGCAATCGAGCGGCATGCGAGCGGGATCACTGGACCCAAATTGCCGACGACACAAGCGTCTTCGTCCGATCATGTCGCGCGATCATCGTCAGTTCCTGCGCGGGGATCTGCAACTACCAGTGCTGAGCACGCTCCACGCGCGTCTTCCGCTTCGCTCGATCACCGCAGCGCGCCTTCTCCGAATACTCGCGGCGCAGGTTCTCGGAATTCTGCTTCACTGCAACTGGTTCAAAGACAGCCTGCAGGCAGTCGCGCAGGAGGTAGTTTGGGCGCGGGCGGTTCAGGGGTAGGCACAGCCGGTTCGGGTTCGGGCGGTTCGAATGCCGGCAACTCGGGTGCAGGCGCGTCCGGTTCGGGCGCACGCGGTTCTGGTGCCGGTGCCGGCGGCTCGGGTGCAGGTGCAGCCGGTTCGGGCGCAGGCAGTTCGGGCCCAGGCGCGGCCGGTTCTGGTGCCGGTGGTTTGGGTGCTGGCAGTTCGAGTGCGGGCGGTTCGGGCGCGGGCGGTCACGGTGCGGGCAGTTCTAGTGCAGGCAGTTCAGGGGCTGGCAGTTCAGGGGCTGGCGGTTCGGGTGCGGGCAGTTCGGGTGCGGGCGGTTCGGGCGCGGGAAGTTCGGGTGCAGGCAGCTCGGGCGCAGGCAGCTCGGGCGCAGGCAGTTCGGGCGCAGGCAGCTCGGGCGCAGGCAACTCGGGCGCAGGCAGTTCGGGAGCAGGCGGTTCGGGTACAGGCGGCTCTGGTGCAGGTAGTTCGGGTGCAGGTAGTTCGGGTGCAGGCAGTTCGGGCGCAGGCGGTCACGGTGCAGGTAGTTCGGGTGCAGGCAGTTCGGGAGCAGGCGGTTCGGGTACAGGCGGCTCTGGTGCAGGTAGTTCGGGTGCAGGCAGTTCGGGTGCAGGCAGCTCGGGCGCAGGCGGTCACGGTGCAGGCAGCTCGGGTGCAGGTAGTTCGGGCGCAGGCGCAGGTGGTTCGGGTTCAGGCGGCTCGGGCGCAGGCAGTTCGGGCGCAGGCGGTCACGGTGCAGGTAGTTCGGGCGCAGGCGGCTCCGGCGCAGGCGGCTCGGGCGCAGGCGGCCCCGGCGCAGGCAGTTCGGGCGCAGGCGGGTCTGGCGCAGGCAGTTCGGGCGCGGGCGGTCACGGCTCAGGCGGTCCGGGTGGAGGCGGTCACGGCTCAGGCGGTTCAGGCGGCGGCGGTCACGGCGGAGGCGGTTCGGGCTCGGGCGGGTCAAGGTAATCCGCAGCCTCGTTTTCGGCCGCTCCTTCGTGCACGGCACGAAGGTCATAGCGGCCATCCGACGGGAAATCCCGATCGTGTGGCGCGACAAGCAAGGTGAGCATGTCGCGGCGAAGTTGATGAGCCAACGTTGATGGACCCAGACAAGCGCTCATTGATTGACGCGCGCTTTTTTGATTGTCGCCGATGCGGCTCTCATCTTGTTCGATGCGCGGCACGATTGGATAAAACGTGAAGGGTGAAATCCGTTGCGTATGTCCATCTCTATGGTGGCAGCTCCGATGGCTGTACGCAGCCGGCCGCCCTGTTCTGACAACACTGAGAGGCAAACGTCAGTTGCCGAAGCGCATCGAGCATATGAGAGCAATGACGGGAACTGACCGGCAGTACCCGTTCGTCCACTCTTCACCGCTCGATCATCGTGGTGTCAATGCGCGTGCCGCGCTTGATGAAGAGCGTGACGGGCGTCTTTTCGCAGATCTCCGCGAGTCGGGCCCGTTGTGCGGCGTCGAGCGGCGCATCAACGTCGACGGTGCGACGGATGTACTGGTTGCGCTCTTGATCGGCGTGCAGAGTCGTGGTCACATCGATGCTGCCGTCGGGCCAGCCTTTGCGCTGCATGTACATGCGCAGCGTTGCCGACGTGCACGCGGCGAGACCCGCAAGCACGAATTCGAAAGGGGCAGGCCCGCGATCCTGACCGCCTTCGTGCGGGCCCTCGTCGCCAGCGAGCGCATGGCGGCCGGCTTTGAGGGCCACGAGGTAGTTGGGGGCATCGGCGGCGAGCCGTGCGGAGGCGGTGGCGAGCGGCATGGTAACTCCTGGGAACTGGGCGCCACCGCAGCGGTGGTCGATTGCAGTGGACGCGTTCAATATCGCCGGCTGCGTGCGGGAGCCGGCGCTGGCGGGAACGATTGTGCCACCCTCAACGAGGTGGCGCTGGGCGCGGGCCGTACGCTTTCAGGCGGCATCGCGCCGAGCGTCGTCTGCCGCCGTGTGACCACGCGGCGAATCGATCCTCGCGATGCGTATTTGCTCGATGAAGCTGCGCAGCTTGCTCTCAGTGAACGCGCGAAGCCGATGAGCCGGCCTTGCGCCAGCTACGGTCTGCGGTCCGCCACCGAGATGCGCCAGCAGGCTTTGCATCGGCGCGGATAGGTTAAAGGCGTGACCGGAATGGGCCTGCCCACAGTTGCCATGGGCGTGCTCGGAGCCATCATGTCGCCGCTTACGGCGGCGGCCATCCTGATCATTCCGTCGTTCGTGACCAACGTGTGGCAGATCCTAGTCGGACGAGACATACTCCGCCTCACGCGACGCCTATGGGCCATGATGCTCTGCATCGTGATCGGTACCGTCCTAGGCACGCGACTGCTGGTATTCGTTGACCCCGTCTGGTCGGGACGTGCGCTGGGACGTGCGCTGATCGCCTACGCGGCCTATGCGCTGTTCTTGCCGACACTTTCGGTCCCGCAACGGCGCGAGTCCTGGCTTTCGCCCGTCATCGGCATGACTACCGGCTTGCTGACCGGCGCCACCGGCGTCTTCACGATTCCCGCCGTGCCTTATGTGCAGTCATTGGGTCTTCAAAAAGACGAGCTTGTGCAGGCTCTTGGCCTTTCGTTCACCCTCTCCACGGTTGCTCTCGCAGCAGGGCTCTTCGCCCACGGCGCGTTCAGGATCGATCAGCTCGGCTTGTCGCTGCTGGCTGTCGTTCCTGCTCTCGCTGGAATGTGGTTGGGCTCGATCGTGCGGCAGAAAATCAGTCCAAAAAACTTTCCGCCGTTGCTTTCTCCTATTTCTCATCGTCTTGGGTCTCGAACTGGCGCTGCATCCGTTCTCTTGAGTCTTGCCAAACATGTGCTGGCGGAAACCCGCAAAGCTAGTGGAAAATCACGGATGAAAATTCGCCGCCTTCGATACGCGTAACTTTGGAGTTTTCGATGCCCAATCTAAGTCATTTCCTTTCATTCGGTCTCGTTGCACTCGGCATGGTGCTTACACCCGGACCGAATATGGTTTATCTGATTTCACGCTCCATCTGCCAAGGTCGTCAAGCTGGACTTATCTCCCTGGCTGGCGTCGCCCTTGGTTTCGTGTTCTACATGCTGTGTGCGGCATTCGGCATCACCGCTCTGGTTCTCGCTATACCTTACGCCTACGATGCCCTCCGCTTTGGCGGCGCGATGTATCTGCTCTATCTTGCGTGGCAAGCAGTCAAGCCCGGCGGACGCTCACCATTTCAGGTCCGCGATCTTCCCGTGGACAGCCGCCGCAAACTGTTCCTGATGGGGTTCACCACCAATCTGCTGAACCCCAAAATCGCCGTGCTTTACCTGTCGCTATTGCCTCAATTCATTGATCCGTCGCACGGCAGCGTATTTCATCAATCACTCGCCCTGGGTGCAACGCAGATCCTGATCAGCGTCTGCGTGAATGCAGCCATTGCGACCATGGCTGGTTCGATTGCCGGATTTCTCGCGAGCCGCCCGACGTGGATTACGCTTCAACGCTGGTTGATGGGCACAGTGCTAGCAGGCCTTGCAGTCCGCATGGCAACGGAAGCCCGCCGGTAACCTTCCTGTTCCGCGCGCACGAATGGCGGGGCAAGGTGCAGAGCAGCGCCGCTCGACCTTCCGCGACTTCTCATGGACGAACCTGGATGATCGTCTTCCCGCTGATCCGCTCAGTCGGATTGAAAGCGGCGACGGCTTCGTCGAGAGTCGCGATCTTGCCGATGTTCGTCCGCAGTCGTCCATCCCGTATGCGCTGGACGATCTCGTTCAGTTGCGCACGATCGGACTCGACAACGAAGTCGACCGCGAGACCATTGGCCGGTCGCGCCTCGGCTGGCCCGACCACGGACACGAGCGTTCCGCCGGCTCGAACCAGACCCGCGGACCGTTTCCCGATGTCGCCGCCGATGACATCGAACACCAGATCGACTCCGCCCACATCTTCCAACCTGCCGCGGTCGAGGTCGACAAACTCCTGCGCGCCGAACTCGATCGCCTTCTGACGGTCAGCGGCGCGTCCCGTGCCGATGACGTAAGCGCCGGCCTCTCGCGCGAGTTGAGTCACCATCGTCCCGACCGCGCCGGCCGCACCGTGCGCGAGAACGCGCTGACCCGCCTGAAGGCGCCCGTGCTGGAACAGACCTTGCCATGCGGTCAGTCCCGAGATCGGCAGGCTCGCGCCGACTGTGAAGTCGACATCGCCCGGCAGTGGCACAAGGTTGCGGGCCTCGATCGCCACATATTCAGCGAGGGAGCCGTCTCGATACCAGTCTGCGAGGCCGAACACTCGCTGTCCGACTGACAACCCGGTCGTGCCATAGCCGAGAGCGGTGACTACTCCGGCCAGCTCGTGGCCGGGGATCGAAGGTGTTCGATCACGGTCGCCGCGATCGGTCCAAGTCGAGGGCCACGCCATCTCGGTCCCGACGAATCCCGACGCGTGAACCCGAACAACAACGTCGTTTATCGCCGCCGCCGGTTCGGGCCGCTCGGACAGTTTCATCGCGGCCGTTCCCGCCGCTTGATCCGTCACAGTGATTGCCTTCACGAGAACTATCTCCTTTAAGATCGGCCCGCCTGCCCCTGGCCATTGGCTCACTCGAGACCGCGCTCGCCCGGCTCGATGCGTTGGGCTCGTGGCCACTTAACGTCGATGCAATCGAGGCCGAAAGTGTGGGCGCGGGTTTTAGAACTTGCGCGACATCGAACCGCCTGATAGTGGAGGGCGCTTCATACTCACAAGCTCGATCACCTCATGGCGAACCTCCGCGGATGAGATCGCAACGGTCAACCATTTCCCGTCGGGGTATGCTCGGGCTTCATCGTAGAGCTTGACCAACTGCGGGCTCCAGAGATAACGCCGCTCCTCGAACTTCTCTCGCTCTGCTCGCCCCAGTACCACCTGAACCGAAAACAGCCCGTATGCCGGCTGCAACGTGCAGAACGCCCTGGTGTTCTTGTAGCGCAGCGACCAACCGCGTTTCTTGCCGCCATAGAGCCAATCCGGCGTGAAAACACCCGGGTAGGATGCCGCGATCCAGCTCTGCAACTCGGACCAATGCTCGAACGCGTCCGGCCCGATCCAGTTCCGGACAATGCGCTCATCGGGTGGTGCTGATTTGTCGGTGATCCTGTCGCCGATCTGGGGGGCCTGCTTCATATTGCTTTCCTCTTTCGCTTCATCGGTGGAATGCTGATGCGCCGGTACGGATGTCGGGGCTTACTATTTCTCGTGGACCCATCATGGGCGAACGCGGATAACCGTCTTCCCGTGGGTCCGCCTGGGTCCATTGAAGGTGGCGACGGCGTCGTCGAGAGTCGAGACGTTGCCGATGTTCGCGCGCAGCCGTCCGTCACGCACACGATCGATGATCCCGGTCAGTTGGGCGCGCTCAGGCACGACGACGAAGTCGATCGCCAGACCGTCGGCGGGACGTGCATCGGTCGGGCCAGCAATGGTCACTAGCGTTCCGCGGGCTCGAATCAGGCCAGCCGACCGCTTCGCGATATCGCCACCGAAGACATCGAAAACCAGATCTATCGATCCGACGTCTTCGAGGACGTCGTTCTCGAGGTCGACGAATTCCTGCGCGCCGTAGTCAAGCGCCGCCTGCCGGTGGGCTGCGCGTCCGGTGCCGATGACGTAGGCGCCGGCCTCACGTGCGAGCTGGGTGACCATCGAGCCGACAGCGCCTGCCGCACCGTGCACGAGGACGCTCTGTCCCGCCTGGATGCGACCGTGATCGAACAGCCCCTGCCACGCGGTCAGGCCCGGCATCGCCACGCTCGCGCCTACCGTGTAGTCGACGTCGCCCGGCAGCGGCGCGAGATTGCGTGCCTCGACTGCCACGTACTCGGCCAGCGTGCCGCTGCGATGCGAGTCCGTGATGCCGAACACCCGCTGTCCCACCGACAGCCCCGTCGTGCCATAGCCCAGCGCGCTGACCACTCCAGCCAGCTCTTGCCCGGGAATCACCGGCGTCCGGTCACGGCCGCCGCGATCGGTCCAGGTCGAGGGCCACGTCAGCTCATCCCCGGTGAATCCGGAAGCATGAACCCGAACGACGACGTCGTTTATCGCTGCCTCCGGCTCAGGCCGGTCCATCAGCTGCATCCCGGCCGTTCCCGCGGCCTGGTCCGTCACAATGATCGCCTTCATCGTCCATCTCCTTGTGAGTGGTCTATCGTCATGTTCGAATGCGCTGGCAAACGGGGGATTAGCGTTCAGATCGAACCGGCCGGCGTAACCGAGGGAAAGTCCTTCTCGGGATCGAACACGTTGTTGAAGAAGTTCGTCAGCGAGTACATGGCCACCAGCGCGACGATCTCCATCACGTTCGCGTCCGTGTAGCCGGCATCGCGGACGGCTTGCAGATCGGCGTCGCTGACCTTGCCGCGGGCCTCGATGACCTTGCGCGCAAACTGGACAGCGGCGTCGCGCTTCGGATCCGCGGCGTGGCCCCTGCGGGCGAGAATGATTTCATCGGCCGACAGCTTTGCCATGTGTTCGGCCGTAAAGCTGTGAACCGTCAGGCAGTAGTTGCAGCCGTTCACTTCAGAGACCGCGAGGCCGATGCTGTCACGCGTCTTCACGTCGAGCGCCTTGCTCAGCGAACCGAGCAGGGTGGCCCATGCGTTGAATGCGATCGGGCTTTGCGCGAAGCTCGCCATCATGTTCGGGGTGAAGCCGATGTTTCTGGTGAACGCGTCGAGCGTCGGCCTGGAATCCGCAGGTACCTGTTGCGGCGTTAGAGCAGTAGTTCTTGGCATCGTAGTCGTCCTTATCAAGTTGCTGGTTTTACTGATCGGCAAAGGTCCGTGCGAGGACCGCTCATTGATTTGCTTCGCGCCGTGGTCCCTGTTTGTACTCGAGGCGGCTCGGTCCGCGCCTATACCAGATCCAATACGTCGGCCACAGGACGACGCGGCTTTTGCGCCCAGTTTCCCTGACGCTCCGCTCCTACGGACAACAGCAGGACCGGCACTTCGTCCTCGGCCAGTCCGAACTCGCGGTGCACGGCTTCGTCATCGAAGCCGATCATCGGCGTCGAACCCAGGCCCATCGAGCGGGCCGCATAGATCATCGCCGCCGCGCCGAAAGTGGCGGTGCGTACAGCTTCGTCTCGCCGTCGCTGCGGGTACGCCATGTACAGATTGCGCGCCGGGATTTCCCACTCCGGCACCATGGTTGCCGGCATCACGCCCGCTTCCACCAGTGGTGCCAGACGCTCGGGTATCACACTGGTTTCGACCAGCTGGCCGCAGACGATGAAAGTAACCGCTGCATCTTTGATCGCGGGCTGGTTCCACGCAATTGGACTCAGCCGGGCCTTGGCTTCGGGCGTGCGTACGGCGATGAAGCGCCAGTTCTGCAAGTGAAAAGATGTCGGCGCACTGGTGCCGATTCGTACCAGTTCGCGGATCTGGTCGTCGCTCAGGGTCGCGGCGGGGTCGTAATACTTGGCCGCGCTGCGGCTCAGGATGCATTCGATGACGGGATTGGTCATGGTGATTTCGTTTTTCATGAGAAGTCCTGTGTGTAGATGGATAGATTCAGGTACACGGATGCTTTCGCTCTATGCCCAGCCATCCGGTAATTCCAACTTGCTGGCGAGCCGATAGCCTTGCGCGCGGCAAGGCGGCTTACTCGAGCGGCGGGAAGTCGACGTCGGTGCCGTTGATACATTTGGTTTGGGAGCCTTCACTTTAGGCCTGCTCGATGCCGCTTTCGAGACTGGATTTACTCAATAAAATGTCCAAAAGGATCAAGTCGACACGGCGCATCTCGTCTCGTCGAGATCGAGGTTTGCGGGCTGCAGGTATGGACGGACGCGTCGAGGGTCGCTCGCGCGAATGAGCGGCGGCGCCGACCCGTCTAACGCCTCATCGGGTCGCACACAGAACGCGAAGCGACGATTCGTGGCCGCGACTTGCCGTTACTGACCGTTGCGGGCGATACGGCGCCATTGACCCGGCGTCATGCCCATCCTCTCGGTGAACACACGGCGGAATGACGATACGGATTGATACCCCACCGACTCGGCCACGGCCTCCGTGGTCATCATCGGCTTCTTCAATTCGTTGGCAGCCAGACTCATCCGGATCTCGGTCAGCAGCTCGAGGGCCGAGCGCCCCAGCGTGTCCTGAAAGTGCCGCATGAAGGTGGCGCGTGACATGCTGCATAAGTCGGCTAGCTCAGGCAGGTTCCAGGGCCGCGCCGGATCGGCGAACATGGCTGAAATGGCTGGCGCCAATCGTGGATGGCCGGCCAGCGCCAACAGGCCGGCCGGCGCGTGTTCGGATTCGCTCGCCTCGCGCAATACCAGTGTGAAAAGCGCCGAGGAAAGGGCGTTGAGGACCGCGTAGCCACCGACCTTGTCGCCCGTGGACTCTTCGCGCATCAGTGCCACGAAATTGGCCAGGTGGTTCGAAGCAGACCCGATACGCGTTTCACCATGACTTTCCATGGTCCGTACCACCAGATTCGTCGGCAGGTAATTGCGTATCAGCCGATCATGAGGCGGCCCGATGAGAAAACGCCCGCACAGCATGTCCAGATGCTCGCCCTGGCCGTTGTTCTCGCTGAACATCAAACCGGCGGAATCATGGCGTTCGCAAGTAGGCCCGGGCGTGTGTCCGCTGCCATCGTGCAGCACATGCGCCGACCCGTGAGGCAGCAGCACGATATCGCCGGCTACCAGCTCCGTGGCCGTCTGTGTCTCAGGATCCTCGATCACTGCCCGGCCTTTGAGCACGACGTGGTAAGGAATCTCATGCGCCGCGGACTGGTCCCAGGCCACGCGCCATGGCGCACCGTAGACGCAGCGAACCTCCAGCCGGCCGGTGACGGTGATCATTTGCAGCAGGTGGCTGAGCCAGTCGATCTGGGACATAGAACTCCGTTAGGCCTCGGGACGGCGTCGCGGACAGTTATCTCTCCAACGACTTCGCAAAACGCATTCAGATCATCATTTACGATCCTCGTGCTTCTTTTTGGCGTAGGTAGCGCGGCCGCATGGACGGCAAGTTCTCCTTTCGAATTGCGTATTGCATGGGCAATTCAATAAGCATATCCCGATACCAAATCCGAACAGATCAATATCGAAATAGGGATTGGACGAATCAAACCGTTCGAAATTACTATATTTTCATAATATCAAAGCAGACAAATACAGAAAGAGACGGCAGTTCCGGGACATAACCCAAGGAGGCACGGTGACGGGCATTCAGCTCAACGGCGTGACAAAGCGGTATGGCGAGACGGAAGTGATCACCGGTCTCGACCTGAACATCCATGAAGGCGAATTCCTCGTCTTTCTCGGCCCGTCCGGTTGCGGCAAGTCGACGCTGCTGCGCATGATCGCCGGGCTGGAGGCCGTCAGCGAAGGCCAGATCAGCATCGGTGGCCGCGAGGTCACGCACCTGCCGCCGGCCAGGCGCGACGTCGCGATGGTGTTTCAGCACTACGCGCTCTATCCGCACATGACGGTCTACGACAACATGGCGTTCGGCTTGCGCAACTCGGGCGTCGTCGCGAGCGAGATCAACCGGCGCATTACCGAGGCCGCCCGCATGCTCGAACTCGATGCGCTGCTCAAGCGCCGCCCCGCGCAACTGTCGGGTGGTCAGCGTCAGCGGGTCGCGATTGGCCGCGCGGTGGTCAAGGAACCGGAAGCGTTCCTGTTCGATGAGCCGTTGTCGAACCTCGATGCGGCGTTGCGCACGCGTACCCGGGTCGAACTGGCGCGGATCCATCGGCGCCTCAGCTCGACGATGGTCTTCGTCACACACGATCAGATCGAAGCGATGACGCTCGCCACACGCATCGTCGTGATGAACCGCGGCCGCATCGAGCAGATCGGCGCGCCGCTCGATATCTACCGGCGTCCGGCGACGCGCTTCGTGGCCGGCTTCATCGGCGCACCAGCAATGAACTTCATCGATGTCGAACCGGCCGGCGAAAACGGCGGCCGTTTGTGCGTGCGCCTGCCGGTCGACAACGTCGTGCTGCCGACCACGATCGCCGCCGGCAGATTGCCGCCGGGCCAACTCACGCTCGGCATCCGCGCCGAGCATGTGGTGATCGACGCCGCCGGCGCGCTCAATGGGCGCGCCGAATTCATCGAGCGGCTCGGCGACCGTTCGCTCGCGCACGTGAGTCTGGCGAGCAATCAGCTGATCGTCATCGAGATTCCGCGCGAGTACGAATTGCAGCCCGGCGACCCGCTTCGTATGAGTCTCGATACTGCCCATCTGCACCTGTTCGACGCCAGCGGGAGCGCGCATCATGGCGGCTGATCGCCCGCTGACGGCCGGTCTGCCGAAAGCGCGGCGGCGCCGTTTCAACTATCCCCTCGCGTCCTGGTCGAACGGGCTGTTCGTGTTGCCGTTCGTGATCGTCTACGTGCTGTTGCTGGTGGTGCCGCTCGTGTACGGCTGGTGGCTGAGCTTGCAGAACGTCGATCTGCTCGGCGACACGTCCGAGTTCATCGGCCTGAAGAACTATCTCGACCTCGCGTCCGATCCGATCTTTCGCGGCGCCGTGCGCAACACGTTCTACTTCGTGTTCATGACCGTGCCGATGTTCGTCGCGCTCGGTCTTGCGCTCGCGCTCGTGCTCAATCGGCCGGGCCGATTTTGCGCCGCGCTGCGTGCGATATTCTTCGGGTCGTCGGTGCTGTCGGTGACGATCGTCACGCTCGTCTGGAAGCTGGTATTGATGCCGGGCCATGGGCTGCTCGCCGATGTCAGCCGCGCGCTCAACATCCCCGAGTACGTGCCGCTCGTCCATGAAGCCACGGCGCTGCCGATGATCGCGATCGTCACCGTATGGTGGATCGTGGGCCTGCCGATGATGCTGTTTCTTGCCGCGCTCCAGCAGATCCCACAGGAGCTATACGAAGCGGCTGCGCTCGATAACGCGAGCCGTTGGCGCACCTTCGTAGCGATCACGCTGCCGTCGATCCGGCGCACCGTTGCGCTGGTTGCGGTGATCGAAGCAGTGTTCCAGTTCCAGCTGTTCGGTCAGGCGCAATTGCTGACCGGCGGCGGACCGAACAATGCATCGCGACCACTCGTCCAGTTCATTTACGAATCCGGCTTCCGCCAATGGTTGTTCGGCTATTCGGCTGCCGCGGCCCAGGTGCTGTTCGCACTGATGCTGCTGGGTATCGCCGTGCAGTCATGGATCGTACGCAGAAAGGACCCCGCATGAGTACCGCCGCAATGCAGTCCGCTTCGAATCCAGCTGGGCCCGAACGTTCGCGCGGGTCGTTGGCCGGCCGTCTCGGCGAACGCGTGATGCTCGGCGCCGTGGTGCTGCTCGCGCTCGTCTGGATCGCGCCGCTGGTCTGGGTGTTCGCGCTGTCGTTCAAGCCGAACGCCTTCCTGGAGCAGCATACCGATGTGCTGTTCTCGCCACCGTTCACGCTGCAGAACTACGCCAGCATCATCGGTACGTCAGCCGTCGGCGGCTGGTTGATCAACAGCGCGATCGTCGCGCTGGGCCAGACGCTGCTGACGCTCGTCATCGCGTCGCTGGCCGGCTACGGCTTCGCGCGCACGACGTTCCCAGGCAAGCGCTGGGTATACGTGATCTGCCTCGCCGGGCTCGCGGTTCCCGAGCAGGCGCTCGTGATTCCGCTGCATAGCCTGTTCGCGTCGCTCGACTGGCACAACACCTATGGCGCACTGATCATGCCGAGGCTCGCGTCACCGTTCGGCGTGTACCTGATGACCCAGTACTTCAAGGCCGTCCCCGTCGAAATCGAGGAAGCCGCGCTGCTCGACAACGCGTCGCGCTTCAAGGTGTTCTGGCGCATCGTGCTGCCGCTGTCGATTCCGGCACAGGCGACGCTTGCGATCTTCACCTTCCTCAGCGCGTGGAACGACTACCTGTGGCCGCTCGTGTCGGCATCGAAGCCGGAGATGTATACGTTGACGATCGGCCTCGCGTCGACGCAAGGCAATTTCGCGCAGTCCGAGGGCATTGGCTATCTGATGGCGCAAGCCGTGTTCGCCGGCCTGCCGATCTTCGTGCTGTACCTGTTTTTCCAGAAGTACATCGTGGCCGCCGTGGCGGGCACCACGGTGCGCTGAACCGCTGGCACACCGATGTTTCCCGGCATCGGCGCCTTGCTTGAAAAGAACCGGTCACGCCGGTAATCCATAGCGGCCGCGCGCTGTCGATCGGAAATACGCGGCTCATCGAGTATTCGACAGGAGACAACCATGAAGAGATCGCTCGTACGCGGTGCGCTTTTGCTTGCCTTGCTGAGCCTGACGGCGGGCCTCGCGGCTCCCGCTCAGGCCAAAACCGAAATTACGCTGTCGCGCTTTTTCGGCGCCTGCGACGCTGAATACGGCAATGTGAACGACGTGAGCAAGGCCGCGGGTGAGTGCGGAATCATCACGACGCTGGTCAATGAGTTCAATGCGACGAACAAGGAAGATATCGTCGTCAAGCCGCAGATCATCGAATGGTCTCCTTACTATACGCAGATCGACGCGCGCATTCTGAGTCACGACGTACCGACGATCTCGGTCATGCACGAAGCCGTGCTCGGCGACTATGTGAAGCGCAAGCTCGTCGAACCGCTCGACGTCGGGTTCAAGTCGGTGGGGATTGATACGAAGGACTTCACGGATCACGCGCGCCGCGGCGTCACGTTCGACGACAAGACCTACGCGTTGCCGTTCGACACGCATTCGTGGCTCTGGCATATCAACATCAATCTGTTCAGGAAGGCGGGTCTCGTCGACGCGAGCGGCAAGCCGATCCTGCCGACCACGCCCGACGAACTGCTCAAGCAGGCGAAACAGTTCAAGGACAAGACCGGTCTGCCGTACATCACAATGCCGATCGCCAACGAGAGCGCCGCGCAGACGCGTTCGTTGTACACGATGGTCTATCAGCAGAACGGCACGCTCTTTCCGTCGGGCCCGACAAAAATCGATCCGCGCGTCAAGCCCGTGACCAACGCACTGCAATTGCTGGATGGGCTGATGAAGGCGGGCGACATCACCCCGAACCTCGACTACGGTGCAGCGAATCAGGCGTTCATGAACGGCAAAGCGGGTGTGCTGATCTGCGGCACATGGGTGATCGAGGACTTGACCAACCTGTCGAAGAAAACCGATTCGCCGCTCGCCAACAACGGCTATGAGGTCGTGCCGTTCCCGAACCTGTTCCAGAAGAAAGCGGTGTGGGCCGATGGCCACTCATGGGTGATGCTCAAGGGCGGCGCGAAGGATGACAAGAGCCGCCACGCCGCGTTCGTGTTCCTCAAGTTCCTCTACGACCACGACGCCGACTGGGCCCGCACGGGGCATCTGCCGGCGCGGCAGTCGGTCATCGATAGCGCGGCGTTCAACGCGTTGCCGCATCGCGCGGACATCAAGGAGATCTCGTCCATCGGCTATGCGCTGCCGAACACGGTGCCGCGTCAGTTCGCGATTCAGGAGATCGTCGGCAGCGAGGTCAGCAACATGTTGACCTCAGGCAAGCCGATCGCCGCCGTCGAACAGGATGCGCAAGACCGCGTCAACAAGCTGCTGTCCAGGTAGTGGCCGCACGCCTGTCCCGAACTCAACGGAACCTCGCCGAACCCATTCGAGCTCACAAGCCGGCGTGCCGCATCGGGCGGCACGCGCAGGCGACCTCACCACAGGACCTATCACAATGATTACCTCCCGCCTTGTCGTCGACCGGGATTTCGTCGTCGCTGACCTTGACCGGCGCGTGTTCGGTACTTTCGTCGAACATATGGGCCGCTGCGTCTATACCGGCATCTATGAGCCGGATCACCCCGACGCGGATGAGCGTGGCTATCGAAAAGACGTGATGGCGCTCACGCGCGAACTCGGGCCGACGATCGTCCGTTATCCCGGCGGCAACTTCCTGTCGGGCTATAACTGGGAAGACGGTGTCGGCCCGAAGGCGCAGCGGCCCAAGCGGCTCGATCTCGCATGGTATTCGGTCGAGACCAATCAGTTCGGCACCAACGAATTCATCGACTGGTGCCGCGAGCTCGATATCGAGCCCATGTACGGGGTCAATCTCGGCACGCGTGGACCGGACGAAGCCCGCCATTTCGTCGAGTACTGCAATCATCCCGGCGGCACCGCGCTGTCGGACTTGCGCCACGAACATGGTTACGCGAAGCCGCACGACATCAAGTTCTGGTGTCTCGGCAACGAGATGGACGGCCCCTGGCAAATCGGCCGCAAGACCGCCGACGAGTACGGTCGCGTCGCGCTCGAAACCGCCAAGCTGATGCGCGCGGTCGATCCCACCATTCAACTCGCGGCGTGCGGCTCGTCGACTCACGACATGGCGACCTATGGAGCGTGGGAAGATCGCGTGCTCGAACACTGCTTCGATCAGGTCGACTTCATCTCCTTGCACACGTACTTCGAGAACCGTCACGACTCGACCGCGGAATTCTTCGGCAACATCGACGTGATGGATCTGTTCATCAAGGAGATCGTTGCCGTTGCGGACAGCGTGGCGGCGCGCAAGCATTCGAGCAAACGCATCATGCTGTCGTTCGATGAATGGAATGTCTGGTACAAGGCGCGCTCGATCAACGATCTGCGCAAGCCGGGCTGGCCAAGCGCGCCGCGCCTGATCGAGGAGGTCTATAACGCCGAGGACGCGCTGGTGGTCGGCGGCGCACTGATCACGATGATGAACAACGCGGATCGCGTCAAAACGGCGTGCCTTGCGCAACTCGTCAACGTGATCGGACCGATCATGACCGAGCCGGGCGGAGCCGCGTGGCGGCAGACGATCTTTTATCCGTTCTCGCAGGCGTCGAAGTTCGGTCACGGCCGCGTGCTCAAGCCGGTGATCGAATCGCCCGCCTACGCGGCCGAGAGCTTTCCCGAGATCGCCTACCTGTGCGCCGCCGTGGTCGACGACCGCGCGAGCGGCACCACGACGATCTTCGCGTTGAACCGGCACCTGACCGACGAGATGGACCTCAGCATCGAATTGCGCGGCCTCGGCGTGGAGCGCACGCTCGATCACGCGCTCGAACTTCACCACCCGAACATGAAGGCGGTGAATACGCGCGAAGCGCCGTTGACGGTCGTGCCTGCGACCAACGAAAAGATCTCGGTCGATGGCGAAAAACTGACGGCGCGCCTGAAGCCGGGCTCGTGGAACGTGATCGTCACGACCGCGGCAAAGCGCGGCTAGGTGGTTCGCACGAGAAGTCTACGAAGGAGGGGTGATGTTCGAGCGTGAGCCCGTCGTAGGGACGATGACCGCGCAGGTTGCGCGGATCGTCGGCATGAGGATCGTCTCGGGCGAATTCGGCCCTGGCGATCTGCTCCCTGTCGAAAGCGAGTTGTGCACCGAGTACCGTGTGAGTCGCACGACCGTGCGCGAAGCGATCAAACAGCTCACCGGCAAGCGCCTGATCGAAGTGACGCCGAAGATCGGCACGCGCGTGTTGCCGTTCTCGGACTGGAATCTGCTCGACCGTGATGTGCTCGCGTGGCGGCTCAATGCGCAATTCGACTCGAAGATCGTCGAGGACATCTTCGAGATGCGCATCTGTTTCGAGCCGCGCGCGAGCTTTCTCGCGGCGCGGCACGGCAGCGACGACGACCTTCAGCTGATCGAGCGCCGCTACCGCGAGCTGGCGAGCGCCTATGCTTCGCCGTCGGCGCATTCGGATGTGCGCGCGGTGAGCGAAGCGGTGCTCGAATTTCATATGGCGATCATCGCGATGTCACAGAACGGCATGTTCATCACGATCGGCAGTGCGATCAAGGCGGCGTTGCGGGTGTCGTCCGAGATGCTGCTGCGGCAGGCGGCGCGGCCGAGCGAAGATATCGAGCTGCATGACGCGGTGCGTCGCCGGATCGTTGCGCGCGAACCGGAGGCCGCGTCCGCCGCGATGACGCGTCTGCTCGAAGCATCGCGCGAAAGGATGCTGCGCTACACGATCAGCCCGAAAGACGTGGTGGGGCGCGAGGGCTAAAAGACTCGGGCGGATCGGCGCATACCGCTTGCGCAACGCGACGCGTCGCTGCCTTGGGGGCACTGGCAACATTTTTCCGACCCGGCATACGCGCACGCTTGTCGTTCGTTCCGGCGGCACAAGCATAAGTTATGCGGAACGTATGCCGCCTGCGAAGGCGAAAAATGCATTTCTGGCCGCCTTCGCAGCCGCCGACGCCCAAACGTCTGATCTTGTTGATTGGGCGGAGCAGTTTACCTATCCTTTTATCCGGGCTTAAGTGCGGGCCGTGTGGTACTCAGCGGAAGGGGCGGACATGTCTACACCCAACAAACTTGGGCTGACCATCACCATCCCAAAGACAGTCTTCAGTTATCCCTGCAACTACAGTTTTGACCACTTCGTGCCGCTTACGGTGATGAAGGATAAATGTGGAATGGATGTGCAGATGCTTTGGGAATCTGCCGATGGCAATCTTATGCATCTCGCGGGGGTGTACAGCAACGAGCTCATATCCGCGCCGTTAAAAGCCACAGGTTGTTTCGCCAATCGAGGTTTTCATGTTTCCAGCAAGGTGGAGACATACTTGGGAAAAAGCAACGATGAGCACGGCTTTCCTGCCGAGATCGCCCTAACCGGCCCGGGTGAAATGGTTCTATACCAGGTCTTCGTCTATGGCACGAAACCGTGGACGGCTGCGCCGTGCTCAGGATTTCAGATTACCCATTCCGTGACAGACATCGGTGACGGTAAATTCAAAGTGACCACCACCAAGGAAGGCAAGGCGGTGCGCTTTCGTCACAGTATCGATGCTAGCGAAGGTGTCGTCGTGGAGGAACCCGTTGAATATTCGTCGGAGGCGGGGCAGGGGCGTGCAACCGTGGTTCAGATCGTCCAGCGTGGCGGGATCAAGCCGGCGATTCTGATCAAGGCCGACCTCTGCATACGATGACGGTGCCGCTGCAATTCAGGCACCCATTTCAGGCACACATTTCCGCAACAGCAACGGCCGCTCTGATCAGCCGATCGAGATATGGACTTTTCCGCCGGCGACATCATTATCGAGTACGACGACAGTGCCGACGAAGCGAAGCATGCGCTGATCTGGGTGGCTGACGCCGGGGGAAAAACCGTCATCCACAGCAAGGACGTGGGGAACCTGCAGGGCGTCGTGCAGCAGTCCGTCGGTGCGCTGGCAGTCACCGACGACGACTTCAAGTACCTCGTCTATCGTTACGAGAGTTCCGCCGTGGCGCAGGCGGCAGCGTGGTTCGCCGCAAGATGGGCCACGCGCAGTGACGATCCCATGGTGGTTGCGATGGTGAAATATGCAGAAACGAAAAATCAGGTCGTGAAAGCGACCGTTCCCTTCGGACGGCGTGGAGATCAATACCAGACCGATGAAGCCTGGACTGCCGACTCTTTGGTCCGCGCGGTGCGCGCCTGGCACCGCGGGATCACGGGCGTGAAGCTTTCGAGTCGCAAGGGAATCAGCTGCTCGCAGTTCGTCACATACTGTTTTCAGGCGGCCTGCCTGCACGCCGCGCTGCACAACATGTCCTTGCAATCACAGCAGGCGAAGAACTTTCTATTGGGTCCGCAAAATTTCCTGGCCTTGAAAAAGGGAAACCGCTACAGCCTCGTCTATGAAGCCCTGAAACCGGTGGTTGAGAATCTGAATGGCTTTATCCCGCCCGGCATGCTGGTCGATGCAAAGACGACGGACGCCGAGAATCTGCAGAATTGCCTCGAACAGGAGAACAGCAAGTTCGAATGCGTGGGGGTCGTGGCGACGGATAACCGGACCAGACCCACCAAAGCCTGGATCGAGGCGGAAGAGAAGTCTGATTGACGCAGCGAGCCGCCCCGCGGCGATGAAGATTCAGGGGGAATCGAGGAGAACGTCATGCCGGTTACCAGGACCGTGATGTCGATTCACGATGATCAGACGGGGGAGGGTACTGCGCTCGCATTTCCCACGATGTCGACCTGTTCTGCGATTATCTGCGTACTCGCCGACCGGCTCGTGGGCGTTCATAAAACCCAGGGCTGGCGCGGCAGCACAAACACTTTGTTCGCGCGCGCCGTCACGTTGATCGGCGGTGACAGGGTCTACGAGCTTTACATCGCCGGCTGGAACGTGGGCAGCAAGGAATATCACAACATCAGCCAGATTCAGAATGCAGTGGGATGCGCGGACGTGGCGACCTATGTGCTCGACTACCACAACGCCGATGTCATCGTCAAAAACAAACACAGCGGGGATCTGGTCAATCAGCAGGCCTTCCAGGCGCGAAAGGGGAAAGTCTTCACCCCTAGCCCAACCTCCGATCTCTGCACGTTTGCGTTTCATACCGGCAAGCGGAATCCCACCATCGGGATCAAGCGGTCGTCGAAGGTGACCATTACCGGCAGTGATCATGACGCCGTTAGCGAAAACCTCAAGCGCGAGGGTAGGGACGGGATGATGATCGCCGTGACAGAAGATATCCAGACGCCGAGCGATCATCTTCACATCCTGGACAAGTACCTGGATTTCGTTCACGTGGTTTGAATCACCGTGGCGATGCATGAGGGCGGACGGATCGGTGCGAGACCATTGCTGCGGCACACGACACTTTGGGAATAGCCATGAAAGACGTGACTGTGAGGATCAACGACACGCTTGGATTCATTCAAACCTCGGCAATCGGAACCTTCGCCGAGAACGCCTGCGCGCACGCTCTGGCCACTTCCTATATTCAGAATCATTATCCCCCGGCCAACGCACATCAACCCGGCTACGTGAATTTCTCAAACGGGATGTCGATGAAGAATGTGCACAACGCGGGTAACGAGACCCAGCGCGAAATGCGACGCGCCATTTATCTCCTGTGGCATGCCATTGGAAACAACCCGCTTGCAAATCGGGCCACGACGCTCGGTGCCGGATTGTTGGCAGCTGAGTATCGCCGTCTGTTGCAGAAGGCCAGGATAGTAGAGGATGCACATCATGCGCGCGACCACGGCAGCAGAAATCTGCTGACGACGGTTATCCCGGCTGCGCCGCTGCAGTTTCTCACGGACAACAAGATCATGGTTCGTGGTTCGACGGCCTATGCGCCGGATGCGCTAGACCGCAATCTCGTGAACTTTTACTTCACCTACGACGCGGCCCAGGATCGCTACATGTTCGTGCCCGTCGCGGGCTTTCCGGTTCCTGCAGGCGCGTATGGCTTTTCCGCAGCAAGCGTGCGCGCCGTGCACTGGACTGCCGTCCCCGGTAGAGGAATCGTGGTAAATCCGGGGCCACCGCCGGGTGCTGCCAGCTTTGGCGCCATCGACGGTACACGTCTCGATGGCTCCGACGTGATGGTCACGACGCAGTTTACCGGCTGCAGTTTTTGCATGAAGGACGTGGGAGGGGTGATCTATGGCGCTCATATTTCGCCCAGCATCCCGGGACATCCGAACCCGCATGTCGGCCCGACCATGGCCCAGCAGCTCTGCGGAATGAATGCTAACGTTGGCGCCGGCGATTTCGCGAATCATGCAGGTGCCGCTCCTTTCATGGTGTATGGCGCAGGGCACAGCAACATCCCCGGCTTTCCAAACGGCTACCCGGTGCCCGGCGCTGGCGCGAATCCACTCCAATACATGTGCATGATTGGCGTGCGAGTGGGCGGCATCTGGCAGATCTTCTCCCAGCAAGTGTTCGCGGGCGGCGCATTCGCCGCCTTCCAGGTTCTGTAGTGGAATGTGTGCGAACAAAAAGATTCGGAAAAATCCGGGCTACGGCATTGTTTCCAACGCTTTCTTAAGTCGCGCGACTGCCTCGTCGGACTCCTGCTGGATTCGCGTTCGAACGAACAGGACATTCAACACCGCAAACCATAGTGTCGGCGCGCGGTACACGAACTCGCGCACGAATCGTGTTCCTGACGCTACGGGCGTCAACGCGTAGCTCACTGTGCCTGCAGGCTTCCCGTCTATCGTGCCGACAATGGCCCATTTGTGCGGACGGTCCCGTACGGAAACGGTCCACAGGACGCTTCCCCGGCGACCCGCCACGCGGAATTCTTCAGCAACCTGTTCACCGACGTTTAACGAGTGGTCGACCGCCCCTCTTACCGATAGCGAAGACGGGTGCCAGCTGGGCCAGTGAGCAGGTGTCGTTACGTAGTCGAAAACCACCGCATCCGGTCGCTCGATCGAGGTCACGGTGGCAATCCTCGTCGTAAGATTGACCGACCCAGGCAACGGGACGGCAAGCAGTGCAGCGACCACGATGACTGCCAGGAGCGCGCTCATCCATTTCGATGGCCATTTCATCCGGGACTCGCGAAGTATGCTCCGTGCGCCGATAGGATCTGGCGTCAACGGCGCAACTTACAATCAAGGCACGATCGGGGCTTACTACTTGCTATCCAGACGAACTGGCTGCGCAATCCCACATTTTCAGCCGCTTCGTCGTCGCCGTGGTCGCCGGCTTTCAATGCTTCAGGCAAGTGTCGGCGTTCTTCCACGTGCAGACGTCGAGTCCGGTGTGAATGACCGGAGGCACGGACTTCCCTTGCGCGAGGTCGCGCATGACCATCGCGGCGCGGTAGCCCATTTCCTCGGGCCGCTGACCGACGAGCACATTCACCTTGCGGTCCTTGAGCGCCTGCAGTTCGGGCCCGAGCGTGTCAGCCGAGACGATCACGAATTTGCCGTTCTTGATCTTGTCCATGATTGGGGCGACGACCTGCGAAAAGGCCTGCGGAGCAAAGAGCGGCCAGCCGCCCGCCAGTAGAAAGGCGTCGAGACCCGTGGGGTTGGCGGTCAGCGTGTCCTGCATCATCTGATTCGCCTTCGCGGCGTCGTCGTTCACGTAGAGCGGACAGCCACTGATCTCATGCCACCCGTTCTCGCCAGCGAGCTTCGCGATGCCCTTCTTCCCGGAGAGCACATCGCGCGCGCCCTGGGCCCGCTGGTTGATGTTCTCCGCAGCCGGATTGCCCATCACGAGGCAGACATTGCCGCCTTTCGGCATCAGCATCTTCAGCTGCTCGCCGAGCTTGGCGCCCAGCTCGTAGTTGTCGGTGCCGACATAGCTTTTGCGCAGTGACGCATCCTTCGGCAGCAAGTCGGCATCCGCGGTGATGACCGGGACCGATCCGCCGCGGCGGCGCAGCACCTCCGCCACGGCCGGCGCGTTCGCGGGCGAGATCGCCATGCTCGCGACGCCCTTGGTCAGCAGGTCGTCGATGATCTGCACTTGCGCGCTCTCGTCGGCCGCGGTCGCGGGACCGGTGTAATAACAGTTGTAGCCTTGCTTGTTGAGTTCCTTGTTCGCCCGTTCGCATCCCTGATGCATCAGGTCGAAGTACGGGTTGTCGAGACCCTTCACGACCAGCGCAAGGGTCTTATCGGCCGCAAAGCCCGGGGACGCCAGCATCGCGAGTCCTCCAGCCGCAGCAAGACACATCAACAGTTTTTTCATGGCTTCCTCCTGTTGGGCGCCGGCTCTGCGGTACCCATGTCGGCTTACACAGTCTTCGTAACGCGTCCCGCCTCCCGCGGCACCGGTCCGGAAGCGGCCGGTGCGTCCACAGACATTTCAATCCCCTTGCCGCTCGCCACCGAGCCGGTTGAAGAGCACCGCGACGACAATGAAGCTGCCGACGACAGTGCCCTGCCAGAACGCGTCGACGCCGAGCAGGATCAGGCTGTTGCGGATGACCTCGATGAGCGCCGCGCCGACGATCGTGCCGAAAGCGCTGCCAACCCCGCCGATCAGATTGGTGCCACCGACCACGGTGGCCGCGATCACGCGCAGCTCGTCGCCGGTACCGAGGCCGGTCGTGACTGCGCCTAGCCAGCCGACTTCGAGAATCGCCGCGACGCCCGCCATGAGGCCACAGAGCACGTAGACGCTACAAACGATGCGGCGCACCGGTACGCCGGTGAGAGTCGCCGCATGACGGTTGCCGCCGATCGCGAAGACGTAGCGGCCCCAGCGCGTCCAGCCGAACGCGAACCAGAACAACAGCCCAAGCAGGATCAGGAACCACACCGGATTGGCGACGCCGAGCGTCGCGCCGCCGCCGAGCGTGAGGAGTTTGCTGCCGTCGGGGCCGAAATCGAAAATGGTCCGGCTGCGGGAAATCACGAGTGCGAGGCTGCGGCCGACGCTCAGCATCGCGAGCGTCACGACGAAAGGCTGCATGCCGAGATAGGCGATGAGCAGGCCGTTGACGAGGCCGACCAGCCCGGCGGTCAACAGTCCCATGCCGATGCCGGCCCAGATCGGGTAGCCCGCGTTCATGACGACCGAGAGCACGATACCGCTGATGCCGATGGTCGAGCCGACCGAAATGTCGATGCCGCCCGTGACGATCACCGCCATCATTCCTAGCGCCACGATGGCGACGAAGGCGAAGTTTCGCGTAACGTTGAACAGATTCTCGGAAGTCGCGAAGGTCGAGGTCGCAATCGACAGGGCGATACAGGCGACGATCGTTGCCAGCACGACCCAGAACACCTGGCTTGCGAGTAGTCCCGACCAGCGAGTATGCGTCCTCGCGGACTGTGGATCATCGAGCAATGGCGGCATTGTGGGGGGCCTTCGCGACGCGTCGTTCAAAGTGGGGCTCCGATGCAAGGCAGTTTCAGGCAGCGGCGATGGCGCCGGTGATGAGACCAGTCACCTCTTCCGGGGAGGACTCCTCGGTTTTCTTGTCCGCGACCTTGCGCCCGCGCCGCATGACAACCACCCGGTGGGCGACGGCGAATACGTCGGGCATGCGGTGGCTGATGAGGATGACGGCGATGCCGTGTTCGGACAGGCGTTTGATGAGATCGAGCACCTCGGCGACCTGGCGGACGCTGATCGCGGCGGTCGGCTCGTCCATGAGGACGAGCCTCGCTTCAGAGAGGCGTGTGCGGGCGATGGCCACCGCTTGCCGCTGCCCGCCCGACATTTGCCTGACGAGGTCGCGCGGGCGCGTCTCGGACTTCAGTTGCTTGAACAGATCACCCGCACGCCGATACATGGTCGCGTGATCGAGCACGCGGACAGGTCCGAACCCGATCCGCAGTTCGCGGCCAAGAAAGACGTTGGCGGCTGCGGTCAGATTGTCGCAAAGCGCGAGGTCCTGATAGACGACCTCGATGCCGCGCGCGCGGGCGTCGATCGGTTTGGTGAAATGCACGGGCTTTCCATCGATGAGCATTTCACCGTGCGAAGGCGGAAAGTTACCGGCGACCACCTTCACCAATGTCGATTTGCCGGCCCCGTTATCGCCCATGAGGCCGACCACCTCGCCCGGCTCCAGGCTGAGCGTCACGTCGATCAGGGCCTGAATGGCGCCGAAATGTCTGGAAACGCCTCTGAGCTCAAGAAGACTCATAGACTGTCGCGTTCGCTGAGGTGGAGGCGCCCACTGCATTGGCTGGGCGGCCAGTAGACATACGAGCTAGGTAGATGTTTTTTAGTGCACGATGGGGGTTTTAGCAAGGCACTTTAGCCACCTGCCGAACTCGCTCATTTGTCGTGCCCGCTTCACTTCATCGCTATGCAGATAGATCGTCGTTGTCGACGCTGAAGGGTGCCGCAGGTTGTCCAGCACGATGCTCAGTTCCGTGCCGCCTCCCGGCGCATGCGTCGCGTGAGTGTGGCGCATCCAGTGCGGACTTTCGCACCGCTCGGAATTCTTCGTGTAGAGCGGGAATATTCGAACTCCTGCGGTCGTTTAGCTTGCGGCGATGTCTCGCCAGTGACGAGGAGGGTAGCTATGTCTCAGATCTCGCGTGGTCTCAAAGCGGCGGCTGCGATCGCGCTCGCCGCCGGTTTCACAATCGGGTATGCCGCTGCTGATGACGCCTATGTCGTCACACCGCTCGTGTCCAACGTGGCAGGCGCAGCCCCGAAAGTCGACGGTGTCCTGCAGAACGCCTGGGGTATTGCCTTTAGTCCGGCAGGAAGTCCATTCTGGATCAACGACAATGCCACCGGCTGCTCCACGCTATATGACGGCGCGGGGACCAAGGTGACGACGCTGCAGGTCGCGATCCCGCTGCCAGGCAACGTCATACCGGGCGGCGCCTGTCATCCCGTCCTTCCCAAGTCGCCACCGAATCCCACGCCCGCGGCGCCAACCGGGATTGTGTGGAATCCCTCGTCTGCGTTTCTCGTGCCAGGCACCAAGATCCCGGCCGTGTTCATCTTCGCAACTGAAGATGGCACGATTTCCGCTTGGGCCGGTGGGTTGAATCCGCCGAATAACGCCGTGATCGCGGTCGATAACTCTTCCAATCCCTCCGCGGACAGCGGGGCTGTCTACAAGGGGCTCGTCTTCGGAGTCAATGCGCAAGGCGGATTCCTGTTTGCGACGAACTTCCGTTCGGGTCGGATCGATGTATTTGGGCCGAACGGTTCAGACGGCCAGTTCACGGCTGCGACGACCGACGGCGGCTTCGTCGACCCGAACATCCCTGCCGGCTATGCCCCGTTCGGTATCGCGAATATCGATGGGGATCTTTTCGTCACCTACGCAAAGCAGAACAAAGAGAAGCACGACGACGATGCAGGACGCGGTCGTGGATTCGTCGACGTATTCGATACCGACGGCCACCTGCTGCGTCGCTTTGCAAGCCGAGGGACGCTCGACTCGCCATGGGGGATCGCCCGTGCATCGTTTGCGTTCGGCCGCTTCAGCGGCAAGATTCTCATTGGCAACTTCGGCGATGGTCGAATCAATGTCTTCGGCAATGACGGCGCTTTCGTCGATCAGTTGGAGAATGAGTTCGGCAATCCACTGGCAATCGACGGTCTGTGGACTCTGACACTCGGTGGCGGCCGCAATTCGAGCCCGGACACGCTGTACTTCTCGGCCGGTCCTAACAAGGAGACCAATGGACTTTTCGGGATCATCGCTCCGGTAAGAGGCTCCAGGGAGCGAGTCGCTGACCATTGACGATATTCAAGTTCGAGACGAAGGACCTCATCTCAGCCGGTCGCGGGACTCACCAGACGCGACCGGCTGTTATTGATCCGTGGTGCCCGAAGGCAATCCACTGGATCGAATGGTCTACACTTTATTCATTGCATCGATGCAGCCGCTGCGGATAGGCCATCCAGGACCATAACAGCGGCACCGACACGCAAAACGCGCCACCTGTCACGCAATATATGCCATCGGGTGACGACGCCACCATGCCAACGGCTGTGAATAGCGGTGGCGAGTATTGAGAGAACGGGGTATGGCAGGTTTGCCTCATGAAGGCCAAGTTTCTCTTTGCCGTGCTGCTGCTCGGCGCGATAGATTGCGCCGCGGATCCAGGTTATTACAACACGTGCGCGGCGTATCCGGCTTATCCGTGTGAGTTCTATGCCGGCTGTCCGTCTCGCGGCCAGCCATGCGTATTCCTTGGCGGCGGTGTCCGCCGCTTCCACGACTTTGACCATGGCGACGGCTTTCACCATGGGTTCCACGGTCGCAGCACTCAGTTCGAGCAGGGCGGGGGCCACAGCGGCGGTCACGGCGCACGCAACTAGGCACCGGCACATTTCTATCGATGAAAACCGCCCATCAAAAATGGGAGCACTGCCCAGTTGTCGCTATAACTTGTCTTCGTAGCATTGCCGCCGGTCGCGACGTTGGGAATTCAGCCACAAATAACGAGGTGGTCCGGTCATTCATGAGGGCGGATCAGAGGCAGCAGCTCGGCCATTACGGTCATTGGCCGAGTGCCAAAGGCCGCTATGCGTTGGCGATTCAACCGGTCGATGCATGGGCATTGATAACGTCCATGCATCAATGATTCCAGAAATCGCACTTCTACTCTTGGTCTTCTTGCGCAACTATGCGTCATCAGAAGCCCGAGAAAACGGTTCAAAAGCACAGCGCGAAGTGATCCAGTGCGCACTCAAGGCCGATGCGTGGATGCAATCGGGCGGACGCGCAGGTCGCGGCGCGTATCGGCGCGCGCGAGGCGCACCCGCAAGCGCGCGTGGCATAAGGAGAGCGTGCTCAAGATTCTGGGCGGCGAATCGTCGGAGGTGACGCCGGTGAGCCATGCGTTTTCGGGCATGAACGTCGTGTTCGGCACGGCGCCTGGCAAAGGCGGACAGGTGCGTCAATGTCGACGCAGTGATAAGCCTCTGACGGTCGCCGCCGTGCTCGCGTTGCGCGGCTCGGTGGCGACGGCAGGGGCCGAGATTGATAACGGTATAACATCAATCGTTCCGAAAATTGCACTTATCGTTTTGCCGCCTCCGGGCGAATATTGCCAGAACCACAATCGGCCGGACCACCGCGTCTTTTCAAGATTTCAGGAGACACCTTGATGCACCCCTCGACTAACCTTTCGACCGGACGTTCGAAGGCCGCCGCAGTTTTCCGTGTAACGGCCGGAAATTTCCTGGAGCAGTTCGACTTCTTCCTGTTCGGCTTCTACGCCACGCAGATCGCCAAGGTTTTCTTTCCCGCCCACAGCGAGTTCGCCTCGTTGATGATGACGTTCGCCGTGTTCGGGGCCGGCTTCCTGATGCGGCCGCTGGGCGCGATCGTGCTCGGCGCCTACATCGACGACGTCGGCCGCCGCAAGGGCCTCATCGTCACGCTTTCCATCATGGCGAGCGGCACGATCCTGATCGCGTTCGTACCGGGCTACGCGACGATCGGACTCCTGGCGCCCGCGCTCGTGCTGCTCGGACGGCTGCTGCAGGGCTTCTCGGCGGGCGCGGAGCTGGGCGGTGTGTCGGTGTATCTTGCCGAGATGGCCACGCCCGGCCGCAAAGGGTTTTTCACGAGCTGGCAGTCCGCGAGCCAACAGGTGGCGATCGTCGTCGCCGCGGGCCTCGGCTTCGCGCTCAATCAGTGGCTGAGCGCATCGGCCATCGCAGCCTGGGGTTGGCGCGTGCCGTTCCTGGTGGGCTGCATGATCGTGCCGTTCATCTTCATGCTGCGTCGCAATCTGGAGGAAACGCAGGAGTTCAAGGCGCGCCAGCATCGTCCGACCATGAAGGAAGTATTCGGCACGCTGGTCCAGAACTGGGCCGTCGTCGTCGCAGGCATGATGCTGGTGGCGATGACCACCACGAGCTTTTACCTCATCACGGTCTACGCGCCGACCTTCGGCAAGACGGTCCTGCACCTGAGCACCGCCGACAGCCTGCTCGTGACGCTGTGTGTGGGCGTATCGAACTTCGTGTGGCTGCCGGTCGGCGGTGCGCTCTCCGACAAGCTCGGCCGCCGGCCGCTCCTCGTCGCCATGACGGTGCTCGCGATCGCGACCGCCTACCCGGCACTGTCGCTGCTCGCTCACGCGCCTAGCTTCGTCAACATGCTGCTCGTCCTCCTTTGGCTCTCGTTCATGTACGGCATCTATAACGGCGCGATGGTCGTCGCGCTCACGGAAGTGATGCCGGTGCAGGTGCGCGTTGCCGGCTTCTCGCTCGCCTACAGTCTCGCGACGGCCGTGTTCGGAGGCTTCACGCCCGCGATCTCGACGGCGCTTATTCATATGACTGGCGACAAGGCCGCGCCCGGATACTGGATGAGCCTCGCCGCAGCGTGCGCGCTTCTGGCGACGTTCGCGCTCTATCGCCGCCGCGCAGTGTCGCTGACGCCGGCGCACTGATGCGCTTCCCCCGCATCCATCGCAACCGCACACGACCTTAACCATGAGAAATCTGCTTCTGAAACTTTGCGCGGCGGCGCTCGTCGCAAGCTCGGCCGCTGCGGCGAACGTGCAGGCCGCCGACCTGCACGTCATGAGTTCCGGCGGCTTTACCGCCGCGTACAAGGTGCTCGGCCCGAGGTTCGCGTCCGAGACGGGCAACACGCTCGACACCGCGCTCGGACCCTCGATGGGCAAATCGCCCGAAGCGATCCCCAACAGGCTCGAGCGCGGCGAGCCCGCGGACGCCGTCATCATGGTCGGCTACGCACTCGACGAGCTGATCAAGCAAGGCAAGGTCATCCCCGGATCGCGGGTAGAGCTGGCCGATTCGCGCATCGGCATGGTCGTGCGCGAAGGGGCGGCGAAGCCCGACATCGGCTCCCCCGAGGGTCTCAGGCAGACCCTGTTGCAGGCGAAGTCGATCGCCTACTCGGACAGTGCGAGCGGCGTCTATATCGAGCGAGAGCTGTTCAAGAAGCTGGGCATCGAGGACCAGGTCCGGTCGAAGGCGAAGATGATCCCGCGGATTCCGGTGGCGTCGGTGGTGGCAAGCGGGGACTACGAAATCGGCTTCCAGCAGGTGAGCGAATTGCTGCCCGTCCAGGGCGCCACGTTCGTCGGCAAGATTCCCGAGTCTCTGCAGTCCGTCACGCGTTTCGCCGCCGGCATTCCCGTCGGTGCGCTGCATCCGAAGGAAGCGAAGGCGCTTCTCGACTATCTTGCTTCACCCGGTGTACAGGCAGAAGTGAAATCGACCGGGCTCGATTCCGTCCTGGCGCATTGAGGCGGAACCACGGGAAGGCTTGTCTGAAACGTCACGATGCGGTCTTCCTTCCTGTCTTGACTGTCGCCGTTACGTTATTGCTCACGGCATCACCGCTTGCGGCTCCGGCGCGCTTCATCTCGATGATCGTCCGATGAAACTCCTGTGCGGCCGGTGTGAGCGGCCGTCCGCGCCGTCTTACGATTCCCACGCGTCGTTTCACCACCGGTTCGACGAGCGGCACACTCGTGAGGATCGGGTGGTCATGTCCGGGCATGGCCATCGACGGCACGGCGGCGACGCCGAGCCCCGCTTCGATTAACCCGAGCATGGTCGTTACGTGTCGCGACTCGGTGCCGCGACGGCAGCTTCAGCACGGCGGGGAGACCGCGCGGATGGCCGTTCGCCATCGTGTGGATTTCGGTGTTGTCTGCCCCGTATCAGCTCGCCGCGCCTCGCAAATCTCTAATATGCTGATAGACGGTGGCACGTCCCATCCCCAACACATTCGCGACGTAGTTGGCAGCGCTCTTCCCCTTGAACGCCCCTTCGGCCCACAGCGCTTCGACGATCTCGCGACGATGGTCGCGAGTCAGCGAATTCAGCGCCAACTGACGTTCCTGGAGCCACGTGTGAAGGAACGTGTTGATGCGTTCCTGCCAGTCGTCCTTGAACAGCTCTTCGGGCTGCTTCACCACGCCGGCGCCGGAGATCACACGATCGATCACATGTTTGATGTCTTCGAAGACGGCGATGTTGTAGTTCACGCACATCACGCCGACAGCGCTGCCGGCATCGTCGAACAACACCGTGCTGACGCACCGCATCCTCCTCCCATCCCAATTGATTTTTTCATACGGCCCGACGGTACCGGACTCCGCGGAATGGTCGATCTCTTCCAACGCGGAGTCGTCGCCGAGTTCGCGTTTCGACAGATTATTGGCGATGTAGGCGATCGTTTGACTTTGCAGGTCATGAATGACGATTTCGACGTACGGGAAAAACAACAGCGCAATGCCATCGGCGACGCGGCTGTAGCGGTCCAGAAGTAGCCGACGTGCGGCCGTTGTCTTGGGCTTTCGCATAGGGAGAGATGCTTGCAGCTTTCTGAAGGTCCACTTGGGTGGGCGTCGGTATGGAAGGTCCGAAAACGTTCGGCATTTTGCCACGAGCGATGCGGTACTTCTGCTCGATGGCACGACGACCCGCATGTCGGCGAAGACCCTTTGCCATTGCTCCGGCGGCATGGCGCGATCTGGCGCGTCGGCAAGATCGTGGGGGTTACTTACGTGCCCGCGCGAGCAGTCAGATATTTGAACAGTTCATAGGCAATCGCGACGTCTTCAAGACCCAGCCCGATCGAGCGGAAAAACACGTGCTTTCGATAGGACGGTTTGATCGCTTCGCCGCACATGAGTTCGGCGAGATCGCCCAGCACGGCTTCGGGACGCCAGCCATGGTATTCGGAAGCGAGCTTCATCTCGCCCGCGCTGGCTGGGGTGGTGCGGCGGTAGTCGCAATAGACGTCCATGTCGGCGAGCCATGCGGGCGGAATCTCATGAGCGTTCGCCACGTTGGTGCTGATAGACGTGATGAGCGCTGGCTTGTCGAGCATGTTTTCGTGCAGCACCGGGGTGCCGGACGAGGTACACAGCGCAACGACGTCGGCGTCGGCGACACAGTCTTCGATCCTTGTACAGATGGAGACTCTTTCATCGAGCGCTGCGAGCTGCACACGTTTTTCGGTGTCGTTCGCAAGCCCGGGCGAAAACACCCGGATCGACTGCCACGGCCGCGTCGACGCGAGATGGCGCAAATGAGCCTGTCCGACCGCCCCCGCGCCGACAATCGCGAGCCGGCGCGCATGATCGGCGGCGAGTTGCTGCACCGCGAGTGCGGTCGCTCCGGCGGTGCGCTCGATCGTCAGCAGACCCGAATCACACAACATCAGCGGTTGCCCCGTTTCCATCGACATCAATGCCGTCCACGCGGTAATGATCGGCTTCGCCTGCGTGACGATGTATGGCGACAGCTTCGCGCCGAACACCTTCGCGTCCGCCATCACGCCCAGATATGTGATGAAGTCGCCAGCGTTCTGCGGGAAAAGAGTCAGCGTCTGCGGAGGCTGCACTGCCATGTGGCTTCCGAGCGCGCGAAACATCTGCGCCAGCACGCTGCGCACGTCGAGGTGAGGAAGCGCCTCGCGAACGGTTTGCTGGTCGACGATCAGGGGCATTGCGTTTTCTGACTGGATCATTGAACTGCGCTCCACAACGGTGCCGGTGCTCCGGCGGTCAGATGATTCTAAGTCAAACTGTCCAGTCTGGACATTTATTTTGAAAATTGCTTGCTTTTATATCTGTCCAGAATAGACTGTCAATCCAGAGCACGTGTAAGGCCGGCGCGTCATCTGCCTCATGCGATGTCTCGGAGCGGGCCGGTCAACCGTCGCGCATGCCCTCAATTGTCGTCGCCCAAATATCCAGGGGACCTCTTATGTTTCGGAAGCTTCAACTTTCACTTATCGTCGCTGCTGCATTGGCGGGCTCGCTAGGGACCGTCGGCGCGCAGGCTCAGGACACTTTGCGCTTCGGCATCGAGGCAGCCTACCCGCCGTTCGAAAGCAAGTCGCCGAGCGGGCAACTGCAGGGCTTCGACGTCGACGTCGGCAATGCGGTCTGCACGAAGCTGGGCGTGAAGTGCGTGTGGGTCGAAAATGCGTTCGATGGACTGATTCCCGCGTTGGAAGCCCGTAAATTCGACGTGATCAATTCCGCGATGAACATCACGGACAAGCGCAAGCAATCGATTGAATTCACGAAGCCGATCTATATCGTGCCGATCGTGATGGTGGCCCGACGTGGCTCCGGCCTGTTGCCCGACGTGAAAAGTCTGCAAGGCAAACGGGTCGGCGTGTTGCAGGGGTCGTCGCAGGAGGATTTCCTCAAAGCTCATTGGGCGAATGCCGGCGTCACGGTCGTGTCGTACCAGGACCAGGATCAGGTCTACGCGGACCTGCTTGGCGGGCGCCTCGACGCTGCCGTTCAGGAAGCGCAAACTGCGCAGGACGGTTTCCTCGGCAAGCCCGAGGGCCACGAGTATGCGATCGTCGGCAAGCCGCTCAGCGATCCGGCAACGCTCGGCGAAGGCACCGGCTGGGGCTTGCGCAAGGCCGACAAGGCGCTGGTCGCGAAAGTCAATGCCGCGCTCGACGCGCTGAAGAAAGACGGCACGTTGAGCAGTCTTTCGCAGAAGTATTTCAACAACGACATCATCGCGAAGTAACGAGTCCACGAGCCGGCGCCAGAGGTTTCTCGCCGGCTCGCTGCGCAAAATGCGGCAGCCCGGCGTCCAGTCCTGATAGAAAAAGCGAAGCGAGTTTATGGATTTCGATGTGATAGTGCTGGGCGCTGGGATTGTCGGCGTATCGTCCGCGCTGCAGTTGCAGGATCGCGGCCGCCGGGTGGCACTGGTTGATCGGCGCGCTCCGGGCGAAGAGACCAGCTTCGGCAACGCGGGGCTGATTGAAAGCTCGTCGGTCGTTCCCTACGGTTTTCCGCGCGATTTCGGCACCTTGCTGCGCTATGCGAAGAATCGTTCGACCGACCTGTACTGGGACTATCGGGCGTTGCCGCACTTTGCGAGCTGGCTCGCGCGCTTCTGGTGGGAATCGTCGCCCGAGCGATTGATGGCCGCCGCGCGCGACATGTTGCCGTTGATCCAGCAAAGCGTAGCTGAACACGATCGGCTCATCGAGCGCGCGCAACTCGGCCATCTCATTCGCGACAGCGGCTGGATCGACGCCTATCGCACCCCAGCGGAATTTTCGCGGCAGGCGGCGGCCGCCGCATTGACTGTCAGGACCTATGGCTTGCGGGTCGCGGTGCTGGATTCGGCGGCGCTGGCCGCGCGCGAGCCGGGCCTCGCGGACGGCTTTTGTGGCGCGTTGCATTGGCAGGACCCGAAAAGCATCGTCAATCCCGGGGCACTGACTAAAGGTTATGCGAGTCTTTTCGAAGCGGGCGGCGGAACGGTGCTCACCGGCGACGCCGCCACGCTAACGGCGCAAGCGGGCGCGTGGAGCGTTCAAACATCGTCGGGCCGGATCAGCGCTAAAGAAGTCGTGGTGGCGCTCGGTTCATGGTCTGACCGCGTTTTCGCGCCGCTTGGTTACCGCATTCCTTTGCGCGCGAAGCGCGGTTATCACATGCACTACCGTCCTACCCGCCAGATGCTGTCGATGCCATTCGTCGACGCGGAGCAGGGCTACGTGGTGGCGCCGATGGAAGGGCGGTTGCGGCTGACCACGGGGGTCGAGATCGCGCGGCGTGACGCGAGGCCGACGGGCATCCAGCTCGAACGCGCGGAGCGCATTGCCAGGCCGAGCTTCGGTCTCGGTGAGCGACTCGACGCGAGTCCGTGGCTCGGCCTGCGTCCTTGCACACCCGATATGCGCCCCGTCATTGGGCGCGCGCCGCGTCATCGCGGGTTGTGGTTTGCATTCGGTCATAACCACCATGGCTTGACCCTGGGGCCCGTCACCGGTCGACTGCTGGCGGAGATGATGACCGGGGCACCGACCTGTGCGGATGCGCGTCCGTTTCGGGCTGAACGGTTCCGTGGTTAGCGGCGGGAATGCGCCCGGCCTGAAGATCTGGTTGGGTGGATCGGCCACTATGAAACACGTTCCATTCAGGATGGAGATCGAGAGTGTCTTTGCATGGCGTTGTGTTCAGTTCAAAGCTGCCCGATTCACTAGCAAAGTGCAGATCATAAAATTCAAGTACCTTTAGTCGAGTAGAACGTCGCGTCAAGTATCGAAACATCTCTGAGCGACTACTCTTGAGAGAACCGAAGGCTGCTCAGGGTCGGCCTATACCTGTTGCATCAAGCACGATACGAGATGACGGTCTCGCTCGATCGTTGGACGCAGTGCGGCCCAATAGCGGCCAAATGATGCACCCATAGCACTACCCTCTTGCGAGCAGACAAGCATTGCTCGCGCCCGGCCACGCGCGTTCAACCGCGTTGCAGATCTCAGGTTCCCACCCGGTTGGAGCGGCCCGCGACACCATAGGCAAAGGCTGCTCCCGCGAATGCAACACCCACGCCACAGACCCCGCGCCACCCCGCGAGAGCCCATCCGGCGCCCGAGAGCGCCGCCCCGAGCGCGCCGCCGACCATGAACGCACCGACGAACAGTCCGTTCAGCCGCCCGCGTGCGGCGGGATTCATGAGATTGACGGCGCGGCGGCCAAGCGTCTGATCGATGACGACGCCTGTGTCGATCGCCGCACCACCGATGACGAGCGCCGCGATCGCGAGCCGGGGGTGGGCCTGCGGAGCGAAGCCCAATCCGCCCGATCCCGCCACGGCGATGAGCACAAGGGCCGCGATGATCAACAGGTGCGCGAACAGCAGCGCACTGCGACCGTGCCCGCGGTCGCCCGCCTGGCCGGCGAGCGGCGTGACGACTGCGCCGCTCGCACCCGCGAGCGCGAAAAGCGCGATCCCGTGCAGGCCGAATTCGAACGGTGGCTGCGCGAGCAGTAGTCCGACCGACGCCCAGAACGCGCTAAACGCCGCCATCGCCAAAGCGGCGGAGATCGCGCGCCGCTGCAGGATGCGTTCACGCGCGAGAAGGGTCCAGAGCGATCGCAGCAAGGCAGCGTAGCGCGTGATTACCGGCGGCGCGCGGTAGGGCAGGCGCCGCATGAGCACACCCGCGAGCAACGCATTGATTAGCGCGCTCGTGCCGTAGAACGCGCGCCAACCGGCCCAAGCCGCGATGACACTGGCGAGCGGCCGCGACAGCAGGATCCCGATCATCAAGCCGCTCATCACGTTGCCCACGGCGCGGCCGCGCTGGGCCTCGGGCGCCATCGACGCGGCCATCGGCACGAGCATCTGGATCACGGTCGATGTCGCGCCCGCGAGGAATAGCGCGGCAAGGCACACCCACGCCGAACGCGCGAACATCGGCACAGCGAGGAGCAATGCGCAGCAGAGCAGCGTCCGCACGATCAGGCGGCGGTTCTCGATCAGATCGACCAACGGAACGAGAAGCACGAGCCCAGTGGCGTAGCCGAGCTGCGGCAGCATCGACACGAGGCCGCCGAGCGCATGGGGAAGATTCAGCGTGGCGGCAATCGGGCCGGTGAGCGGCTGCGCGGCGAACAGGTTGATGATGATGAGACCGACTGCAGTGCCGAAAAAAACCGTCATCGGCGTGGTGAGCTGGCCGGCCTGGCGCTCGTCGGCGCGTTCAGCGTGCGGCTGGCCGACGCTGCAGGATGAAAGATCTGCGGGGCGGTCCATGACGACGCTCCGGTTGAAGGACTTGTGGTCTATGCTAGAAGCTGCTTCGTTATGCGACAATTGAAACATCTTGATAATGATTATGCGAGATTGTTTTGAATACGCGTGATCTCCAGGCGTTCGTGGCCGTCGTTGAATGTGGGTCGATCGTCGGTGCAGCCGAACGGCTCCATCTAACCCAGCCCGGCCTGACGCGCCGCATCCAGAGCCTCGAAAGCACGCTGGCTCTTGCGCTGCTCGACCGTCAGGCAAAGCCGCTCAAGCCGACCGCTGCCGGGCGGGAGGTCTACCTGCTTGCGCGTAACGTGCTCGGCGCCGTCGACGAACTGCTGGCCGTCGCTTCCCCCGACAGCGAGCCGGAAGGCGAACTGCGCATCGGCGTGCCGCCGTTCCTCTCCGACCTCGCGCTCGAACAGCCGCTCGACCGCTTGCGCGGCACCTACGCCAAGCTGACGCTGCGTGTGACGGCGGGCTGGTCGCCGCGTCTGCTGCAATCGGTCGAACTGGCGCAGGTCGATGCCGCTGTCGTGTTGATGCCCGGTGATATCGCGCTGCCCGAGGCGTTGGTTGGTACGCGGCTCGCTTTCATGCCGACTGCCGTCGTCGCGGCGCGTTCGCTTGGGCTGCCGAAAGCGCCCGTCACGCTGCAATACCTCGCGCAGCATCCGTGGGTGCTCAACCAGGACGGCTGCGGCATGCGCTCGGCGCTGTCGCGCGCGCTCGCGCGGGCGGGGTTGCCGTTCAACGTCGCCGTCGAGGCTTTCGGCTCCGACTTACAGCTATCGCTTGTCGCGCGGCAACTCGGAATCGGGATCGTCTCGCCGGAAGTGCTTGCGCGCAGCCCGTTTCGCGACGTGTTGCAGGTGATCGATGTCACGGATTTCGAATCAGGCGTCGAGGTCTGGCTCGTCCACCACCCGCTACCGGGACGGCTCGTGCGGCCGATCGCACTCTTGCGCGATTCGCTGGCCGAGGTGCTGCGTGCTCATGGGATGGCTGCGGCGCATTCCTTTGAGCGCGTCGATGGCGCGGCTGTCAGCAGGCGATCCGGGAAGAATGGACGCGGTCGCTTGAGCCATGCTTGATAGGGGACTTCGACATGATTGGTTTTTTTCGTGAGTGACCGGGCACCATGAACCGCTTCCTCGTTATTTTGGGCGTGCTGTGCCTGCTTGCCGGCCTCGGACGGCATTGGTTCGCGCGCATCCCGTTCGGCCGGCTGCCTGGCGACATACATATCGTTCGCGGCGGTATCGATTTCCATTTTCCGATCGTCACGTGCATCGTGATTTCGGTCGTGGTGTCAGTGCTCTTGTGGTTGTTGCGACGGTAAGTGCGCGTTGGCGCCGGTGAAACGGATGCCCCACGCCGTCTAGCTTCCTGTCGCGCGGTGTGCTGCTCACTTGGCGGCGGGCGGCGGCGCGGGCACTCGCTGAAAGTCGGCATGATTCGGCGGTTGTGCGGCCACATCGACCTGTCCGTGAATGCGCGCCTGATGACCATCCGCGAACATGTAGTACGGGAACGGGTGGGGCGGCTCCGAAGCCGCGTCGAGCCTGGCAATCAACTCGGGCGCCAGCACGAAGTCGAGTGCGCCGAGCGATTGTTCGAGCTGCGCCGCCTTCGTCGCGCCGACGACGATGCTCGCAACCCCCCGTTTCTGATACAGCCAGTTCAGGGCGACCTGAGCCATCGGCCGATTCGCAGCGTGCGCGACTGCCTCCAGCTCGGCGACGATCGAAAAGTTGCGCGCGGATAGCTTGTCGAATCCGGGCGGCGGCGCGGTACCTAGCGTCTGCAGGCGACCGCTGCCCGTTACAGCGGTCTGATTCTGGGCGTCTTGCGACGGACGGTATTTGCCCGACAGCACGCCCATGCCAAGCGGGCTCCACGCCACGAGCCCCATGCCGAGGTGTGTGGCGAGGTCGGCGAACTCGTGTTCCGCGTTGCGTTCTATCATCGAGTATTCCAACTGCATTGCAGCGACCGGTTCGAAACCGCGCCAGTCCGCGAGCGTCTGCGCCCGACCGGCATACCACGCTGGCACGTCCGAGAGGCCGACGTAACGGATCTTGCCAGCGCTGACGGCGTCGTCCATGGCGCGCATCACTTCGTCGGCGGGCGTCATGCGGTCCCACGTGTGCAGGTAATAGAGATCGATGTAGTCTGTGCCGAGCCGCCTGAGCGAGCCTTCGAGTGCCCGAAGCAGGTTCTTCCGATGGTTGCCGCCCGCATTCGGGTTGCCGGGCTGCGCGTTGTACGAGTACTTCGTCGCGATCACGAGCCGCTCGCGCATCGCGCGCGCCGCTGTGAAGCGGCCGACCCATTGCTCGCTCGTGCCTTCCGTGTAGAGATCAGCCGTATCGATGAAGTTGCCGCCTGCGTCGACGTATAGATCGAAGAGCCGCTGCGCCGTTGCTTCGTCGGTGCCCCAGCCCCATTCAGTGCCGAACGTCATCGTGCCGAGCGACATCGGGCTCACGCGCAGGCCGGAACGACCGAGCAGGGTATAGCGATCGAGCGACATGACTGTCTCCTCTGGGGCCAGGTAAGCGACCCATTATTGTGCGCGCCTTTCTTGTGCCGCTGTTGACCGCGGCACGGTAGCAGCCACTGTCCAACTTTCATTTGCCCGCAGCAAACGGGCTCACATCCGCACAGATGAGCAATCCAGCCAGCTTCGTGGGCTGGGACTTCAGCCGGAACGGCCCGTGGGTGATGCCGCGCGGGGCCACGCAACCGGTTCTGCGCTGGCAAGTCACCGCGCAATGAATGGTGTGCCCCGGGGCACCTTTGGCTCTCTTTGCATAGGTTTGCTGGGCCGCGCTTTCTGTTTCCTCGCGCGACGCCACGTGGCGACTTCGTGCTGTGTTCGTTTTGCACGGCTACGTTGACTGGTGCACAGACATCCTGTCGAGACGAACTATATTCGTTGATCGAGCCGTCTTCGCTGGCGGGTGGCAATCCGGGTGTGTCAGAGGAGGTTGACGTGGACCAATCGTGGTTGGGTATGGCTGTGGGCCTGATCGTGCTGGTGATGGCCGCGTGTGGCGTGATTTCGCACTACCGCCGCGAACGGCGCCGCGCCGATCTGCTGCGCAACCTTGATCACCACGACTGGTGTCGCTGGACCCGGTCGCGACACTGAGCGTCGTCGCGACCGCGCTCAGAGGGCGGTGCACATGCCCCGGTGCGGACAGCGTCTCCCAGCAAAGCCATCAGCGACCGTGCGTTACGCTGGCCTGGGTCTTCCCAGCGTTTGCGAAGGATGACGATTGCCGAGAAGCTCGACCAGCCGTGTCTCGCATTCGGAAAACGAGTACCCGCGCCGCTGCGAGACCATGAACGTGAGGGGGCGCATGTGCCATGCGCGCCGTTGGAGTTCGACAAGTGTTCCCTTCACGAGGTCTTCCTCGACCAGATGGCGCGGCATGTGCCCCCAGCACAAGCTTCCCCTGAGCAGATCGTGCTTCGCGCCGAGGTCATTCACCCGCCACTGGCGTTCGCTGGCGACCCCCTGTTGGGTCTTGTCCGCATCGGGCTGATTGTCGGTTACGACGAGCTGGATGTGCCGGCCAAATTCCTCCCGCGGGATCGGCCCCGCGATTGAGGCCAGTGGATGGGATGGCGCACAGACGGTCACCATTTGCGCATCACATAGATGCTGCCTTTCTATGGTGCCGGGGCTCAGCTCCGGCACGTCCGTGATCGTCACCGCCAACGCGCACATGCCTTCGCGAACCAAACGCTCGCCGTCCTGCATGGTCGTCATGCGCAGATTGATTGCAACCGTTGGAAAGTCCGCCTGCAAGGTGCGCAGGCATTCGATCAAATGCGCACGCGGAAAGTAGGTATCCACGGCGACCGAGACCTGTGGGACCCCAGCTTCAGCAATGGCAACCGCGCGCATCTTCATTTCCTCTGTGCGCGAGATCACACCGCGAGCATCAGGCAGGAGGCTGCGACCAGCAGCCGTCAGCGTCGCTTTGCGCGTGTTGCGCTCGAACAGCACCACATCGAAGGCGCTTTCGAGCGCGTTGATCGCGTGACTGATCGCCGACTGCGCACGCCTCAGCTCGCGTGCGGCCCCGGAAAAGCTTCCCTGATCACACACGGCGACGAAGGCCCGAAGTTGATTGATCGTGACGTTGTCGAGCATGGCTATCTAAAAACTAGATGAAAAGTATGCATGTTTAGTCAATTGGCTTCATGAATCAAGAGCCGGAGAATCCTGTTTGTCGCTTTCGTTTCCAAGGATGCATGACATGAACAGACTGAATGGCAAGACCGCCGTGATCACCGGCGGCGCTACCGGTATCGGCCGCGCTGCGGCTCAGCGCTTCATCGAGGAGGGCGCGTTCGTTTTCGTCTTCGGCCGCCGGCAGGAAGCGCTCGAGGCCGCTGTGGCCGCCCTCGGGCCCAATGCACGCGCGGTGAAGGGCTCGGTCTCCGATCTGGCCGACCTCGACCGGCTCTACGCGGCGGTGAAGGCCGAGCGCGGAACCCTGGACATCGTCTTCGCCAATGCCGGGACGGGAAGCCCGCTTCCGCTCGGACAGATCACCGGCCAGCACATTGACGAGACCTTCGACACCAATGTGAAGGGGACGATCTTTACGGTCCAGAAGGCGCTGCCGCTGATGGGCTCAGGCGGTTCGATCATCCTGACCGGATCGAGCGCCGGCACCACAGGAGCCCCAGGGTTCACGGCCTACAGCGCGAGCAAGGCAGCGGTTCGCAACCTCGCCCGGACTTGGGCGGAGGACCTGAAGGGCAGCGGCATCCGGGTCAACGTGCTGTCGCCCGGGGCGACGGCGACCGAACTAGCGAAGGAGGCGCTAGGCGAAGAGGGGCAGAAGGCCTACGGTTCGATGACGCCGCTCCAGCGTATGGCCGATCCGGTGGAGATCGGGGCGGTCGCCGCCTTTCTTGCGTCGTCGGACAGCAGCTTCATGACCGCCAGCGAGGTCGCCGTCGACGGTGGCTTGGCACAACTCTGAGGAGAAAAATCAGATGACACGATCTCTAAAGGGCAAAACAGCTCTGGTCACCGGGGCATCACGAGGCATTGGCCGCGCCATCGCCGAACGGCTTGCTCAGGATGGTGCGACAGTCGCGCTAACCTACAACGCCAGCAAATCCAGCGCGGACGAGGCGATCGCGGCCATCGAGAAAGCGCAAGGCAGCGCGTTCGCGATCCATGCGGATCTCGTCGATCCGGCGACCGTGCCGGCCTTGTTCGAGAGACTCGACGACGAGTTCACCAAGCGGAACGGAAGCAAGGCCCTCGACATTCTGGTCAACAACGCTGGCAATTCCGGCTGGGTTGGCTTCAAGGACGCGACGCCGGAGAGTTGGGACACCCTGATGGCGGTCTACGCCCGCGCGCCCTTCTTCATCATTCAGGCCGCTCTCGACCGTCTCGCCGATGGTGGACGCATCATCAACATTTCATCCGCGGCCGCCACCAAGCCCGTGACGGCTGCGCCCGTCTACTCGATGGCGAAAGCGGCCATCAACACCCTGACTCATACGCTGGCAATCGAGCTCGGGCCGCGTGGCATCACAGCGAACGCCGTAGCGCCTGGTTTCACGCGAACGGATGCGAACGCCGATTTTCGGGAGAATCCCGCACTCGTCAAGGCGGTCGAGGCCCAAATCGCGCTGGGCCGCTTTGGCGAGCCTTCAGAAATCGCGGCCGTGGTGGCGTTCCTGGCCTCCGATGACGGCCATTGGGTGACCGGCCAAACGATTGAAGCGAGCGGCGGTTACAAGCTCTGAGCGCGCCGGGAAACCAAGGAGAAACATATGAGCTACGCAATCATTGGCTTCGGCAAGATCGGCCACGCACTTGCCAGGGCGTTCGCGCGCAACGGCATCGAAGTATCCGTTGCGACTTCGCGCGACCCGGCAAGCTTTGCGTCCGATGCAGCAGCGGTCGGACCTACGATCATTCCCAAAACCCTGGCGGAAGCCGTCAAGGCGGACGTCATCTTTTTGGCTGTCCGTTTCGAGTCGTACGCGGAGGTCGCGAAGGTGCTACCCAACTGGAAGGGAAAGACCATCGTCGACGTGATGAACACGTTCGCCCCGCCTGCGGAACTGGACGGCCTGCCGTCCTCAGCTTTCGTCGCGAATGCGTTCACCGGAGCCAGGCTGGTGAAAGGCTTCAATCATCTGGCCGCGGCCGTCCTCGGCCAGGACCCGGCCGTACAGGGTGGCAGGAGAGTCGTGTTCCTCGCGAGCGATGATGACGGCGCCGCAGCGGAGATCGGTGCGCTTGCGGAAAAACTCGGTTTCGCGCCAATCAAACTTGGCGGGCTGTCGGAGGGTGGACTGCTTGTGCACGCGCGGGGAATTAACTGGGGACGACTGATCTTCAAGGACTTGATCACGTTCGACTGAGGACCCACGGTTTCCTTATCGCAAAACAGCCGATTAAAGCTACCAAAGCGTGTCTTGTGCCAAATGCGAAAACCAGCGAGGGATGTCATCGCGCCCGAGCCCAACGGCACACTTTTCCTACCGCAAAAGCTCGACTATCACGACATCAGTGTCGTCTCGCGCCACCAACGTAAGCTGCGATTCGTCGCGTACGGCAACTCCATCGCGTGGCGCGAGCCGGACTTCGCCGACATCAAGGCGACCATGATCGGCAACCAGATACGCCCGGCGCGACGTCGGCAGCACGTGGTGCAGCGTCGTGCCTTCGCGTAACGTCGCGATACGCACGCGCGCGTCCGCATGGATGGGCAGCGCGCCGGCGCACACATCGTCGGGATCGCCGCTCGCCAGCGTGACGAAGCGGCCTTCGCGACATCCACGCGAACAGATACGCGTCGCCCAACGGGGCGTGCCGCCCGGCGTGCGTGGATGCAGCCAGATCTGGAATAGCCGCGCAGGCACATCTTCTTCGTTCCGCTCGGCATGGTGGAGCGCGGTGCCCGCACTCATCGCCTGTACGGAATCGGCGACCAGTCGCGCGCGATTGCCCGCGTCGTCCTCGTACGTGATCGCGCCCGAGCGCACCCATGTCACGATCTCGACGTCGCGGTGAGCATGCAGGTCGAAGCCCGAGCGCGGCGCGAACTCATCGTCGTTCCACACGTAGAGCGCGCCGAGCGGCGCATGGCCGGTTCGTCCGCCTTGGCCGACCCGGAAATGCGCTCGCGTGTTGAGCCAGTCGCGCCTGACTGCGCCACACGCAAGGTCAAGACGATGTTCGATCATGATGTGCCTGCGCTCGAATGCCTTACGCGCCGGGCGCGGGTGCGATTTCCGAAGACCGCCTCCGCTGCGCCCTGCACGCTCGAACTACGCCTAGATCTGCTGTTGGCCGCCATCGACGAACAACTCGATGCCGTTCACGAAGCTCGCGTCGTCCGAGGCAAGGAACAGCGCGGCGCTCGCGATTTCGCCGGGCTCTCCCAGACGTCCCATCGGGATCTGCGCGGCCAGGTAATTGGCAAGACCCTCGCGCTGAGCGGCGTCGTCACCGGCCAGATCGAGCAGGCCAGGCGTGCGCGTTGCGCCCGGGCTGATCGTATTCACGCGGATCTGGCGATCCTTGAGGTCCAGAATCCAGTTGCGTGCGAAAGAGCGCACCGCAGCCTTCGAAGCCGAATACACGCTGAATGCCGCCGTGCCCGCGCTACCTGCGGTCGAACCCGTGAGAATCACCGACGCTCCCTTGGCCAGCAGCGGCAGCGCCTTTTGCACCGTGAACAGCACGCCCTTCACGTTGCGATTGAAGGTGTCGTCGAAGTGCTCTTCGGTGATGTTGCCAAACGGCAGCATCGAACCGCCACCAGCATTCGCGAACAGTACGTCGAGGCGCCCCTGTTCTTCCTTGATCTGCGCATACAGCGCGTCGAGTTCGGCAAGCCTGGTGGAGTCGACGCGGGCGCCGGTTGCCTTGCCGCCCGCGTCGCGGATGCTCTTCACGGCGGCATCGAGTTCGGCCTGACGGCGGCCCGTGAGGTAGACGTGCGCGCCTTCGGCTGCGAAGCGCTGGGCGGTGGCAAGGCCGATGCCGCTGGTTGCGCCGGTGACGAGTGCGATCTTGTTGTCGAGTTTGCGTGCCATGGTGTTGCTCCTTTGGTGTCGTTCAGTGGAGGTTGAGGTTCGGTGTTGCGTGCTGCGATGTGAGGAGAATATCGACGCCTCGCCCTTTCCGAAATAGAATTGATTGCAATCTAACGTTGCAAAAATGAAAAGATGAGGGGAAATGGCGAAGCTGCCTGATTTCGAAGGACTCGCGATGTTCGCGAAGGTCGCCGAGGAAGGATCGTTCGCGGCCGCCGCGCGCGCGATGGGGGTATCGGTCGCTACGGTCTCGCGTGGCGTCGCTCGTCTGGAAGACCGGCTGGGCGCACGGCTTTTCAACCGTACATCGCGCCAGCTGTCGCTTACCGAGTTCGGCCGGACGATCTGCGAAAAGGCCGCGGAGATCTACCGTCAGGCCGAAGAGGCAGAAAGCGCCGCGCGCGAGATGTCAGTGCAGCCGCGCGGACTGGTACGCCTGGCCGTGCCGATGTCGTTCGGGCTGCGCTGGGTCGCGCCACTGCTGCCCGGCTTCTTTCGCGCGTACCCGGAGGTGTCGATCGACCTGCATCTTTCGGATGCGTCGATCGATCTGGTCGCCGATGGTTTCGACGCCGCTCTGCGTATCGCCGCGCTGCCGGATTCGTCGCTGGTCGCCCGGCGGCTGTGCGCGGTCACACAGTTCGTGGTCGCGTCGCCAGCGTATCTGAAGCGCGAAGGGCGGCCCGCGCATCCGCGCGAACTGGTGGAGCGGCCATGCCTCTCATACGCGTACCGGGCGCGCAGCGATGTGTGGCGCTTCACGAACGCCGCTGGCGAGGAGGAGCCGGTCATGCCGATCGGCCCGCTGCGCGTGACGAATTCCGATGCGCTGCTGCCCACGCTGCTCGACGGGCTCGCAATTGCCGAGTTGCCCGAATTCATCGCTGGCGAATATCTGGCCGATGGCCGGCTCGAAGCGATCCTCACCGACTGGTCGCTGACGAAGGGTGGTCTTTACTTTGTCACGCCGTCGGCGCGCGCGCGTCCTGCGAAGGTGGCTGCGCTGTCCGATTATTTTGCGGAGCATCTGTCCGAGCCGTCATGGCGATGGCCGAAGTAATGCGTTCGACTAGCTGAATGGGTTGCCGCCCACGCTCAGACAGCGGAAACGAGCCGCCTTCGAGCTCCTGGTCGACGATCGCCCAACCTTGGCGGCGCACCTGCGCGCTCGGTTTTTTCAATTCTTCCTTTGGTTGCGCGGTGAATATGTTTGCCCGAGAGCACCCTCCGTCGCGCAATCGCGACCATCAAGAAGAAACAGCAGCATGCTTAGGCACCGTAAACTGAACGACCGCGCCGCGCGGCGGCGAGTCAGTCGCCCACAACTGTCCGCCATGGGCGTCGATGATCGAACGGCAGATCGAAAGACCCATCCCCAGGCCGGTCGCCTTCGTGGTGTAGAACGCGGTGAATGCCGGTTCGGTACCGTTCGGGCCGAAGCCCGGCCCTGAGTCGCGCACGGTCACGAGCACGCAGCCTCCTTCGTCTTCCGCTGTGCTGAGACACACCTGTCGTACTCCATCGATGCCGCTCAGTGCCTCCAGCGCATTGATGATCAGATTGAGCAGTACCTGCTGCATTTCCACCCGATCGCCTTCAATAAGCGGCAAAGCTTCCGCGAGTTGCATCTCCAGCCGGGCGTCGCTCTTTTTCGCTTCGCCCTGGACCAGTTCGGCAATCTCGCGGATGGCTTCGTTGAGGTCCACCGGTTCCCTTCTCCGTGGCGCCTTCCTGACCAGTTGCCGGATTCGGTCGAGCACGTCAGCGGCGCGATTCGCGCCGCTGACGATACTGCCGAGCGCACGGCTGGCCTCGTCGACATTGGCGGGCTCGCGGTCGAGCCACCGCAACGCGGCCCGAGCGTCGATGACCGTCGAAGCGATGGGCTGACTGAGTTCATGAGCAATCGACGCGGCGAGCTGCCCCATGGTCGCGACGCGATTCGCATGCGCCAGTTCGGCCTGCACGTCGCGATAGCGCTCTTCGCTGTCACGGATTTTCTTTTCCGCCTGCTTCTGCTCGGTCAGATCGAGAATGTAAGCCACGCCCTGGCTCGGCTGATCTTCGAATGCCGCGCCGCCGATCAGGACAGGTATCCGGCTGCCGTCTTTCCTGAGGAACTCCTTTTCGCTGGCTTGCATGGCGCCGGTCGCCTCGAGCTCTTCCAACTCGCGCGGGACGCGTTCTTGCCATTCGGGAGGCATCATGTCATACCATCGAAGCCCGGCCTTCAAATCCTCACGCTCGTACTGGAGCATGTGAAGGAATGAATCGTTGGCGTCGATGAGTCGTCCATCCACGCCCCAGATGACGATCCCAATGAGATTGGCGTCGACGAGGCGTCGGATTCTTGCTTCGCGTTGCGCGACGTCGCGATATAAACGGGCATTTTCGAGCGAAATTGCAGCCTGCGAGGCCACCAGCTTCAGCACGGCGATCCGCGAGGGGCTGAACACGCGCGCGGCGAGATTGTTCTCGAGGTAGAGCACGCCCATGAGCTTCGCGCCATTCATCAGCGGCAGGCACAGAATGGAACGTGCGCGATGCTGACGGACGTAGGGATCCGTGTCGGCCATCGGGTCCGTTGCGGCGTCGTCGAGGAAAATGTTCTCGCGCGTACGCAAGACCTGGTTGAGGACCGACTCCGGCAACATTGCGCCATTGAGCGGTGTGTCGGATAGCTGCACGTGGAGCCCGTCGCCGGCGGTGGTGGCTCTCGCGGCGATCCGCAGGTCGCCCGCATCCGACAGGATCAGCAGGCCCCGTTCGGCGCCCGCCTGTTCGATGGCCGTGCGCATGACCATCCCGATCAGCTTCTCAAGGTGGATCTCGCCTGACGCCGCCTGCGACACCTTGATCACGGTTGCCAGCTCGAGGTGCTCGATGGGCGCTGCCATCGTATTGGTTGGTCCGGGCACCGTCTCTTCGGTTCTCAGGTATGGGTACTGTTCCTCGAGTTGACGCACCTTGCCGATGGCGCCCCAACGCAGATAGCCATAGCGGGCGTCCTGCATATAGGTACGCGCAATTCTTCGGAGGCCGCGAGCCGCATAAAAGCGGGACGCGAGTTCGCTGGCCAGCGCCTCGACGTGGACGAATCCGCTATCCTGCGCCGAATCGATGGCCTGCTCGTAGAGCATCTCGGCCTCGACCACTCGGCCTTCGATGCGCGCGATCTCGGCGCCGACCAGTGCGGTATGACTTGCGAAGTTCTCTGCGCAGAGATCCGTCCAGATGCGCAGCTGGTTGTGGCGGGCAATCAGCGCTTCGAGGTGCTCCTGGGGGTCGCCGGCGGCGACGGAGTCGCACAGCGCAGCCCGCGCCAGCGCCGCATAGAAGTGATATTCGGCCTCGTCGAGGAACGAGTGCGAGGTCCACAGAAGCCGCTGCGCCTCTGACGCGGCGGCCATGGCCGCCTCGTGGTCGCCGGCGAGATAGCGCACCTGGAGTTTCCGGATCCAGTACCAGCATGCAGCGGCCGACAGGGACGGCTTTGCCCGATATTGCTGTTCGGTGCGAGCTTCGTTGAACTGCGCGTCGTCGAGGCAGCCGAATACCGGCGTCAAGCCGCGCAGCGTCCGGATGACCGCAAGCTGGTCTTCGATAAAGTGAATCGCCAGCGCGAATTGCAATTTTGTGGCATACGCCAGGCCGGTTTCACCCTCTCGTTGCACCTCAACCAGTGGCTCGCCGATGAAAAGCAGGTTCGAGACCAGGTGGCTGGACGCGAACGCGCCGAATGGAAGATCGCCGGTGCGGTCCAAAGCGTCGAAAATTTGGCGAAAGTGGTCACCGCAACTTTGCCGCGCAGGTTGCACCCAGCGGGCGACATAAACAAAGAACGCGAGATGCGTGCGGGCTTCGAAGCGTACGAGGCCGCGTCGTTCTACGAGCTTGCAGCCGAGCCGGCCGAATTCGAATCCGGGCTGGTAGTCGCCGAAAAGCCGTCCGGCGAACCAGGGGAATTGGGCATAGGCCACACACGACGCATCGGCATTGCCTTGTTCGAGGCTGAGACTGATTGCCTTGCAGATCGTCAGGCAATTGAGGTTCCCATCGGTGAACAAGGCCGGCCCGAAAAGCTTGGTCAGAACCTCGACGGTTGCTAGCGCGATGGGATTCCCCATCGGCGGCAAATCGATGAGTTCGTCGATGCTCCGGTCGCCAAGCAGTGACCAGATGCGCTCGTATTCGCGGCGCACCGTCGCGTCATCCGGGTGGGGTGACCACTCGATGCCCACATGCCGAAGGAAGGCGAGGCCGACGGCGATCGCGTTTTCGCTCTGGTCGAGCATCAGGTAGACATCCATCTGCCAGAACGTGACCTGGGCGCGCTCGAGCGTGGTCGTCGCACGCTTCGATAGCGCCGCAAGTCGCGTCTCGGCGGCGA